>PBHE01000027.1 GCA_002719335.1 Acidimicrobiaceae bacterium
ATCGTGTGGTGACGTGGGACAGCCGCGGTTTTGGTAACTCCACCAATAACACCGGCCGCCTGGCCCCGGATAATGCGGCACATGACCTGGCAGCCGTACTGGACGAACTCGAAATCTCCAGCGCACATCTTGTAGGTCAATCCATGGGGGGTTGGCACGTTTCCGCCTTTCTCACGTTATTCAACGAGCGAGTCCGATCTGTCACCTACGCCGACACTGTGGGGGGCCTTTGGACCGACGATCTTCGCAGGGCATACGAAGAATTCCGCGGCGACGGTGGACTACTGGGGACACGAGAACTCCCGCTGGTTGGGGGACATCTAGCGTTGTGGACCGGAGACGCGGATCGAGATATCGCTCACGCGTTTTTGTACCAAGCGTTGGGTTCGTTTCATTCACCGCCTCTTGATCGGCTGGGGGAGGTGCTTGAATTTACGATTGACCATTCAAGGTTTGATGATCTCAATATTCCGGTTTTATTCATTGCGGGTGAGTACGACCAAATTTTTCCGTCTTCAATGCTGCATGATTCCGCCAATCGCATTCGCGGAGCACAATTTGTTCAAATCCCTAATGCTGGGCACAGCCCGTACTTCGAACAATCCGGCGCTTGGAACGCGGCGTTGCTTGAATTTCTTGCCGCCACCGGTCAAGACCTTTCTGGCTGAAAGCCCACTCATCTTCACGAGTTGACACACACGGTCGCTCAAACCAACTGTTACGTCGCGGTAGCCGAGAGTTGGTGGGCTAGCAGGTGGGAGTAAAGACCATCCTCGTTCAGAAGCGTTTCGTGGTCCCCGACTTGGACGACCCTGCCAGCGTCCATCACCACAATCTGCGTGGCGTTACGCACTGTTGATAATCGGTGAGCGATGATCAGCGTGGTCCGGCCCCGCATGAGCGTCTGCAGTGCACCGTGGACGGCTGCTTCGTTAACTGCGTCAAGATGTGAGGTGGCCTCATCAAGCACCAGCACTGGGGCATCCTTCAAAAACGCCCGCGCGATAGCCACACGTTGACGCTGACCTCCCGAAAGGCGCACACCTCGCTCTCCAACTTGAGTTTCAAGACCGTGAGGTAAATTCGCCACAAAGTCACCCAATGAGGCCTGTTCGATAGCCGTGCGAAGTTCCGTCTCTGAAGCGCCGGGTCGCGCCATGGCGACGTTATGGGCAAGCGTGTCGTGAAATAAATACGTTTCTTGGCTAACCATGGCCACATGGGCGCGCAAATCATCGAGATCTAATGAGCGAAGATCCTCTCCAAACAGAAGAATGCGACCATCGGTTGCATCCCAGAATCTCAGGATGAGTTGGGCAGATGTCGTCTTACCGGCGCCGGATGGTCCAACGATCGCCACGGTCGTGCCTACCGCCGCATCGAAAGTCACGCCCGATAGGGCCTCGGTCGTAGTGCCCGGATAGCTAAAGACGACATTCTCAAAGGTGACTGCTCGAGCGGCTTTCGCTGAGTCAAGGGGTACCGGCGTTGCAGACGAGACTACGGGCACATCTTCGTTGTGCACTTGGTACAACCGTCGCGCGGCGCCGAGCGTGTCAGCGAGTTGTCGTCCAACATGGGCAATCTCAGCAACTGGCAAGAAGCAAGCTAAAGCGAGCAACGTCAACAGCGGAAGGGTAGTCGGGGCCAGATCTCCCGCCGAGACAAGCCCCGCGCCGGTTATCACCACGGCGAGCCCCCCAAGCCCGGTAACAACCTCAAGCACCGCTGTTTGCCGAGAAAGGTCCCGGTAGAAGGGCAAGCGGGTGTCGACGTGACGCTGCACTCGTTTCAAGAATGCTTCTGATCGCGCTACGGACTGCTGAAACGCCACAACTTCGTCGAGTCCTTGAACGGTGTCCACCACAAAGGCGTTCAGATCACCAAGCGCTTCACGGTCCTCGGAGCCGAGGGTGTCGAGCCGACGGCGCAATAAGAAGGGGCTGATGACTACAACGGCTAGGAATGGCGCCAGAGCGACAGCCATCGACCAACCCAGGACACTTAACGTGATCAGCACTGAGGTAGGCACCAGCACAGCGACGAAAGCAGGCGCCACGGTGTGAGCGAAGAAGTACTCCACCATCTCCACGTCGTGCGTCGCCATAGCGACCATGTCGCCGGTGCGTCTGCGTACCAGATATGCGGGCGCGAGTTGATCCAACTTCGAGTAAAGCGCTACTCGCATTTCGGCCAACATCCGGAATGCCATGTCGTGAGCAATCCAAGACTCCAGCCAATGCAAGATGCCCGCCAGAGGCGCGACTACGGCAAGAGCAACTAGTAAGCCTCCAAAGGGCTCATTTTGTTTGACAGCAGCAACTACCAATGCGCTCAGTACACCGACGCTAATAAGCGCGGCAACCCGCGTGACCCCGAAGAAGAAGGTGGCTACTAGCTTTCCGCGCCATGGTCGGACCTCACTGAAAAGCCAACGTACTGCACCAACCCAGCCAAGGCCGGTGGCGGGAACAATTTCCGAGTTGTTGGGGTCCCCGCCGTCAAGAGGTAAATCCTCAGATGCATCTGCGACATTGTTGGAGTGATCTGCCACATTCGGGTTGGAAAAGTTTGGTTGGGACAACTGGTCAGCCATTAAAGCGTAGTAGTGACCTCGATTTTCCATTAGCGCGCTATGTGTCCCTGATTCCACTATTTTGCCTTCGTCAAGCACGAGAATCCGGTCTGCGCTGATCACACTGGAAAGTCGATGGGCGAAAATAAGCGTGGTTCGCCCAGCCATAAGACGATCCAACGCTTGCTGGATAATCGCCTCGTTCTCGGCGTCGACTGAGGACAGAGCTTCGTCAAGTATCAGAATCGGGGCGTCTCTTAACAACGCGCGGGCAATCGCTATGCGTTGTCGTTGACCACCCGATAGACGGATACCCCGCTCACCAATGACAGTGTCGTAACCATTTGGCAAATTCATCACGAAGTCGTGTGCGTTGGCATCACGAGCTGCTTGACGCACCGCGTCCATGCTCGCGTCTGGAGCCCCAAATCGAATATTCTCGAGCACTGTGCCGTGGAACAGAAAAGTGTCTTGGGACACTACGGCGATCGCTCCATAATGGTCCTGGCTCGACAGATTTCTGAGATCGTGACCGCCGAGCATGACACGACCACTATCAGGATCGTGGAACCTCAGTAACAACTTGACCATGGTGCTCTTACCGGCGCCACTTGACCCGACTACTCCGACTCGTTCACCGGGGGCAACCTCAACGTCAAGGCTGGCAAGAGTCGCTTCGGTGGTGTTGGGGTAGCTGAACACCACTCTCTCGAAGGACAGTCGGGGGTCAATAGGCCCAGTGAGTTTCACGGGTGTTGTCGGTTGTTGAATTTGGGGTTCAGCGTCGAAGACCTTGAAGATGCCTTGTGCAGCCGAGAGGCCCATCATGCCGTTGTGCAGCATCGCACGCAGGTCGCGTTGGGGTCGGAACACTTCAATACCAGCCATCAACACAATGAGCAGTGTCACTATTTCCATTTCGCCGGCCTGCACTCGATATGCACCTAACGCCAATGCTGCGGCTGCGCCTAGCGCTAACCCGGTATCGGTGATGCCGCGAGTTAAGGAGTTAGTGGCAAGCACCCACATGGTGCTCTTGAATACGTCGTGGGCACGTTCTGCCAGTGTGCGGCCTCGTTCTTCGCTTTGGCCGAAAGCTTTTAGTGTCGCTAGACCCTGTAGAGAGTCCAAGAAGTCAGCAGCAAAACGACTGTATGCCTGTTGCCGTTGCAAGCTTCGAGCCGCGTCCCAACGGTGAAACGCGGAGGGCGCTACCAAAGTCACTAATGCGAAACCAATCAGAATGGCAGCGACTGGCAAGTCGAGAGGGGCCAACATGACGAAAATCACTAGAGGAGTGATCGAGGCTACAAATAGCTGCGGGAGGTATTCACCAAACCAAACTTCTAACTGTTCAACACCTTCGACGAGTGATAACAAAACTTCGCCCGTGCGTACGTCCCCAAATTGAGCTGGCCCCAGCTGCAAAACGTGTTCATGGAGTTGGCTACGAAGTACCAGTTGTACTTTGGCAGCGGTGCGATGTGCAAGCATCTTGCGCCAGTGTTCAAGCACGCCGCGCGCGATCATGACGAGCGCCACAGCCATCGTGGGGCCCGCTAACTCGTTGAGATTCGCGCCAGTAAATACTTTGGCTAGCAACCACCCAAGCAAACCAAGTCGAACTATGCCAGTGACTGAAGCCACGACACCAATGATCACGGCTTGAGCGACAGCACCTCGGCTGCCCTTAGTTAATTGCCAGAGTCTTGAATCGAAGAACATGCGTCAGTGATCCGCTCTCTAGATTCGGCCAAGAATGGACAACCTTCAAACTCGTCAAAGGTTAAAGAATGCAGCCGGGACGCCAAAAACACTGCCACATAGTTGAAGTTTCTGAAGGTTTTTAGTTCGCCCAGTGCCCAGCTTTGGTCTAACCACGTTAACTCTCAAACCGCAAAAAACACTGATGCTTGTGTATCAACGGGTTTAGTAACACGGTATTCAGGGATTCACCTGTTGAGCTCAAATTTCAACAAATCTGCGTACCGGCTTCTCCTCCCACTACCGCCGATAGCTCTTCCAGAGAACCAATCGCTGCGGTTCCGCCCGTCGCGTCAATAAATTGCAGAACGGCCCGGATCTTTGGCTCCATCGAACCCGTCGGATACTCCCCATTTCGCAGCCGTCCACGGAGCTCATCAACACCAATCTCTTTGATGAGGCGTTCCTGAAAGCCCCCGTAATCACTTTTTACACCGTCGACATTAGTGACGATCACCATACGTTTGGCGGCCAAACGTTCAGCCAATAACGCAGTGCACAAATCTTTATCCACGACAGCCTCAACGCCTCTCGTGTTCCCGCCTTCGCGAATCATCGGGATGCCTCCTCCCCCGCATGCAACAACAATGACGCCAAGATCAAGAAGCAATTCGATAACCGGATAGTCGAGTATCTCAATGGGTGGTGGTGACGGAACCAGCCGTCTAGTTCCATCCTCGCGAACCCTTCCAATCGGCTTCCCAGGCGAATCAAAACTCGGGTCAGTGGGGTCCACCACAACCCGCGTTATCACGCTGGCCGCGGTGCGAAAAATCGATCTTCGACTGAGTTCCAATTCGATTTCAGTTACCAAAGTGAAGCCAATCGTGGCCTGTGTTTGAGCTACACACCAATCCAGCGGTACCGCCGGCACAACCGCAGCCGACAGTTCGTTTTTTAGCAGTAGATTGCCAACCTGCGGCCCGTTGCCATGCGTTATTACCGGCTCATATCCGAGAGAAATGAGATCTACGAGGCTTCTGGCGGCTACCGCCATATTGGCGGTTTGTTCTTCTGCGGTGTAGTCCCCATCGCTCGGCGCGATCGCGTTTCCACCCAGCGCGACTACTACACGTTGATGGGATTCGCTGGCACGGTCCACGGGTCTGACGCCAATCGGCTCGCCTCCCTAGGAGACGCTACTATGGGCAGAATGCCAACGCTCGCGGTGACTGGGGCCCACGGCAAGACAGGACAAGCGGTAATAACGGCCTGCCGAGGGACCTGGCAAATCCGGGCTCTCGCTCGCAATAAGGGACAAGCAGAGCGTCTTCACTCGTCTGGGTGCGAAGTTGTTATCGGCAACATGGCGAATAGCGCCACTCTGGCTGAGTTATTCCAGGATGCCGATGCCGCTTACCATATCTGCCCCAATTTTCACCCGGGGGAAGTCGAGATTGGCACCTTAGTAGCGGCTAAGGCAGACAAGGTAGACCGCCTGGTGTATCACTCGGTCCTCCACCCCCAAACCCAGAAGATGCCTCACCACTGGAGAAAGCTTCTCGTCGAAGAAATACTGCTAGAAGCACGTCCCTCTAAAACCACCTTTGTGCGTTCCGCTCCATACATACAAAACTTGAAGCCTTACATTGAAAAGGCATCCGGCGACGGGCGACTCGTACTGCCATATTCGGTGGATGCCCGAACAGCCATGGTGGATCTTCTTGACGTTGGGCGCGCAGCATCGGTACTTCTTGATAGTGATCTTGAAGCCGGATCGGGATGGGATCTCTGCGGGGTGGCTTCAATCAGCCACCGGGAGATCGCTGCCCTATTGACGCGCCTTACACGTAACACGGTGACCTGCCATGAAGAGCCAGCGCCTGATGGTACGCCCCACGAAGTTCAAATGATGTTCAGCTACATGAACGAGTACGGCTTGGAAGGATCAACGCAACAACTTCGAGCTTTGGTTGGAGATCCGACGCCGCTCGAATCGACCTTGCAAGGTTTGCTTCCCGAACTTGAAGATCCGACGTCGTGAAACCAGCTTCGTTCGATTACCACCGAGCCACCTCTGTCGAAGATGCCACGCAACTTCTCTCGGAACTTGAAGACGCAAAAATTCTGGCTGGTGGGCAAAGCCTGATCCCATTAATGAACTTTCGCCTTTCTACGCCACCGCATCTCATAGACATCTCTAATCTTCCAGAACTCAGTGAGATCAAAGTGGACGACCGATCAGTAACGGTGGGAGCGGCAGTTACTCACACCACGCTCCTAAAGACCCAACGAGTTGCCTCGGAATTGCCTCTTTTGGTGGATGCGGAAAAACTCGTCGCTCACGAAGTGATCCGAAATCGCGGCACCGTTTGTGGATCTCTGGCGCACGCGGATCCCGCGGGCGAGATGACTGCTGTAATCCGCGTCCTTGATGGAGCGGTGCGAACGTCTTCAGTTGACGGAGAGCGCACCATTCAAGCCGTCGATCTCTTCGAAGGGCCTCTGCAATCCTCACTAAAGGAAAATGAAGTCATCGTGGAAGCGATCTTCCCAAAGCTCGGGAGGAATTCGTTGAGTTCGTTTCGCGAAGTCGCAAGACGCCACGGTGACTATGCCATCGCGGGCGCCGTCAGCGTGGTCGACTACGACGATGCAAGGTCAATAGCGTCAGCACGCACAGCTTTTCTTTCTGTCGGCCCGGTGCCAATTTTGATCAGCTTTGATCAACTCTTAGCTAAGACCAAAATCAGCGACATAGGCCACGACGAGATCTACGAAATCGTTAGCTCTCAGCTGAATCCTCAAGCCGATGTCCACGCCTCAGCCGACTATCGCCGTCACCTTGCCGCCGAATTAGCTTGGGAATCGTTGAAAGCATGCGTATGAACGAAGAAATGTCACACGAAATAGTCTTAGATGTGAACGGCAAGGTAAAGCGGTTCAGTGCGCCAGCTCGACGGTTGCTTTCGGATGCTTTACGAGGCGATCTGGGTCTTACCGGAACGCACGTGGGCTGCGAACATGGTGTTTGCGGCTGCTGCACCGTGCTAATCGACGACCAACCTGTCCGCTCGTGCCTGACCTTTGCGATAGCGGCACAGGACAGGAAAATTCGGACCGTTGAAGGCCTTGCAGACGCTGATGGCAAGTTGCATCCAGTCCAAGCAGCCTTCAAAGAATGTCATGCGCTTCAATGCGGATTTTGCACTCCGGGATTTCTCATGACCGCTACAGCATTACTTGAACAAAGACCCGATCCAGACGAAGAAGAGATCACAGAGGCGATAGCGGGAAACCTGTGCCGATGCACGGGCTACCAAAACATCCGCGCTGCCATCGGCCACGCAGTTGAATTGATGCAATCGGACATCTGATGACTACAAGAAGTTTTGGCAAGGCGGTGCGTCGGACGGAGGATCTGCGCCTTATCACCGGACAGGGCTCTTTTACAGACGATGCAGGCCCCAATGCCCTGTCGCTCGTAATGGTTCGCTCGCCCTACGCCAACGCCCGGGTGGTGTCTATTGATGTGTCAGAGGCAGAGCAACTCAACGGCGTAACAGCAATTCTGACCTATGAGGATCTGCCAGGCCGCCTCGCGGAGCCATTGCCATTGCTCATTCCTCATCCATCGCTATCAGCGCCTCGCACCCAACACATCCTTGCTAAGGACTATGTCCGCTATGTGGGTCAATCAGTAGTCGCCATCTTCGCGGCCGACCGTTACATCGGCGAGGACGCAGCCGAGCGAGTGATAGTTGAATACGAGCCCAAAGTCGCTGTTGTCGGAATCGACGGCGCACTCGGGCCAAACTTGGTCCACGACGATGTACCAAGAAATGTCGCGGCAGATCACTCTGAGCACGTAGGCGACGTCGATTCGGCATTAGCCGAAGCTCCACATGTACTCGAATTAGATTTCGAAATGGAGCGGAGCATGGGTAGCGCCTTAGAGGGCCGAGCAAGTCACGCGACTTGGGACCGACACAGTCGAAAGCTTCGAATTCAAAACGCGACCCAGACGCCGACCAGTGTCCGCTTCGCTGTGGCCAACATCCTTGAGATACCTGATGAACAAGTCGAGGTTTTCGCGATCGATGTAGGCGGTGGCTTCGGAACCAAGGTTATTCACCCCTGGCCCGAGGACATTCTCACTGCTTGGGGCGCGATGAACTACGAGAATTCGGTGAAATTTACAGAGGACCGAGTTGAGCACTTCATTTCATCATCGCACGAACGGGGACAACGTCATCATGCCAAAGTTGGCTTCGACGAAGAGGGCCGGCTCCTTGGCTTAGACGTCGATTTTGTCCATGACAACGGCGCTTACACCCCGTATGGAATGATCGCGCCCCTCATCACCGCCACTCAGTTGCCTGGCCCCTACAGGCTCCCCAATTACCGAGTGCGCTTCAGGAGCGTCTACACCAACACCGTTCAGGTCACCCCGTACCGCGGAGCAGCACGGCCTCACGCTGTTTTCACGATGGAACGAACCATGGATCGCATCGCTGCCTTTCTCGGCATAGATCGAAGCGAGGTTAGACAGCGGAACTTCATACAACCTGACGAGTTTCCCTATGACCTCGGCATGATCTTTCAAGATGGCCGGCCAGCCATCTACGACTCCGGGGACTACCCCGAAATGTTAAACAAGGCACTCTCAATGATCGAATGGGACAGCTTTGCTGAGCGACGCTCCGAAGCGCCACCGGGAAAGCGTCGCGGTATCGGTGTCGCATGTTACGTAGAGGGCACGGGGCTCGGCCCATACGAAGGAGGGCACGTCCGAGTAGAGACAGGTGGAAAAATACAAGTTTCAACAGGGCTTGCTTCCAGCGGACAGGGGCATCACACAGTCTTCGCTCAAATCGTCGCGGACGAACTTGGCGTTCCCTTCGAAGACGTAGAGGTGGTTACTGGTGACACCCGCCGATTCCAGTACGCGGTCGGCACCTTTGCTTCGCGAGCTGCTGTAACAAGTGGCAATGCAGTTGCCGAGGCGGCGCGTCTGGTTAAGGAGAAGGCCATCGCGTTGGCTGCTGATGCTCTAGAGGCCAACCCAGAGGACCTAGAAATCGTTGACGGGCAAGTCCAAGTGAAGGGAACGCCCGTCCGCGCGATACCCCTTTCACAGGTAGCTGTACTCGCAAACCCTCTTCGCTACTCGTTTAGTGAGGCTGCTAGAGCCGCAACTCAGTTCGCCGGGAACGGGAGCTTTGACGAGCCACCGATCAAACCAGGTGAAGATCCTGGTCTTGAAGCGACCGGATGGTATTCACCGATCCGCGCCACATTCGCTAGTGGCACTCATGCCGTCGAAGTAGAAATAGATCTCGCCACCTCTGAAGTCGAGATTCTTCGCTATTGCGTTGTACACGACTGCGGGCGGATCATAAACCCATTGATAGTGGAGGGTCAGATCCATGGCGGAGTGGCACAAGGAATTGCCGGGGCACTTTATGAACAATTGGCCTACGACGAAGACGGCAACCTCCAGAATGCATCATTCATGGATTTTCTAATGCCCTATTGCACCGAGATTCCAAAGATCGAGATTGACCATCTAGAAACACCGAGCCCACTAAACCCCTTAGGTATCAAAGGAGCGGGAGAGGCTGGCGTTATCCCTGTATCCGCGGTTATCGCGTCTGCCATCGAGGACGCTGAGGGTTTCGAAATCAACCAAATGCCACTGTTTCCGTCTGATCTTCATTCGATGCGATTGGCTTCGGGCCGCGAGCCCGCTTAGTCAAGCCAAGAAGGATGTTGCTTGGGTGCAATTTTGACTAGGGAAAAACTCATCAGGGTTGATGTCCGCGACAAATCTCAGACGCCTGGGAAACAGCCCAAATAAGATACCGATCTACGCTAAAACCTGGTCCAGACTGGAGTTACCTCACATGCCATTCGCCGCCCATAAAGTGCTGCTTGGCGGAGTTTCGGACGCCAGCGGACTCCGGGACCTCATATCAGGACCCAATCTTGATGCGGATGACGTGATCGCGATCGTAGGAAAGACGGAAGGCAACGGAGGAGTCAACGACTACACCCGAATCTTGGCCGACCAGGCTTTTCGTTCCATTCTTCTGACTGCCGGGACGCGTTCTTTATCAGAGATAGACCAAATCCCTATGGCATGGTCAGGAGGAACAGACGGTGTGATAACACCGAACGCGGTCATCTTTTCTCAAACCTCACAGCCTCAAATACTCAACGGTCCATCTCGAATGGCAGTGGGTATCTCAATGAGTGCACCCATCAAACCCGAGGACATTGGTAGGGCAAAGATGGTCACCACGATTGCTAAGGGGGTCGAGGACGCCATGTCGAAAGCCGGTATTTCGGACCCTAAAGATATTCATTTCGTCCAAACCAAAACGCCTTTACTCACCATGGAATCAATAGGTGACGCCACGGCGCGGGGCGAAACGGTCTTCACCCACGAACCGCTGGAGTCCATGGCTATTTCAAATGGAACCGCGGCCCTCGGTATCGCTGTCGCTCTCGGCGAAATCAGCATGCCCACCCCAGAGCAGATTGGACACGATCTCGGCCTCTATTCCTCGGTTGCTTCTTGTTCGTCCGGAGTTGAGTTAGAACGCGGTCAAATAGTGGTTGTGGGCAACGCGCCCGGCGCAGGCGGAAGATTTAGGGTTGGTCACTCTGTGATGCAAGACGCAATCGATTCTGCGGCGGTTTATGAAGCAATTCGTAACGCAGGCGTTCCCCTTTCTGACAAACCTTCCGCCGAGGAGCTACAGGGTCAAATAGTTCAGATTTTCGCGAAGGCCGAAGCCCACCCCGCGGGTCTTCTTCGCGGTTATCGCCAAGTAATGCTCAATGACTCAGATGTTCACCATCATCGACAAATCAAGGCTGCCGTCGGCGGTGTTATTGCCGCCGCCGTCGCTGATCCCGCAATCTTTGTTTCAGTCGCTGCTCTCCACCAAGGACCGCCGGGCGGCGGACCCGTAGCAGCAATCGTGGAGCTGCCAGGTGACTGAGGTAGTCGCAGCGAGTCTCGCTCTACGCGATGCTTCGAATGATTCAATTATCATTCTTGAGCCTTGCAATGGTCCCCGCTTTCCAAACGGAGTAATTGCCGATTCTCAAGTAGTACTGCCGTTGAAAGCGCGAAGGTGGTGGGACCCCAATTGCCCTGTGTGTGAATTCGACGAGCAGAATGTGAGCGACTTCCTCGGTCAAACAAACCTACCGACTCTTCCGCTATCGCCAGAAGCCTGCGTCGGATGGGGACCGGGTCTAACGCCTGGCGGTGACGACGTAGTCATGGGAATGTTGACAACGTTCCACGCGCTGGGAATGAAGAACTCCGCCCTTGACCTCTACCAGGCTTGCGATCATCGGGCAACAACCGAGTATTCGTTCACGTTGATTCGCTATGCCCATAAGGGTCAAGTGGCGCGCCCTGTCGTGCGGTTGATGGAAGCGTTGGCGGGTTTCGGGGATCTGGGCACGGCAATAGAGTCACTTTCTAATTTCGGCGCTACATCTGGTCTTTACCTGATGGAAGGCGTACGCCGGGCCATCAATGCTTCACACCGAAGGACGGATTGATGTGATTCAACACGTTGAACTTCGAGAGGGCCTGTATCGCGACTCCGTCACACTAATGCTGTTGAGCAAGGTCCTCTCTGAGGACCCCAAGATTTTTCAACCGATAGTCGCTATGGCGACGACGCTCAACATCGAATTGGCGCAATCAGCCGGCTATGAGGTTCCGGAGGGATCCAACACTGACCTTCTGATTGCGTTTAGGACTGACGAGGACTCACCGCATCGCTGCCTTCAGTTAGTAGAGAAACTTTTGAACGAGCCGCTAGGCCTAGTCGAAACAAGAGAAGGGGCAGATCGAACTGCTACTTCGCTCGGAAGGACGATTAAGGACTATGGGGCTGAAGTCGCTCTTATTTCTGTTCCGGGCGAACACGCTGCCTATCAGGCAGTTGAAGCGATTGAGGCCGGAGCGCATCCGCTTATATTCAGTGACAACGTATCCATTGAATCCGAGCTGAATCTAAAAAAGCTCGCCGAACCCCTCGGGCTCATCGTTATGGGGCCAGACTGCGGGACCGTCATACTCGACGGAGTGGGCCTCGGATTTGCGAACGTCACAGCGGTTGGTCCGATAGGACTCGTTTCGGCATCAGGCACAGGGGCTCAACAAGTTCTGGTGTTATGTGATCAGGCGGCCGTCGGGGTTAGACACGTTTTAGGGCTCGGCGGAAGAGATCTCACCGATGACATCGGCGGAATATCAGCACTCACGGCACTTGGCATTCTTGATGAAGACCCCGCGATCGAGGTCATAGGACTTATCGCAAAGCGGATCGGGCCGGTAACACAAAAGTCACTCGAAGGGGTCTTATCCAACATGACCACACCAGTAGTTCAGATTCCCACGGAGGATCTCACCAGTGGAACTGCTCGCTTACTAACGGCCGCGCGATCTGAGTTACCTGAGTTACCCGTTTGGAAACCGACGCGAGCGCGGCGAAAGCGCACAGGCCGTCTTGTTGGCTTATTTAGCGGCGGCACGTTGGCACTGGAGTCCCAACGCATTGCGGAGGCCGCCGGATGGGAGGCAGAAATCGTGGACTTGGGAGCCGACGAATTCACAATCGGCCGGCCTCATCCCATGATCGACAACACACTCCGTTTGGAGAGGCTTGACGAAGTTGCCAAAGATAACTCCGTCGGCGCGGTCTTAATTGATGTGGTGCTCGGACATGGTGCCTCGGCCGACCCAGCTACGGAACTAGAAAGTGCAATCCGAAAAATCCAAGCTCCAGTATTTGTTTCTCTGATCGGCACGCGCAACGATCCCCAAGACCGTGACAAACAGGCCAACGCTTTTGCCCAAGCTGGGGCAGAGGTCTTTCTGTCCAACGCAAACGCGACACGAGCAGCGGTCATTCAATGAAGGCTCACAAAGAATCGAGGTTATTGAGGGAGCCGACAGTAGCGGCGGCGGGAGTTCGGCTTCTTTCAGATGCTTTGCGTGCACAGGGGATTGCCGTCATCGATGCGTCGTGGGAGCCCCCGCCTGAAGGGGCCGCGCCGTCTCTCTCGCGAGTGGCCGCAGATCTACGTCGCTTAGAAGCAAATGAACGCGCAGTCCAAGCGATGATCGAATCGAAACCAGAGGTGGTCGGTGTCACGACCGCTGGTGATGCCTTGGGACTTGAGCCGCGACAATTCCTCCATTCAGGCCCACCACTAACGTGGGAAGAGGCTTCAGGACCCTTGCGCGGTGCCCTTGTCGGCGCGCTGTTGCTAGAGGGCGAGGCGGAAAGCCCAGCCGATGCTTGGGAAATTTGTGAAAGGGACAGAATCGAACTGTTCCCGTGTCACAGCCGTGGCGCTGTGGGACCGATGGCCGGTGTAATTAGCGCGTCGATGCCTGTCTATGAGATACGCGACGAAGTGAACAATCACGTCACATACTCCAATCTCAACGAGGGACTCGGCAAAGTACTTCGCATGGGTTCCTATTCGAACGAGGTGATTAAGAGACTCCGGTGGATGAAAACAAATTTGGCTCCAATCCTTGATGACGCTTTTAAACGACATGGGCCATTCGACGTGAGAGCTCTTCTTGCGCAGTCTCTTCAAATGGGCGATGAAGGGCATAACCGTAACCGAGCGGGTTCGGCATTATTCCTTCGGGAGATGGCGGCTCATATTGCCCAATGTGATTACACCAACAGCGAGATCGCTCAAGTTTTCCAGTTCATCGATGGGAACGAACATTTCGTCCTGAACATGGTGATGCCCACAGCGAAGGCAGCTGCCGACGCCTCTCGAGACATACCAGGGTCGACAATGGTCGTTGCGATGGCTCGGAACGGCACGGAGTTCGGTATTCAGGTGAGCGGCGCTGGGGACCAATGGTTTACGGGCCCCGCAAATACACCTTCTGGTGTTTTATTCCCAGGGTTTTCGGATGTCGACATCAACCCAGATATTGGAGATTCGACCATCATGGAAACATACGGAATCGGGGGGTTCGCAATGGCATGTGCTCCCGCGATTGTCCGTTTCGTCGGAGGGTCAGCAGACTTGGCTCATCAAAAGACCCGACAAATGTACGAGATTACGCTCGCCGAGAATCCTTATCTACAGATCCCGTCAATGGATTTTCGGGGTACCCCCACTGGAATTGACGTCGCAAAAGTGGTTTCGACCCGGATACTCCCGGCCATCAATACAGGAATGGCCGGGAAGGAAGCCGGCACCGGTCAGGTGGGGGCTGGACTAGTTCAGCCGCCGATGAGTTGTTTTGAGCAAGCGCTGGTTGCGGTCGCCAAATCAGGATTTGAGAAATGACTATCCGAATCGGAATTGACACAGGGGGAACGTTTACCGATGTGGTCGCGTTCGATGAAGCCACGGGTGAATTACACGCGACCAAGACCCCATCCATTCCGTCCAATCCAGCTGAAGCATTTGTCGAGAGCATCAGGTTGATAGTCGAAAAAGCAGCCCTGAAATCCGATCACATATCGACGGTCAGTCACGGAACAACAGTCGCGACTAACGCGTTGCTTGAAGATGATATGACCGGCCTGGGGCTAATCACCACCCAAGGCTTTCGTCATGTCCTCGAGATCGCAAGACAAAGCGTTCCAGACGGCTACGGCAACTCCTACTTCTGGGTGAAGCCAGATCGGATTGTGCCTCTGCATCTTGTACGCGAAATTTCCGAACGCCTCGATGCGCGAGGGCAGGTGGTTCAAGAGCTTGACGAAGAGAGCGTAGTCACGGCAGTGCAACACTTCCGAGACAGCGGCATACGGTCAATCGGAGTCTGCCTTTTGCATTCCTATCTCAATTCTGACCACGAAGAACGAGTGGAGGAGATCATCTCGGCGTTGTACCCAGAAGCGACTGTTTCCATCAGCTCTCGTGTGCTGCGCGAATACCGAGAATACGAAAGATCGGTGACCACACTCGTTGACGCGTTCGTAAAGGACAAAGTGGTCGAATACATCTCGAATATCAACGCTCAACTGGACCGCATCGGTAAGGAGGAACCGCCGGCGTTTTACGTAATGAAGAGTAACGGCGGAATAATCTCCGCCGAGGCTGTGGGTAGCCAACCGATTACGACGGTTTTGTCCGGACCCGCCGCTGGCGCACTTGGCGCCGCAGAAGTCGCTCGACACGCTGGCTTCCAGCAAGTGTTAGCCCTCGACGGGGGTGGCACATCGACCGATGTCACCGTTGTCCAAGGAGCGGAACCAGCTCTGACAACCGAAGGTTCTATCGGACGCCATCCAATCAAGGTCCCAATGATCGACATTGTCACAGTGGGCACTGGGGGTGGCTCAATTGCCTGGATCAGCCCAGAAGGTGGCCTCAAAGTGGGTCCACAATCTGCAGGAGCAGCGCCGGGCCCCTTGTGTTACGACTCTGGCGGTACATCACCTACTGTGACTGACGCCCATCTTGTTCTTGGTCGCATCCCCTCAAGCCTTATAGGCGGGGGCATCCAGTTGAACCGAGCAAAGGCAGTTAAGGGACTGGAGATTTTGGCAACAGATCTCGGTCTAAGCGTCGAAGAGTGCGCCTCCGGAGTGCTGGAGATAGCAGCCTGGAACCAAGCGAACGCGATCAGGCAGGTCACCGTTCGGCGAGGACTTGATGTGCGGGATTTTGCGCTGTGCGCATTTGGTGGGTCCGGACCACTGCAAGCGTGCCGCCTCGTCGATCTTCTCGGTTTGGAGGCGGCCGTAATCCCGCCAGATCCGGGCAACCTGAGCGCCTACGGGCTTTTAGTAGTGGATCTGCGACACGACGAGGTTCAAACTATCGGTGAATCACACGGGGAAATTTCCCAGGCGAAGCTCGGAAGTGTCTTTTCTGAGCTTGCAAACCGAGCATCAACAGCACTCGAAGACCAGGGTTACATGCATACGGAACAGCGTCTTGCTCGTTGGGTTGACCTTCGATACGAAGGACAGGCTTTCGAGGTCCAGACAAGCGCTCCCGGAGGACCGATTGACCAGAATTTCATCGCCGAGGTTTTGGCTAATTTTCACGATGAGCACGAACGCTTATACGGATACTGCTATCGCGACCGACCCGAAGTGGTGGTCGAGTGGGTCAACCTACGAGTTACTTCATTTGGCCCGATCGAGAGACCCAACCCAAGACAGATCAAAGCAGGGACAGGCGCTACGGAAGCTCAACGTCGCGACGTTTACTTCAGTGAATGGTCAGAGGTATCAGTCTATGATCGGTCTGAACTCGGCCAGGGTGACTCCATCCAAGGACCTGCGGTAATCGAAGAATTCGGTTCCACGACGCCGATCGCGCCGAACTTCGGTGCCGTCGTCGACAAGTTGGGCAATCTGATAATCAGGCCAAATAAGTTAGAAGGGAGCTCCGGATGAAAGAAGTCGATCCGATTGTCGTCGAGATCGTCGAAGGCACCCTCGCATCGGTTGAAGCGGAAGTTGAAGATGCCATCGGACGCACCGCACGCTCGCCCATGATCCGAGATCAACACGATTTTCGCGCTGGCATCCACGATGTGCGCATGCGCAAACTCACAGGACGCTCTTATTCGGCACTAGTTGACCCAATCGTTCGCGACTTTCCGATTGATTCAATGGAGCCCGGTGATATCTACTTCCACAATGATGTTTATCTGTCTGAAGGTGGCATTGGGCATCTGCCGGATCTCTGCGTCACGGTTCCCGTCTTCGCTACAGGACAAGTTGTGGCCTTTGTCCAGGCATTCGGTCACCATGATGACATTGGCGGAAAAGTTCCGGGTTCAATGCCTAGCGATGCTCTCTCGGTGTTCGAAGAGGGCCTGATGGTTCCACCGATCAAGCTCTACGACAAAGGTGTGGCAAACGAAGCGGCTCTCAAAATCATGACACGCAATTCTCGGCTTCCGGAAAGTCTCGCCGGCGATCTCGACGCCGAATGTTCTGCCTGTCGCATGGGTGCAGATCGTTTGTCGGAACTGTTTGAAAGGTACGGTACCGAGCTAGTTACGTCGTGCTTTGACGTAATCATCGATCGCACGACCGAAACATTTCGGCGAGAAATTCTGACCAAGATACCCGAGGGCACTTGGACATGGGAGGACTACGCAGAGCACGACGGAGTTGATCCACCAAAACTTCACTGCCAACGGATCACTCTCACAAAAACGTCCGAGAAGTTGATTCTTGATCTGAACGGCACGAGCCCACAGGCGAAGGGACCCATCAACCACGCCGGGGACTACGCCGACGGAGTTTTCTTAAAGAAGTGGCTAGCCCCAATTCTTAGAAATCTCGCCGATACACCGGAGCGGATGGCGGAACTTGACGTTAATGAAGGCGTTGTGCCCCTGTTCGAAATTAAATTTCCACCGCCAGGGACACTCGTCACGCCGGTTTTTCCAGCGCCCACGAATGCCCGAACCTTCGTGATTCTTCGGCTCCTCGGAGTCCTCGCAGGGGTTCTAGCCAAAGCAACCGGCGGGCGAATGCCTGCGGATCAAGAAACCATCCGTTACACGGGAATCGAAGGTGTCACCCCAGGCGGAGAATGGTTCTTCAGTCGAGAAATCCTAGGAGGAGGGTCCGGAGGCCGGTATTACGCGGATGGAAGCGACGCTATTCATGTCGTACCTGACTCGAAAAACCTTCCAGCTGAGTTCGTAGAGGGCCGATTCCCAGTTCGAATCGAAACTCTAGGATTGGCGACTGATTCAGGAGGAGCTGGAAAATACCGAGGCGGTTTGGGATACCAAAAAGAGATACGAGTGCTTGCCAGCGATGCGAAATTTATGTCGATCGCGGATCGATCAATTCTCTCGTGTTGGGGTCTCAACGGTGGCATGGCAGGGTCTCCCTTTAAGGTGACAATCAACCCTGGATCCGAGGACGAACGAGTGATGGACGGGCTATGCGACCGCGAGCCAGTTGATCAGGGTTCGCTCATTCGGGTAGAAACAACCGGCGGGGGGGGTTGGGGCGACCCCCTTGAACGGGACATATCATTGGTCAGGCTGGATGTGATCCAAGGGAAAGTCTCCGAGCATGCCGCTGAAGAACTCTACGGCGTCGTGTTCGTTTCTGACCAAATCGATTTTGAGGTCGATGCTATACAAACTCATATCAAACGAGACGAACTAGCCGAGAGCCGCGGGACTCCAAAATTCTTTGATCGAGGGCCAGGATTCGAACTGCTGGCGGGCATGCCGCAAGCTGAGGTAGATCTCGTCTGACGCGCCTAGTCCACCAGATCTAGTGCGCTTCGCGAACTCACACTCTCAGCCACTCACATGGTGCATCATTCAACGGCAACGACCTTCTGGATGCAAGTGATGGTTCAGAGAGCGCCAGTGTCGTACAGCCCGTCAGGAATATTCGACAGGACACCTTGAGGGGCACTTTCTCCAGGCCAAGGATCGGAAAGCTCCCAGGCCGCGTCAAACGTTCCGATCTGGTATTGGATGCCCCTGAGAAAAAGCCACTTCATCGTTTCACGCTGGTAAGGGGTTGAGTGCGCACCTGCTTCGTTCAGGCCCTGCTCCGTCGCGAGTCGGAGTTTCACGTAGAAGGGATCGATCCACTGCTCAACCCATTCCTTTTGAAGTTCAGGCAGATCCGTTGGTTTCTCTTGCTCATAACGCTCGCCAAACGTCTTATCGAAGGAGTAACACACGTACAACGCTGCACAAATGTCGCCGAAACTTCCTTCATGGACTGTCCTGACCCAAAAGTTGAGGAAAGCATCGCGTCGAGGCCGGGCAGCCCATCGAGAACTGCCAAACGGCCCCACTTTCTCTAAAAGCTTCAGCTCAACTCGACCATCATCTGACCGCCGCGAGTATTCCTTTTCTAACTCGATCAACGGATTACCCGGCGGCACTTTTGGATATGCAACCTCGGTGATGTGTTGACCAAGGTACGGAAGATCTTGGGCCAACCAATATTCGAACTGCTCGTCGTTCAAAGTGTTGTTGAATAGAGCCTCGATCCAAGGGTGGTGTTCGAAGGCCACCCATGCCGAATCAGCAAAATCCATGCACTCGTCAAGAAACACCATTGGCTGCCCCATCAATTTGTTTAGTTACTTTTTGGATAGCGCTCCACACTCGGTTAGGAGTGAGGGGCATGTCGGCATGTCTAACTCCGAGGTAAGCAACCGCGTCAATGACGGCATTCTGCACGGCTGCCGGTGAACCAATCGTCGGCGCCTCACCGATCCCCTTGACGCCTATAGGGTTTCGCTGGGTAGGGGTTTCCTGGTGAAGCCTCCCAATCGGAGGAAGGTCAGGCGCTCCCGCAAACGCATAATCAGCGAAGTTGGTAGTCAATGGATTGCCGTCTTGGTCATATTGGAATTCCTCAAACAAGGCTTGCCCAATTCCCTGCGCAACACCTCCATGAACTTGGCCCTCAACCATCACGCGCGAAAGGGCGCGGCCGCAGTCATCTAGGGCTAAATAGCGAAGTATTTGGACTTCGCCGGTTTCCAGGTCAACTTCGACGAGACAAAAGTGTGCGCCGAACGGAAATGTTGCGCTTTGCGCTACGTAATCCGCTTCAGCTTCCATGGCGCCGTGTTCTCGAAGGTCAGCCCATGTTAAGAAAATCGCCGGGGTGCCATCTACGTAAAAACGAGCGAACTCTGCTTCAAAAACAACATCATCAAGATTGGCTTCGAGAAGTCCAGCTGACACTTCGCGACCGTGTTCAATCAAAATTTCGCTGGACATGAACAAGGCTGATCCGCCAATTTGGATTGACTTCGATCCTCCCGTGCCAGTTCCTCTCGGAACTAGACCCGTATCGCCGTAGACAACATCAATTTCGTCAACGGCGACGCCGAGCATCTCACTCACTAGGAGTCGGTATGCGGTCGAGTGGCTGTGTCCCTGGGCAACCGAGCCGGTCTTAACGAGCACGCGACCAGTGTCAAGGAACTCAACGGAGCCATATTCACCTTCTTCGCCGGGGTTGGTGATCTCGACGTAAGAGGAAATTCCTAACCCGAGCTGCAGTACGTCTCCAGCTTCTCGGCGACGTCGTTGTTCGGTTCGAAGGCTCTCATAGTCGACTGCCTCAAGAACGCTCTCAAGGGCCTGCGGGTAATCACCGGAGTCGTACATCGCACCCGACGCGGTGGCACTGCTCATTTCGCTCTTTGTGATGAGATTTTTGCGGCGAAGTTCAGCCGGGTCCATTTCGATCTCATGACTATAAATATCCATCATTCGTTCAAGCATCGTGGTCGATTCAGGCCGACCGGCTCCACGGTACGCAAGTAAGGGCGCTGTGTTAGTCAACACAGAGCGACTGTGGATCTCGACCTTTTCGAGTCCGTATGGCCCAGCGCCCATCACGCCGAGCATGCGGGGAAGAAGGCTACCCACGTCTGGATATGCGCCCGCATTCTGAAACACCCTCGCGCGGAAGGCTTTAAGAGTGCCGTCGCTATCTCCGCCCAATTCGGCGTACTGGATTTGCCCGCGACCGTGACCAAGGTCGATCATCGCCTCGGTCCTGCCTTCGTGCCATCGTGCGGGACGGTCGACTTGTTTTGCAACCCAGGCCGTCAACACTTCAGGAGGCGACAAACCGCGCTTCGCTCCAAAAGACCCACCGACGTCGGGAACGACAACGCGAACATTGTCGGGCTCTAATTCAAATATTCGAGCCAATCCATCTCGCACAACATGGGCACTCTGTGTCGTTGACCATTGTTCCAAACGTGGGCCATCCCAGCGGGCTACCGCACCGCGGTTTTCGAGGGGGCATGGGGCTAGACGATTGTTGACCAAACGTTGACTAACTACAATCTCACAGTCGTCAAAAATAGTTTCGTCTTCACCGGTCGATAGAACAAGTGAGGCGTTAGTGGGCACCATCTCGTCGAGAAGATCGGTATCAGTAGCTGCTTCCTCCGGGTCAACGAGCGCCTCCAAAGGCTCATATTCCATGACCACCAGCTCGGAAGCATCCGCGCTCTGCTTGGCACTCTCCGAAACTACGATCGCCACGATTTCCCCGACGTAGCGAACGCGGCTGGTGGCTATCCAAGGACGCAGCATTGATTGGTTGTTCGCGGGGACAGGTGACGTAAAGGGTTTTAGATCAACATCGGCACCGGTGAAGACCGCTATCACTCCGCTATGTTCGCGAGCTTCTGTTGGGTCGATGCCAACAATCCGCGCTCGCGACACCGTGGAGCGGACAAAGGAGACAAAGACCGCGTCATCGGGCGCTATGTTCTCCATGAAGCGACCAGCCCCGCGAAGGAGCCGGTCGTCTTCAGCCCGAGAAAATGCCATTACAGATCACTTTTGGTTCTACTCGCCACAAGACATGCGATGCCGGGCCCGTCTAGATGAGACCACTACACAGATCGCGAGATTGGTATCGACCATCGCCCGGTCTTCCCAGATATTCGTCTCCGTCGACCACAACTTTGCCCCGCAAAAGCACCGTTTCGACCTCACCGGTCACTTCGTGACCTTCATAACACGAATAGTCAACATTCATATGGTGTGATTCCGCCGTTATAACATGTGGGCTCTGCGGGTTGAACACCACTATGTCGGCATCAGACCCCGGCGCGATCGTCCCCTTGCGCGGGTATAGGCCGAACATCTGAGCTGGCGCTCGAGAACACATGTCTACCCACCGATTCACTGAAACTCGTCCTTCCGCAACCGCTCCCTGATACATGAGTTCCATTCGGTGTTCAACACCTGGTATGCCGTTCGGGATGTTGCGGAAATCCCCACGGCCCAACTCCTTTTGCGTCCAACAAAACGGGCAGTGGTCAGTCGCAATAACTTGAAGGTCGTTCGTCGCCAACCCCCGCCATAGTTCGGCCTGATGGTCGCTTGGCCGAAGCGGCGGCGAACAAACGAACTTGGATCCTTCAAAATCTGGTCTTTCCAAGTCTGTTAGATCAAGAAACAAATATTGAGGGCAAGTCTCAGCGAACACATTCAATCCGCGATCTCTAGCAGCAACCACTTCTTGCAATGCATTGGCAGAAGACAGATGCACGATATAAAGAGGGCAGCCCGCAACTTCCGCTAAAACCACTGAGCGGTGCACTGCCTCAGCCTCTAATAGCGCAGGTCGGGTCAACGAGTGGTACACGGGATCAACCTGTCCTTTTTCGACTGCCTGATCTCGCAGCACATCGATGGCAATCCCATTCTCGGCATGCATCTGGATCAGTGAGCCGTTCTCGCCTGCCTTCTGATAGCAAAGCAACAGTTGAGCATCGTCGGAGTACATCCGGCCCGGGTAAGCCATGAACATCTTGAAGCTCGTCACCCCTTCGTCCACCAGCATGTCCATTTCTTTGGGTGTTTGACCATCGACTTCGTTGACCATCATGTGGAAGCCGTAATCAACAGCGCAATCACCTTCGGCCATCTGGTGGTAATGCTCCAAGCCATCTAAAAGACTGCCTCCCGTAGCCCGCCAGGCAAAGTCGATCACTGTCGTGGTGCCACCAAAAGCTGAAGCTCGAGTACCAGTCTCAAACGTATCGAGTACGGGGGCATTTTGGCCCTCTGACTCAAAGTGCGTATGCACGTCGATTCCCCCGGGCACGACCAAACGATCGGTTGCGTCAACGACATACGCGTCTTCCGAAAAAGAATGTGCTAGATCTGAGTCTGCGTCAACCAGACCCACGACCTTTTCATCGACAACCAGTACCTCTGCCATCATTGTTTCGAGCGCCGTCACCACCGTTCCGCCCCTAATTAGTGTCTTCATTGGCGAATACTCCTTATTCAGAATGCGGAGGCGCGGAAGCTCCCGCTGATGCAGTCTCAGAGTCAGCGATATCTAAAGCTCGGTCGAAAATTGTTAGCGCCCAGTCAATCTGACTGTGGTCAACAACGAGCGGGGGGTTGGCAAAAAGGAAGGGACCGCGAAGAGCACACGAGAGGCCTTCCGTATCAAATAGTTTCCTCATATCTTGGTCAGCTTGACTAGACGGGCCTGTCAGGGGGAAGAGCTCAAGGCGGCTGTCCTGGTCGTATACCAACTCCAGCGCCGTGAATAAGCCCCGACCGCGCACATCGCCAACGCTGACATGTCGGGAAGCTAAGTCCTGGAGACCTTCGAGGAGGTAACCACCCATCTTTTTCGAGCGCTCAATCAGATTATCGCTCTCGTAAATGGGAATCGTTGCACTTGCTGCCGCGAGCCCCACAGGGTGGCTCTGATAAGTAAGACCGGATCCCAACGGACGGTCATGCACAGCCTCCGCTATGTCGTCGCTAACAATGCACGCCCCTAACGGGACATACCCAGATGTGATCCCCTTGGCAACAGTCATGATGTCGGGAGTAACCCCATCATGGTCGACAGCGAACCATTCTCCAGTCCGACCGAAACCCGTCATGACCTCATCACAAATGAGGAGAATGCCGTGTCGATCACAGAGAGCTCGGAGGCCAGATAGCCAACCATCGGGCGGAACAATCAAACCATTGGAACCGGTTACCGGTTCAACAATCACTGCGGCAATGGTGTGCGCACCTTCCAGTCGAACTATTTGCTCGATTTGGTCCAAGTTGAATTCACAGAACTCTTTTTCGTCAGTAATCCAAGGACATCTGTAGTGGTAGGGGTCCGGGATCCGAACAATGTCACCCATGCCTCCCTCGACTGGCTCGCGCCTCGGATCGCCCCCTAGGGCTAAGACTTGATGGGTCGAGCCATGATAGGACCGGTATCGCGACAAGATCTTCCTTCGCCCTGTGACCAACCGAGCAGTTCGGATAGCCGCTTCGTTAGCATCCGAGCCACTAAGCGTGAAAAAGGACTTTGTCAATCCATTCGGCGTGATCTCGGCCAGCTTTTTAGCGACCTCGGCTCGGACTTCAGTCACCATAAACGGTGACACAAAAGACACCTTGCTCATCTGATGAGCAACCGCTTCCGTGATTCGCTGATCTCCGTGACCGATGTTTACGTTCATCGCGATGGAGTTAAAATCAAGAATCTGACGGCCGTCCACGGTGTAGAGGTAGCAACCCTCTCCCCGATCTATCGCTAAAGGGTTTACCTCTTGAGTACCCCATTCGAACAACGAATAGGACCGACACAGGTCAACTATTTCCGCTGCATTCACGAACCCACCTAGCTTTCGCTATCCCTTTAGGGCGCAACTAAGGCGTCATAGGTATCGGGTCGTCGGTCACGCCAAAAGAGCAGATCCACTCTCGCTTCACGTACAGAGTCAAAGTCAAGGTCGGCGATAATGATCTCCTCTTCTTCACCTGCCTCCGCCAATATCTCTCCGTAGGGATCGCAGAAGTAGCTGTGACCGTAAAACTCGTTAGGTCCTTCGGACTCAACACCAACCCTGTTAATGGTGCCCACATAATAAAGGTTGGCAATAGCGTGTCCGCGTTGCTCGGTGAACCAAAGCTTTCTCGATCTGCCCGCTGTCGCAGACGGGATGAACACGAGTTCCGCACCGTTCAGCGCTAATGCCCGTGCGCCTTCCGGAAAGTGACGGTCATAGCAGATGTATACGCCGACCTTACCCACTGAAGTGTCGAACACTGGGTACCCCAGGTTGCCAGGCTTGAAGTAAAACTTTTCCTGGAAATTTGGTCCGTGGGGAATGTGATTCTTTCGGTACTTACCCAGATAGGAACCATCAGAGTCAATAACAACCGCCGTGTTGTAGTAGAAGGCATCCGCTTTTTCAAAAAGCGGCACAACCAATACCATCTCGAGCTCCTTCGCAAGCTCTGCCATTGTCTGAGTCGTCGACCCGTCGGGGACGTCTTCGGCTATGTCAAACCATTTAGGGTCTTCTGTCTGACAGAAATACGGGCCGGTCGAAAGCTCTTGTAGGCAGGTGATCTGGGCGCCTTTCGCGGCAGCCTCCCTTAGGAGGGAGGACTGCCGTTCAAGCATTGCTTCCACGGGTTGAATCCCCGTTGTTTGAATCAGCGCGGCTCTAACAACAGAGGCCATGACTTACTCTCCCTAACCGAAGAGTTCTCTAGGGTCGAGATCCATGGGTTTGAAGTTGTTGCCTTTCAGGTCCCCCTCAGGCATCTTTTCGCTGCGGAACGCGCGATCACGGTGGGACATGTCATAGGAGTCCCTCGAAGCAGGGCTTCCGATAACTCCGTAGTTGTAGAGGATGTCCGCCGTTTGCTGGTACATGTCATCGGTCAAGTTAAACAAGCCGTTTGTCGAAGGCCATAGCAGCTTGTTGACCTCATTCATCTGCCATGTCTGGAAATCACGTGGCAGCGCAGGGCCTTCGCGCAGAACGATGTCGATACAGCTATCTGGGTTATCCCGGCAGTGAATCCAACCGCGACCCGTTGCTCGAATAAACCTTTCTGCAATGTCAGGATTAGCAGCTAGCCAGGCTTCCGTGGTGACAAGGGAATCCTCAAGTGTGTTGGTTCCCTCTTCGTTCGGATTCCACAGGAGAATCTCCCTATCGCTTTCATTGCCAGCGAGAGCCTGTGCGTACTCGTTGTAGGTCATCGCAGAGGCGAGATCTAGTTGGCCATCAAGGAACGCGACCATGTCCCATCCTTGGCTGAAGATATTCGCGTCTGAATCCACGTTCATGCCGTACTTGCCAAAGGCTGCGGATACCTTCGGCTCAAAGCCACCCCAAAGCCCAATGGTCTTTCCAGCCCAGTCCGGAACCCCATCGATACCTAGATCATCGAAATAGACGAGCCGATAGGCGCCCCGCTCAAACACTTGCCCCATACTCACAACGTCGGCACCGGCTTCGCGAGAAGTTAGGACCACCCCAAATGGCTGGATCACTATGTCGCTATCACCGGAAATCAGTAATTGGATCGGATTGATGTCCGGACCGCCCGGTTGAATCGTCACATCCAGATTTTCATCCGCATAAAAACCCTGGTCCAAGGCTGCGTGATACCCAGCGAACTGAGCCTGCGTCACCCATTGAAGGGTCAGCTTTACCTTGTCTGGCCCCCCGCTTGCTCCTCCAGAATCATCTGAACTCCCGCAAGCCGCGGCCAATAGTCCCAATACTCCCAATACGAGCGCTACAAACTTCATTCTTGAAGATCGCATCGTTGTCCTCCCAAAAACTCCTGCCGAATTCCCGTACGTTATCCGAAGCCAGATATACGCGCCTGTAAAAAGATTTAAGCCTCTTGACGAGACGCGTGCCAGCGCAGGAAATACCGATCAAGCATTGAAACAGCGACAAACACCAGGACTCCAAGTAGGCACGCCATAACAATCGCTGACCAAACTTGAACCGTGTGAAGCATGGTCGATTCGCGCCGTATATAGGCACCGAGAGTTGAGACACTCCCCCCAAAGTATTCCGAGATAATCGCAATAATGATCGACAGCGGTACCGCTGTCCGAAGCCCTGCCATCACGTAAGGCAACGCTCGAGGAAGCACTAGCGCGGTCATTCGCGTCAACCAACCAGCAGAAATGGAACGCATCAAGTCATCATGCTCAGAGGTCCCGCTAAAACCCCTTGAAGCAAAGGTAAACATGATCGGCGCGACTCCTACACACACCATCGCCACAACTGCCTTAGATGTAACTCCGAAAAAAACAGTCATCACCGGGTACAGAGCGACCACCGGAAGGGCCTTGACCGTCGATGAGTAGCTGAGAAGTCCTTGATTGAGCCACCGAATTCCATGCACCAGCGCCGCCAACGTGATCGCGATAACAGAGCCAACCAACACACCTTTAGCTGATTCAACTCCAGTATTGCGGGCGAGCTCCACAAGAATGTCGAAGTCTTCAACGAATTTGACCCAGATAACCGAGGGGGCTGGCAACATCAATACGTGGACATCGCCGAGTCTGACCGCCAGTTCCCAAATCGTGAGCAGAACCACAAAAAAGAGGGTCGGTATTAGGACTACGCCTACAGGAAAATTGGCCCAATCGACTCGAGATCGAGCGTCTTTCGAACCGATGGCTTCCGTCCTGGTCATCAGGTTGCGCCGCTGGCTTCAACCAAGGCACGCCGGACCTCAATGACAAGTTCGTAGAATTCAGGCATGTCCCGAGTTTGGGCATTTCTTGGGTAAGGCAAATCAACCTCGATCAGCCTCGTAATTCGGCCAGGTCGACTCGACATCACTGCAACTTGGGACGAAAGAAAAACCGCCTCGGTGATGCTGTGGGTGATGAACAAAATAGTCGCTGAAAGTTTGCCCCAGATTCTCATCAACTCAAGGTTCAACCTGTCCCGGGTGATTTCATCTAATGCCCCGAAGGGCTCATCCATGAGGAGAACACTCGGGTTGGTTGACAAGGCTCTTGCTATTGCGACGCGTTGTTGCATACCACCGGACAGCTGCCAGGGATGATGCCTTGTGAATGACGCCAAACCCACCAATTCGAGCATTTCATTAGCCGTCTGATTGCGAGTGAGGCGACCCACCCCCATCACCTGAAGGGGAAGCGTGACATTACGTAGCACCGTGCGCCATGGAAGCAAATTAGGTGACTGGAAAACGACGCCGAACTCACGGGCAGCCCTAGCTTCCGCCGGACTCTTACCGTTTACTGAAAGTTCGCCGGTTGACGGCTCTAATAGATCCGAAAAGGCCTTCAAAAGAGTCGATTTACCGCAGCCTGAGGGCCCGATGACCGACGTAAACCCGCCCTGTGCGACCTCAAGCTCCACAGCTTCTAACGCCTGAACGTCACCACCTTTACTTAAAAATCTCTTTCCCACGCCGGAAGCCTGGAGTCCAAGTGTTGCCATTTCGTTAGTCATGGTTAGAGCACTTCTCCCTGAGATCTAGGGCCGAGAGCAAAATACGCCGCCAGCCGCACCGAGAGCACAAACACCGCACCCAGAGCGCAAGAGGCCAAGGCGACACAATAAAGCGCTCGCGGCTCCACTATGTAGAACTGCCAAGAAGTCAGAATCACCACACCGAGACCTTCTTTCGACCCGAAAGGTAATTCGGCGACAATTGCTCCGACCACTGAAAAGGCTGCCGCTGTCTCCAGTCCTACGAAGATAAGTGGTGAAGCAAACGGAATCTCCAAGAGTCTCAAACTCGTCCGCTTTGACGCACCGTAGGTTCGCAATAAATCATGGCTTTCCTGCGGCACGGACTGGATCCCTCGCGCCGTCGCGACGGTCACTGGAAAGAAGGTCAGATATGTCGTAATCACCGTCTTCGTGACTCCACCGGTACCGAGCCACAACACCAATGCAGGTGCAATCGCAACTATGGGTACCGCCTGCGCAGCAACGATAAGGGGCATGAGGCCATTGCCAACAAGCCGACTTCGAGCGATAAAAACCCCTGTGGTCAATCCAAAAGTCGTTCCGACAAGAAGGCCTACCAGGCTCGCCTTAGCGGTCGACCAAACATTTTGAAGCAGAAACCAGGTGTAATTCTCGTCCTGGGATGTCGTACTACCCAAGAAGCGAAGCGTGTCCCACATATGTGGCATCGTTCGGTCCCCGGTACCGGTAACAAACTTAGCGAGCTCCCAGAGGGCACCCGCAATTAAGAGCAACAGCAGAGCGACGGCAACCTGTCGAACCGCAGCCCAGAAACGTTGCCCGCCTGGGCTTACAACATCGCTGAATTCATCTGGAACTGTTAGGTCGGGCTCCGACTCTGCGCTACTCACTAGTCCCGAACGTTCCTCAGGTTTGCTGCACTTGCAATTTGCTCAAGAGTGCCATAGGCATCCGCGCCAAGCGGAGTTAGCACAGACTCAGTGCAGCCATGGTCTACCCAGGCGGAGATTCGGTCAAGCGCCTCAGTTGCGGTGCCACAGGCTGCAACGTCTTGAGTCAAATCGTTTGAGACAAGCTTCATTGCTTCTCGTATCTGAGCTTTGGTCGCCGGCCAACCCATAATGGATTTGATTCTCGCCACCAGATCCTCGTCAGCACCACAAAATTCAGTTATGTGAGGTTGTTGGGCAATGTATTGGGTGAGAAATTCCTTACAGTCATCAATTGCTTGCTGTCGATCGTCATTGTTCACCGAAACAGCAATTAGTTGAGGCACCTGAAAGTTATCTAAAGATCGTCCCGACTTTTCTGCACCTTTTTGGATAGCCAAGAGGGCTTCATCGTTATAAGAGGGTGGAACCAGAAAATCAAGAAGCGCGCCATCAGCTATTTCTCCAGAAAGGGCACACATGCCCATCCGAACAGCACCGATGTGAATTTCGACTGGGTAGGAGCGACCAAAGTCATCCGATTTACCATCGAATTTTACGCTGTCAAGATTGACAAACTCACCTTCATAGGTCACCTCTTGCCCATCAAGGAGTTGCCGGACCACGGTAATTATTTCGCGCATCGCCTTCAAGGGCTTGTTATTCGGTAACCCAACGCGAGTAGCTAGAGGCTCCCACCATCCGCCCAATCCGAGCCTGATTCGTCCCGGGGCAAGATCATCCAAAGTTTTAGCTGTCACAGCAAGCAACGCCGGGTTTCGAGTCCGATAGGGCAGAATCCCGCTACCAATCTTGATGCGCTTTGTGTAGGCCGCTATAACCGACATGGGGACCACTCCATTATTTGCCAAGCGCCCTTCACCAACCCAGATGCATTCAAAACCATGCTCTTCAGCCCACTGTGCTTGACCAACCATGTCTCCGTAACCGTTGGGCAGGTCAGGCCCACCTGAGCCCATCGGAGCACCGGAACTAATCATCAAACCGAAGTTTTCCACGTCTCCTCCGAAGGGCTTTCGAGCTAGGGGCAATGTTAGTCAGGAAAGGTAGATCGAAGCTTGGCGCAATCAAGCCGGTTCGGCCAGACGCAACACCGCCTGAAGGGTTACCTCAGCCCCAGCCGTCGAATGCTCAATGACGATGCTCTCAGCTTCGTTGTGCGATAAACCTTCTTCGCAAGGGATGAACAGCATCCCAGCGGGTGCAACCCTGTTGACGTAAACGGCGTCATGCCCGGCACCTGAGACGATGTCGATGGGTTCAAAGCCACTTTCAGCCGCGCTTTTTCGAATCGCTTCTACCACGCTGGCGTTAAAGACCACCGGAGGTGAGTACCAGATCTGTTCAACTGATGCGGAAGGATCAATTGCCGATGCCGTCTCAATCAACTCGTCGTGCATGCGCGAAAGCTCATCAGGGTCAGGGTGTCGCAGGTCGACCGTCAAGTTGACGCTACCTGCCACAGTGTTTCGAGAACCCGGCATGGACGTGATTACACCCACCGTGGAACGGCCGTCAACACGGGCCTTCGCTATATCATCAGTTGCCGAAATTAAATTAGCCGCGCTGACCATGGCATCAGAACGCCGATCCATTGGGGTCGTTCCTGCATGGGATTCGAACCCCTTGATAGACACGTCATACCATCGGATACCTTGTACCCCAGTGACTACGCCGACGGGTTTACCATTCGCCTCTAGAATTGGGCCCTGTTCTATATGTGGTTCAAGGTAATAGCCGACAGGCCGCCCACCGCAAGGTTCGGTCCCCGAGTAACCGATCCGAACCAATTCGTCTCCCAGTTTCGTGCCATCAGTCGTCACAGCACCTAGCCCCTCTTCTAGGGAAAACTCGCCACCAAACACACCTGATCCAAGCATGGCCGGAGGAAAGCGTGCCCCCTCTTCGTTGGTCCAGGACACGACCTCAATCGGTGCGTTAGTGCGGTGGCCAGCATCATCAAGTACCCGCAGGATCTCAAGACCGACCATCACGCCGTATGCTCCGTCAAATTTGCCTCCGGTTGGCTGGCTATCCAAATGGCTACCAATTACCACCGGATCGCGTTCCGGGTCGGCACCCTCTCGTCGCGCGAACAGGTTGCCCATCCGGTCAAGATGTACGGCACAGCCAATTTCAACGACCCACTCAACGAACTGATCGCGGCCCGCCTTGTCCGCATCGGTTAACGCGACCCTGGCCACACCCCCAGCATCGGTGGCACCAATCTCCGCGAGTTCGTGCAGAGTACGCCACAGTCTCTGCCCATCGACGTGTAGGTCAGTCATAGTCGTAGCTCCATCGGGTAGGGCCCAAAACAAGCAAAGCTAGGGTTACATCAACAAAACCTCAACAATCGCTGGCGGTTAGGTTGAGCCGGCGCATTAAGCCGCCGGGACTTCGCTTGGTCACAGAACACTAGCGCTGTCTAGATCAACGACCCATGGTCAGGGCTTACTGCACCACCAACTGCTAATCCCCGACTAGATGCGACCCAATCAGGTGATGAAGACAATTTGATCCCACCACATTCGGACGATGGCACCGCGCAACCAATTGCGACACTTGGATCATGAACCGTGCGCCCCGGTGAGAACAGCCGTCTTGGCGCCGATCGGATCGCCAGTGTAGGCCCGAATTTGAAACCAGTTTGAGTCCTGGCGGATTTGTTTCTGAGGGTCGGGGAGTCGGGGGAGTTAACGCCATACTTCGTCAAGTACTCGTAGGGCGTTCGCGCCCATGACCTTCTCTATCTGGTCGTTGCGGTATTCGTGTTTGACTAGCCATCGAACAATGTTGTGTGATGACTCCGTGGGGTTTTCAAGGCCTTTCACGTAGTCGACGTGCTCGAAGTCGGGTGACGTGTCGGCTTCGGGTGTTGGGTCCATCTCCTCAAAGGTGAATTCGGCACTGTAGATCTGATGAATTCCGACATGGTCACCGTAGGTGGTGTCTGCGCCGAAGCCAACGTGGTCGATCCCGACGAGGTCGACGATGTATTCGAAGTGTTCCATCACGGACTCAATGTCGTGCGACGAATGCTGTTCGGTGAGGGTGGTGTGGGGCGCGGCCTCAACACCGATCACTCCACCTTTTTCGGCGCAGGCTTTCAGCACGTCGTCTGGCGCCATTCGGTTAGTGTTCCACAGCGCCCGCGCCCCAATATGGCTCAGGACAATGGGCATTTCACTAGCAGCAATCGCGTCAAGGGTGGTCTGGTCGCCACAGTGTGAACAATCGACAAGCATCCCGAGTTGGTTCATGCGCTTTATAGCTCTGCGACCGAAGTTCGTTAACCCGGCGTCGTTCTTTTCGCGCAATCCGCTGCCAAGCTGATTGGCTTCGTTGTAAGTCACTCCGATGGACCGGACGCCGAAGCCGTAGAGAATGTCAAGCCGGTCAAGTTCATTTTCGATTGGTGCCGCCCCTTCGAGCGACGCTACCCAAGCGATAGCTCCACGTTCTCGGGATCCCTGGATGTCCGCAACCGACGTGGCCGGAACAACAAAGTCNTGGTGGGCGATNTCGCAAAGNCTCATNCCTATGTCATGTAANACCTCAGTCCACTTCCATCCGCTNGANGATTCGATNGTGCANATTCCATCAAGAAGGTTGTCAAANACGCAGTNCCAGCTTGAGTGGGCCAGACCTTCGTACGCNGTCGCNATGTGCCCGTCCTTGACGTACCGAGGTGTNTGACTGATGTTGTCNGGAAAGCGATTGGGGTGGTCATGCATNGAGANCATAAGGATTTCGCTGGNCAGTCGATCCGNTCGCTCGGCCTCAGCGTCCGTCAGTTCGACAACGGTTGCGGGAACTCGATCCAGTTCGCTAGCTAACTCGTAGGGCTTGTAATCCGACCCTTCGTGGAGGTACTGAAAAGACCGGTATTCGTCGGTGCGTCGTGAGGTTGCCATACGACACGCTAACGCGGTCGCTACGGTCGCGATTCGCTATCAGATTTGGTGAGGTCTCGGATCGTTCCGCCGACCAGGGCGCTACAGAGCAGCGATCTCTCTGCATGGCGACGTCCTTAGCTCCACACATTTGGGCGGTCATCTTGGGGTACCAACTGCCACACTTGGGCATGACCGAACTTTTGGATCGCCATCGCCGGGTGATGGGCAACGATGCCCCGCTCTTCTACGACGAACCACTCAAGTTGGTGAAAGGGGAAGGAGTCTGGCTTGAAGACGTAGACGGCCGACGATATCTCGATCTCTACAACAACGTCCCCTGCGTCGGACACTCCAATCCTCGGGTGGTTGCCAAACTCGCTGAACAGGCTGCGACGCTCAATGTCCACAGCCGGTATCTACACGATGGAGTTGTTGACTACGTTGAGCAGCTCGTAGCTCTACATCATGACGGAATCGAATCTGCGATTCTGGGCTGTAGCGGCACTGAGGCTACCGAAATGGCTCTCACATTGATCCGGGGTGCGACAGGCAAGAGGGGCATCATTTGCACCGACGCCACCTACCACGGCAACTCGTCACTTGTTGGACGATTGTCATGGCTTCCAGTCGGCACTGAGCGCAGCGGCGTGAAATCAATATCGACGCCACAGCTCTTCCGGCCGTTACAAGCAGGCGTATCGGAGGCCGCTTTATTGCAGCATCATCTCAATGAACTCGCCGCCACCATCGCCTCGTTTGACAGCGAAGGCGGGTTCGCGGGTCTGATGTTGTGCTCCATTTTGGCGAACGAAGGCCTCCCGAATCCTCCCTCCGGTTGGTTTCCTGAGGCGGTGGGCTTAGTACACGACGCGGGCGGTCTGGTGATTGCAGATGAGGTTCAGGCCGGCTTCGCTCGGAGCGGTTCTTGGTGGGGTTACGAAACGAGCCGCTTCGTGCCCGACGTGGTATGTATGGGCAAGCCAATGGGTAACGGATTCCCCCTCTCGGCGATGGCCGCCAGTCATGACCTGATTAGTGGATTCCGACGGCGACAACGGTACTTCAACACCTTCGCTTCGTCACCACTCCAAGCTGCTGCTGGAGCAGCAGTCATCGACGAGATCACTGATCGAAGACTGGTGCATCACGTCGCAGAGGTGGGTGACCGTCTACAGGCCTCACTTACCGCTCTTCAGCCCGACCACCCGCGGATGGGAGACGTACGTGGTACGGGTCTGTTTATAGGCATCGACTGGGTTCATCCCGGCAGCAATGAACCCGATGTTGAGGGAGCACGTCAAATGGTGGAGGTGTTGAAGTCTGGTGGCATGTTGCTCGGCAAGGCAGGACAGTACGGCAACGTGTTGAAGATTCGTCCACCACTGGTGTTCGACCATGATGATGCAGCTGCTTTTCTCGATGTTTTCACCGCTGCCGTCGCAAATGCCCACTCCTGAACAGTTCGTGCAGGCCGCGGCAGCCGTTGCTCCCGCTTGGGGGCTTAAACCGGTTGCGATCGAGGTGTTATCTCACAGTGAAAACGTCGTATGCCGAGTGGGTCTCCCCGATCGCGAGCAGGTAGTGATGCGACTACATCGGCCCGGTTACAACAGCAAGGCCGAACTTGAGTCCGAAGTGCAGTGGGTCGCTTCGTTGGCGGAGGCGGACATACCTGTACCGGCGGCTTTACCGATGCTCAATGGGGGTCATTATTGTCCTGTGGAGGTTGGCGCTGGCCCCGATCGAGAGCAGCGGATGGTTGGTGTGGTCGAGTGGGTTGAGGGATCGCCGCTGGGTGGGCCGCTGACAAATGCTGACAAAGGCGTGGTTGCGCACTATGCCACTATCGGCAAATTAGCTGGGAAAATCCGAGAGCATCACACAGGTTGGGACCCACCTAAAGGCTTCCAACGACGACGCTGGGACCTTGACGGGTTGCTAGGTCCCGATCCACTCTGGGGCCGCTTTTGGGAAGTAGAAGGCCTCAGTAATTCCCAGCGGGCGCTATTCAACGAAGCTCGAAATATTCTGCGACACGAATTGTCCGAGTTGCCCAAGGGGCCCGACCGGTTTGGTCTGATTCACTCAGATTTGCATCTCGGAAATTTGATGGACGATGGCGACAACCTCACCGTCATCGACTTTGATGACGCCGGATTTGGCTGGTTCAGCCACGAACTAGCTTGTGCCCTGCACCCTGGTGTCGGCGAACTCTGGTTCGCCGACGCTCGCAAGGCTCTCGTTGAGGGTTACCGTTCAGTGTGCACTGTGACCGACGAGGAGATTGAGTCGATCGATACCTTTCTCGCGGTCCGCAGTTTGATGATCGTGGGGTGGCTTGACGCTCGGCCAGAATTGTCGGCACACCAGTACTTTCCTTTAGTGGTGAAGGGCGCTGAGGCTGCTGCACATGCCGTGTGTGGTCACTCATAGGTCGCCCAAACTCTGCCGCATTCCCGCTGCAAACAGTTCACCCAACTCGGGGAACCGCGACTCTTGTAGTATCAGGTTCTATGACACTCCAACTTTCGCATGCGCTCATGTACGTGGCCGACATGGACGACATGGTTGACTTTTACACGAACGTATTGGGCTTCACGGTCAACGATCGTGGTTTGATTGCGGGAGAAGGCAGCCCCGCGATCGCGTTCTTGTCAAGCGACCCGAATCACCATCACCAGTTCGCGTTTTTTCAGATACGCAAAAATTCAGACGCTTCTAACAACCTGGGTCATGTGGCGTTTCGAGTGGACAGTCTCGCGGATGTCAAGGGAACAATTGAAGCCTTGGAAGCCGACGGCCGCGCCACCAAGCTGGCACCGCTCACGCATGGCAATGCTTGGTCTATTTACTTCAGTGACCCTGAGGGCAACGGGATTGAGGTTTTTTGCGACAGCCCATTTCATGTTCCCCAGCCACAAGCAACTTCGTGGGATCCAGGCATGGAAGAAGAGGAACTTATTGCGTGGACCGAGGAGACCTTCGGAGATACCGACCGGTTTGGCCCAATTGGTGACTTTTATGCCTCGCAAAAGGAGCTGATGGCCTAAACCAGCCAGGAAGCCCCCGCATCTTCATACTTTGGCCGCCGGGTCGGCAACGCGGCGCTCTAGGTCACACAAGCAACCGAGTGAACCCTGTCGGTTCCTGGCCCATCATCATGGCCGCGTGCGCGTGATACATGGCCTCCGCCGCGAAGATGGTGTGGTTTATTGCCGTGTGTGCGTCTCGGAACCATTTGGCCAACGGATTTTCATCTCGAATGGCGCCACCACCCGACCGGATATAGACGTCGTCGAAGGCGTCAACGGCTCGACGGGCAGCGCGTACCTGATCACGTCTACCTACAATCCGCATCTCCAAGGGAATTTCGACTCCTTTTTTGGCCAGTGCATACATATCCGAAAGGTTGTAAAGCAGTTGCGATCTCGATGCGTGGATTTCCGAAGCAGCTTCACCGATTCGTGAGGACAGATAGGGATTCTTAGCCATAGGCCCCATCATCGAAGTGCGAGTCGCCTGATATTTGTAATGACACGTCATCGCACCCTCACAAATGCCTACGACCGCGGCGCTGAGAGCTACCGGGAAAATCGATGACCAAGGCATTCTGTACAGGGCCTCATCGCGACCTGCTTCTATGGCAGCTGTGCCATCGAAGACCTTTGTAGCGTTAAGTACCCGGTAGTCCGGGATGAGAGCATCTTTGACAATAATGTCTTTGCTTCCTGTGCCTCTCAACCCCATGACGTTCCAGGAACCTTCCACTATTTCGTAGTCGGAGCGCGGCAGTAGGAAGTGATACATCTGAGGGATCCCATCGACAGGCCCTTCCCCTTCAACGAAGCCACCGAGCACTATCCAGTCGCAGCTATCGGTCCCTGAAGAAAACTCCCATTTGCCATTGAAAACGAAGCCGCCGTCAACTGGGCTAGCGAGTCCGTTGGGTGCATACGGCGACGCCACCCATGTGTCGGCATCTTCCCCCCAGATCTCTTTGAGTACTCGTTGGTCATTGAAAGCCATCTCCCAGGGATGGACACCAATGACCCCGGCCACCCACCCAACTGCTGCGTCGGCACTGGCTAGCGCCATCACAGCCTCCATGAAGTCGGTGGGATCCGCCGCGTATCCCCCATGTTCAGGAGGTTGCAACAGCCTCACCACTCCGGTGGCTTTCATGCGTTCGGTCGTTTCTGCCGATAGCCGCCCAAGCACTTCCGCATCGAGGGCCTGCTCTGCAAAAAACTCTCGTTGGTCTGCAATTTTTTCGGTTACACCATGAGACATGTTGAGTGTCCTAATTGAGTAAATAATCGATGACGACTCGCTCAAAGTCGTCTTTTCGTTCTATCTGAGCCCAATGACCGCAATTCGAAAAGACATGAAGGTCAGCATTGGGCATTTGACGAAACGGGAATAGCGCGCCCTCAAATGGCAACATCCGATCGTCGCGGCCCCAAGTAATCAGCGTCGGATGATGAATTTCGTGAGCGCGGGACCACAAAGGGTTCGGGTCCGGGAACTTGAAGAAGGTGCCGAAGATAGCTCGGGTCGAGTCCATGACCCCCGGTTTCATAGCATTCTCCATCCGCAAGTCAATCAATTCGTCAGTAACCAGCGCTTGATCAGAAACCATCGTTCGTACCCACGCGATCATCCCTTCCCGCGACGGGTCCCCCATGAACTCAATCAGACGTTTGGTACCTTCATTTGGGCTCGGTCCAAAAATATTTATGGCAAGCCCACCTGGTCCCATCATCACCATCCGCTGAACTCGATCCGGGTAGTTGAGAGCTACGTGGCTAGCAACGTTGCCACCCATCGAGTTTCCGAGAAGATGAGCGGAGTCCAGACCAATGCCTTCCATAAACATCGCAACCGCTTCCGCAGCAACCGACGGATACTGCTGGTCGTAGTCAGGGCTTGCGCTACCCCCGAAACCTGGCATATCTAAAATGATTGTTCTGAAGTGTTCAGCGAAGACGGGCAAGTTGGCGCCAAAGTTCGTCCACCCCGTCACGCCGGGACCCGATCCGTGCAGCAGAATCAACGCCGGGCCTTCGCCCGCTTCGTGATAGTGAAGCCGGTAAGAGGCTTCAAGGGTTCGGCTCGTTTCGTCGTACGAGTACATATCTTCTTCAGCTTTCAGCGGGACGGAATGCCATCATATTCCCGGGGCGGGTAACAATTTCAGCCCCAGTGAGTGTTTTGAGGCCAAAATGGGCGCTATGGCGGAGAATTTGTACGAGTACGAAGCGGATGTACTGGTCGTTGGGAGCGGAGCGGCCGGCTTCAGCGCAGCGATCAGCGCCAGCCTTAGCGGTGCGTCAGTGATCTTGTTTGAAGGAAACCAGCACGTTGGTGGCACAACGGGTCTTTCTGGTGGGACTGCTTGGGTTCCTAACAACAGTTCGATGCGAAGCCAAGGCGTTGACGATCCAAAAGATCACGCACTGGAATATTTGGCGCGCCTAGCAGCCCCACAATACTTCTCGCCTGGTCATCCAACCCTTGGCTTACCTCAACACGAATTCGACTTGCTCGCGACCTTCTACGACGAGGGGGCTACCACCATTGATGCCTTAACTGACGTTGGGGCGCTTGATTTGGTCGCAGAGGTCAGCGACACGGATCACTACATTCAATTCCCAGACTACGGAGCACATCTCCCCGAAAACAGGGCGCCCCGCGGTAGACATTTAGCTCCCCGACCCGGATCTGGGTTCATGATCCAACAACTTAAGCGCGGAGCGACCGAGAGGGGCATAACTGTGTTGCTCGAGCATCGCGTCCATGACACCATCGTGAATGACGCGGATGAAGTCGTCGGCCTTGAAATTCGCGCTGGTCACCGAACAGTTATTGCGGCAGCTCGACACGGAGTTGTATTCGCGTCTGGAGGTTTCGGACAAAACAGCGAGCTTCTCCGTCGACACATAACTGGTCGAGTCTTCGGGAGTTGCGCCACCCCTCACGCACAGGGTGATTTTCTGAGGATCGCTAACCGACTTGGCGCATCCTTTGGGCAGATGAGCGGCGCCTGGTGGAAACAAGTCGTCGTTGAGCCAGCGCTCCGTTCGCCTTCGCCACCATCTCTATGGATGCCTTTTGGGGACAGCATGATTCAAGTGGACCGAACTGGTCGACGGGTAGTCAACGAAAAAGCTCCCTACCACGATCGCGGTCAGGTACATCTTCATTACAGCGCTTCTTCTCGTGATTTTCCCAACACCTTGCTGTTCATGATTTGGGATCAGGCAGTAGCTGATTCGCCACTCGACGTGCCGTTTCGTCCGCCGGTGCCGCTCCCAAACGAACAAATCGATTACGTGATCGAAGCACCCAACCTCCAAGCTCTCTCAGAAGCAATCGATCGGCGCCTCATTCAGTTGGGTGACACCATCGGCGATATACGTCTTTCGGAGAATTTTGTGCAGAATCTTGACGACACAATCAATCGCTTTAACAATTTTGCTATTGAAGGGGTTGATCATGACTTCCAACGGGGATCAACGATGATGGAGTTGGCGTGGAATTTGATAGAGCGCGACGACACTCCAAACCCCACCATGGCTCCTCTATCGAACACCGGTCCCTATTACGCGTCGCTGATCGGGGCAGGTGTTTTGGACACCAACGGGGGCCCGCTCATTAACACAAGCGCACAAATTTTGGGATTTGATCTCCAACCCATCGTCGGGCTGTATGGCGCAGGCAATTGCGTTGCGACTCCCGCTGGCGCTGCGTATTGGGGCCCTGGCACAACCATTGGCCTCGCGTTGACCTACGGTTTCATCGCTGGTCGCAACGCTGCCGGTGAACCACGGAAGAGCCTGATTTCATAGCCAGCTATCCTCTATGTCGCAAGAAAAGACGTGTGAAATAAACGCAATGTCGTGGGAGACAAAATGACAGAAAAATGGGACACGCTTGACAGGTACGTAGTGATCTCTTCCGATACTCATGCTGGCGCGGAACTCTACGAGTACAAGGACTACCTAGAGTCCAAATGGCACGACGACTTTGATACCTGGGCATCAAGTTACGAGAGCCCTTTTGATGACCTCGTTGACGCCACCGCTTCGCGTAATTGGGACAGCGATTACCGATTAGAAATTCTGGAGGAAGACGGCATTGCGGCAGAGGTTGTTTTCCCTAATACGATCCCACCGTTTTTCAACACCGTTCATACACTCGCTGATCTTCCTGATACGAAAGAAACTCTCGCTCCAAGGGCCGCTGGTTTACGCGCACATAACCGGTGGTTAGTCGAGTTCTGTGCCAAAACCCCAGGCCGTCGTCTCGGGTTAATCCAGATAATGCCCCATGATATTCAAGCCGCTGTCGCCGAAATCCAGTCGGCAGCAGCAACTGGTGTTATCGGGGGGGTGCTCATACCTGCTATCCCGGCCAACCACCCAGTTGGTCCTTGGTTTGACCCCCGGTATGACCCGATTTGGGCAATTTGCGAAGAGTTGGATCTACCAATCCATCAACATCCAGGAACTGGCGCTCCAACGGTAGGGGCGGACCTTCCAGCGGCACGCGCCGTGATGATGTTCGAATTCAGCGATTGGACGAAACGAACTCTTAGCCACCTCATCTTGGCTGGTGTCTTTGAACGCTTCCCGAAGTTGAAAGCGGTTTGGACTGAGCAAGGCCGCGGCATCCAGTGGGTTCTCCCTGAACTTGGCCGATTGGACCCCACCGTTACAAGCATCAAAGCGAGCAGTGCCAGCCGCACAATGCCTTTGTTTGCTTCAGAGGTGATTCATTCGCTCTCACTCACCCCGAGTGAATATTTCGCACGAAACTGCTACATCGGTGCAAGCTTCATGCCTCGTCCTGAAGCCAGATACATTGACGCAGTTGGGGTCGATCGAATCATGTGGGGATCTGACTTTCCTCATGAAGAGGGAACCACTCCCCATTCATTGGAAGCTCTGCGCTCAACCTTCTTTGATGTTCCCGAAGAAAAGTGCAGGCAACTCTTCGCTGGCGTAGCGGCCAACGTGTACGGCTTCGATCTTGACGCATTGACGCCGGTAGCCAAAAAAATTGGACCTAAGGTCAGCGAAATCGCGGTACCGCTCACCCAAGAGGAACTACCCGATTCCAATTCCGGGGCCTTCGCTGGCGTCTTCAGCTTGGGAAAGTCCCCGCGTAACACGGCATCCGCAACTACTAAGTCCTAGCTAAAAGCCGCCTCGGAAGTTTCTAGTTGCGCTAAAACTATGGTTCCCGGCCATCGAGAAATTGCTGTTCCGCCCAGCCGGTTTCGTAGGGCGAAAAAAACGCTACCTCAATGCTGAGGTGGCCAATGAGCCAGCGTCCATCGACTTTCTCGTACCGATCGGTATAGGTGGCAGCCAGCCACACAGCCTTACCACTGGCCGCATCCGTACAGGGTTGGAATAAAAGCCAGTGCCCTGTTGCGAACTCGTTGTCGATCTCAATTATTGGGTTCATCACTTGATGTCGCGCGATGGAAATTCTGCTCCCCGCGCCATCGAAATGCTTTCGAATGGCGGACCTACCTTCAGCTAACCCAAAGGTACGACCGCCATCCCACACGCCATCTTCGGTGAACAGACTGGCGATCCCGTCAGGGTCATACCCTTCATCGCAGAACCGACAATATTTGGCTTTCAACTGTTTAATTTCTTCAATGTCTTCGAGCCGACGAAGTCGGCTTTCAAGATCTGTCAAGGAACAACTCCTTTAATCAGCAGAGGCTGGGTTCTTGACCAATCCTCGCATGCGTCCTAGCGACCATAATTACAGCACTATTTGAAGGAGTGTGAGCCATGCAGATTGGCCTATATGCGAACACCCATGGTGTTGGGTACCGAGACGACGTGAACAACTACACCCGAAGTGTCCCAGGAGCGTTGCTCGAACCAGTAGCGGTGGCACAAACCGCTGAACGTAACGGCTTTCATTCAATTTGGTTTCCTGACCACGTATGCATGCCATCGGAAACAAGTAGTGCCCATATTGCTAACCAAACAGGAGCCCGCACTTACTCACCGCGACACGAGATGCTGGATGCTGCTGTAGTGATGGGAGCAGTCGCCTCTGCGACAAGCACAATTAAACTCGGCACCAGCGTGCTCGTAGCGCCCTATCGCGGGCCATTGAGCGATGCCCGCCAATTCGCAACGGTGGACGTGCTGTCTGGGGGTCGCCTTCTCCTCGGAGTTGGCGCGGGTTGGATGGCTGAGGAGTTTGATGCGCTCGGCGTGGACTTTGCTGAGCGTGGCACGCGAACAGTTGAGTGCATTGAAATCTACAAGCGAAGTTGGTTAGACGACTTTGTTTCCTTTGACGGTGCCCATTACTCGTTTGACAACATCTCGATGGATCCAAAACCTTTGCAACAGCCCCGCCCACCGATCATCTATGGGGGAGTATCACCGCTCGGCGCTCACCGCGCGGCAACCCATTGCGACGGCTTTTATCCAGTGTTTCTTGATCCATTCGCGGTCCCGAACCGACACGTGGACCTGCAGAACATAATCAAAGATGATCTAGAGATCGCAGGGAGAGACCCTTCCACCTTCATAATGATGGCTGCCACAACGCTGAGAGTTACCGCCAGTGATGACCCCCTTGCTCGCCAAATACCGAGGAAGGTCTGTACAGGTACACCTGATCAGGTGTTGGAAGACCTAGAGAAATTTGCGCAAGCGGGTTACTCCCTGGTGGTAGCGAAGATGGATTGTCCATCTGGTGAAGTTGGGGAAATCCGCGAACAAATTGACCTCGTCGGGCACGAGATCGTCACCGAGTGTGCCCAAATTCAGGCAGCCGGCGGCTGGAAAACCGAATTTTGAGGTGAATCAATTAGCGGGGGGGTACAACGAGAGCGACGACTCAACCGGCATTGTTGCAGAACTCCTCGTGGTGTTGTTGAGAAAGCGGTTTAAGGCCACGGTTGCTAATGCAGCCATTACCGGCGCCTTCGGTCGTTCAGGACCGCTAGTGTTCGCGGGACAGATCGCCTCTGATGCACGGAGGTAGACAGGATGAACACAGTGTTTAAACGATGGATCAAAATAATCACCCTGCTCGCAGCGTTGTCGTTGTTTTCCGCGGCATGCGGTAGCAGTGACAGTGACTCAAGCAGCGACTCAAGCAGTGACTCAAGCAGCTCGGCAGCCGCGAGTGATGACGAGCCAGCAGCCGCGAGCGATGACGAGCCAGAAGCCGCGAGTGATGACGAGCCAGAAGCCGAAGAGGAGGAGGCAACCGAAGAGGAGGCCGCTCCACAACCCAAGCACGGTGGAACGATCGTCATCGCCACCACTCAGGTGGGGGCGAACGTCAACCACGGTGTCAATTCCGGAATCGGCATTGCGCAGCCCAGTTCGAAAATCTTCGCTGCGCTAACGCACCTAGATAACAACTGGGAACCCCAGCCATACCTGGCTGAATCCTGGGAGGTTTCCGACGACAGTTTGACCATAACCTTCCACCTGGTAGCGGGCGCAACGTTCCACGATGGAGCACCGATCACATCAGCCGATGTGAAGTTTTCAATCGAAGTGATCCAGGCAAATCATCCCTTCACAGGGATGTGGGGTCCGCTTGAGTCAATCGACACACCTGATGACCTCACCGTGGTGCTGCATCTTGCCACCCCGCACCCGGCGCTGTGGATCGCCACGTCCGATGTGATGATGCCGGTCATGCCGAAACACATCATGGATGACGGCACCCCCATTAACGAGATGAGGGGTCACCCGAACAACGGGGCGGGCGCAATTGGCTCGGGTCCATTCCGTCTAACCGAGTACCAGAACACACAAAAGATCGTGCTGGAACGTTATGAGGACTTCTTTATCCCCGATCGTCCCTACCTCGACACCATCATCTACGTGATCGTCCCCGACGAAGACGCGACGATGCTGGGCCTAGAAAGCGGAGAATATGATTCAGGTGGGTACGCGAGCGTTATTAACGCCGAAAAGGTAAGTAACAACCCCGACCTGGTCGCTATTCCCGACCTTCTGGGAGGCGTCGGCTCGTTGAACCACTTGCAGTTCAACATGGCCAACTCGATCATGAGCGACCTTCGGGTGCGGCAGGCCATCGCGTACACCATCGACCGCGATTACGTGATTAACACCTTGCACCAGGGGCAGACCATCGAACTACTGGGTGGCATCCATCCGTCCAGTCCGTTCTATAACGAAGACGTCGAGCGCTACGACGTTAATCTGGACAAGGCACGTTCGTTGCTGTACGACGCTGGGTACCCGGACGGCTTGGATTTGAGGATCAACTACATTCCGGGTCCGAACGAGCAGCAGCGCAATGTGGCCGAGTACATCGCTTTGGCCCTTGGCGAGGTTGGCATCCGCGTAGAGGTCGTCCAGGCAGCCGATCTGCCCTCATGGGCTGGTATCTTCTTCGGCGGTCCGGACGCCTGGCACATGACCATGAACGCCTACTTCAACTGGGGTGATCCAGTCATCGGCGTCCAGCGAGCTTACGTGTGCGCCAACATTAGGCCTGGTGTGTTCGTCAACAACTCGGCCTATTGCAACGAGAAGGTCGACGAGTTGCTGTACGCCGCGGCGGCAGAACCAGACGTCGCAAAACGGAAAGCGCTGTACGACGAGTTCCAGGTCATCACAGCAATTGAGTTGCCGTTCTACGGCATCAACGCTTTGCCGATCTTTGGAGCCAACCAGCTGTACGTAAGGAACCAGCCAGACGGGGCGTGGGGACCACTTTCGGGCTTTGAAAACGTTTGGCTCGACAAGTAAGAACCAACTCAACAACCGGTAATTAGACCAAAGAAAGACGAGTGTGACAGCTCTCGCCCGGAGCATCGGGATCAGGTTAGGACAGGCAATCGGACTGCTACTAGCAGTGGTGGTCATAGTCTTCCTCCTGGTTCAGTTGGCTCCGGGCGACGCTGCTCTGTACCTCGCCGGGGAGCAAGGGGTTGGCGACCCTGAATTCCTGGCCAAGATAAGAGCTGACTATGGGCTAGATCAGCCACTGCTCGTCCAGCTCGGAACCTATATAGGCAACGTGGCCCAGCTAGACCTGGGTGAGTCCACCTACTTTGGTGAGCCGGTCCTCGGCCTCATCTTGGATCGACTGTTGGCGACAGTAGCGCTGGCCGGCGCTGCGCTCCTCTTCGCTGTCATAATCGGCGTAGCTCTAGGAGTGTTCACCGCTCGACGGCCCGAAAGCCCTGCCTCTCACGGTGTAACAGTGATGAGCCTCGTCGGTTTTGCCACCCCGGTGTTTTGGTTGTCTCTCATGTTCATTGTCGTGTTCGCCGCGAAATGGGGCGTACTGCCCGTGGGTGGCATTGAGGACGTTCGTTACGAAGGCGGCTGGTTTGGCGAAACCGTCGACTTTTTTCAGCATCTTGTCCTCCCGGCAGTCAGCCTCGGCATCATCTACCTGGCCATCTACTCCCGGCTGGCTCGGGCGTCGATGCTTGAGGTGTTGGAATCCGACTACATCCGGACCGCCCGAGCCAAGGGAGCGCACGAACGGGTCGTGGTGTACAAACACGCCCTACGTAACGGGATCATCCCGGTGGTCACCGCGGCGGGCTTACAGATTGGAAACCTGCTCTCAGGCGCTTTGCTTGTCGAGTTCGTGTTCGCCTGGCCTGGGATCGGTCGACTGATGATCACCTCGATTTTTCGGCGTGACAGCCCCATGGTTGTCGGCATCGTGATCTTCTCGGCAGCCATGGTCATCTTGGCCAACCTGCTGACTGATTTTGTCTATCGTCTCATCGATCCCCGGATACGCGTCGGGGGTTCTCGATGACCGACCTGGGCATCGGTATCGAATCGGTTGAGACCGGGGGCCGTGGTGCCTTCCGCATGTTCTTGCGGAACAAGGCAGCGGTCGCGGGATTAGTTGTATTCACCTTCGTTGTGCTCGTCACTATTTTCGGGCCCGGCATCTACGGCGTAGAGGCACATAAGATGGCAGCTGGACCATTCCTGGGTCCAGGTGACGACGCGGGCCCATTATTGGGAACTGACTATCTGGGTCGTGACATCCTCGCTGGTGTCATCACTGGGGGCCGGACGACTCTATTCGTCGCCGCGGTCGCGGGGGCGATGGCCATGGGCCTCGGTTTGGTCGTGGGGAGCCTGGCCGGTTACTTCGGCGGTTGGGTCGACGCTTTGCTCATGCGCTTCACTGAAATCTTCCAGGCGATGCCATCCCTGCTCTTTTCGTTGGTTCTCATCTATTTGCTGGGGCCAGGAACGTGGAAGGAGACCCTCGCTATCGGCATCACGCTGTGGGCGTTACCGGCTCGTCTTACCCGAGCTGAGTTCTTGCGGTTGCGTGAAATGGAGTTCGTTAAGGCTTCCCGCGCTATCGGATGCAGCGACCTGCGAATTATGACCCGTACGATCCTCCCCAACGCCATGCCTCCCCTTCTGGTAGCTGCCACCCTTTTGGTGGTCATCGCTGTTCTCTTCCATGCCGGTCTGGCCTTCCTGGGCATGGTGGACATCAACACGATCAGCTGGGGGTCAATAATGGGCAAGAACAAGGGCTACGCCCTCACCGCCTGGTGGACCGTCGCCTTCCCCGGTCTAGCCATCGTCACCACCGGGCTCAGTATCGCCCTGATCGGTGATGGCCTCCAAGATGCCTTCAACCCGAAACTGCGGGGACGCTGATGGCTCTCCTTGCCCTAAACGACCTGACCGTCACCTTCGACGATCTCGTCGCGGTGGATTCGGTGACTTTCGATATCGAACCCGGCGAAACGCTAGGTGTCGTGGGCGAATCAGGATCAGGGAAGTCGGTAACAGCCCTGTCGATTATGCGACTGATCGAAATGGGTACCCGAGCCAAAATCACACGGGGCCGAGCCGAGTTCACGATGCCCGACGGTTCGATTCTCGACCTGTTAACCCAGGACGAAGCCACCATGCGTAGCATCCGTGGCAATCAGATCGCGATGATCTTCCAAGAGCCGCTCACCAGCTTGAACCCGGTGTACCCGGTTGGTGAACAAATCGCCGAGGCATTACGGATACACGAGGGATCGAGTCGCAGGGAAGCCATGTCTCGTGCCCGCGAAATGTTCGATCTGGTGCGGATCCCTGAGGCGGACAAGCGGATCGGACAATATCCGCACGAGATGTCCGGCGGTATGCGACAACGGGTGATGATTGCCATCGCCTTATGTTGTGGACCACGACTGCTTATCGCTGATGAGCCCACCACCGCGCTCGACGTGACAATTCAGGCCCAAATTTTGGGCCTCATTAAACAACTCCAAGTCGAGACTGGTACTGCGGTAATGCTGATAACCCACGATATGGGGGTGATCGCCGAAGTCGCCGATCGGGTGGTCGTTATGAACCAATCGAGGGTCGTTGAGCAAGGACCGGTCGATCAGATCTTCCATTCGGCAAGGGAGCCATACACCCAGGGCCTGCTCAGTGCAGTACCCCGATTAGGCAGTATGGCAGGCAAGGATGACCCCGAAGCGTTCCACCTAGCGGGGACCCTTCAGTGACTGACACCGAGCCACTGGTTCGCGTAGAAAGCGTTTCTAAGCGGTTCCCCGCCGACCGCCACGCCCAGGTACACGCGGTAACGAACGTTTCGCTCCACATTGACCACGGCGAGACGTTAGCTGTAGTGGGTGAAAGCGGCTGTGGGAAATCGACGTTGGCCAACCTCATCATCCGCCTCCACGACCCCGACGAAGGACGCGTCGTACTCAACGGCCTCGACATCACTCACCTCGGACCACGTGAACTTCGTCCATATCGCAAGACCATGCAGATTGTCTTCCAGGACCCGTTTGCCAGCCTCGACCCGCGAGTTCGGGTCGGCACTTCAGTCGCTGAGCCCCTGAAAGTGCACGGCATTGCCAGCGGAGAAGCAGCTGACGAACGGGCCGGCGCGCTGTTTGAACTGGTCGGCCTGGAACGGTCGATGCTTCGAAACTTCCCTCACCAGTTCTCAGGCGGTCAACGTCAGCGGGTCTGTATCGCTCGAGCCCTCGCTCTGAACCCCGAATTAGTCATCGCCGACGAGGCAGTGTCAGCCTTAGACGTATCGGTTCAGGCACAGGTCATGAACCTGATGTTGGACCTTCAACAGGAACTGGGG
>PBHE01000028.1 GCA_002719335.1 Acidimicrobiaceae bacterium
CCCCGCCACCGTAACGATCGTGTTTTTCGCCGCGATGGTCTCGGGCTCAAACCCGGCCGCCCGCAACTCGAGACTTGCCCGCTTCCAATGATTCCCTGCCATCCCCCAACCCTACTTTTCAAAATTGAGGGCGCCCGACGCGATCAAATGTCCCCAACGCCCTCAAGAACGCCTGAGTGCGGATCTGACGTCGGAGGTCAGTTTCCACGAAGTGTTCACATAGTCGGTCCAGCTGAACACCAGGACAATCCAACCGGCCAGAGTGAGCTCGCGATATCGCCGCCGATCCTTCGAAAGGCCTCGCTGTTGAAGTGGTGACGCACGCTGTCGAACTCAATCACAACCCGAGACTCCGGATAGGGACAGCACAAAGACCGAAATGCGTTTGAAGGAGACAATCTCGATCCCTAATAGGTCGCCTTGGTGCGAAGCTCTCGCTCCTGCTAGCCGACGGACTTGCCGTCGTCCTCAGTTGACTTACACAGATACATGGCTGCGTTGGTCTTCACCATCAGATATCGGTTCCCTTTTCGTGGTTGTCCCACGAAGAGGAGACTTTTGGTTTTTAAAGACTCCCGTGTCCTGTAGCGCCCACCCTCTAAACCTTCCAGGGTCATAAAACAACGACAGAGCACCTATCTGGATGACCTGTACCCCCTCAAGCGGCACGTCCGTGCGGTTTGTTTGAGGAAACCGAAACTGGCACATTTGCTCTAGGGTCCCCTCGTGACTGCAAATGGTTCGACTATCAACAACGTGCCAGAACCTCAGATGCTGGGATCTTCTGGGGGCGGTGAGATAGCGCTTCATTGCCTTGGTGGGGACGGTCCGCCGCTCCTCTTCGTTCATGCGACCGGCTTCAACGCCCGCACCTACGGACCCTTCATTGAATCTTTCCTACCTCATTTCACCGTGTGGGGGCCCGACCTCCGCGCTCACGGATGGAGTACTCGACCCGCCGACGGTGACTACGAGTGGACGAGCTTGGCTGCCGATCTACTAGTAGTCGTTGATCATCTCGGTATCAGCGCAGGCGAACTCGATTGTGTAGGGCATTCAGTGGGAGCAGCGACGATTTTGCTTGCCGACGCGATGCGCCCTGGCCTCATCCGGCGAATGTACGGTTACGAACCGGTCATGTGGAGGCCCGGAGAGGCGTTCGATCCAGGAGAAAACCCCTTAATCGCTGGTGCGCGAAAACGCCGCGAAGTGTTTGAATCGAGAGCTGAGGCGCTGGAAAGATTTTCGTCTCGGCCACCGTTTTCGCAATGCAGAGCTGACGCGCTTCACAGCTACGTCATGCACGCTTTTGAGGATCTCGACGACGGAACGGTGCGTCTTCGTTGCCGAGGACAAGACGAAGCAGAAACGTATGACGGCGAGAGAGTCTCAACCAGCGACCGGATCGCCGGCTGCGCGGCGAAAGTTGTGTTGGGCAAAGGCATGGACCAAGGATTCGGAAACCTTGGCGAGCCAGCCGCTGAAGTGCTCGCGAATGTCGAGTCCATTTCATACCCCAACCTCGGTCATTTCGGGCCGCTCGAAGCACCGAACCGGCTTGCGTCGGATGCGTTGGACGCTCTTCTAAAGTAGTCAGTCCCGAGTTTTCGAGTTCAACGCGTCGTTGAAGAAACTTGTTAACTCATCAACAACTAGGTCAGGCTGATCTCGGTGAGTGATATGGCCACAGTCAGGTAAGAATCGACCGATCGCGTGAGGAACTCTGCGGGTAACGCTATGAACCATTTCAGCAGTCGCATACTCATCGCGGTCGCCCTGCAGAACCAGAAGCGGACAACTGATATTGGTCAACATGTCAGACATGTCGAAACTGGCGAAATCCGGATCGCGCCAAATGCTGGACCACCGGTCGAAGGTTGCAGCAGCGTCGTTGTGGTGCCGGGACATACCTTCCACGATTTGATTCCGTCTGCTCGTAGCAGCGTTGACACCGTCTAGACCTGCCTGTTCAACAAATATGTGAGCCGCGATCGTAGCTACAGCTACCGGAGTTACCGATCCACATGCCGCGGCTATCAGAGCAATAGTGCCCCCATCACTGTGACCAATGAGCACTGGTTGATCTACCTTCAAATTCTCCAAAACCGCAGGAAGCGTCAATTGAGCTTCCTCATACATGAAAGTAGCGGTGTATCGCTTCGCACCTGCAGGAGAACGCCCGTAGCCGCTCCTGTCGTAACTAACTACCGGTAGACCCGTAGTGCTGTGAATGCGATCCGGCAAGTCTCGCCACTGAGTTATACATCCGAGGCCTTCATGCAGCATCACCACGGTCGGGCCATCTGCGATGGCGCCAATGATCTTCACCGCTAGAGGCGATCCTGCAACATCAATGAGTTCGGTCACAGGACTTGTGTCGCTGATTCGTTAACCAGTGCCTGTTTCGCGGGTACCGTGCCGTTGATGGTGTTCACCCCAATCATTGGAACTCTGGTTTATCTCCTAGATCGCAATAGTAAAAGCGTTCTACTTATTAAACGCGACGCTCGACCTTCCGATGACCACTACGGAAAGTTCAATGGCCTTGGCGGAAAACTCGAAATCGACGAATCTGTGGTGGCGGGTGCGTACCGAGAAATTGAGGAAGAGGCCGGTGTTGCGCTCACCTCGCTGCTGCTGAGAGGAACAGTGAGCTGGTCAAATTTCGGGCCGAATCGTGAAGAGTGGCTGGGGTTCATCTTTCTCTCTGATGCATGGGATGGCGAAGTCTTGTCCTCAAATGAGGAGGGTTCCCTTGTTTGGGTCGAGTTGGACCGTCTTCTCAAAGCCTGTGATACCGATCCCGTTGTGCGGGCTTCCGCGGACCTACCGATGTGGGAAGGAGATCGTCACTTCGTGCCACTGGTTTTCGATGATGATCCACAGCAATTTCATGGTGCCATGCCCTACGACAATGACAGGCCGATCAGTTGGTGTTTTGAGCGGATCTAACGCTCAGAACCGCACGTACTCGTAATCGACGGGCCGGGTATTGATTCCGGCAACTGGAGGAGCAATCCAGTCGGCCATGTGACCGGGTTCGTAGACGGGCCGCATCAGCGAGGTCACATAGTCTCGATCTGCGCCACTAGGGAGAAGGTGGGGTAGCAGGTCTGCCCACTCCGCTTCGTTGACAATCTCGCCCTCAGGAGTGACGAATTGTCCTCGGTGAATACCTACTAGACGGTGAAAGGCTTCGTGGGGCAACCCGAGCTGTTGGTCGATGCCGTATTCGTCCAATATGCGGTTCCAGCGACGCAGCCCCTTCGCACAGTCATCAATATAGGAACGTCGAAGTTGTTCGTTGACGACGGTGATGGCGGGCCGTGAGCGCTCTGACCACTGACCATCAACAATTTCAGAAATTGACTCCTCGTGATCCACGAGTACGTGATCGTCGCTATAGCCGTCTTCTGCAAACCGGCCTTTCAAACCAGCCGAGTAATAGTTGGCAGCATTTGTGGAGGTTTCGGATCCGAATAGGTCGAGAGACACCGAGAAATGGAAGTTGATGTATTTCTGGAGCGTCGGAAGATCGATGACCCCATAAGGTCTCACGTCGTCGGTGTCGTATTGATTCATCACTTCACATGTGCGTTGAACGACTCGGCCGATACCCGCGGCACCCACGAACATGTGGTGAGCTTCTTCTTTCAACATGAAGTCGCATGTNCGGCTNAGCGGGTCNAACGCAGATTCCTTAAGCGCACCNAATTGGTACTTGCCGTCACGGTCNGTGAAATAGGTGAAGAGAAGAAACGAAAGCCAGTCAGAAGTTTTTTCGTTGAAAGCACCNAGAATGCGTGGGTGGTCGGGATCACCAGAATGTCTCTCGAGTANNGCGTCNGCTTCGTCGCGGCCGTCTCGCCCAAAGTAGGCGTGAAGAAGGTAAACCATCGCCCAAAGGTGTCGTCCTTCTTCCACGTTGATTTGAAACAAATTNCTCAGGTCGTACAGAGACGGAGCTGTCTGACCCAGGTATCGCTGTTGTTCAACNGAGGCGGGTTCTGTGTCGCCTTGCACCACTATGAGACGTCGAAGGTCAGTTCGAAACTCNCCGGGAATCTCTTGCCAGACAGGCTGNCCTTTCAGTTCCCCGAAACCGATTCGGCGACTTGGGTCGCGTTCAGAAAGGAATATGCCCCACCGATAATCGGGNAGTTTGACGTGGGAAAAATGGGCCCAACCTTGCTGACCGACGTCNACAGCAGTGCGNAAATAAACTTCCTTGTCTTGAAAGTCGATGGGNCCCATTTCCGCCCACCAATCAGCGAAACGTGGCTGCCAATTCTCTAACGCTCGCTGTAGTCGTCTATNGCTAGCGAGGTCGACGTTGTTNGGAATGTTTTCCGAATAATCGATTTTTCTGNNCATGTAATCACGTATCCANCNTTTTNATTTAGGTTCGTNGATNGTCGAAATCGGGACGAGATCCGCTGCCGTACCGNTGGAGAGCGCCCNTGGGTCCACTTGCGTTTGGTCTNGTAAATATCCAATTCTGCCAGGCTGAAAGCCGAGCGAAGATTTTGGTAGCCATCGTCTCAGGNCCACAGAAGCGATGGTTGGCTTCCATTGCGGTCANAGCATCGGGAGAAAAGCTTGATCGCTCTTCGATGAAGAGCCGTAGCTCGTCATCCCAATCCANATCATCTGGGGTNGCTGTCACAAGCCCCAACTGTGCGGCTTTCGATGCGCCCAACTCACGATCAACGANGTCTGCAGCCGCTGATAGACCAGCCTCATCGCCCCAAAGCCGCGACTCCACGCGACTGAGACCGTTACACATCGGNACGGCNCCNAAGTTGGTGGCCGTGAGTTGGATGACTGCAGGNAGCAATGGGTTATCTTCCTCTTCGAACTGGCCGTCAAGCATGTAGGTCCGGTCGGCGGCTANGGCGAGTTCGAGAAGAATTCCGNCAAAACATGACCCCGGNTCTATTGCTGCTACCAACGTCTTTGACGTCATCTCCANCCTTGATAGGCACCGTTTCCAGAGCAGCAACGTTTCGAGTTGAGCATGCTTGTTTGGGGATTGGAGCTCGGTATCGGATCGGAGGACGTCNTCGATTTTCCCTTCGGTCCGTAAGATCAACGTGCCAATACGAGGGAAATCAAACCGCAATCGACAAAGAACATCNTCAAGTTCGCGTGCGGTCTGCAGTAGCCAATCGGAACTGCTGTTCACCAAGACTNTCAGNTCGGCGTAACGGTCAAAAATGGTGAGATTNACCCAGCGGTAAGNGATGCTGTCATCAGANATTGAGATCTCNAAAGGAGAAAGAGNAACGGGACCGCCATCCAACCGTCTAGANGTTGAAGCGAGAGNANGCGCTCTAGCTGCCACTGCCTCGACAAAGTTTGTTGGTGCTGCCANNTCGTCNACCAGGCCCCAGTCCAACGCCTCCCTACCCACTGCGCCTTCGGCTTTAGTNGCGAANACGTCGGCTCGGTCCCGCCTNATGTGTCTCTTGTCTGTGAGTCGAGTGAGCCCACCAGTGCCTGGAAGAACTCCCAATAAGGGCACTTCGGGTAGCGAGACTGCGGTACTTCTGTCATCAACCAAAATGATGTGGTCGCAAGCTAGAGCTAGTTCGTAGCCGCCGCCCGAGCAAGCGCCGTTAATCGCAGCAAGAAANNTGATTCCGCTGTGCTGGCTCGCNTCTTCAATTTCGAGTCTGGTTTCATTTGTGAACTTACAAAAGTTCACTTTGTGAGAGTGGTCGGCCTCCGCNAGCATCCGAATATTTGCNCCCGCGCAGAATGTTCCCTCTAGCGCGCTGGTGATGACNACGCATTTGACTTCAGGGTTTTGAAATCGAATATGACGTATGGCGTTTGCCAGTTCGATGTCNACGCCGATGTCGTAGCTGTTGAGCTTCAACTCNTAATCACCAATGGCTGNNGCACGCGGATCGACTTCAAGCTGNAATGTCGCCACTTCGCCNACTATTTGAATATTCCAATGCCGAAAATTGCTCGGATGTATATCAAAAGCAGTCACTTCGCCGCCCTTATCGAAACGTCGCTACCGGACATCGCGGCAAACTCTTAAGATGCCTTCTTTGCATTTTCATTNAACACTTTAAAACACGTGCGAGGCTGTAACCCAAGGCTATTCAAGGNGGATTTTCTTGAAGGAGAACGCGGTGCACCGGTTCGTNNTCGAACCNGCGATCAACTCTTCCGATGCTGTNGCTGTAATAGANGCCTCTAGTGGTTTGACGACAACGNGGCNAGAGCTACTAGAAGGGGTTCAAGCNGNCGCGCGGTTTCTAGTTTCGCGGGGAGTGATGCCTGAACAGCGAATTCTGATGTGTTGTGTCGATAGACCAACCTTTCTCATGTGGTTTTGGGGGGCAATGTGGATAGGCGCCGTCCCTGTTCCCGTTTCAACGATGTTGACTGAAAAGGACTACAGGTTTTTANTTGAAGATTCTCGNGCNGTCGNTGTCGCGTTTTCANAAGAGTTCCAAGAAGTNATCACCTCGGCAGCCACAGATCAACCATTCCTTCGATGGTCACAACTTGACAGCGACTTCGNTGTCTCTTCGGACGAAGTAGAGACACCTGAGCCGTACCCTTCCATCAAGGACGACATCGCTTTTTGGCTTTACACCTCCGGNACTACAGGTTTTCCCAAAGGAGCAATNCATCGCCANGCNGATNTNGGNTTCTGNACNGACNCGTANGCGGCGGCGATNCTCGAAATGAATGCCNNNGACGTNGTGTANTCNGTAGCNAANCTGTTNTTCGCNTACGGACTGGGNAACGCNGGGTATTTTCCCGCNGGCACCGGCGCGANGGTGATTNTGAATCCAGGCCGACCTGNGCCTGAAGATATNGCTGCCCATGTAANTACNCACCGCCCGTCGCTCTTCTTTGGTGTTCCGACCNCTTTNGGNCAGCTNTTAAGNTCNGAAATCCCCGATGACACCTTNGAGTCAGTCAGGGTCGCTGTGTCCGCTGGNGAACCGTTGCCTGGCGAAATNCACAGGCGATTNAAGGAGCGATTCGGTGTNGANATCCTCGANGGGTTAGGCACCACTGAACTGGCCCACATCGCAATATCNAACAGGCCCGGGCAGTCAGTNCCTAATTCGAGCGGCNCCGNCGTTNATGGTTATGAGGTNTCNATCCGTGACGAAAGNGGAGTCGAAGTGCCAGATGGAGAGTCTGGNACTCTTCACATAAAAGGNGAATCTGTGATGACCGGCTATTGGAACAGAACAGNTCNGACNNGACAGGCCCTCATNGGGGAGTTCCTAGCGACNGGAGACACGTACGTNCGAAATNCCGACGGAACATATACCTGTCTNGGACGNACCGACGACATGTTGAAGGTGGGCGGCATTTGGGTGAGTCCNGCAGAAGTTGAGTCGTGCATATTNGAACTCGAACAAATTTTGCANGTGGCNGTGGTCGGNGCANAAGACGAGGAAGGGTTAGTTAAACCAAAGGCCTATGTCGTNCNAGCAGACTCNNANGNGANCGTAGATANAGAAGCTGNNGTTCAGGNCCACGTGCGATCGCGTTTAGCCCCATTCAAATATCCAAGATGGGTTGAAGTTGTCGAGGCGCTCCCACAGACAGCGACCGGAAAAATTAAACGGTATCTGCTGCGTTCTTGACTCAATTGGGATTGTTGGAACCCCATGCTCGTGCGATGGCGCGCGGTAGCTCTTCGATCCATTGAATGAGGTCATGACCACACACTCGTTCGGTGAAGTGGTGAGGAGATCCGTGAAAGTGAAGCCATGCCGCCCAGGCTTCTGTGGCTTGATGAAAACCTTGCTCTAAAGTTCCCGCGCAGAGATGCACAAACGGGGCACCTTCCGCATCCCATCGAGTTTGCTCGCCCGGGGGCATGCCCGTGGAATATGCGATGCAGTGAGCGAATCTTTGCCTATGCATTGATGCAGTGGCAAGAGCATGGCCAGCACCGTCCGAACATCCGAATATCGCACGGAGCTCTCTTTGATCCGAAGCGCCAAATTCGGTCTCGGCCCACGCGGATAGCTCATCAACAAAAAACCTTTGGTGACGATCGAAGCGTTGATCATCGAACCCAGGGAGGTACTCGAGCGCGCGCTCGTTTCCGGTCCGATCCATCGGCGCAGCGTGGGGAGCGATGAGAATCACCGGAGGGATGCTTGCGTCAGCGATTGCTGCATCTATGCGTCGAATATAAGGCTGAATCATGTTGCCATCAGTTGAGTAGACAACCGGAAGTGACCCACCGGCGGCGTGTCCAAGTGGTAGATAAACCTTTATCCGCCGATTTTCACGTAACGCGGCACTCGCAAATTCGTGAGTTTCTAGTGAACCCATGAGGGCATCGTCCTCATGACTCGGGAGTTCTGCAGGAGCGGCAATACCCCGATACCGATGGTCTACCGGGCCGCGCCCTCCAATAGGCATTCCGCTCTCGTCAAGAGCCCAGAACCCGTAGCCGAAAACGGCCTCCGGCAGCCTTTCAACGCGGATTTGAGTGCACCAAAGATCCGAAGGAGTGCCATCGTCCTCTTTTACATTCCACATCGGTAATTCAAAAACTGGACCTGGGATGATGCCATCGGCATTTGACCGACACACCAGTGTCAGGTTGTCGCCGTCTGCCCAAGCTCCTTCCGGGTGACGAGCCAGACCAGAGCGCAGTTCTGCAACACTCGGATCGGACCAAATGCGACAAAATTTCTGACCTAGAGGTAGACCGGCAGCTTGGCCTCGCTCTAGCGCTCTTGATCGATTTTGTTGCTCGATGCCCTGTCGTATCTCCAGAAGGGGAGGTAAGCCAAAACTAGTTCGAGTTTCGTCGTCAGCAATTCCGTCCAGAGGAGCCATCACTAGATCGCCCTGATGTTCAAGAACCACAGTGCCAAATCTTTGTGGCCGACCGCTCATTAGAGCCACCTTGTCTGCGCATTCGGCGAATAATGCTCCGGCTCCGGGAATGCCTGCTTTATGGGCACGTCCTGCCAGTTCACCAGCAATTGGTAGTTGCTGGGGTCCGGCGTGAACTGCAATTGGTCTAGATGCGCGAAGCGCGTCGCCTCCCTGAAGATTCGGTAAATCTTCGTGTTGCAACAGCTGCCTGATGAAAAAGGGAACAGTTTCGGCGTCTGCGCCCTCAAGCTGGCTCAACAGATCGCCGATGGCGCTCACACAGCCTCCTCATGGATTCTTTAGGCTAGCCGTCACGGCGATTATCGACCTGACCGATTGAAAGCAAGAGCTGAGAAGATCTGATGACGCGATCGGTTGTAGCGTCAACAACGGAATCGAACAACGCCGCTGAGCGGCAAAGGAGACGACGTGTCTGAAGAACTCGTCCTAGCTGAGAAACGGGGTCATATCCAGATTCTCACCCTTAACCGTCCTAGCGATATGAACGCTTTCAATACCGCCTTAGCTTCCGCTCTTGGTGATGCCCTTGAAGCTATGGACGCCGATCCAGAAATTCGCGTTGGTGTGCTTACCGGATCTGGTCGCGGCTTCAGTGCAGGAATGGACCTCAAACAGTTCGCAGATGGCGGAATTGGTGCAATGCCAAACGTTGGCGACCGCGGCTTTGCGGGTATTACAGAAAAAAGTTGCGCCAAGCCTCTAATTGCCGCGGTGGAAGGATTTGCCTTGGCTGGCGGACTAGAAGTGGCTCTCTCTTGCGACCTCATTGTCGCTTCTGAAGGAGCGAAGCTTGGCATTCCAGAAGCCGGAGTCGGCCTTTTCGCTGGGGCAGGGGCTCTACTACGCCTGCCTCGTCAGCTTCCATACAGCTTGGCGATGGAGATGGCCCTGACCGCGGATCCGATAACCGCTGAGGTGGCTCACCAACACGGCATGGTCAATCGCGTCGTCCCCAAAGGCGAAGCCCTCGAAGCGGCGATCGTGTTAGCTGAAAGGATTTCGAAGAACGCGCCGAAGGGTGTTCGCGCATCGAAAAAACTAATCAAGGACGTTCTTGGAGTATCTGAAGACGAGTTTTGGAATTTCCAACGACCAGAACTCGAAGAGGTTTTTGCGTCGCAGGACGCGTTCGAAGGTGCTACTGCTTTCGCTGAAAAACGCGAGCCAAACTGGCAAGACAAATAAGCGAAACCGTTGGGAGACACGCGGTGGAGCAGGCGTAGAGACCTTGTTGGCGGAGACCGTTATGACACCCGTTGGGAGCAACTAGCCGAATCCGGTCAAAACGTCCACGGAGAAGCTGACTTCGTTGACTCCTATGGTCCTCATTCTGTGCTTGATGCGGGTTGTGGAACTGGCCGGGTCGCAATCGAGCTCAACCGACGCGGAGTTGAGGTCGTGGGAGTCGATCTCGACGAAAAGATGCTGGGAACTGCGCGACGGAAAGCCCCACACCTAAGTTGGGTCTGCAGCGATCTAGCAACACTTCAATTGGGCCAAACCTTCGATGTCGCCGTTCTAGCAGGCAACGTGATGATCTTTGTTCTTTCCGGTTCNGAGNGATCAGTCCTAAANAGCGTGGCGAGTCACCTGACGACGAACGGCATCCTGGTGGCGGGTTTCGAGGTGAAAGCCGAGGCTATNTCTTTGGCCGAGTACGACTCGGCTATGTCCGAAATAGGAATGGAGCCTGCTGGCCGATGGAGTACTTGGCAACGAGATCCTTACCAAGGACAAGACTACGCGGTGTCGGTGCACCGTCGTATTTGACTGTCGGCCTACTCCAGTGGGAGACGAGCTAAAAGTTCAATCTTTCGCTCTTCGTACTCGTCAAAGTTGATCTCTTCGTTATCGAACTTTTTTTGAAGCTCCTCCACAAGACGAAGCAGATCTCCGGCCGAGATTTCCTGATCGAGATTGCCGTCGAGCTGAGCGGCGTTCTCGTCGACGACCGGATCGTCAGCTTCATAAACCAGTGGTCCGCTTTCAGGCGTCTGACCGAGCCGTTTGGCGCGCTTAGCGTCGGCTTTGGCCTTCTTTGCTCGGTCTCTCTGGAGTTTTTCGAAGGTTGTGCGGCTCCCTGCCATAGCGACTCCTTAGTGGCGGCGCGAAAAAGCGAATAATGACCTCTGGGCCAGATGCTTGACCGCCGGGGTTGCCCTCAACGAGCCAGCGAACAGTGACACGGCCAACAAAAGAGCTTACAGCCCCATCCACTTAAATTGGTGGCTCTGAATAGTGATCGAAGATCAGTGCTACTCCAATAATGGATCCCACGTTCACAGACAGAGAAAATGGCGGCTGACCCTCGTTACGAATTACTGCGGCCAACTAAAGTCAGAAAATCGATCGCGCAACAACCTTTTGTTAATTTTCCCGGTGCCAGTGTGAGGAATTTCTTCCACCTCGACTACGGCGTCGGGCAAACACCACGACGCAACGTGCGGTCTGATGGCCTCCACAATTTCGTCGGGTTTGAACTCCGCTCCAGGTTCGAGAACCACCAGAAGCAAAGGGCGTTCTCCCCAACGGTCGTGACGCAACCCCACAGCTGCCGCCTCTGCGATCCCTGGCGCCGCCACAGCGGCGTTCTCAAGCTCAATCGAGCTAATCCACTCTCCTCCGCTTTTGATCACATCTTTAGCGCGGTCGACGATTGCTATATAACCCTCCGTGTCCATGGTTGCGACGTCTCCCGTCCGGAGCCAGTTCCCGTGCTCATCTTGAAGGTGTGTCGTCTCGTCGTCGAGTTCGAAATAGGCACCCGCCACCCACGGCCCTCTGGCCAAGAGTTCTCCGGGACTGAAACCATCACGGGGAACGTCTTCTCCGTTGTTATCGACAAGCCGAAGTTCGACTCCATAAAGCTCGCGTCCGGCCATGGCCTGCCGACGTCGCTGTTCTTCGCGGTTTAATCCGGTCACGCGGTGAGTGAATCGTCCGGCGGACCCTTGAGTCATTTCGGTCATCCCCCACACATGCGAAACAAAAACTCCATAATCGTCTTCCAGGGTGTCCATCAGTGAACGCGGGGCAGCGGAACCTCCGACCGCTATGCGTTGCAGCGAAGGGATATCAACGCCAGTGTCTTTGAGGTACTGAACCACTGACAACCAAATGGTTGGAACGCCAGCCGAAAATGTGATCTGTTCAGCTCGTATTTGTCTGACAAGTGCTTCGGCCGAAAGATCCGGACCCGGCAAGACCAACTTGGCGCCAGACATTGCAGCGGCGAACGGAATAGCCCATCCGTTGACGTGAAACATCGGCACAGCGAGCAATATTGACTGGCTCGAATTTACGTCGTGGCCGTCACCAGTGCAGGTGGCCCAAGTCTGTAGGACGATGGAACGGTGGCTCTGCACAACTCCTTTGGGGTCGCCTGTGGTGCCGGAGGTGTAACAGAGCGTCGCAGCACTCCACTCATCGAGCAGCGGCCACCTAATCGCAGATCCACGTTTACTGATCCATTCTTCGTATGCGACAGCATTGGGCAAAGATGTTTCTGGTAGCTCGTCGGTGAGCACCACCCATTTGCGTACGGAAGGCGTTTCAGGAGCAATTGTCTCCGCTAACCGGAGAAAGTCTGGATCAACGAAAACCAGCTGGTCCTCAGCATGACTGATGATCCACGAAATCTGCTGATCGCGAAGACGCGGATTTACTGTGTGCAACACAGACCCAAGGGCAGTAATCCCGTAGTAGACCTCCAAGTGCCGGTGGTCGTTCCATGCAATGGTGGCGATCCTGTCGCCCGTTGAAATTCCTTCGTCCAGTAACGCTGCGGATACCTGTTGGGCGCGCGATCGAACCTCTGACCAGTTAGTGCGATGCACAACCCCGGACGAATCGGTAGCAATTACCTCAGTAGAGGAGTGGTTCCTGCCTGCATATTCGATGAGGCTCGAGACCAGTAACTGGCGGTCCATATTCAAACCACGAAGCATCTTGCCCTCAGCAGATCTCGGAGAAGAATGAGCGAACATCTGCCACGAAAAGTTCAGGTTGTTCAAAAGCCGCGAAATGGCCACCCTTTGGCATCTTGGTCCACCTACGGATATCCGTGTAAACCCCGTCACTCCAGGCCCTCACTGGAGGAATGATCTCGTAAGGGAAGCACGCCACGCCAGTGGGCACAGTCACCGGTGCCGGCCGCGAGGACCTAAAGCTCTCCCAGTAGAGACGTGCTGAAGATGTCGCCGATTTTGTAATCCAATAGAGCATTACGTTGTCGAGCATCTCGTCACGGGAGAGGGCATCTTCTGGGTGACCGTCATTATCAGTCCACGCCCAAAACTTCTCTAAAATCCAAGCGAGTTGTCCGGCCGGAGAATCAGTCAATCCGTATCCCAAGGTTTGTGGCCGCGTTCCTTGTTGGGTTGAGTATCCCGAATCCCATTCGGCGTAGTGGGCTGCCGCTTTCAGCGCCGCGCGCTCTTCCTCGTTTGGCTCCCGGTCCTTGGGTCTTTTACCTCTCATGACCATGTTGAGGTGGATCCCTAGGCAATGTTCAGGATGACGTCCCCCGATAGCGGTGGTAATAGCAGATCCCCAATCGCCGCCCTGAGCCCCGAATCGTTCGTAGCCAAGACCTGTGACTAACTCGGTAAATACGTCTGCAATCTTTTCGACCCCCCATCCTGCGGTAGGAGGCTTTCCACTAAAGCCGTAGCCCGGTAGCGAGGGACATATCACATGAAACGCATCTTCAGCGCGTCCGCCAAAGGCCGTAGGGTTCGTCAGCGGCTCAATAACCTTGTGGAATTCAACGATTGAACCAGGCCACCCATGAGAAAGAAGCAATGGGACAGCATCGTCATGAGGTGACCGCTGGTGAACGTAATGAATTTCGCACCCATCGATAGTAGAAGTGAAGTGGTCAAATCTATTAAGTGCCGCCTCGCGCGCACGCCAATCGTAGGAGTTCGCCCAGTAGTCGCATACCTGTTGGACATAGCTCAGTGGAATGCCCTGCGACCAATCTTCCACCAGCTCCTGTTCGGGCCAGCGTGTTCTAAGTAGGCGATCACGCAGGTCGGCAAGGACATCGTCGCCAACAGCTATGACGTACGGACGTATCTCCATAGGGACAACCTAGCCTTGAGGTGAAGTCAAGGCCCTGCCAGTGGCGTGACACTGCGTAGTCGTGGTCCCGGCCAACGCTTGGGGAAATTGACGGCCTAGGGACGGTCATCAGCAACGATCTGGTCGTTTTAGTTCAACCTCACTACATCCCTGGAAATGACGCATGGGCAATGAGGCTTTACTTTCGACTTCGTTTCTTAAGGCGAAGCCGTGCACCCGCATTTAGTTCAACTTTTCTGAGACGTAGATTGTCCGGAGTCACCTCGACGCATTCGTCATCGGCAATGAACTCCAGAGCGTGCTCCAGAGAAAGATCTCGAGGCGGACTCAGGCGGATGGCTTCGTCGGCCGATGCAGCTCTGATGTTAGTTTGTTTTTTCTCTTTACAGATATTGACGTCCAGATCGTCTGGACGAGGGTTTTCGCCAATGATCATTCCTTCGTAAACGGTCGTGCCAGGACCAACAAAGAGCGTGCCACGCTCCTGGAGAGCTGATGCCGCGTAGGCGCTCGTTTGACCTGACCGGTCCGCGATGATCGAACCGGAGTGACGGGTTCGAAAATCGCCCGTCCATTTGACGTAGCCATCAAAGACATGGTGAAGAAGTCCAGTGCCGCGAGTCTCAGTAAGAAATTCCGTCCTAAACCCAATCAACCCGCGGGCAGGGACGACATAGTCGAGTCGAACCCAGCCGGTGCCGTGGTTACTCATTTGCTCCAAACGACCGCGTCGTTCTCCCAGAAGTTGAGTGACGGACCCCACATGTTCCTCCGGAACGTCGATAGTCACCCGCTCGGTTGGTTCGTGTAACACCTCGTCAACGAGTTTGGTTAGCACTTCAGGCTTACCGACCGTCAGTTCGAATCCTTCGCGACGCATAATTTCAATGAGGACAGCGAGTTGAAGTTCGCCGCGACCTTGAACCTCCCAGGAATCAGGCCGCTCAGTCGGCAAGAGGCGTAACGACACGTTGCCAACGAGTTCCGCATCGAGACGGCTCTTAATGAGACGCGCCGTAAGTTTCGTGCCATCAATCCCCGCAAGCGGGGAAGTATTGATCCCGACAGTCATGGACAGACTCGGCTCGTCGACTTGGATGACCGGAAGGGCGCGCGGTGAGTTGAGATCGCTGAGAGTTTCACCAATGGTGATCTCGGGAATACCTGCAACGGCGACAATTTCACCCGGTCCGGCTTCGTGCGCGTCGACGCGCTCTAAACCCTCGGTTACATAGAGTTCCGCGACACGGGTGCTGCTCACCGAGCCATCGGCCCGACACCAAGACACCGTTTGCCCTTTCTTCAAGCTGCCGTGCAAGATTCGACAGAGAGCGAGTCTTCCGACGTACGGATTCGCATCGAGATTTGTGACCCACGCCTGCAAGGGGTGATCCGGGTCATGGCTTGGAGCTGGCACCGTTCGGATTAGAACGTCGAATAATGGGTCAAGATTATGTCCCGGAGAGTTCAGATCGACTGTGGCGGTGCCCGCTCGAGCGTCGGTGTAGACGATTGGGAAATCGATCTGCGCATCCGTCGCGTCCAGGTCAAGGAATAGCTCGTAGGTTTCATCGACGACCGCAGGAATACGGGCATCGTGACGATCGATTTTGTTGATGACGAGAACCACGGGGAGGTCGAGGGCCAGGGCTTTACGTAATACAAACCGCGTTTGAGGGAGCGGGCCTTCCGAAGCATCGACCAATAAGACGACGCCGTCCACCATGGTCAGCGCACGCTCTACTTCGCCTCCGAAATCGGCGTGCCCAGGAGTATCAACGATATTGATCTTGACGTTTCTCGTTGATTCGTCATGCCATCTGACAGCAGCGTTCTTCGCGAGAATAGTGATGCCCTTCTCGCGCTCAAGATCCATCGAGTCGAGCACTCGTTCCACAACTTGAGCATTAGGGCGAAAGGTGCCGGACTGCCACAGCATTGCGTCAACGAGTGTCGTTTTGCCGTGATCGACATGAGCGATGATTGCCACGTTGCGAAGGTCCTCGCGCGCGACGAAAGATTCTGTAGTGGTCAATGGTTTCGAGGTCGCAATTGGGGGACGCAGCGACAACCTCAGTGTGCCAGGAAACGCGCGAGTTGATGCGATCAGTCGTAAACGAAACCAAGTTCTGACGGTGGAGGTAGCTCGCCACCTATGTGACCTTCACCACGCAAACGCACGATTGTCTCTTGGTCAAGGCCAGCGATAGTGGTGAGTATTTCGTCTGTGTCTTGGTCAAACAATGGAGCGTGCCCGATCGGCTTGGGTCGTTGGCCGTCGAGGGGAAATGGCGAGGCGATGTGTCGCATAGGTCCTGTTATGGGGTGATCCACCACGTCGAGAAGTGGCGCGACACGTCGTTCGCTGGGGGCAGCCCAGGGGTCCCAACAGACTTCTGCTTTTCCACCGACTGCTTGAACTTGGTTGACGAAATCGTGTGCTGACATTTCACTAGAGCGATTAAGTAGCTGAGTTACGGGTCCGGCCGCGGTTCCAGTAGCCACGACTGCCACCCATTGGTCGCTGGTTGACGCGAATGTTGCTACTTCAACGCCGGGCTCGCGGTTACCCATCCGGCCAATGTTTCTGCCGTGGAGCGATGCCAAGACCAGTGCTTCACCAGAGTGTTGCCACATAGCTTCATGTTGGCTCAGGTCAATTTCCATGCCGCGGCCCGTTGTGTCTGCATGGAATAAGCCGGTGAGTAGGGCATTTGTTGCGTGTATGCCTGCGGTCGGATCAGGGAAATAGATGTTGGATATGCGAGCCTCTTCGTGTTCGTACCCTTGTCGGTGACCCACCCCTCCCATTGCTTCGATAATCGAGCCATAACCAACTGCACCGCTGTACGGGCCATCGACGCCGAATGCAGGCATTCGAACAACAACAAAACGAGGGTTGACGTTAGTGAGTGTCTCAAAATCGAGGCCGAGTTGAGGGAGGACGTGAGCCGAGAAGTTTGCGACTAGTCCATCGCTATTTCTGACAAGTTCAAGAAACGCTGACCTGCCTTCATCACTGGCCAGATTGATGACGCAGCCTCTCTTGCCCTTATTGACGGCATTGAATAAGCCGCCTGCCTCGTAAAAGCGGTTGTCGTGCACCAAATCTTCTTGCCCCGGACGCATTCCGTGGTCGTAGGGACGTTGGGTACGGAAACCATCAAATGGAGCAGTTGACTCAATCTTTATTACTTCAACACCCAGAGGGGAAAGCACGTTGCCTACATAGGGCCCAGCCCAAGAGATCGTCATTTCGATGACTCGTAATTCATTGAAGGGCCGCAACTGCAATGGTGTCCCGTTGCTAGATGGGGGAGTGTCGCTCTCTCCAACTGCCCGCACTCGTTGATCAAGAACTGGCAGACCCGGGGCTTTAAAAGGTCGAACCGCTCCGGTTACTGCTGCTTGGGGTGTGACAATTGTTCCTAAATACCCCCGAGCGTCCAGATGAGGGTCCGCAAGCGCATCAAGAGGAGTCATGACCATTCCGGCCGCCCATGGAGACCCCAGCGCTAGATCGAAGATCTCACGCTTACTTCTCTCGGCATACCACGGCGTGATCTTCTCCCAGATCATTGGGATGTGAGATTGTCTGCGAAGCCGGTTGCGCAGTTCAGGATCGTCGATCCATTCGGGTATTCCGTAGAAAAGGCATTGCATTTCCCAGTCAATGGGCCGAATTGAACCTGGCGCGACATGGCCGTCTTTGCATTTAATCGCTCCGGATGGGAATGCGGTGGGTGGGTGCGCTCCGACCAATGTTCGGACACGTTGGCAGTGCAAAGCATCGCCATAACAAAGCTCGGTTGCAGTGAGGAGAGCACCTAACCACGAAACGTCAATATGTGACACGTCAGTTCTGAGAATCGTTTGCACCATGGCTGCAGCGAGGCCACCCGCGACGTATTGGCTTTGCCACCCTGGAAGCCTCAAAGGTTCTGATCCCTCGTCTCCGTTAAATCCCAAAAACCCGGTAGCGGTCTGCACTAACAATTCGTCGGCCATGCACCCCGGGGTCGAAGCGTCGGATCCCCAAGCCGTTGTTGTCACCAATCGGGTGTTGTGGCGTCGGAGGCGATCTGGATCCCATCGAGAATCACGAAGATCGCTGAGGACATCGCTCGCCAACACCACCTCGGCCCAAGACGGATCGATGCTCTCTGCGTCGGTATTGAGCTTCCCCGCGTTCAGATGGATGAAAAGAGGACTGAGTTCGCCTTCGCCGAGAGGTACGTCATCGACTTGTTGCGCTCTTGCCGGATCGCCACCGGCAGGTTCGATTTTGACTACTTGGGCACCCAAGCTGGCCAGGAGACGTCCCGCATAAGGACCAGAAACGCCTGTGGCTGTTTCGATCACCCGAAGACCGTGTAGTGGAGATGTCACCATTCCTACAGCATGTCGCGTAGATCAGATTGTTGCCCGGTCGCTAAGAATTTTCACGGGCTTTTTTTCCTGTTGCGTTCAGCCGTGACCTGCAGTGCCGCAGCTGCTTTCTCGTTGCTCATAATCTTGCTGAGAATGGCTTCGCCCGCTCGGTTAAAAGCGTCCCGTTCGCTGGAAACGAATTGCTGAGACTCTCTTAGTTTTTTGGTGTAGCCCTTTATCTCGGGAATCGCGTATCGCGCGACGAGATCCCAGCTATTGGCGGTATCGCGAGGGTTTGCCCAATCATGGACAAATCCGATCGCTACTCCGAAACCTCCAGTGAGTTCATGCATGTTGCGCACGAAATCGACTAGGTCATCGGGAGTTCCTATCACCGCCGACTGCACCACCCCTTTTGACGCTCCCCCGCACACGGCCTCGAGCGCCTGGTCAGGATCGGCGTAAGCGACTGCCCCCGGCCGCTGTAGCGTTCCTACGATGTACTCGTTGTGCCAACGTTGAAGACCATCTCGGGCTTGGCTACGTGCTAATTCCCGGCTTTCAGCTATATGCCAGTTCATCAATACCCGCCAGTCAGACCGATCCACCACAGTGCCCGATTCAAGAGCAGCATCTTCAGCGAAGCCCCACTGGGTCGCGAGAGCGGTGATGCCTTCGGAAGCCATGGATCCGATCGAAATCACACCGATTCCGTATTTACCCGCCAGCGTCATCCCTGAGGGTGACACCATCGAGGCGGTTACAGCTGGTATCTCATCTTGAATCGGTAACAGTTGCAACTGCGCATCTTTCATAGTGAACCAATCGCAGTCATAAGAAAATCGAGGGTCACCTCGGAGAAGTTTCAGAATCACCCCGAGCGCCTCGTCTTGTCGGTCGCGCAAGAGCATCGGATCAATGTCGAACGTGTGCGCATCAGAAGGCAGTGCCCCGGGCCCAGTGCCGAAGAGCACCCGGCCTGCAGTCATGTGATCGAGTTGAACGATCCGTTGTGCGACGTTAAACGGGTGATGATACGGAAGGGAAATTACCCCGGTACCGAGCTTGATCCGGGAGGTTCGCTCCCCGGCGGCGGCTAGAAACATCTCGGGACTCGCAATCATTTCCCAACCCGACGAGTGATGTTCGCCGCACCAAAATTCTTCAAATCCCAGATTTTCAAGTTGGACGACTAGGTCCAAGTCGCGCCGAAATTGCAACATCGGGTTTTCGCCGACTGGATGATGCGGAGCAAGGAACGCCCCAAAACGGAGACTCATTTCTTGTTCCGCCCAGTCGCTGCATCAGATAGAGAGGTCGATTTCGTTAGCTCTGCCATGCGTCGAACTTAGTGCCTGCGTGGTTTGGCCATTCTTATCAACTGAGCGAACCTTCCACTTCGGCCAATCTCTACAAGGAAGGGTGATGTCGTCAGCGAATTTCTTCAGCCGCCCGTTTATGCGCCACCGGACTTGGCGAAAATCTAGCTAGCTCCTGGATCTTCATCAGCTTGAGTGCCGTCATCGCCCCAAGTTTTTGGAGGTCCGAATCGCGTTTCGTTCAAAACATTTATGACAGTCGATAGAGCGAACCCTATGAACATGCCAAAGCCCGTAAAAATTACGGGGATGCTCGTAATGAAAATCCCGAGCCAGGAAACTGCCACACCAACGGCGATGAACCACGCGGGCTCTATGGGTCGGTTGCGCACGATCGCTCCTTCCAGCTCCCAAGTGCCTACCGTAACTAATTAGCGTCCATCAGCAAGCTTTCAAGCAGTTTTTCTTCTATACCTGCCTCTAGGCGCGCTGAATCACTGATTTATGCGATCTTTTGCGTATATGAAAACATTGCTACATCAACGGCGATGTTGTTCTCAGTGGAGGCAGAGATGAACAAGTCACGAATCCCGATTGGTGTGATGTTCAATACCGATCGAATGCCGGCGGCTTCGTTAGCCCAGTTCGCGAAAACTCTGGAGTCAATTGGCGTGGACACGTTATGGGTGCCTGAGTTGTTCGGACGCGAGCCCTTCGCTACAGCCGCGTATTTACTAACGCATACCGAACGGTTGCGGGTTGCCACCGGCATAGCAAATGTATATGCAAGAGATGCTGTTGCTGCCGCAGCGGGAGCCCGAACTCTCGCGGAGTTTTCGGATGGCAGATTTATGTTGGGGCTTGGGGTTTCCAACGCGGGTCTCGCTAAGGCCAGAGGTCATGCCTGGGATCCGCCAGTCGAAAAATTGGTGTCGTATGTGGAAGCTGTTCGAGTTGCCCAGATCTCTGTTCCGGGTTCCCACGAGGCAGAAATTCATGTCGCTGCCCATGGCCCCAAAATGTTAGAGGCAGTACATCAACTGGTTGACGGTGTGAGCACTTTCTTGCAAACCCCCGACCACACCGCCGTCGTACGCACCCGCATCCCTGAAAGCGTTTCTTTGAATGTGACTCAGATGTGCTTGATGTGTGAGGACCCGGTTGAGGCGAGGAGATTAGCGCGGCGCGCTCTCGGCTTTTACCTGGAACTTGATTACTACCACAGAGCTTGGCGAACGCTCGGATTCGAAGACTCAGATTTTGTGGATGGTGGAAGTGACCGGCTCATCGATGCATTGGTCGCATGGGGAACGCCTGATGTCATATCGGAGCGCTTGGCGCGCCATCGAGACGCGGGCGCAACAGAGCTAGTCGTCATACCACTGAACCCTGCTGGTGGAGCAGAACCTGATATGACTCTTCTAAAAGCGTTAGCTCTATAACCGCGTAGGCTGATACGAGCCCGAAGTTTTGAGGAGTTCCCGTGAGTGGACGACCCCGTGCCGTTGTGGACGGCCTCCCTCAGTACAAGCCAGGGAAATCAGCAGCGCAGGCAGCTGCCGACCACCAATTAGATGAAGCTATAAAGCTTGCTTCGAACGAAAGTTCCTACGGTCCGCTTCCGTCCGTGTTAACTGCAATTACTGATGAAGCCAACTTGTTGAATCGCTACCCAGACCATCGAGGTCAAGCTGTGCGAGACGCTCTAGCGATCAAGCACGGAGTGGAAGTTGACCAAGTAACCATTGGTTGCGGCTCCGTCGGCTTGCTCCAGCAGGCCTTCATGGCCTACGTCGACGCCGGCGATGAAGTTGTCTACCCGTGGCGGTCATTTGAAGTTCATCCAGTCTTTAGCGCTATTTCTGAGGCGAAAGCAGTGACGGTGCCTTTGAACGGCCAGTCTTTCGACCTCGATGCTGTTGGCGCCGCTGTCACAGGTCGTACGAAGCTCGTAATTCTTTCAACCCCGAACAATCCAACTGGCACAGTCTGTTCAACTAGGGCCCTCAAGCATTTGCTCGAATCAGTCAATAACGATGTATTGGTCATAATTGACGAGGCGTATCTCGAATTCGTTACTGATGACTCAGTGGCTAATGCTGTGACTGAAATTCTCCCGCACCACGATAACGCGGTTGTTTTCAGAACCTTCTCCAAGGCTTACGGGCTGGCAAATTTGAGAGTCGGCTATGCGATCGGCCATCATGAGGTCATCGGAGCTATCGACAAGGTCGCTCTGCCTTTTCTCGTGAACGGATTAGCTCAGACGGCGGTTTTGGCGTCGTTGAAGCCTCAAGCAGAAAACGAGTTGAGGGCACGGGTCGAACAAGTAATCAGTGAACGGTCTCGCGTGTCCGCCGAGCTTGAAGCGAGAGGATGGCCTGTAACCCCAAGTCAGGCAAACTTCGTGTGGTTGCCCGTCGCAGAACAAGCGGGCCCACTTTTCCAGCGCCTTGAAAGCATGGGAGTGGTGACGCGTCCTTTCGAGAATGAGGGGCTACGCGTAACCATGGGAACACCTGCTGAGAACGATCGATTCCTAGATGTAATCGGCTCCCAGTAGAACAGCTCCTAGGCTTCGTCAAGGGCGGAACGAGTTGGACGAATTATGTGGAGGTTGGAGTGTTCATTGATGGCAAATGGGTTGACGCCCGATCTGGCAAAACCTTTGACGTCACTAACCCAGCCACGGGGGAGGTCCTTGGATCCGTTCCTGCGGGAGGGTCTGAGGACGCCGTAGCCGCGATCGACGCAGCTCATGCCTCATTTTCGGAGTGGTCGAACACTACGGCTTATGAACGGTCGCGGTTGCTGTATCGGGCATGGGAACTGATGACCGAACGAAGCGAGGCTTTAGCCGAGCTTATGACCGCTGAGCAGGGTAAACCGCTGAGGGCATCTCGCGCTGAAGTGAAATACGCGGCAGATTTCCTGATCTGGTTCGCGGAGGAGGCTAAACGTGTCACTGGCGAGTGGTTGCCCTCGCAGCGCTCCGACCAACGTTTTCTATCCGTTAAGGCGCCTGTTGGAGTTGTGGCAGCGATAACTCCATGGAATTACCCGATTTCGATGTTGACCAGAAAAATGGGTCCAGCGCTCGCAGCTGGTTGCACCTTGGTTCTTAAGCCTGCCGAAGCGACGCCCCTATGTGCCAAGGCAACCTATGAGGTTTTTGTGGATGCCGGCATTCCTGAAGGGGTAATCAACCTTGTCACCGCTATTGAGCCTGCTCCCGTTGGTGACGTATTCACTTCGGATCCAAGAGTCGCAAAGGTGACCTTTACGGGAAGTACCGCTGTAGGTCGAATTCTGGCGGCAAAGTCCGCGGCGAACCTGAAGAGAATTTCGGTCGAATTAGGGGGCCACGCTCCCTTCATCGTTTTCCCGGATGCAGATCCAGTGCACGCAGCTAAGGGCGCAGCGGCTCTCAAGTTTCTGAATGCCGGACAGGCTTGCATAAGCCCAAATCGTCTCTACGTTCCCACCTCGTCACGGTCCGCTTTCGAAGAGACCCTGTGTGGTCGAGTAGAAAAACTGCGGACAGGGAACGGCATGGATGAAGGCGTGGGAGTCGGTCCTTTAATCAACGATGTCGCTGTGGCAAAAGTTGAAAGGCAAGTTGAAGACGCGAGGGAAAAAGGCGCAGGAGTGCCCGTAGGCGGAGCTCGCTTAACCGAAGACGGGTATGCCTCGGGTCATTTTTTTGCTCCGACTGTGCTCACCGGTGTCCGCGAGGACATGACCATTTACCGCGAAGAGACATTTGGGCCCGTAGCCCCAGTCATCGCGTACGACGATCCAGATGAAGTCATCGAACTCGCAAACGATACGAACTACGGGTTAGCCGCATACATATACACGCGAGATATCGCGGTTGCGATGCGCGCCTTTGAAGGTTTGCGATTCGGAATCATTGGTGTGAACGACGTAAACCCAACCTCCGCGTCGGTTCCATTCGGAGGGATGGGTGACTCTGGCTTAGGGCGTGAAGGTGGTCACGAGGGGATCAGCGAATACCTTGAAACGAAGACAGGTGGCTTCGCTATCTGAGCGAGCTATGCATCCGTGTTTTGGGATTCATCCAAGCTGGTCGATGAGATCCCATAACGCGTCTACATGGCGCTGTTCTGTCCGACTTTGCCCAATAGACACTCGGATCATCGGACGTCCATTCAGTTCCGACCCCGTCCACGCCACAGTCTCGGTTTCGTTTACTTTCTGGATGAGCCGCTCGGTGGCCTCATCTCCTTCGCTGCAGCGAAAGCAGACGAGTGCGAAAGGGTGAGGAGCGACGAGTTCGAAGCGGGGATCAGCCTCGATACGAGCGGCTAGCTGTGCGGCGAGTCCCACGTGATAACGAATCATCGAGGTGAGGCCTTCGGTTCCATAGCTTCGAATCACCCACCACAATTTGAGTGCCCGAAAGCGGCGACCTAAAGGCACATGCCAGTCTCGATAATCAATTACGGCTCCCGATGAGCTGGCTTCATTCTTGAGATACGGCGGCAGAATGCTTAAACAGTCGATCAACGGTGTTCGATCAGCGACATAGAAAACGGAACAGTCAAAATTGACCATCATCCATTTATGAGGGTTGAACGTATAGCTGTTAGCTAGTTCCAACCCATCCTGGTGATGGCGAAACTCCGGGCAAATCATTGCGTTGCCTGCGTAGGCGGCATCGACATGAAGCCAGAGCATCTCTGCGGCACAGATTTCCCCTATCGATCTGACTGGGTCGACGCCCGTAGTTCCCGTGGTCCCCACTGTCGCTCCAACAAATATAGGAGTCAGGCCATTTGAGCGGTCGTCCTCGATGGCTTGCCGCAACGCGTCGGTGCGCATTGCCTGTTTGGCGTCAACTTCAATCAGTCGCACGTGGCCGTACCCCGCAACTGTTGCCCCCTTTTGAATGGAGCTATGAGCTTGTGTTGACGCGTAAGCGACCATGGACTCAGATGGAACTCCGAGCTTGGCCGCCTCGTGTCTTGCTACGACGAGGGCAGTATGAGTTGAGTCTGACGCGCTCATCTGCAGTACCCCGCCGCCTTTTTCGGTAGTGCGCCATGAATTTGGTAAGTCCAGCATCTCAACTAACCAGTCCAAGACGTGACTTTCGATTTCTGTTGCGGCTGGAGACGTGGACCAAAGCATCCCTTGAACTCCCAGCCCAGCGGAAGCTAACTCCGCGAGAACCGAAGGCGGCGAAGCATTTGCCGGGAAGTACGCGAACCATGATGGGTGCTGCCAGTGGGTGATGCCCGGCAGCACGATGGAATCTAAGTCCTTGATCAAGTCCGCAAACGGCTCGCCGATCTCTGGGGCTCGAGAAGGCAGCCGTTCGCGAATCGCTCCTGGCTGCACTGGAGACATCGGAGGAAGATCTTCGACACGTTCCCAGTAATCGGCGATCCAATCGATCAAGGCGTGTCCGTGCTCGCGAAACTCTTCTGTCGAGAGATGTTGAGGAGGCTGAGAGAGGCTGTGTTTGGTCACGGCATGCCTTACTAAGAGAAATCTGGATGAAAAGTGTTGCTGTGTAGGCGGAGGGTAGCGCCGGGTTCAATCGTAATGATCAAGCAAGCCTTTCAAGATCTACGATCTCACTATGGGAAGACTTGAGGGGCGCGTAGCCCTGGTAACGGGCGGCGGTTCAGGTATTGGAAGATCAACGGCGCGTCGATTCGCTGAAGAGGGTGCGACAGTCGTTGTTGTCGACATCGATGCCGAAGGCGCGGCCGAAACCACAGAACTTATTGACGGGAACGGACGAACAGCTTGTTGGTTTCAGGCAGATGTGACCGAAGACCGTGCGGTAGGCGACATTGTTGAGGAAGTTCAGGGCCGTTTCGGGGCCCCTAACGTGTTGATGACGGCCGCGGCTGTTTCTGTTGGCAAAACGGTTCCCGACACTCTTCCGGAAGAGTGGGACAGAGTTTTCGAGGTAAACGTCAAAGGCACGTTTCTTTGGATGCGAGCTTGCATCCCCTTAATGGCAGCTAACGGCGGTTCAATAGTCGCTGTGGCCTCGCAACTTGCAGTTTCGGGCGGACTCTCGAATGCCGCCTACATAGCTTCCAAGGGGGCGATAGTGAGTCTTTGTCGCACCGCAGCGAACGATCATGCATCAGATGGAATACGCATTAACTGCATTTTGCCAGGAGCTACCGAAACGCCGCTTCTTGATCGATCTTTCGCGCGTTTCGATGACCCGACTCCCTATATCGAACGCTCACTATCTCGTCATCCTTTGGGCAGATTCGGACGTCCAGAAGAAGTCGCTGAAGCCGCTTTATTCCTAGCCTCAGATGAATCCAGTTTCACCACAGGAACTGAGTTAAGAGTCGACGGAGGTTGGATAGGTGGCTAGACATCAACCAGTGGTAGTACGAAACTCCAGCATCCGCGTCAATAGCGGGTACGACCGCGTTGTTAAGCCAACCCGCTTAGCTCTCTGTATAGAACTTGGAGCCTTCGTCAAATTTGTTGGGCTGTAGAAAAAACCCCAAAATGACTGCGCCGTCAACGCTTCGAGCTTCGTGGCGATTTCCAGCAGGTCGCCAAATGTAGTGACCAGGCAGCGCTTTTCCTTCATGGTCTTCGAAGGTCCCCGAAATCACCCAGGTTTGTTCAATATCTGCGTGTTCATGGTGGGGAACCACGGCACCCGGCTCAAGTTTGAAAAGAATGGTTGAGCGGCCGGATTCAGGGTCTGACCACAGCACTTTGTGCTGTATCCCAGGAAACTCTGACGCGCACCACTCCATCTCGCTGGGATCTACGTAAAGCGAACGCAATTCAGGTGGATTATTCACCGTCATCATCTTTTCCCCCTTTGCACCATAAAGTTCAACACAAATGGGCGCCATGTGCAGCGGCGCTCCGCGATTGATGTGGATGGGTCTTAATGAACTGGAAAGAAGTCGATCAAGGCTGGGGCGACCAAGCGAAGGTGTGGGCGTCGGTAATGGAGCCGCGCTGGTGGCCAGAATTTGACGCGCTCTTGCGTGCGACCGGGGTAGAAGCTGGGAGTGACTACCTAGATATCGCCTGCGGCTCTGGTCTCATGTTGAACATGGCGTCTCGCCGGGGTGCTCTGGCGCATGGACTTGACGCTTCAGACCGATTACTGAGCCTCGCGAAACGACGTACCCCCGAAGCTGATATTCGACATGGTGACATGAACGCGCTTCCTTGGGATGACCAAAGTTTCGACGTAGCCACAAGTTGTCGCGGAATCTGGGGACCAAACCAGCAAGCAGTTCACGAAGCCGCCCGAGTTTTGCGGCCAAGTGGCCGCCTTGGGCTGAGTTTCTTCGCCGTTGGCCGCGACAGCAGCCAGATTGGGAAAGCCTTTCAGGCGATTAGACGTGTATCTGATCACGAGATCGAATGGTCACAACAACTGGGAGAAATTGGGCTAGAGGGAAGAGTTGAGGAGATGTGTCGAGTTGCTGGATTGGAACCAGCCGAGCGACAGCTAGTGCAGTTCGACCTAGAGGGAGCTGATCTCGATCACGAGGTACGTGCCTGGATGGCTGCTGGTCCAGCATGGATGGCTATCCAAGAACGCGGTGCTGACGAGGTAGAACGATCAATCCGCGAAGAGCTCGCCGATCTCGAAGAGCCCGGTATTGGAGTGCGTACTCAAGTACTTATCGAATTTGTTGTAGCAACGAAACCATAGTAATTAGTCATCAAAACTCACTAAAATCGCGGCGTTCACCATTGTGATCCTGTCGTCCCCGTCATCGGAGGTGACGTCGAGTCCTCCGCTGGTGACCGTTACGGTGACGGTTCCATAAGGAATCTCTTGTGCGATCACCGCCGGGTCGATATTCGCCGGTTCGGCTGCACCTATAACCACCTCAACCTTCATATCCTGTACGGATTTATTGGTGACATCGAAAAAGTGAAGGCTGCTATGACGAAGAGCATCTGAGACGGCACGTCGAGCTGCCTTGTTGTAATCGGCGCCGTGCACGTCAACACCTAGGCCCATCTCCGTTATCCAGCGATTTTGTCCCATGGCAGTGCCTTCGCTCGCGTTTTCAGATGATTGCAAGCCAAAACATAGCTAGCTTTCAGGGATGGAAGCAGCTATTCATGAATTGGAGCAGCGGCGTTGGCAGGCGATGATCGACGCCGATTTACAAGTGCTGGATGAGTTACTTCATCAGGACCTCAGATACACCCACTCAACTGCCGCGGTGGATTCAAAAGAGTCGTACCTAGCTGCGATTGAACGCGGCACTTTCGACTATCGAGCCGTGGATAACAGCGAAGTGGAGATCAGAACTTTCGACAACATCGCGCTGGTTAATGGGACTGCAGAAATAACCGTTGTAGCGCGTGACAGGGAGTTCCTACTTCGAAGCCGTTACACCTGTGTGTGGTTAAACACTATCGAGGGCTGGAAGTTTCTTACCTGGCAAAACACTCCCATCGTCGACTAGTGGCTTCGAGTCTTATTTGCCTAAAGAAGAGTGGCACAGACAAGTGCTGCGCTGAAAGCCGATACACGATCTCGCTTAATGTCTTGGATCAGGGTCAAAGTGAGCGGGGGATGACATGAGCGAGAGTATTGAGATTGTTGGGTACGACGTCGCGGCGGTAGAGGGGTGGATTGGTCAGAACATCGAAGGTCTAGAACCTCCATTCGAGTGGACCCGTCTAGAAGGCGGCCATAGCAACTTGACGTATGCGTTAGTAGATCAGAATGGGAAGAGCGCCGTGGTTCGGCGACCTCCCATGGGTGAGTTGTTGCCGAAGGCTCACGACATGGGTCGCGAGTATTCAATTATTAGTGGACTTGGTCCAACCCCAGTCCCAGTGCCAGACGCCTACGGTTATTGCGAAAGCCCCGACGTGACCGGCGCTCACTTCTACGTGATGAGTCAAGTTGACGGTAAAGCTCTGTTCGAATTGGAAGAGACATTGGAGTATCTGACCGTGGATGCCCGGGCGAAAGTCGGATTGTCGTTCATGGATGTGCTAGCGGCCCTTCACTCGGTTGACCCTGACACAGTGGGACTTGGTGACCTTGGAAAGAAGGAGGATTACGTCGGCCGTCAGATCCGCACCTGGTACCGAAGTTGGCTGGCATCGGCCGAGGGAGCGTCATACGACGACCAAGATCTGCATGAACTTCACGACTTTCTCGACGCGAGGCGACCAGAGCAAGGCCCGGCTCGAGTGGTGCACGGAGACTACGGCTTACATAACTGTCTTGTTAACCCGGATGGCGAACTGACTGCAGTTCTGGATTGGGAGATCTCAACTCTCGGCGACCCGATGGCGGACTTTGCCTACGCGTTGAACACCTGGGCGGAACCGGGTGACGAATTGGTGAACAAAGAGAACGCGCCCACTCTTGCCGAAGGATTCCTAGGTCGGGCCGACCTGATCGACCGGTATGCATCACAGACAGGATGTGATTTAACTGACCTTCCCTATTACATCAGCTTCAATCACTTCAAAAGTGCTTGCATCATTCATGGCGTGTATGCGCGGTACATGCAAGGCCAAAAATCTACAGACGGCGTTGACCTGGATTACTACCGCTCTCGTATCGGTATCGGCATCGAGTTGAGCAAGCAGGCAGCGGACGAGCTCGACTGAGGACCCTCGGATGACTACCGACTGGAATCCTCTGTTACGGGACCAATTTTCTGAACCTTATTGGGCCGCACTCCAAGGATTCGTTCAACAGGAGCGACGAAATTCCGTTGTCTTCCCTCCCGAAGAGGATGTTTTTGCGGCACTCCACCTCACCGCCTACGACGATGTCAAGGTTCTGATTTTAGGACAAGACCCGTACCACGGTGAAAGACAAGCGCACGGTTTGTGCTTTTCGGTTAGGTCAGAAGTAGAGATTCCACCCTCCCTGCAAAATATCTATAAGGAAATGCAGTCAGATATAGGTATTCTCCCCCCGGCACACGGCAACCTCGAGTCATGGGCTCGACAAGGAGTGCTGTTGCTTAATGCAGTGCTCACAGTGCGCGCACACAACGCTGGCTCGCATCGCAATCGTGGCTGGGAGACGTTTACCGACCAGATCATCCGGGTGGTTAACGCGAAAGAAGAACGCGTCGTTTTTTTGCTGTGGGGGGCATTTGCCCAAAAAAAGAAGCCACTTATCGACACTGAACGCCATGTCATCGTCGAATCGCCGCATCCGTCTCCACTGAGTGCTCATAGAGGGTTCTTTGGTAGTCGACCGTTTTCGCGCACGAATTCAGCATTGACTGATGCGGGAAGGGACGCCGTCGACTGGGCTATCCCTCACAGCTGATACCTCGCGAGGCGTGGATTGAGTTTGTTTCCATTTGGGACCCACTCGATCTGAGTCAATAACACCGAATTTCTGTTCTCGTATGTGTCAACTGTGAAACGACCGTCGTAGACGGACACACCCCGAGCCCAGACTCGACTTAACCAACGCGGATGTAGAGAGATTTCTATTCGGCTATCCCGACCAGAGAGACATCCGCGGATCGAGGGCTCTCCTGAAAGCTCTATTTGGCACCTGAACGGAATCAACGCAGGGCTTGGCACAGCAGGTCGTTGATTGGTGAGTGCCTTAACAAATGCGCGACGAGCCCGCAGCTTCGTGGCCTCGGCCAGGTGGCGGCTAAGAGCGGGACTGAAATCCCAGCCTCGTTTGTCTCCGGCATCGACCAGCGTTGCCATAGCGCGATCTAGGAATTCGTGAGGCAACGTAACTGACACTTCCCCCATTTTGACGGCTCGTTCTCGAGGTAAGTCGTAGAGGAAATCTTGAACACCCTCCGACCGCAATCTTTCGAGAGCGGTCGTTAACCACCACCGACGTTGCCTGTCCGCAGTGTGCCACGGGGCCCATTCTTCGATGAAACCTGCATCCCTGACAGCGGACTCCCATAGCTCCAGCACATCGAGACATTTTGGTCTTACGCCGCCTAAGGCGACAAGCGCTTTTTCTGCATCGATTAGTGGATGCTGTTCGAGAATTATTTGGCCCCGAGACCAAGTAACGGTGTGTCGATCGCCTTCGCAATCGACATCGAACCTCGCAGCGGGGACTTGGTCGTACCAAGGCACGTCGTGTCACGCCTCCGAACAAGCAACCACCGCGATTTCCACCAACCAATCAGGGTTTCCCAAATGGTCCCCTGTTAGTGGAGTGGTCGCGGCGCGGTGACCATATAGTGCTGAATCTTTAGCGAGTATGGCAGCGTCAAGATCAACATTTGCCACCTCGTAAGTGGCAATTGACACGACGTCAGGAACAGTCATCGAAGCCGCAACGAGCATCGCTTGATCATCAACGTTTTAGGTACCGGTGCGTCCGGAGCCATAGGTACGACTCCGGAAGTGTGAGAGCCCCAGGCTGTTCCTCCGCTAAGGATCGCGTCGACATAGCTAGCTATCGGTGGAGCTTTGTGGCCGGGCTGTATTTCTCGTTTCACGTTGACATCGTAGGGATTCGGACTGCAGCATCTCAGATCAGTCCGTTATCGAGGCTCAGAGCAAGCGTTGCGCCGAGCTCAAAGACGTCATTCAGAGCGTTTTCGGTGATCTCGCCAACCACCAGGAGCGGGGGCCGGAATTGTTTCCAGCCCTGGGCTTTGGCCAGTTTTTGCACACCTTCGATCGTTTGCGACCCATCGGTTCCGGCTTTGACTACGAGTTGCCAAGGCAGCCCTCGCGTCTGATCTAAGCAATCGTCCCAGATCTCTTCGAAGAAGACCTTTGTCGCGCCGGCCATTGAGCCGAAGTGTTCTGGAGTGGCGATAACAAGAGCATCAGCGTTCATGACGTCTCTTGCTGTGCCGAGCAAGGCAGGTCGCTTGACAGTAGTTATCTCGATGTCAACCAGATCTGATGCGCTCGCGATTCCCGCGGAGAGTGATTGGGCCAGTTGAAGGGTCGCGCCACCGCGGCTTTGATACACGACCAGCACTTGTCGAGTCATGGCTCTACTGTGCCATCCGATTTCAGGTATCTCGATGCCTGTTCTCAATAAATCGAATCATGGTCGCTGACCGAAGTCCGGCGAACTTACCGGGAATCAACAGATCAATCATGGGTACGCTTTCGTGGCATGCATGATCTTGTCGTCCGAAATGGTGTCATCGTTGATGGCAGCGGCTCCGCAAAGCTAAACGGGGACCTCGCCATAAACGAAGGCCTTGTAACCGCCGTCGGAGAATTTGATGGCACCGGTCGCCGCGAAATAGATGCCGACGGTCAACTTGTTCTTCCCGGATGGGTGGATGTCCACACTCACTACGACGGGCAAGCTACGTGGGATCCAGAGATGTCTCCGTCTTCGTGGCATGGGGTGACTACCGCTGTGTTCGGCAACTGCGGAGTGGGATTTGCACCGGTGCGTCGAGGCAGCGAGGAATTCTTAATCAACCTCATGGAAGGGGTGGAAGACATTCCTGGCACTGTTCTTGCTGAAGGCATCGATTTCACCTGGCAGAGCTACCCAGAGTACTTAGACGTTTTGGAGAGCATGCCGCGCGTAATGGATATTGGAAGTCAAATTCCGCACGGGGCACTGCGGTTTTTTGTTATGGGTGAACGCGGAGCGGTGCACGATGAAGTACCGACCATCGATGAATTGTTGCAGTTTGAGCGATTGGTCACCGAAGGTTTCGAGGCGGGCGCGCTCGGATTTACTACCAGCCGTACGACGAAACACAAAGCAGCCGATGGCAGACTCACACCGTCTTTGTCAGCAGGAGAGCCGGAATTAGCAGCGATCGCAAATGCAATGCGATCTTGTGGAGCAGGAGTCCTGCAAGTCAACAGTGATTTTGGTCCGGGCGAATTCGAAATTCTTTTAGAGGTAGCTCGCATTTCGAAGAGACCGCTTTCGGCTCTAATTATTCAAGTCGATCACTCTCCTGACCTTTGGCGTCAAACTCTTGATCAAATTCGGGAGGCAAACGCCGAAGGGGTCGTCGCGAACGGACAGGTCGGATGCCGTCCCATCGGTGTTCTGCTTGGCTTAGATGCCACGGTCAATCCGTTCGGAAACCACCCGGCCTACAAAGCAATAGCTGATCTTCCGTCGCCCGAACGCGCAGCGCTCCTTAGGACCGACAACGCCTTACGCGCAAAACTGATTAGCGATCGCCCTGTGGACGCCTTCAGTAAGTGGATGGACTATGCACTAACACGAGCCTACGAATTAGGTCCCGAACTGGACTATGAGCCCGAACCATCGACATCCGTTTCGGCCAGAGCTGAACGCAAAGGTTGCAGTCCCTGGCAGATTGTGCTTGATCTGTTGGCCAACGGAGACGGTGAAACGCTACTGCTCTACCCATTCGAGAATTACACCTCCGGTTCGCTAGACGAAATCCACGAAATGCTTACCGATCCGCACACCATTTGTGGTGTCGGAGACGCCGGTGCACATGTCGGAACCATTTGCGACGCGTCCTATCCGACTTATCTCCTCACCCATTGGGGACGCGACCGTACGCGTGGAGAAAAGATTCCATTGGAGTTTCTAGTCAACAAACAAACCCGACGAACGGCAGAAGCATACGGATTACTTGATCGAGGATTACTGCGACCCGGCTACAAAGCCGACTTCAACATCATCGATTTTGAACGCCTGACAGTTGGCGCGCCAGAGCTCGTGCGCGATCTTCCCGCCGGTGGTAAACGTCTTGTGCAACGACCACAGGGTTACAGTCACACATTCGTTTCCGGTATCGAGGTGTCGTGCGAAGGTGAGGCGACGGGACAGCGACCCGGACGTCTCATCAGAGGCGCCCAGTGCGATCCCGGGTAACCGAGATATGAATGGCGTTCGACAACGTTTTCGTCAAGAAATATTCGGCGATGGCACCGTTTTTGCCCCGCTAGTACTTGATCCTCTGGCGGGTCTTCTCGCGCAAGAGTTTGGTTTCTCAGCTGGGTACCTGAGCGGGGGAGCCCTCGGTTTCCAATATGCGGTTTCTGAAGCTCTTCTCACCACAACAGAAATCGCCGACGCCGCCCGCCGCATTACATCTCGGTGTGAACTCCCCCTAATCGTGGACGGTGGCGTTGGTTTCGGGGACCCTGTCCACGTAGTCAGGGCCACATGGGAATTCGAGCAAGCGGGAGCTGCTGCCGTTGAATTCGAAGACCAGGTCGCGCCTAAACGCGTGCACCACCACATCGGGGTCGAGCATCTAATTTCTACGGACGAGATGTGTGCGAAGGTCTCAGCAGCAGCCGAAGCTCGTTCTGACAGTGACTTCTTGATCATCGCTAGAACCGGTGCGATGCGTCACGAAGGTGTTGATCGTGGGATATCACGCCTCGAGTCGTATATCGACGCGGGAGCGGACGTGGCAATGGCGTTTTGCCGCGATCAGGATTTACAGAAAGTAGCGACCAAAATTTCAGCTCCCTTAGCCACAATCACGTCGCTGGATCAACACTCGCGACAAGAATGGAAAGACTACGGCTGGTCTTTAATCATTGACGCCTTTACATCTCAAGCACTTTGGCTAACCGCGACGCGAGACGCCTATCGAAAATTCATGCAGTATGGTTCCACAGGAATTGATATCGACGGCATGAAACTTCATCGTGAATTAGTGGAAACCACCGGGCTGGCTTCACTACTCGATCTAGAACGCCGAACCACTGAGGCGGAAGAATTCGACGAAGGAACTGATTGATGGCGGAAGCGTTGCCTCTGTCGGACGTCACCGTGATCGATTTGACGATCGCCCGAGCCGGGCCGACGGCAGTCAGACAGCTAGGGGATTGGGGAGCGGACGTCGTTCGCGTGGAGTCCCCAGAAGGAGGGTTCGAAGCCGGTGGACGTACCTCGCCTGATTACTTGAATCTTCACCGAAACAAGCGCTCAATAGTGATTGACCTAAAGGACCCAGATGGTCAAGCAGTCCTCCACCGAATGGTGAAATCTGCAGACGTCGTGGTCGAAAACATGAGGACCCCGGTAAAGCACAAACTCGGTTTTGATTACGAAACACTTGCCAACCTCAACCCCCGAATCATTCTTGGTTCGATCTCAGGGTTCGGTCAAGACGGGCCATATAGCCGGCGAGGAGGCGTAGACCAGATTGCTCAAGGCATGGGCGGGATGATGAGTATTACTGGGCTACCCGGCCAAGGACCTGTGCGGGCTGGGGTTGCGATCAGTGACGTAACTGCTGGGTTGCAACTAGCCGTCGGCATTTTGACCGCATTACATGAGCGACATACGACCGGGAAAGGTCGATGGGTTCACACCTCGCTTCTGGAATCAATGATTGGCATGCTTGACTTCCAGGCGGCTCGATGGACTGTCGAAAATGATGACCCTCCCCAAGCAGGAAATCATCATCCGACTATGGGTCCGATGGGAATGTACAAAACTTTAGATGGCCATCTGAATCTAGCGGCGTCAGGCGGACGTCTTTGGGAAGCTTTTTGTCACGAACTCGGCGTCGCCGAGTGGATAGAAGACCAACGCTTTTCTTCGGCTTCAGCTCGCAGAACGAACAAGCTTCAACTCAATCAACTGATTGAAGAGCGGCTCTCACAAAACACAACTGAGCATTGGGTTGAGTGTCTTAATCAGGCAGGGGTTCCTTGCGGGCCAGTAAACACCGTCGCCGAAACCTTTTCCGACCCCCAGGTGCAACACCTTGGCGTGGCGGCTCCGGTCGTTCACCCGACCGCCGGCACGATCAACATCCTCAGAAATGCGACCAACTTAGAGGGCGTGCCCAATGGCATTCGGTTCGCCAGCCCTTTAAAAGGGCAACATTCCGAGGAACTGCTGATTCAATTCGGCTTCAGCGCCGAGGAAATTGACTCTTTGGCCCACACTGGGGTGGTGCCGGTTGTTTCCGAATGATCGACGCGCCATCACCTCTACTGACGATTCCTTAGAGCCTCCCGCTTCTGTTTTCCGCAACTTCGCTGACATTGTCGGGTTCCACCCCGGGTTGAAGAATGGAGTATGTCGGCCGTAACCAAGCTGGAGTCCTTTAGAAACCGGCCTGCTTGTCGACTACGCCTTCGAATGCATTGCCCTCGCGAAGCGCAGCCAAATTCCGACAAAAGCGTTCCAAATTTCGGCGTCCTCGGTGCTGACTAGCACCAGCGGTGTGAGGCGTCATGACACAGTTTTTGAATTTCCAGAGGGGGCTGTCAGCAGGTAGGGGTTCTACCGGAGCCACATCAAGTGCTGCTCCTCCAATAGCACCATTTTCAAGCGCTCGCACTAGCGATGGGCCGTCGATTATTTCGCCCCGGGTGACGTTAACAAATATCGCAGTTGACTTCATAGCGGAGAAAAACTCGTCGTTACACATGGAGCGAGTGTCATCGGTTAAGGGCAAGCCGACCGCCAACACATCGCTATTTCGTATGACGTCGTCCAGGGCATCCATGCCTTCGACGACTTCGACACCGTCGCTGGGCTCAACGGGGAAGGCATCGATGGCTCTCACCGTCATCCCGAATGCGAAGGCTCGCCTCGCAAGATGACGGCCGGTGCCACCAAAGCCAACGATACCCATAGCCAGGCCCTCGAGCTCGATTTCGGAGAACCGCATATCTTCCCGATTCTCCAGAGTCCAACCCTCGGGTCCTAGTTCAATTGCAGTCTTAATTCTTCGCGTTAACGCGAGCAACAAGCCAAATGCCGTGTCGGCTAGATGGCCCCCCACTAAACCCTTCTCGCCGGTAAGTACCACGGCACTCTCGACGAATTCTTCGTACATGAACATGTCCACGCCAGAGGCAGTGGCATGTACCCACTTAAGGTTGGGCGCAGCGCGGAAAAGTGATCTCGGTGTGATACCCAATATGACGTCCGCTTCAGTTGCGTGTTCGATGCCTGCCCTTGGATTGTCGACAATCGTGATGCTCGCCCCGGGCCCGGCTGCGTCTCTGATCATCGCCTCGTCTTCGGCGGTCACTTCGGGCAATGTCAGGGTTTTCGTAATCAGAATGTTCAGCGGCCTATCTGGAATCGAGATTCGGGAGCTCATTCGTAGTTCGTTTCTACACGTCCGATACCCGAGTACTCGGCAACCCAGTTTTCTCCGGGAGCGACTGAGTATCGGGTGTAAGCGCCGGTGATTACCTTCTGCCCAGCTTCCAAAGCCAGGTCAAAACGGTCCAGGGTTGCAGCAAGGCGGGCAATGGAGACATAAGGGTTATCGACTTCCTCTCGATGGGTACACCGGAACCGTTCTTCACCGTTGCAGTACTGCACAATCTCGGTTTCATCAATATCCGGAACCTCATCTGGAGATACGCCACTACCTTCGACAATTGCCCAATTTGTCAAATTATCCGCAATGAGCATCGCTAGATTCCCGCCGACAATCGCACGCCGTTCGTTCAGCTCATAGCCAGCCGAAACCCTTTCGATTCGGCTCGGCACAGTTCCCGGATCAACATCGACGCCAGAGATTCGTTCCCCAATGGTGAAACACATCTCGGGCTCAATAGTTGCTCCATTGACTAATGACGCCAGGAGCGAAACACCGCTTTCAAATTTCTGCATGAGGTGTCCAAAAGGACGATCATCTATACCCACTCGTTTCCGAGCTCTATCGGAGGTCAGTCCCACCTTCCAACCAACCTGGATTGCCCCGCTTTCAAGTCGGCGGCGACGAATTTCTGCCTGGATAGCTAATCCGTCGCTGAAGTCGAGTTCCACGAATGCCTCATGCGGCAGATCGATGCCTTGCTGATAATGCCCCCAAAGAGCATCGGCGGCGCGAGTTTGGGCGGCGTTGAGAGAATTCACTGGACCGACCGTAGTTGGGCTTTCATGGGCCGTGCCTCAGGTTCTGAGCGGAAGTGTTCACTGTTGTTGCTCAAGACCTAGATCCCGGGTTCTTCTGTCGATCCACTTAACCCATCGCAACAGAAAGAACCGGAGAAACTTTTGGGTCCGTTACCCTCGCGGAATGACAATTCACCCAGTGAGCTTCAGCGAGGTCATGCATCTAGAGCAGCATGGTCCTGATACTTGGGTCGGACTTAGTCCTGAATACAGGTGGGGTCGGATCTACGGGGGCCAGGTGATCGCCCAAGGCCTGGGAGCCGCCTTCGAAACGGTCGCTCACAACTACGTCCCTCACTCAATACACGCATATTTTATTCGTGGCGGCAATTTGAATGAACCAGTTCGTTATGAAGTCGACCGTCTTCGAAACGGACGGTCGTTTTGTACGCGTTCGGTTGTCGCTCGCCAGAGCGGAGGAGCGATTCTTAACCTCTCCTGCTCGTTTCACATCATTGAAAGAGATGCTGAAGTTCAGACGGCGCGAATGCCTTTGGCGCCTGATCCGCGAGATTGTCGGCGACGCGAAGACGATCACATGGGTTCGATAATGGATCGACGAGCATTAACTAGTCCTCCGGGAGCAGGCAGGTCAATGGGCTGGGTACGACTTCTCGATGACTTACCTGACGACCCAAGACTTCAAATATGCGGTCTCGCCTTCACGTCTGATGCGATTCAGTTCGATGCGGCTCGTTCCATTCACCCAATACAGGCGCCGAGAGAGGAATACCAAGAACAGTTCATGGGAGCGTCTCTAGATCACGCGATGTGGTTTCACAGACCCACACGAGCCGATCAATGGCATCTGTATGAATGGGATTGCCACGGGCTCAGCGGCGCTCGAGGGATGACTGTGGGAAACCTCTTCGCCCCTGATGGAAGTCATGTCGCGACGATCGCTCAAGAGGTCCTTCTGCGGGAACGGCGAAGTAGGTAAGTCAGAGCAGACCGCGACGACTCTCGTTCCAAGGAACATCACGATCGACTCGAGGTTCGCCGGGAAGTCCCAGCACGCGTTCACCAAGAATATTTCGTTGAATTTCATCGGTGCCACCGCGAATCGACATAGAAGGAGCCGTCATAGTCTCGATGTATCCGTGCCCGTCGCTGAGCATTCCGTAGGAACCGCCTGATCGGTTCGCTAGGTACGCTCGGTCCTTGTAGGACTTGACCGTCCTCAACTTGGCTCCACTTCCTGCGGGACCAGGAATACCACTTGCGCGAGCCTCGTCAGCTGCCCGCTGAGATGTCCATCGGCTAACACTGTCGTGGGCATAAATATTAGAGACCTCTTCTCGCCAGACTCGGCCTTCGGAACCTCCCAAGCCTTGAAGGTCTGAAATCCAGCCGGGAATTCTCACGCCGCGAGCGTTGCCATCACCACCACCTCGGCTTCCGCCACCCGCTCGTTCGTGAGCGAGAACGGTCATCGCCACCCGCCAGCCCTCGCCTCTGGCACCAATTCGCCAAGCATCAAGAACGCGTGCGTCCTCGACAAATACCTCGCTGAAGTGAGCGTCTCGGTTCATTTGAGTGAGCGGTCGAACTTCCACTCCAGGAGTATCGATAGGCACCGAGAACATCGTCAACCCTTTGTGCTTCGGCTGGCCTGGATCGGTTCGAGCTAGACATATGGCCCAATCTGCCCACATAGCTCTGCTCGTCCAAGTTTTCTGTCCAGTTAGAACCCACTCCTCACCGTCTTGGTCTGCCTTCAGAGCCACGTTGGCGAGGTCAGACCCCGCTTCTGGCTCCGAGAACATTTGGCACCAAATTGATGTTCCCGACGCGATTGGGCGTAGCCATTCCTGCTGTTGCTCCTGGGTACCGTGAGCCAGCAACGCTGGACCGACCATTCCGAGTCCGATCGCGAATGGGTAAAGATCAGGAACAACGAATTCCCGCAACAAACGGCCAATTAACGCATTCTGACTTGGAGATGCTCCGCGTCCCCCGTATTGCTGCGGCCAAGTCGGGACATGCCAGCCTCCCTCAACCGTTGTAGCGAGGTAGTGCCGACCATCATCGAGGTCGTCGGACCCGGCACCCATTGTCGTTAGGCGAGTGTCGGCGCTTCGGCGTTCCAGAATTGCCCCGAGCTCGGAGCGAATCTGTTCTTCGGTGAGATCGCTCATAGTTGCGTGAGTAGGTAATGCATGATCGAACTTATTTACGCGAAAAGTCCGGAGTACGGCGTTCGTTCATTGCTGCGACGCCTTCTTTCCAGTCATCGGTGGTTCGGAGTCGGTCTTGCTCAACTTTTTCGCGGTCTGTGGCCGCTTTAATTGCTTGTGGTAGATGTCCTCGCATTGTTTCGCGTATTGACTCAACAGCCAAAGGTGCCGAGGTAGCGATCTCCGTTGCTAATTCGTGGGCGGCTGAGCGAAGTTCAGCGAGAGGAACAAGACGATCTGCTAGGCCAATGGCGACGGCTTCCTCTCCTTTAATTCGGGCGCCCGTGTAGAGCAGTTCTAATGCTTTTTGTTGTCCAACCAGTGACGGGAGGGTCGCCGTTAACCCAAAACCGTGGTGAAAACCGAGCCGAGCGAAGTTCGCAGTAAAACGCGCTTCCGGAGCAGCGATTCTGAAATCAGCAAAGCACGCTACTCCGAGGCCTCCGCCGACTGCAGCGCCTTGGATCGCTGCCACAACGGGTTTCTTGCAGCTAAATAGGTCAAAGGCAGCGTCGTAGAGGTGTCTTGCGGAGCCGTCAGCGTTGCGCGCGATTATTTCACCACCGCGACTCCCGTCGTTGTGAAATTGCGCTCCGGCGCAGAAGTTCTTTCCTTCAGAGCAAAGCAGTATCGATCGGCAACTGTCCTCTGCATCTAGGTCTCTAAAGGCTGCCACCAAACCATCAATTAAATCGAGGTCGAAAAAGTTGTTAGGCGGACGCCGAATTTCTGCCGTTGCAACGTACCCATCGACCGACACGTGAAGATCACCGTAGATACCGAAATCGCTCATCTCTTGATGCTACTCATCGGACAAGGGCCGCTCCTTCGGGAGCGACCTTTTGTCGTTGATGAGAAACTGGCGACACCGGACCGCCGGTCCGATGGCGAACAGGAGTGAATGAAATGCCCAAACTGGTATTGCATGGCAAGTACAGCCCTCAAGCGTGGCAGGGAATCGCTAGTGAAGGGGCAACATCGCGGCAGGAAGCGGTCGGCGCATTGTTCGCTTCGGTAGGCGCTGAGCTTGAAGCGGTTTACATGATGCCTGGCAGTAATTGGGATTTCATGATGATTATCAACAACGCAAACGCCGAAACGATGGCCGCAGTCAAGAGAGCAGTGGGACCGACCGGGGCCGTAGTGGAATCGGATGCTTCGGTCATCATGACCCCCGAGGAGTTCGACGCGGCGGGTGGAGGCTCCTATCGAGCGCCGGGTAGCTAACGCCTAATTGAATCAACCTGACATTGGTCGCCCCTGGTGGGCGGTCTTTGTCGGTTTCGGGGCCTATGACTTCCGAAAGAGGGCAAGGAGGCGTTGGAGTGGGTTCGCAGGCGCCTCCTCGGCAGGCGCCTCCTCGGCAGGTGGATCCACGGCAGGCGCCTCATCGGCAGGTGGATTTTGTTCCGGTGGGTCTTCGTTCCAGCTCATGTCTTAGTTTCCCACAAGACGAACATCCCCAAAGGGATGCCTACTTCAGGCCGCGGTATGAAGCAGACATTGAAGATCGATGCGAGGTCTTTGAGGCGGACCTGAAGACGCCGTAGCTGCCAGCGCTCGGCCTGAGCGAGTTGCCAGCCGGGCGATCAACGACAAGGCCAAGCTCGCTACCGCACAACGAAATCAACCTGACAGCCGCCGCCCCTAGTCGGCGATCTTTTGTACTTTTGAGGAGACCTACGATCGTGGCGTGCCCTTCTGTTCTCACTCAACTGCCATCCACAGACCACTTCTCTGAATTACCCCGTACCCTGTGAGGTTGATGAAGTCGAAAGCGGCTTCAATTTTAGATATGAATATTAGGAGGGCCCAGATGGCCCAAGGCAAAGTAAAATTTTTCAACTCACAGAAAGGGTTCGGTTTCATCTCTCCTAGCGATGGCGGCGATGACCTTTTCGTGCATTACTCAAATATTGCGGGTGACGGCTACAAGTCTCTTGACGAAGACCAAGCAGTCGAATTTGACATTGGTCAAGGACGCAAGGGTGATGAAGCTCAGAACGTACGAGCGATTTGATCTGAACAAAAACTAACTACGGATACGATCGGTAGCCCTGCATTTGCTGTGGGCCTACCGGTCGTTTCGTTTGTTTTGTCACCCTAGGAACATCTCAACACCAACAGAGAACCGAGTTTGGCCGCTCCTTCGGTGCGGTCTTTAGTCGTTTTGGCAGCGACCCTTAAACCCTGCGATAAAATATTGATACGCGGATGAGAAGCGAATTAGCAGCCATCTTTGATGTCTTGATGCTAGATCCGATCAGTAACTGTTGCCGCAAGAACGGTTGATCTCCTAACTCAGGACAGAGGAGCCGCCAGTAATCAGCGGGTACAAACCTTCTGCTCCTTGAGAAACTGCTGCATTTCCGAGCCATCGACCCCACTCAGCGTCACCGCCGTATTCTTTGCGCCAGGACCAGAGTCGACGGCTGTAGTGATGAAGCGGATACTCCTGAGTCATTCCCATCGCCCCGTGGGCTTGGTGGCAGGCCTTGGTGGCTCGTGCGGCGGCTTGGTTGGCGATGAGTTTCGCAGCGGCGATTTCGAAGAACGCCGATCCGCGATTTGCCTCCCGGCCGGCTGTTTCAGCAGCCATTCGTGCCAGAGCCGCATCCTGAGCTCCCCAAACTAGGTGTTGTTGCACTGCTTGGAACCTCGCGACTGGACGGCCGAACTGCACTCGATCGTTGGTGTAGCTAACCGTTAATTGACTCATCTTCTCTATAGCACCGGCCATTAGCGCTGCGCGCGATAAAGCTCCTCGGAAACGAAAAGCTGCGGGGTCGACTCCCGGAGCGGACGGAGCAGCAGGCGCCGTTACGGCATCAAAGCAAACCGTGTCGCGTGGCTCACCCGCCATATTTGTCATTGGTTGAATAACGCAATCGTTCGGATCGACCGACGCAACCATGTTCCGCCCATCAATTTCGACGAGAACAGCGATCCGTTCTGCCATTCGCGCCCAGGGGACACGTACACAGGTTCCAGCGAGAGTTACCTGTGCGCCTGAAACCGAGGCAGTGATGTTGGTGGTGCCGTTGGGAAGAACTGTCACTGGTCCTTCGGGAATTTCGTGTCCCGAATTGGCGAGTAGCCATCCACCAAGCATCCCCGTCTCCGCTGCTGGGATTGGCGCGGCGTGATACCCGACAAGCCTGAGCACCTCCAACGAATCGAGGAGCGTGCCACCTGATCCCCCGTGGTCTTCGGCAATTGAGATCCAAGGGAATCCCGTTTCGGCAAATGCAGCCCAGATTTCCGGTGCGGCGCCAACTGCTTCCGCGTTCTGTACCGCTTCATGGTCGCAGATTTGAGTGAATAGGCGGTCAGCAGTTTCGGTGATCAACGCATCGACGCCGGATGTTTCGGTCATGCCGGTAACCCCTTCAAACCTTTTGAAGCAACCGAACGCAGGATCTCGATCGTGCCACCTCTGATGGTGTTACCCGGAAATGTGACAACACACTGCGCCAGCAGCCTTTCGAATAATGAATCTGAGTCGGGTGAGTATTCGAGGTCTATTAGGTGTACCAACTTTTCGACGACTTCTTGTTCGTAACGAGTGCCCATCTCTTTGACCAGAGACGATTCGATGGAAGGAGCGTCGCCCGTGTCAATGAGTCGTGCCACAGACAGGGAAAGGTTCCGTATGCCCCACCAGCGAGCAACTAACTCGCCGAACAGGTCTGCCACCGTTTCCTCTAGCTCCGTTCCCTTGGCTTCGCGTAGGAGCTGCTCGACCGTCGAGAAAGGCGAGAGCCAGCGGTCGGGACCGCCGCGCTCATAGGCCATCTCGGTGGTGTTTTGATGCCAGCCCATTCCCAAATCACCCACCACGTTGATGTCGGGGACGAACACCTCGTTAAAAGTGACCTCATTGAAGTGGTGAGAGCCGTCGAGGAAGGGGATAGGACTTATTTCCAAACCAGGTGACTTGAGGTCCACCAGTATCTGCGACAACCCTGCGTGCTTGTTTCCATCTTCCATAGGCGAAGTTCGTAACAGGCACACAAACCAGTCATTTTCATGAGCGCCGGAAGTCCAAATTTTGGTGCCGTTGACGATCCATCCGCCGGTTGTGGGCTCCGCCTTAGTGCTCACCGATGCGAGATCAGACCCACTGTCAGGCTCGCTCATTCCGATGGAGAATCCGAGTTCCCCCCGACAGATTGCTGGCAGAAATCTTTCCCGTTGCTCCCCCGTACCAAACTTCAAAATCACATTTCCGGTTTGGCGATCCGCGACCCAATGGTGCCCAACTGGAGCACCCCAGCGGAGCATCTCTTCCACCACGATGAATCGGTCAACAGCAGTTCTGTCAGACCCGCCCCATTCTTTCGGCAACGCCATGCCGACCCAGCCACGCTCCGCCATTTTGAGAGAGAACGCCTTGTCTTTATTTGCTGCCATGCCAAGACACGGCTCATGAGATCCCGGTGGTAACTCTTCTTGCAGAAAATCCCGCACCTGCTGTTGGAGGCCAAGCTCTTCTTCTGTCAATTCTGTTGGGGTGAAACGCATTTGGTTTCTTTTCTGTTGCGCAAGCTAAGGGAGTAGTTCGAGCTGCGGCACTCGGGTTATTGACGCCATATGAGACGGTCGTGTTTCTGGGGCATACCAGTCTGTATTTGATGGTATTCGACGCGACGGTGCCATGGTGAGGCAAGATCACAGAGTGAATCAAGTAGCAGCCCCCTTTGAGGGACATAGCGACATCGTGCAAAAAGAGTGGATTGACTTCAACGGTCATTTCAACGCCGGGTACTACCTGGTCTGCTTTGATGATGCCATTGAGTCTTGGATGGACTTCATTGGAGTGGGTCGGTCACACCGAGATCAGCATTCGGTTACCACCTTCTCTGCTCAGAATCACGTTACATACCTTCGCGAAGTGCGCGAAGGGGTCAAATTGAGTGTCACGACACAGTTGCTCGGGTTTGATCGGAAACGCATTCATGCGCTGCAGGTGATGTGGAACGACGACGAACGCTTCGTCACAGCGACGTGTGAAGTCATGTCCTTGCATGTATCGGAGCGGACTCGACGGGTGTCTGAGATGCGCGACGAGGTCTTTGAGCGTTTGCTTGAGATATGGGACAGCCATAGAAAGCTTGAGGTGCCCGAGCAAGTCGGCCAGGTGATGTCCGTCCCAGGATGGCCCACTTCACTGGACTGACGCGCGCAGAATAGAGCCATGAGTCAGCGGCTAGAGGGCAAACGAGCAGTTATTACAGGTGGCAGTCGAGGCATAGGAAGAGCAATAGCCCTGGCTTATGTCAAAGAGGGCGCGAGATGCGTGGTGGTTAGCCGGCAGTTAGAAGATCTCGAAGAGACTGCGGAATTGGCACCGGCTGGTGCCATTGAACCAATAGTTTGCGACGTCGCTAACGATGCGTCCGTAGCGGCAATGTCGGAACTAGTTCTGGACAAGTTCGGCGGTGTCGACATTGTCGTAAATAACGCAGGCGTTCACGCGGCAGGAAGTTTTTTAGAGATAGATGCCGCTACTTATTCTCGTCTTTTTGAAGTGAATGTCGTGGGCATAGTGCGCATCAGCCAAGCATTCCTGGGAGGAATGATCGAGCGTCAAAGGGGCAGCATCGTCAACATCGCGTCGACGGCCGGGCTGTTTGAATCTCCCGGACAGGCCCCGTACAACGCTTCCAAACATGGCGCAGTAGGGCTCACCAGGTGCATGGCGTTGGAACTCGCATCGACTGGTGTTACCTGTAATGCCATCTGTCCCGGCTTTGTCGATACGCCAATGCTCGACGGATTCGCGGATCTTGTCGGTGCTGAAGCTGACGAATTGAGACGGCGGCTCGCTCAGCGAACCCCCATGGGTCGCATCCTTGACCCCAGCGAGATTGCGAACCTGGCCATCTACCTTGGAAGCGACGAATCATCTGGAATGACGGGGCAAACGATGGCAATTAGCAATGGGATGCGAATGTCGTGAGTGGCGAGGACGGGCACTTTGGCTTCGAGGCTTCGGTTGCTGCGTAGCGGCAAGTGTTATTCGCGTGCTCAGTCGCAGTCAGAGCAGATAATTCCTCGCTCATCCTTCTACCCTCCCTTGCACCGGTCGCCACGACAGCTACATGACACAAATTTGCAGTATTACTCGGCGATAGAGCACCTGTTTGACCAAATAACCGAGAAATTACACGTTTCGCAAATCCCTCGACCAAGCAGAAAATCTTTTCTGGTTCTTGCTAAGCCACAGGGTTCTAGGCTGAAGGGATGCCTCAGTATCGTTCAGTTACTTCTACTGGCGGCCGCAACATGGCCGGAGCACGCGCCCTCTGGCGCGCTACGGGAATGACTGATGAAGATTCCCCAAAGCCGATCATCGCCATCGCTAATTCATTTACCCAGTTCGTTCCCGGACATGTACATCTCAAAGATCTCGGGCAGATGGTGGCTCGCGAGATAGAGGCGCAGTGCGTGACTTAAGTGGCCGTGGGTAGCGGTCGACGCTACCCGTGAATGGGTCAACCTTTGAGAGTCTCGCGATAGCTGCGTTTCGGCGGCTTTGGATAGCTGGGCACCTCTATTTTCTGGCGATCTTCGCACAAATGATTGCCCGCGGCGCTTTGGCGAAGGATCTCGAAGGCAGCAACGCCGCCCTGGGAGCGGTCACACTGGCTTTCGGTCTTACAGGCTTGATTGCCACACCTCTCGGTGGAGTCGCAGCGGATCGCTTCGCTAAGCGTTCCATGTTGCTCGTTTCGACGGGTCTCCTTCTCATTTCCTCATTGTGGATTGCTCTCGCCGTCCAGCTCGAATTCATCAGCTTCTGGATGCTCGTGATTGCATCGGCAATCCAGTCGGCGGGATTCAGTTGTCTTTCGCCTGCCAGGATGGCGTTCACCGCAGAGCTTGTCGGGCCTGATCGATTAGCGAATGGCGTCGTACTCACTCAAATATCCATGAACGTGAACCGCGTCGCTGGACCGGTACTTGCTGGGGTGTTCTTAAGCGTGCCAGTCCTAGGTATCGGCGGCATCTACTGGGCCAGCAGCGCGATCATTGCGGTAGGAGGTCTACTTTTTCTCAAGCTCCCTCCTGGCTTACCGCGCTCTAACGCGACTCACTCTTCTGCAACCCGTGACCTACTGGATGGCGTCCGCTACGGCTATACCCAGTGGCCACTTCCATTGCTGCTCGCTACCTCAACACTGGCCCTTGTATTTGGATTCCCTTACGTCGTCTTTCTGCCGAGTGTCTCAGAAGATTTATTTGGTGCCGGTGATACTGGGTTCGCTTGGCTTTCCACCATCGGAGCTGTAGGTGGGCTCGGCGCTTCGCTATTTATCGCTGGACGCTCCGAAGGTTCCGTCGCTTGGAAAATCCAAAACTTGTCAGTGATCGGATTTGGCCTAGGTGTAGCTGCCACAGGCCTCGCTCCCACCTTCGCGACAGCGATGGTGGTCATGTTGTTGCTGGGAGCGGCAACGGCGGCGTTTCAATCGATGAACGCGACACTGATCCTTGGGGGGAGCGAAGCTGCCTACCACGGCCGAATGCAGTCCTTATTGCAACTCGGATTCAACCTATTTGGCATCGCCGCTCTACCTATTGGCATATGTGCCGACAAATTCGGACTCCGAGAGACACTTGTGGCAATGGGCGTCGTGGTGACTTTGGTCGGCGCAGCGTCGATCATCGTGCGCAACGCGAATATCAACCTCGACGGCGTGCAACGCCAAAGTCCCGAGTAGTTTTCGAGCATGGAAATTTTTGGGGTCGTCAATGCTTCCCCTGATTCCTTAGCTGGTTTCTCTGTGGTTTCTGACGAAACACAAGCCAAGCAGTACGGGGCTCATCTAGTTGCAGAAGGCGCCGACCACCTGGATGTTGGCGCCCAGGCATCACATGGGAATGCGGCATTCGTCAACGCAGACGAAGAATGGCAGATAGTTGAAGGTCCGTTACAAGGACTTCTCTCGCTGGGTGTAGACGTAGCAATCGACACATGGCAGGTTGAAACAGCACGCCGAGCGCTAGATGCGGGTGCCCGTGTGCTCAATGCTGCAGATGCGTTGCAGAGCGATGAAATGATTGCCCTCGCAGCGGAGCGCGAGATCCAGGTGGTCTTACCGTTCATGCTCGGACCAGACCCTCGTCACCTCAAACATGTTGAGGGCGACCTGGTCCAGGTCATGGTCGATTGGTTCGACCTTCAACTGGAACGCGCCGCACGGTGGGGAATTCGTGAACGATTGATGCTTGATCCCGGGACAGGCTTTGCGCCAGCACACTGGGATTGGGACGACCGTTTTCAGTATCAAAAGAGGATCTATAGCGGCTTGGATCGACTACGTCACTACGAATTGCCGCTTTATGTACCTATTGCGTGGAAGCAGACACCAGACAGACTTGAGCTGGTGGACCTAGTCCTGGCTCAAGAGGTCGAATACGTCAGAGCCCACATCCCCCTCCAGGTACGGCAACGGCACGCTGCGATTCGCGACGGAACGCCCTTACCCACATCGGATTTGTGGTCCGGATACGAGTAGCGGTTAGCTAGGAAGTGCCTCAAGACGTGCTCGGACATGTTTATGGTGTGGGGTCAGCGCAAGCCAATCTCGGTCTTCGATATCGGTCAGTTCATTGACGGCCACGCCGTGAATCCGATGCTCGCCGGTTTCGTCTGGATAGTCCATTCCGAAACCGTGCGGAAGACTTACTTGGCCTTCCATCATGGTCTCAGTGATGTCAACTGGAGCCTCAGCTTCGCCACGTTTCGTGACAATTCGGACTCTCTGCCCTTCGCTAACCCCAATTCGGTCGGCATCAGAAGGATGAATCCGTAAAGCGCCGTCTTTGTCTTTCTTGCGCCAAGTGGGATCCCTGATGACATCGTTTACCGTGGATGATCGATGTTCCCCAGCGGTTAGAACAAATGGGTAAGCATCCGACGAAGAGGCTGGTTCCTCTTGGGTCAGACTTCGGAGTTCCTCAACCAACTCGGGGATGTGGATATGAATTTTTCCATCCGGGGTCTTAATCCGATCAAAACTAGATGCGTAATCACTGGTGCTGAAAATCATCCCCGATTTGGCTTCCAGCAATGAGTCAAAGAGGTTGTTTGCAAGTTCGAGACCATCGCCCTGTAGTCCCGCTGCACGCAACGAATCCGGGAACCGCATAGATGCCTGCATTGCCGAACCGAACATCACCGCCGCCGGCCCCATCTTCCCGAGGCTCTGGCCGAGGCTTCGGTACAACGCCGTTGGAAGTTTTGAACCCAAGTCAGGATTGTCTGTTGATAAGCGCGCAAAGGTCTCAATAAACTCGTCGCGACCTTTCTCAGCGGCCCCAGCGAGTTCATCCACCCCGTCGGGTGCGCCGCCCATAGCTTCAACTAAACGCGAATGAATTTCCGCTTCGGGCAAAGTGTCTCCCAAAGGTTCAAAAATGGGTTGACGAATATGAAAATAATTTGAAGGCATTTCACCAGCGAAGAAAGTTGCCTCGGGCTTTTCGTACTGAGAACAAGCAGGAAGGACGTAGTGAGCCTGACGCGCCGTTTCGGTCATAGCCACGTCAATCACCACCAAACAGTCAAGCTTTTGAAATGCTTCACGAAAGCGTTTGGA
>PBHE01000029.1 GCA_002719335.1 Acidimicrobiaceae bacterium
AGTGACCTCTGCCGTGTGAAGGCAGCGCTCTAACCAACTGAGCCAATCGCCCGCGGGCGGTCACCATAGCGTCCCAGTTGCCTTCCACTGCTGACTGAGGCTTCGATTGTTGTAGATCTCGGTCTGAACAGCAAAATTTGTCCCGAAAACGACGAAAGCCGCCCGAAGGCGACGTGAAGAAGAACTATAGCACAGTTAGAGTTTCATGTCCAGCCCAATTATGATGTTTTTCAATGAATTTAAATCAATTTCAGTTCAGAGGCGTGCCTGCCGGCTCGGAGGTAGAAGCGGTTTGCCGACTAGGTTTTGGAGCTATGACTAGCCCCTCCTACGACTGGATCGCTTATCACCAGGAGGCGCCGGCCAAGGTCCTTAAACGAGAACTGCGTGACCTCTACGGTCGGACGTAGCGTGATGTCATGAGTCATCCGGGAGGCCCGCTAGCCGGGGTGAGAGTTCTGGACGCAGCCGGCATGATCGCGGCACCCAGCGCCTGCGCCATGATGGCCGACCTTGGCGCGGACGTCATCAAACTCGAACCACCGCACGGCGATCTCTTACGCGGCTTAGTGACAGTTCCCGGTGGTCCGGATCCTTGGTGGGAGTTAGACAATCGAGGGAAGCGGGGTATCGCTGTAGACCTGACCTCTGAGCAGGGGCGCTCAGTGGCACATGCGATCGCTTCGAGCTGCGACGTATTCGTCACCAATCTGACTACAGAACGTCAGGCTCGCTACCAGCTATCAGCGAAAGATTTACGGACCAATCACCCCGAACTTATTCATCTCACTTTGACTGGCTATGGAAATGCAGGACCCGACCAGGACCGTCTTGCCTTCGACTACACCGCGTTCTTCAGCCGAGGCGGAGTGCTCGACACGATGGGAGAGCCTGGCCACACACCGCCGTCTGGGCGTCCAGGACAAGGCGACCACACCACCTCTTTGTCAATTCTGTCATCAGTTCTCCTTGCGCTTCGCGAGCGAGACCTCAGTGGCCATGGACAAGAAGTTTCAGTCGCGCTCATGCAAACGGCGATGTGGACTATGAGCTCAGATCTCTCGGTGGCTTTGGCCAGTGGAGAAGCGCCACGACCAATCATGCGAATCGAAACTACATCTCCGTTGGTGGGGCGGTTTCGGTGCGCGGACGACCGCTGGATCATGTTCGCCATGGCGGCAGAGCCTTATTGGCAAAAATTTTGTGAGGCGTTAGGTAACCCAGACTGGATTCAGGATCCTCGTTTCGTTGACCCAGAACAACGAGCCGAGAACGGTCCCGAACTCATGCTGTTATGCGATGAAATGTTCGCCACAGCAGATAGAACGACTTGGTCTGACCGATTCGATTCAGCGGGCCTGGTGTGGGCGCCAATACAGAGCCTCGAGGAAGTCATTTCCGACCCCCAGTCCGAAGCTTTAGGCGCCTTTGAAGAAGTGCCGAACGTTGATCAGTCATTTCGCACCGTCGCGACCCCTTTTGATCTACGGGGTTCTGAGATGTCAATAAGGGGCGGAGCCCCTCAACATGGTGAGCACACGACCGAGATCATGGTTGAAGCCGGTTATTCCGCAGAAGAGATCGCGGCGCTATATGAGCAAGCGATCATCACCTAACGGTCGACGTCTCCTTCTAGCGGTCTGAGGCAATAGATCCGCATCAGATTCCTGGCCTGAACAGTTTCTGTTCCTTTTGAACACTCAGTGACTGAGTTGATGTCAAAGAACCTCACTACTTGGCGTGAGGATTTGTCTTCACAATCGCTACTTCGGACCGAATTGTCTTCTTTGATGACAACGCATCTAATACTCGATGGAGGAGTCACCGGGGTCCAACGTTCAGACCGACTGTTGGTAGCGAAAGCCGAAAACACAAATATTCCCACGCCGATCGCCCCAGCTACCAACCATGGGAGCACTCTCAACACGGTCGCGACATAGGGATTACCCACTTCGAAGCCCGGCGGATCAGACGCGTCCATATCGAAGGGATCTTCGATCCAAGCCGCTGAACCCATCTTTGGCTGATCTGACTCTCCCCGTGAGGCTTTGTCATATTCGGCCCGCAGATCAGGTGACCCTAAAATTCGCCAAGCTTCGTTTATTGCATGCATTCGACTCACTGCTTCTCGACGTTGGACTTCTTCCACGTCACCGAGCGCGTCGGGGTGATTGATTCGAGCTGTAGCAACCCATGCCTGGCGGACCGCTTCTTGGTCGACATCGCTATCTATGCCCAACACGGCGTAGTGGTCGATAGATCTGGTCACGAGGCCCCTCCAATGGCAACCTACCCCGACAGCACTACGGTGATGGGGTGGACGAGTTGGAGTGCCCCGCATGCGGCGAAGACGATCGGCTTTTAGGGCGCCCCTGTGGTGACCTAATCGACGTCACCTGTGAGGCATGCGGCCAGAATTGGGAGCGCAACCCGAACGCCATAGCGAACTGTGATCGTTGTGACGGTGACGACATGGAGGGCGCGGTCAAAGCAATTGTCGAGAAATCCAGAGGAAGTCAGCTATCTATAGTCGCAACCCAGGTTGTTTATCTGTGTCGCTCCTGCGACGCGGCGATTCTTGCGTCATACCGGGTTGGACGTAGTCCCCTGATGCCTGATCAGCTTCCCACCGAGTGACACGAGTCACCCATGGTTAGCTGTTGCCATCGCCAAGCCATTCCTGTTCGGCTAAAACCCGTTCCAGCGTCAAGTGATCTTTCTCGTTCTGTATACGTTGAAGGTAAAACTCATTCTCGAACAACGCTAGTAAGGCCCCATCGCTTCGCGTGAGAACAGTCGCTCCGGGAAGCCGACGCAACTCATCCGCGGACGCTGCGTCAGTTCGCCTAGCGACCGAATATGGTGCATTCGTTAACGCAACCGGGGCACCAAACTCGTTCTCTAACCGGTGAGTGGCGACCTCGAACTGCATAAGCCCCACCGCTGCCAAAACGGGCTCCACATCACCGAACTCTTGATCTCGGAGAACTTGAATAACCCCTTCTTCGTCAAGTTGCACCAAACCGCGTCGAAATTGCTTGAACCGGTTTGTGTCAGTGACGCGGATCCGTCGGAAAATCTCTGGAGCAAAGAGAGGAATCTGAGGGAATTCGACTGCCTCCTCGGAATACAACGTGTCCCCTACACGGACATCTGTGGCGTTGACTAACGCAACAACGTCGCCGGGCCACGCCTCATCTACCGTCGACCTCTCCGAACCAAACATCGTGTGTGCGTACTTGGTCGCGAACGGGCGGCCGGTTCGAGTTTGGGTAACACTCATACCTCGCTGAAAGTGACCAGAACAGACGCGGACATAGGCGATCCGATCACGGTGCGCTTTGTCGGTGTTGGCTTGCACTTTGAACGCGAATGCCGAGAAAGGTGCTTCGACGGGGCGGGGAGCACTGTCCACGTCGAATCGCGGTGCCGGCGTTGGTGCCAGATCCACTACGGAATCGAGAAGAAGCCGCACCCCGAAGTTCGTCAGCGCCGATCCGAAAAAGACCGGAGTGACTTCGCCGGCTAGAAAACCTTTGATGTCGACTTCGGTGCCGAGGGCATCTAATAGTTCTAACTCTTCGCTAGCGTCACTCCATCCAGGCGTTAACGGATCCACATCATCTGTTTCAAATCTTTGCTCGTTCGACTCAGTAGCTCCGTGAGCAGTCCGGTCGTATCTGATAAACGACCTAGCGGTCCGGTCAACAATTCCTCTGAGGTCTCCAGGCACGCCTACGGGCCACGACATTGGTATGGGGAGGAGTTGCAGCATTTTTTCGATTTCGTCGATCAACTCAAGAGGCGATCTGCCGGGACGATCACATTTGTTGACGAACGTGAGGATCGGGAGTTCGCGTTGACGGCAAACTTCAAACAATTTCAACGTTTGAGACTCAATACCTTTTGAACCGTCAAGCACCATTACTGCTGCGTCAGTCGCCGCCAAAACCCGGTAGGTATCTTCACTGAAATCGCGGTGTCCTGGAGTGTCCAATAGGTTGAGCACACAATCTCGGTAGTCGAACTGCAACGCGGTGGAAGTGATGGAGATCCCTCGCTGTTGTTCAAGTTCCATCCAGTCTGAGGTTGCAGCTTTTCGTCCCGAACGTGCCTTAACGGAACCTGCCTCGGCAATCTGACCGGAATAGAGCAGAAATTTCTCGGTGAGGGTGGTTTTGCCCGCGTCGGGGTGACTGATGATTGCGAATGTTCTTCGTCGACTTGCTTCCTCAGCTACCTGCTCATGTGAAGCCACCAGTTCGAGGGTAGAAGCAGCACGGCGCGCTACCACCATCAATAGTTCAATATGCGCGATAAGGCCAAGGGGTGGCATGCTCTGGGCAAACGATCGATCGAGTAGGAGGACCGTATGAAGCTGGCGACAGGAGCCGGGTATTGGGCGGCAGGGCCGCCTTCGGAGGCCCAAGAAGCGATTCTCGAAGCAGAAGCTCTTGACTTTCACAGTTTCTGGACAGCTGAGGCGTACGGAAGCGACGCGCTTACCCCACTGGCGTGGTGGGGGAGCCGAACCGAAAAAATTCAACTCGGTACAGGCATTGTGCAAATGTCAGCTCGAACACCTGCGGCTACCGCAATGGCCGCTATCACCATGGACCATCTCACCGGAGGCCGCTTCATTCTCGGGCTCGGTGTCAGCGGTCCTCAAGTCGTCGAGGGTTGGTATGGGCAGCCGTACCCCAAGCCATTAGCGCGGACGCGGGAATACGTGCACATCATTCGCGACATTTGCGACCGCGAGAAACCCGTTTCTTTTGTTGGGGATCACTATCAGATGCCATTCCCGGGCGGATTGGAGTTGGGGAAGCCGTTGAAGTCCACCGTGCATCCACTCCGCAAACACATTCCAATTTATTTGGGCGCTGAAGGACCAAAGAATGTGGCCCTCGCCGCAGAGATATGTGACGGATGGCTCCCTCTTTTCTTTGCACCAAAAGACAATCAGTTTTACGTGGATGCGCTCAACGAAGGCTTCGCGAAAGCTGGAAAGTCACGCGTCGGGGCGGACGGCCAAATTCCGGAGGAAAACAACTTCGAGGTTGTGTGTCCGGTCTCAATCGTTCCTGATTCTGACGTCGAACGGGCAGCGGACAAAGTGAGGCCCATGCTCGCTCTCTATATGGGCGGCATGGGGGCCAAAGGCGCGAACTTCCACTACGACGTCTTTTGTCGGATGGGTTACCAAGACGTCGCCGATCAAGTACAAGAGTGCTATTTGGCTGGACGCAAGGATCAGGCAGCCGCGTCTATTCCGCTGTCGTTGGTGGAGGAAGTTGCTCTGGTTGGCCCGTTAGACAAGATCGCTAAGGACCTTCAACGTTGGAGAGATACGGTGGTCACCACTCTTCAAGTAAGTGGTCCGATATCCCTGCTACGTACGGTCGCTGAGGTGGTACAGCAATGAGTTCCATAAATCCCCGCACTCCTGTTCTAGTTGGCTCCGGGCAGTTAGTTCAAAGGCCAGACAATCCATTGGATGCCCTTGAACCAGTCGCGATGATGCGCGCAGCACTCGAAGCAGCGGCAGACGATGCGGGAGCTAGAAGTCTGCTGGATCGAGCGACACACACCTGGGTAGTTAAAGGGGCGTGGCCATATCCAGATCCCGGTGCTCTACTCAGAGAAGAATTTGGCAATACCAGCCGAACGGGCATTTCGACTGACGGTGGCAATACCCCGCAGTCACTGGTGAATAAAGCCTCGCTGCGTATTCGAGAAGGCGAGGCCGACATCGTGCTGATAGTCGGCGCAGAGGGTATTTGGAGCAGGAGAAGAGCGAAGCGATCCGGCCAACGAATTCCTTATACCGACCAAGCGCCAACTCAACCAGAGGAGATTCTCGGTAAAGACGTCACCATGAGTCACCCAGTGGAGTTAGAACGCGGATTCGCGCTGCCTATCAACTTTTACCCGATCTTCGAATCGGCTTTTCGAGCATCCCGCGGCGAAACTGTCGCAGATCACCGGGACCGACTGAGCAAACTTTGGGAAACCTTTAACCGGGTTGCTTGTGCGAATCCATACTCGTGGGTGCGTACGCCGATGACTGCCGAGGAGATCCGAAACCCGGGGCCTTCTAACCGTCTCGTCGGGTTTCCTTATACCAAAGCAATGAACTCAAACTGGGATCTAGATCAAGCGGCGGCAATCATCCTCTGCTCAGTTGAAGCAGCAGAATCTGCCGGTGTTTCGCAGGATCGTTGGCTTTTCCCGCATTCGGGCACCGACGGAGCGGACACCAACTTCGTGTCTAACCGGGGCGATCTTCACTCATCTCCTGCTATCAGGGTTGCCGGACGGCGCGCGATGCAATTGGCTGGGGTGGCACCAGGTGACATTGATCACGTCGACCTGTACAGCTGCTTTCCTTCAGCAGTGCAAATTGCTGCTACTGAGATGGGATTAGGGGTTGATCGGCAACTCACACAAACAGGTGGGCTTACGTTCGCAGGGGGTCCTCTGAACAACTATGTGACCCATTCGATAGCAACGATGGCGAACGTGTTACGCGACGACCCCGGATCTATCGGTCTTTGTTCAGGTAACGGTGGCTACATCACCAAACATGCTTTCGGGGTGTACAGCACCACGCCATCTACCGGTGGTTTTCAGTATCAAGATTGTCAAGAGGAAATCAACACATTCCCCAACGTCGAATTAGATGCCGATCACATTGGCGCTGCAACCGTAGAGGCTTACACGGTCATGCACAGCGCTGAGGGCCCCGAAAAAGGTCTCGCGGCGCTGCGCACCGCCAATGGCCGTCAGTGGGCAACAACTCGCGATCCAGGTCTGATGAACGCGATGATGGAAGCGGAACATGTCGGATGTTCAGTCGAGGTGCTTCCAGACTTCACTTTCGAGTTGATCTGAGCTGCGCCTTCGCCATCTCTGAGAAAGGTCCACCACTGACCTGGCTGATCTTCCTACCCTCGAGAGAGTGAGGGCCGCGCTGATCGAGTTAGGAAGCACGGGATTTCGTCTCACTATCGACGATGGGCGGGACATAGAACGCCGAAGCCAGCATCTGCATCTCGGTTCATCCGTCAGCACCTACGGTTCATTTACTGAACGGGATATTTCGGCGGCGACGCGGCTAGCAGCCGAATTCATGGCGGCGGCGAAGATGCACAACTGTCAACGCATCGTTGCCATAGCGACGGAGTCGTTTCGCCTCGCCGCGAATGGTGAAGCCGTTGCCACTCACATTTCTAGGGAGATTGGCTGCCCGGTGCGGATCTTGTCCCCTCAAGAAGAAGTATCTCTGACGTGGCGCGCTGTGGTCAACGAGTTTCCCAACAGGCCGGGCGTCATCATGGTTGATCTCAGCGGCGGTCACCTGGGTTTAGGCAGCGGTCCATTGGGTGCAAAAGATCCGGTGCATAATTTCAGTTACCCACTTGGGACAAGTGTTTTAGCTCCACGAGCCTTAGCTGACGGCTATCTAGAAACCTCAACGCGGACTCGGCTCGAGCACCACATTGCCGAAACGCTTAAACCGGCCATGGCGAGTATCGGGCCTACCCCCGCAGAACAAATTGTCTTGACTGGCGGAATGGCGCGGGCTTTAGCTCAACTAGTCCACACCACCCGTCGAGGGGAAGTGCCCGACGGAGTTAACGGTCTCGGCGTCGACTGCTCGGATCTCGGGCACCTCGTGAAGAAGTTTTCTGAAATTTCGTTACCCGCACGTTTAGCTCTTCCTGGGATGAAGCAAAGGAGATCGCTCCATCTCCCGCTTGCAGTGGCCATTCTCAGGCAGACAATGCGGTCGCTTGAGGCACACGAGGCTTTGGTCACAACCGTGGGCCTGCGAGAGGGTCTTCTGGCACGGCTTATGACCCAACAACGCGCCGCATAAACCTCGCGCGACTCACAGTCCTCCCTAGCGGCCCTGTACCAATTCGGTATTCCGGTGCTAAGATTTTCGTCGTGAACGGATCGCTGCGCGGACTGCTTCTTCTTACCTAGGTGAGGGCCACCACATAAAGGCCCTCGCCACAACCTCCTGCGCCTCAAGGTCGGGGGGTTCTTCTGCTTTTCGGGGCGGGAACACGGCTAGGAGAACGGTGCAAGAAGCGGAACTATGCACGACTGGAGGAAGAACCCATGGCAGATGTGAAGGGCATAAGTAAGCAACAGCCCAGTTCGATGCCGTTCGGCAAGTACATCCACTACCCGTATGCGCCCGAACTAGCGAATCGTACCTGGCCCAACAAAGTGACTAATGAAGCCCCCCTTTGGTGTTCAGTTGACCTTCGAGATGGCAACCAAGCACTGATCGACCCGATGGACCTTCCGCGGAAGCGACAGATGTTCGAAGCGCTTGTCGAAATGGGTTTCAAAGAAATCGAGGTTGGTTTCCCATCAGCCTCAGCCCCCGATTTCGATTTCTGCAGGCTGCTCATCGAACAAGACCTGGTGCCAGACGACGTATGGATTCAAGTGCTGACTCAGAGTCGACCAGAACTCATTGATCGAACCTATGAATCCATCGAGGGTGCAAATAACGCAATAGTGCATCTCTACAACCCGACGTCAACTCTTCAACGCCGAGTTGTGTACGGGCTCGATTTGGACGGGATCGTTGACATGGCGCTCACTGGGACCCGGCAATGTCGCGAGTTGCGCGAAGGGGTAGAAGATTCAAATATCCGTTTTGAGTATTCACCAGAATCATTTACCGGCACCGAAATTGACTTTGCTATTGACATTTGCGAGCAGGTGGCAGACGAATGGGGAGCCACACCAGATGACCCCATCATTTTGAATCTGCCTGCAACAATTGAAATGTCCACACCGAACCTTTACGGGGACCTAATCGAGTTTTTCCACCACAACGTCGCAAATCGAGAAGCCATAATTCTCTCGCTACATCCTCATAATGATCGTGGGTGTGCGGTAGCTGCAGCCGAATTCGGTGTCATGGCCGGCGCTGACCGTGTTGAAGGCACACTCTTCGGGAATGGTGAACGAACCGGCAACGTTGACATCGTTACCTTGGCGCTGAATCTTTTCAGTCAAGGAGTCGACCCAGAACTAGATGTCAGTCACATTGATCACCTGCGGCGGATAGCTGAGTACTGCAACCAGTTGCCCGTTCACCCCCGCCATCCGTACGGCGGAGATCTGGTGTACACCGCATTTTCTGGCAGTCACCAAGATGCAATCAAGAAAGGCTTTGAGGCGCTCTCCGAGAATTACGAAATGTGGGAGGTGCCGTATCTGCCAATTGACCCCGCTCACGTGGGACGCACTTATCAGGACGTCATTCGTGTCAATAGCCAGTCGGGTAAAGGCGGGGTGGCGTATGTAATGAAAAATAACTTTGGACTCGATTTGCCTCGGCGTTTGCAAATCGAATTCAGTCAGGTGATCCAATCAATCACTGATGATGGTGGCGAAATACTTCCTGAAACCATCAAGAAGACATTCGATGAGGCGTACCTTCACACCACTCAGCCGTTCACCTACGAGGGCCACAAGAGCGCCTTCGACTCCGAATCGTCAGAGATGTCCAACGTCACCGCGACGCTGAGTTTCTCCGGTGAAAGAAAGGTGATCACAGGCGAAGGCAACGGGCCACTATCCGCTTTCAAAAATGCACTTTCAAACGATTGCGGCATAGATATCACTCTTGTCGATTATCAGGAGCACGCCATGGGCGCCGGAGCGGACGCCGCGGCGATTGCTTACGTCGAAATAGAAGCCTCCGATAGGAGTGCGCATTGGGGAGTCGGTCTGCATCCAAACATCGTGACCGCTAGTTTCCACGCACTGCTTTCGGCCATTAACCGGTCCGAGGGCAGTTAGCTGGACCGGCGACTCGTCAAACTTCGGTCAGAATTCTCACGTGGCGTTATCTAGTTTTGCCGGCGGTTCGTTATTCGGAACCAGATTCGGAGATGATCCCCCGCGAGTGATCGCACTACACGGCTGGGGTAGGAATCACCGAGATTTCGACCGTTGCCTGGAGGGACTTAACGCTGTCAGTATCGATCTTCCGGGTTTTGGGGCATCTCCCGCTCCTCCTCAAGCAGGAGGGGCGGCTCTGTACGCAGACCTCGTCTCACCAATCTTGGATACATGCAGAACACCTGCGGTTCTAGTTGGGCACAGCTTCGGGGGTCGGGTTGCGGTGCACCTTGCGGAGCGTCGTCCCGCCGCCATCGGAGGCCTAGTACTTACCGGTGTCCCCCTGTTGCACCGCGCTCACCGAAGGGGGAAACCAGCGTTGCGTTACCAATTTGGTCGTATCCTGCACCGTTGGGGCCTGGTTGGTGACACCTATCTGGAGGGCCTTCGAGACAAGTACGGCAGTTCGGATTATCGAGCGGCTTCGGGAATCATGCGCGACGTATTGGTAACGGTGGTTAACGAGTCGTACGAAAAACAGTTACGGTCTATCTCCGCTCCCGTCGACCTTGTTTGGGGTGACGGCGACCAAGCTGCGCCCCCTGAAATCGCGGCTCGGGCTGAAGCGCTCCTGGCAGACGCGAGGCTGACGATCTTAGGGGGCGTCGATCATTTCGTTCCAAGTGGGGCTCCCGATGCGCTGCGCGAAGCGATCGACCGTCGTTTGGACGCGCTGGCATGAAGTCTTCCGACTTGTATGCGTTTCTTTGTTTCATTGGGGCTGTGTCTTCGGGAGCCCGTTGGCTTCGCGTCGCGCAGCGTGAGCATTACCTGGCATTTTCGACAACTCGTTTCGCTATTCGCTGGTGGACATTGGGGGTAGCTAATCCTGCGCTTGTCACCGTGGCGCTTGCAGCGGCAGCGTCATGTCTTTGGTTTCCGCCTGTTTGCATGATCACCGCGTTGGCCGTGTGTATTGGGCCGCTGGGGCTGGGTTTGCGGGGCAAAACCAGCCCTCTTGCATGGACGAGACGGCTTCGAGCAGTGGCGTTCACTGCCTTTCTCTTTGTAGCGATCACTTCGTTGTTGTTTCGCCAGTTCGGTCTGGGACCCGCGGGCTGCGCCGCTGTCGCCTTGTTAACACCACTGGTAGTCGACACGGTTCTAGTGCTGTTGAAGCCCGTCGAGGGCAGACTTGCGCGTCGCTATGTCATCCAGGCGGCTGACGCCTTGGACCGCGTCAACCCCACACGGATCGCCGTGACTGGCTCTTATGGCAAGACCACTATCAAAGGCTACATATCGCATTTGTTATCAGGAACCTTCAGCGTGGTGGCGAGCCCTGCGAGCTTCAACAACAGCGCAGGTCTTTCCAGATCAGTTAACGAACACCTCGCTCAAGGCACAGAGGTATTCGTCGCTGAGATGGGCGCCTACGGTCCCGGGGAAATCGCGGACCTAGTGAGTTGGATTAGGCCGTCAATCTCGGTGTTGGCTGCTATAGGTCCGGTTCATCTCGAACGTTTCGGCGATCTCGACACGATCGTTGCTTCAAAAACTGAAGTCTTCTCAACCAGTCGGACAGCGATTGTGAATATAGATGCCTATGGGCTGGCCGAAGAGGCCGACCGACTCCAGGTTTCTGGTATCGATGTTTTGCGATGTTCGGCGAATGATCGAACTGCTGACGTTGTCGTCCTCAAACACCTTCAAGGTCTCCAAGTCATAGTTTCAGGCCGCCAAGTCCTCACGGGACTGTCTGTTGATGCAGCGCCAACCAACGTCGCGTGCGCCGTTGCCGTAGCAACAACTATGGGGATACCTGACGAAATTGTCGCTCAACGTCTAACGAACCTGCCCGCTGTCGAACACCGTGGCCAAGTACTGGTAAGCCAATCTGGTGTGACAGTCATTGATGACACCTACAACAGCAATCCTGCTGGTGCGGCCTCGGCCCTAGAGACTTTGGGTGAACTCGACGCACCACGAAAGGCTGTAGTAACTCCCGGCATGGTCGAACTCGGGCATCGTCAGGTGGCAGAGAATCGGCGGTTGGGGGTCGATGCAAGTTTGGTGGCTGATGACCTAGTGATTGTCGGACGGACTAACAAATCCGCTCTTGTTACGGGTTCAAGAGATGGCAATGCTCGGGTCCATTTCGTTTCAGGTCGTGAGGACGCAGTGAGGTGGGTTCGACAACACTTGAAAGCCGGAGACGCTGTCCTTTACGAGAATGATCTGCCCGATCATTACGCGTAGCGCTGGGAAAGCCGCTGAGCGGAGGTGAGGTGACATCTCGCCGAAGGGCATCTACGGTTTCATGGCAGATCATGAATCGTCCGGCAGTCTGCTTCGGCGGCCCATCCCCAGAACATGACATTTCGATCCTCACTGGATTACAAGCGGTTCGCGCTTTAGCTGAGGCTGGGAATGACGTGGTGGCACTGTATTGGTCCAAAACCGGTAACTGGTTCGAAGTTCCTTCCGATGTGGAACCAAGCGAATTTGCGGACGGACTCCCACGGTCAGCGGAGCCGGTCGTGCTTCAGCTTGGAGACGCCGGTGGGTTTTATCGGGTGACTAAACGGGGGAAACAAAGTCGGCTTGAGATCAGTGCCGTCGTGGTGTGTTGCCACGGCGGCCCGGGTGAAGACGGAAGCCTTCAGGCGATGTTTGATCTTGCGAGTGTCCGTTACACAGGCCCGAGTCGTTCCGGGGCAGCTCTAGGTATGGACAAATTGGCTTTTTCTGGCGTGATGGAGGCAGCCGGGTTATCTAGTTTGCCTCTTTATCTTGTGACGGAAGATCTCGCGCTTAATGAGGCTGGGCCGTTCATCGTTAAGCCGCGTTTTGGCGGTTCTTCCATAGGCATTGAGGTCGTAGAAAATCTAGAGACTGCGAATGCGCTTGTCCGAACTCAACCGTTGCTCCGCGAAGGTGCTGTCATTCAGAGGTACTTGAGTGATGCGATCGATCTGAATATTTCTGTCCGCACGTATCCTGAGGTAAGTCTGAGCGCAATCGAACGCCCACTACGTCCGGGGGATGACGGCATATATAGCTACGCAGACAAATACCTCGGGGGCCCTGAAGGGATGGCCAGCGCACCGCGGGAATTGCCTGCTGATCTGCCAATCCACGTGGAAGGCCAATTACGAACACTCGCTTCGCAGGTGGTCGAGTTAGCCATGGTGCAGTCGGTGGCTCGCATCGATTTCTTATGGAGCCCTCAGGGACTGTGGGTAAACGAAATCAATACAATTCCGGGGTCGCTCAGTTGGTATTTCTGGGCTCAAGAGGGGATACCGTTTGCGCGACTCCTGACAGAAATGTTGGAAGAAGCTATCGAGAATCCGGTCAAGGGCTTTCGCACCGATGGAGCTGACGGCTCCGCGTTGCGCGATGTCGGGGCCATAGCTCACAAGTTGGCGTAATGAAAAGCTGGCTCGGACTCTTGATGGTGCTGCCGTTTGCGCTTTCGTGCTCTTATCGCTCCACAGCAAATGATCAAACGGGGCAGGTCGCAAGAGACCTAGACGCGTCAGAAGAGCGTTGCGTGCAGGACCGTCTTTTGAAGGGGTGGGGGCTGGATCTTGTCGATCTTGCTGTGGATCTCAACCCGGAAGAAGAAATTGCTGTAGATATGGCTATCGAGTTGTGCCGGTTAGGACCTGGCGGGTCCCCCCAAGAGTCCTTGATACCGAATGATCAGCCTCAGGTATCTGAAAACCTTTTGCGTTCTCCAACGGTTTTTGACCCAACTGACCAAGCACCTGGCGAGGATCCCTTACTTGATGCTCTTTGGTTCGCATGTGGAGACGGCGATGCCATTTCCTGTGATGAACTTTTTTATTCAGCACCTCGAGACAGCACATACGAGCAGTTTGCGTTCAGTTGCGGTGGGCGAAAAAATATGGACTGTTCGCTACTTCTAGGAAGAGAACAACCTGAGGGCGCTCTCACGTCTTTGACTCCCCCGCCCGGGGAAGATGAAGATCTGGACCGGTGGTGGTCTCTGTGTGCCGAGGGCAGCACGCGTGCCTGTGGCGAGTTGCGTCTGATCGCACCTAACCAATCCCTTTATGCCCAGTTCGGAATGAGTTGTGGAGCTCGAGGAACTAGCTACTGCGCGCTGATTCTCGACGATGACGGCGAACCGCCAACGCTTAGGTCCTTGACACCAGACCAGAATCCCCCTGGCCAAGACCAATTACTTGACCAACTGTGGGAATTGTGCGGCAGTCGTGACGCTCGCGCCTGTAGGGACCTTTCCAAGTTCGCGCCTATTGACAGTCTCTACATGCAGTTCGGCGTTTCTTGTGGAGGTAGGGCAGTCGCCCCGTGCGCTCGCTTGTTCGCAGACCTAAAAGCTTGACCTCTCTAATCGGCAATCAGCGCCGCTCGAAGGAATTCGATGATTTCTCGTCGCGCTTTGACTAGGGAACGGAGATCCGGTTCTAGACCTAACGCCCGCATGACCTCGGGTTCGGTGGCCACACCGATTACCGCCGAATAGACCGCTAGTAACAACATGCGTGGCTCCAGACGTCGGAAACGGCCGGCGATCATTTCGGCTTCAACGAACCGCACCGCCTCGCCCAGCATGACGCTCATCGCTGATGCCAATGCTCCAGAAGCCGCACCACCCTGTCTAGAAACCAACCGGACGAGCCCCAGCACTTCCGGTCGGCGCGCCGCTAGGGAAAAGGTGGCGCGCACTAGGTCCTCAATGCGTTGAAAACCGCGGGCCTGTGGCTTGGAGGCTCCACTCAATGCGGATCCGAGTTCGTTGACTGCTAGCTCAATCGTCGCGGTAAGCAGATGTTCTTTTGACGAGAAGTGGTAAAGGATGGCCTGCTTCGTGATCCCAAGGTCGGTGGCCAACTCATCCAGCGACGTTGAGTCATACCCGCGCAATCCAAATGCGGCCAACGATGTGTCCAAGATGCGTTCGCGGGTTTGGGCGGGCACGGGGCCATTCTAGGGTGAAATACGACATGGACTTACCATTTGGTAAGTTATCTGCTAAAACTGTGAGTGTGATCAGCAAGTCCCTCTCGGGCAAGCGGATAGCGGTGACAGGAAGCACGGGGTTCCTCGGCACGGCTTTAGTAGAGCGCCTGTTGCGATCCGTGCCTGATTGCGAGCTGGTGTTACTCGTTCGACCCAACCGCCGGAATAGCGCTGAGCGCCGCGTTCAGCGAGAAATCTTCCGCAACGATGCCTTCGACACGCTCCGATCGCAGTGGGACGAGGATTTCGACGAAATTTGCGAACGACGCGTCTCAGTAATCTCAGGTGATGTCACGAGCGAAGGCCTTGGTCTCAATCAAACGGAACAGCAACTCTTTGCGTCATGTGATGTGGTCATTCACTCTGCCGCAGCCGTCAGCTTTGATAGCCCCCTCGATAGCTCAATCGAAATTAATTTATTAGGACCTAATCGAATCCTGGACGTTCTCAAGCACGCATCTGCGACGCCGCACCTGATTTCAGTATCAACTTGCTACGTCGCTGGAAATCGACGCGGTGACGCAAACGAAGAATTTCTCGCAGGCACACCCCTCCAAGTCGACGTCGATTGGCGAGCCGAGGTTGAGGCCGCTCGCCGGACCCGGGCGGATCTCGATGCTCGAAGTCGAATACCCGAACAACTTTCTACTTTCCGTCAGGGCGCCAGAGAGGAGTTGGGTGCTGCCGGTGTACCGATGCTGGCAGCGAAAACAGAGCAGCTGCGGAAGGGTTGGGTCAACGACCAAATGGTTGAGGCCGGCCGAAGTCGAGCGACCTCGCTTGGCTGGCCCGACGTCTACACCTATTCAAAAGCGTTGGGTGAAACAGCGCTCGTCGAACTTCACGGCGACATACCGGTAAGCGTCGTTCGCCCTTCAATTATCGAATCGGCTTGGGCAGAACCGTCTCCTGGCTGGATTCGCGGCTTTCGAATGGCCGAGCCGCTCATCGTGTCCTTTGCGAAAGGGGAACTAAACACTTTCCCCGGTTACCCCGAAGGACTTCTTGATGTAATCCCCGTGGATATGGTCGCGGCCGCCATCATTGCTGTGGCCGCAAAAGGTCCCGCAGAACAACCTGAGGTGTTCCAAGTCGCATCCGGCTCGACAAACCCGCTTCGATTCAAGAAGTTTCTCGATACGGCTATGGAGTGGTTCCGAGAACATCCCGTCTACGACGCGAACGGGCATCCCACAGCAGGCACCGAATGGAAGTACGCGGGCTCCAGTGGTCTCGAAGAACAGCTTCAACGCGTAGTAAAAGCCTTCGACATCGCGGCAAAGATCATCAACCGGCTTCCCATCCGAGGAGAAAACAGTTTCACGAGCAAATTCGCTGAACGACGTCGCAATCTCGATCAGATCAAAGGCTACGTCGAGATCTACGGTGCCTACGGCAAGTGTGAAGCGCTGTACGGGATCGAACGAACTTTGTCGCTTTGGAATTCACTACCACCTGAAGATCAGCGCGAATTTGGTTTCGACCCGAGCGTCATTGATTGGCATCACTACATCACCGAGGTACACCTCCCAACCGTGGTCGTACAAGCTCGAGTGAAGACCAGCCCTGAAAAACGCACCGGACCAAGCCGCTCAGAGCGACTTCGCGGTGCAGTTCTCGACTCCGAAAGGCAGTTCGCGGCGTTCGATTTGGAAAACACGCTGATCGCGAGCAACGTAGTTGAGAGCTACGCGTGGCTCGCCACTCGACATTTGGGCACACGGAAAAGGATCGAGTTCACTCTCCGAACTCTGAGTGAGACCCCTGGCCTATGGCGACGAGATAAACGTGACCGAACTGACTTCCTTCGTTACTTCTATCAGCGATACAAGGGTGCCTCAGTCGATCAGTTGGAAGTTGACGTAGCTGAAATGTTCAGCGAACTCATCTTGATAAAATCTTTCCCGGCAGGGCTAAGACGTGTGCGAGACCACCGAGCGGCTGGCCATAAGACGGTCTTAATTACCGGGGCCTTAGATGTCGCTGTTGAGCCCCTCCGTCCCCTTTTCGATCACATAATCGCTGCGAGCATCGACCGCAGAAACGGCAAACTCACCGGCGAAATGCTCGCTGTTCCGCCTACGGGGGAAGTTCGGGCACAGCTCATGGTGAAGTGGGCCGAGCAGAACGGTCTCAACCCTGCGCAAGGAGTGGCTTACGCGGACTCCGCCTCCGATCTTCCGATGCTCGAGGCTGTGGGCTACCCAGTTGCAGTGAATCCCGAAACCCGGCTCGTAACGATCGCAGAAAAGCGCGGCTGGCTGACCGAGAACTGGCCCAAAACCGCCGGCGCTCCCAAACCGGTGTTGCCAATGGGTCAACGCCCAAGCCTTAGCAACGCGCACGAAGGAGCCCACTGATGACGGCCCGCCGCGGTCTGGTACTTGATGTCGACAGGACCACTCCCCCGATCGTCTTTCATCACGGTGAAGGTTTCCGATTTGAGAAGCTACCCGTTGGGAGTCGAGTCATTTATCCCAACGAACCACTCGAACCACTCGAAGATGTCGACAGCGCTATTCGGCATGCCCTTGCTAACCCTTTAGGCGATTCACCTCCACTGGACGCACTTCTCACACCTGGCATGAAATTGACCATCGCTTTCGATGACATTTCCTTGCCGTTGCCCCAAATGCAAGCCCCTGACATTCGCGGTCGCATTATCGAACAAGTACTTGATCTTGCTGCGGCTTCGGGTGTCGACGATGTTCATCTCATCGCGGCACTTGCACTCCACCGCAGAATGACTGAAGCAGAGTTGCGACACGCCGTGGGCGACCGCGTGTATGACGCCTTCGCCCCTAATGGGCAGTTGTACAACTTTGACGCCGAAGATCCAGAAGGATTAACCCATTTAGGTGAAACAGATCACGGCGAAGAGGTAGTTATCTCAAAGCGTGCTGTTGAGTCGGATTTGATCGTCTACGTCAACATCAATCTCGTCTCGATGGACGGTGGACATAAGAGCGTTGCGACCGGATTATCGGGTTACGCGGCACTGCGCCATCACCACAACGTCCACACCATGCGCCACTCGAAGTCCTTCATGGACCAAGAGAAAAGCGAACTTCATACAAAGAACTGGCGGCAAGGGCGGCTGATTCAAGAAGCGGGCGTCAAAATCTTTCAGATCGAAACAACCCTAAATAACGACACCTTTCCCTCGCCATGGGATTTCCTGCAAAAACGTGAATGGGAGATGACAGCCAAGGACCGGGTGATGCTTATCGGCACAAAGAAAGTTTTGGATAAAATTCCTCGGCGTTCGGCACGTTCCATCTTTCAAGGCATTCGAGCGCCGTTCGGGCTGACTTCGATTCAAGCCGGTGAAGTCGAGGCCGTGCACGAAGTAACCACTGCTAACGTTTACAAGCAACACCTAGTTCGCGTTGAAGGTCAAACTGACATTCTTTCGATGGGTCTGCCTTATCTCGGACCGTACAACGTCAATTCGATAATGAACCCGATTCTGGTTGCTTGTTTAGGTTTGGGTTATTTCTTTAACTTTTACAAGGGCAAACCCTTAGTGCGCGAAGGTGGAGTTGTCATTATGAGCCACCCGACGCCGTGGGAGTTTCACCCCGTCCATCACCCCAGCTACATCGATTTCTTTGAAGAGGTGCTGGCCGACAGCACCAATCCCGAGACAATCGAGCAAAAATATGAAAAACGTTACGCCGAGGACGAGTGGTACCGACACCTGTATCGGACGTCGTACGCCTATCACGGCGTGCACCCGTTTTATATGTGGTATTGGTGCTCTCATGCTCTTGAACACGTTGGCCAGGTGATCGTTGTGGGCGGGGATCGACGGGCAGTCAAACGAATGGGCTTTCGCTCGGCCACCACTATGCGCGACGCTCTTGAGATGGCAACTGATGTGGTCGGCCGCGATCCGACCCTCACCCACATCCATAATCCACCGGTCCTCATGGCCGATGTGGTGTAGTTCGAGTCGATAATGACGGATCCAAACCGCCGACCCGCCATCAGCCATCTGACTGATCGACGGACGAAAGCTTCGCTATCACGCGTCGTACGTAAGGTCGAATTCCCACTTAAACCAGCGGAAACACCTGATGGAGAGACACCGTTACCCCCTAATACTGGCGCCAATTATGAGACTGACTGGGCCCGCAGATACGCGTCCAGAGTCACTCGACGGTTGGCGCTCTCGACACTCGGAAGGGCAGTAATTCAGTACTATGCCAGCCCGACAATCAGGGGTTTGGACCGTCTCCACGATCTTGACGGCCCCGCAATCTTCGCGGCGAATCATCAAAGTCACGCCGACACCTTGGTGATGTTGACATCAATACCGGCGCCATGGCGACACAAAGCCTTCGTAGGGGCAGCGGCCGACTACTTCTTTGGTACTCGAACCACAGCGGCTATCTCGGCGCTGTTCATTGGCGCTATTCCTATTGAACGCACTTCTATCAACCGCAGCACCATTGAAAAAGCAGTGGCCCTACTCCGTGGGGGGTGGAGCATGGTTATTTACCCCGAAGGAGGACGCTCACCTGATGGATGGGGTCAGGAGTTTCGTCCGGGGGCCGCTTTCTTAGCCAAACAAGCAGGTGTGCCTGTGGTGCCGGTGCACATTCGAGGCACTTTCGACATCTTGGGCAAAGGACGTAATTGGCCCAAGAAATCTAAGGCCATCGTAAATTTCGGGCGTCCTCTCGAATTTGCCGAAGAAGACAACAACCGAAGATTCACGCGGAAGTTGCAAGCTGCTGTCGAGTCGTTAGCTGATGAAACCGCAACTGGTAATTGGTTCGCCGCTCGCCAAAGAGCGCACACCGAAGACAGTCCGGGGATTCAAGGCCCCGATACGGCGGCGTGGCGTCGGCGTTGGGCGTTAACCGACAATGGAGACAACCAAAGCAGAAGTAATCGTCGCTGGCCCTACGTTTAGTGTCGAACCACCGGTGGCGAAATGCCACCAAGGGCGTATTGTCATTACTGCCCACTCCAGCACGATTAAACGGGGAGCCCTGATGTCGGTCGCAGAGAGCACACCCATAGAACTCATCGAAGCCGTCTACACCAATCTTGCCTCCAGCACAGCCATGGGACGCGAGAAGCTGGGTCGGCCGCTAACTCTGGCCGAAAAAATCCTGATCAACCATCTCGCGTCGGCCGATCAAGAACTAGATCGAGGTGTCAGCTATGCGGACCTTCACCCAGACCGCGTAGCAATGCAAGATGCCACGGCTCAGATGGCTTGGCTTCAATTCATGAACGCCGGACTTTCTGAGGTCGCGGTACCCACTACCACTCACTGTGATCATCTCATCCAAGCTCGCGATGACGGCAAAACTGACCTTCTCACGGCAAGCGAAAGCAATGAGGAGGTCTACGACTTTCTCGAGAGCGTATGCGCCAAATTCGGCGCTGGTTTCTGGATACCGGGAAGCGGCATCATTCATCAGGTCGTTCTCGAACAATACGCGTTTCCTGGCGGGATGATGATCGGCACGGATAGCCACACACCTAATGCAGGTGGTTTGGGAATGATCGCTGTGGGGGTTGGCGGAGCCGATGCCGTTGACGTGATGACAGGATTCGCCTGGAACGTTCGTTGGCCTAAAGCAATTGGAGTCAAGCTGACTGGCGAGCTCTCGGGGTGGAGCGCGCCGAAAGACATCATCTTGAAGGTGGCAGAGATCCTCACGGTGAAAGGTGGAACCGGGGCTATCGTTGAGTACTTCGGCCCAGGGGCCGAGTCATTGAGTTGCACCGGAAAGGCGACCATATGCAATATGGGCGCAGAGATTGGCGCCACTACTTCGCTCTTCGGGTACGACGAAGCTATGGGTCGTTATCTCAAGTCCACCGCTCGCGAACACGTCGCTGATGCAGCGAACCAAGTAGCTGAGCACCTTCGGGCAGATCCAGAGGTACTTGAGAACCCCGCAGCATTTTACGACCAACTCATCGAGATCGATTTGTCTGCCCTTGGTCCGCATATCAACGGCCCACACACTCCGGACTTGGCCCGCGAAGTCGGCGCTCTTGGCGAGGAAGCGAGGAACAACGGGTGGCCCACCAGCATTAGCGCCGCCCTAATCGGCTCGTGCACCAACTCCAGTTACGAAGACATCACCCGCGCCGCGAGCATCGCTCGTGAAGCCGCTGCCAAAGGGCTCGCAGTGAAATCAAAACTGTTGATCACCCCAGGGTCAGAACAGGTTCGAGCGACAATCGAACGCGATGGACTTCTGGCTGATTTCGAAGCTTTAGGGGCCACTGTGCTCGCGAACGCGTGCGGCCCCTGCATCGGCCAATGGGACAGAAGCGCTGAGACTGGCCACACCCCAGGGGAACCAAACGTCATCGTGACCTCTTATAACCGCAACTTCCCCAAGAGAAACGATGGAGATGCGGCAACTCTTGCTTTCGTCACTTCTCCTGAAATAGTAATGGCACTTGCTCTGGCAGGAACCGTGAGCTTCGACCCCTTGACGGATACCCTCACCAACGACCAGGGAGAACAAGTCGCGCTGTCAGTCCCCGTCGGCGTCGAGTTACCTCCACAAGGTTTCGACCCCGGTCAGAACACATTTATCGCGCCTCCCCCAGATGGTTCTAACGTCGAGGTCGAGGTTTCCGCGACCTCAGACCGCCTCCAACTACTTGAGCCGTTTAAGCCTTGGGACGGCTCCGATTATGAAGACCTACCAATTTTGGTGAAGGCAAGGGGAAAATTCACGACCGACCACATCTCGATGGCTGGCCCCTGGTTGAAATATCGAGGTCATCTAGAAAACATTTCCGGAAATCTTTATCTTGGCGCTGTTAATGCCTACGACGGTTATGAGATAGGTCACGGGAAAAACCAACTCACCGGCGAAACCGAAACATTCCCTGACATTGCCCGCTCTTATCACGAAGCGGGCCAAGGGTGGGTCGTCATAGGCGACGAAAACATGGGTGAAGGCTCAAGTCGAGAACATGCAGCAATGGAGCCAAGGTTCCGAGGCGCTCTTGTCGCCATTGCACGGTCATTCGCGCGTATCCACGAAACCAACTTAAAAAAACAAGGGATGCTCCCTCTCACCTTCGCCGACCCCGAGGACTATGAGCGCATCGAGCAAGATGATCGCGTCGCCATTCGCTCCCTGAGCGCGCTTTCGCCTAACCGGCAAGTCGTCGCTGAAGTCAACAGGCCCGATGGAAGCACTTGGTCATTTGCTACCAACCACTCTTTTAGTGCGCAGCAGATCGAATGGTTCCGAGCCGGGTCTGCGTTGAACATCATCAGGGCCTCCACTTAGGTCGTTGCTGTTGACACTTCAACCATTTGGGGCATCACACGGCGAACGGGAGAACGTTTCGTCCAAAACCGCTGCGAAAAGCAGAAACCGGCCCGGGGGGCGGGCCGGTTTCGAAAGCCGCCAGCAAAGCGGGGCTCTGCCTCGGCTGATCGCCAGGGTGGGGGGCACCCTATAGGCGATCGATAAATGTCGAGCGACTTGGGGGAAGTCGTTGAATCCCGACATGAAACAACTTAGTTACCCATCGGTCATTTATCAAGCCGAAGTTGTAGATACTTTCGATCTATTTTATAGATGGATTTGGTGGATCGGGTACCCTGAGTTCATGGAACTCAAACAACTCGATGCCCTCGCAGCTGTAGCAAAACACGGCCGCTTTTCCGCAGCTGCTCGCGCCCTAGACACCGTCCAATCCAACATCTCAACACACATTGCCCGCCTTGAAGACGACCTTGGAGCAATTCTGGTCGATAGAAGCGCCGGGGAACTCACCCCCGAGGGTCAGGTGGTATTGACTCGAGCACGTCGAATCAACACCGAACTAGCAGCACTCCGAGACGACGTGACCTCCATGACCTCGCGAGTTTCGGGCCGGGTCCGCATCGGAATTATCGGCACTACGGGGCGATGGTTACTGCCTGCTTTGCTCGACGAGTTGAGGCGTAGCTTCCCTGATGTTGCTACAACGGTGATCGATTCAACTACCACCGCGCTAATTCCGCTACTTGAACACGGAGACCTGGATCTCGCCATCGTCAACACACCAATACACCATGACGAACTCTTCACCAGCCCAATGTTCGAAGAGCAACTAGTTGTTATCGCCCCGGAAGGACACCCACTCTCTGCCGAAGGTGACCGGCCGATTCACATTGCCGAGCTCGAAGAACACGAGCTTCTCCTCAGCCCACCTGGATCAATCTTGCGTATTTTGGTCGATGACGCCGCTCGACGCGAAAACATCCAATTACGGAGTGTCGCTGAGCTCGACGGAATTCGACTTGCCGCCACGTTGGCTTTTCAAGGTTACGCCCCGGCAATCGTGCCCGTAACTGCGATCCCTTCATGGATTGATCGCGGAGGGTGGACAGTTCTTTCGTTACAGGAAGTCCCTCCACGGCACGTCGGTCTCGCGATCCGTCGAAGGGGCATGCTCTCCGCGCCTGCTTCCGCAACGCGTGATGTGTTGCGACAAATGGTACGTACGATGGCCCCTGAGATCGACGGACTTACAGCCATTTAGCTACCTCCGAACTGATCAGCACTACTCTCGGGTCTAACGCGCCTACGCTCAGGACCGTGACGACTCCCATCGCCCTGCAATTACGGGAAGGAACCCCCGCACACTCGGTGGGAAGGGTTCACGATCTCGGCGGTCGCGCCGTCATGTTGATCCAAGCAGACGACCCCGAACATCTAGGTGCACTTACCCCTGACGATGGCGACACGATGACCGCCGCGACCCTCATGGCACTAGAAAAGCGAATGCCAATTGTCCTTCTCTTGGCGTCTTCAGGAGCCGACGCCCATTACGGCGTCGCAGCTCTCGATGGATGGGGTCGCGCTGCACGTGCACTGGCCAAAGCATCTGGCGTGGTGCCCATTTTGGCCGGAGTAACCGGACCCGCTGTGTCGGGCACCGCGCTGCTGATTGGTCTGGCAGATGTGGTGGTCATGGCGGAGGACGCTTACGCGTTCGTCAGCGGCCCCGTTCCCGTTCAGCAAATGACAGGTGTGCGAGTCGATGTTGAAGAGTTAGGTGGCGCCTCGGTTCACTTTCGAGATACAGGCGCAGCCAGCATCATTGTTCCGCACGAAGAGGTTCTCGCGACTATCGGCGATGTTTTGCGCTTCTTACCCGACCACAATCGCGATGAACCACCATTCCAACCATCATCTGATCCCGTTGACCGGGCTACTCCTGAGGCCGGAGATGTACTGCCTGATGCCCCCACCGGCTCCTACGACGTACGAGATGTCATCCGCTTGGTCGTGGACGACGACGATTTTTTGGAGTTGCGAGGTGGTTGGGCTCAAAATCTGGTCACAGGTTTCGCTTGCATGGGCGGGAGACCGGTCGGCGTCGTCGCAAATCAACCGTTGGCGATTGCAGGAACCCTTGACATACCCGCTTCTCAAAAAGGCGCTCGTTTCGTCTCAATGTGTGACGCATTCAACCTGCCGCTCATCACCTTCGTAGATACGCCTGGTTTCTACCCTGGCAAAGACCTCGAATGGAGAGGCATGATTCGTCATGGAGCGCAGATGGCCTTCGCGTACGCGAGAGCAACAGTTCCGCGTATCTCTGTCGTCCTACGAAAGTCATATGGTGGTGCTTTCATCGTCATGGACTCCAAGACAATGGGTAACGACGCATATTTAGCTTGGCCGACCGCCGAGATCGCTGTCATGGGCGCCACCCAGGCCGCACAAATTCTGCAACGCGGCGCTTCAGAAGAAGACGTTGCGGACTGGGTCGAAGAGTATGAGGAGACCTATCTGAATCCCTACGTGGGAGCAGAACGAGGTTTAGTGGACGCCGTCATTAACCCTGGAGACACCCGCAAGGAACTTGTTGATTTGGTGGATTTATTCAGCTCGAAACGCGAACGGCTCCCGAAGCGACGGCACGATAATTCCCCTCTTTGACAGACCTGACGTTACGCCGACGCGACTCTGGAACGAACTGGCTAGGGCAGGCCAGCTATCCCAGACCGAAATGTAACCCGCTCAGAGAGGCGAGCGACCGCAAGTTGCGGTACGGTCCGGAGCGGGGAATTGTCGAGCAGTGCAACGGTGCACCTCAAGGCTCGACCCCTAAGTGGGTAACTGCGACGTAACGAAGTAAAGGAAAAGCGTGTCAGAAGAATCGTTCACGATTACAGACAACCGCAGCGGAGAAAGTGTCACAGTCCCCATTGAGGACGGCACTATCTCGTCGGCGGCTCTTCGCGAGCTTGACAAAGGAATGTGGTTTTACGACCCCGCCTACATGTCAACCGCCAACTGCACCAGTCAAATCACCTATATCGACGGCGCGAACGGCATCCTCCGCTACCGCGGCTATCCCATCGAACAACTTGCCGAGAAGTCCAACTTTCTTGAGGTCTGCTACCTCTTGCTCTATGGAGAGCTCCCCACCGAAGATCAGGCTGAGGAGTGGGTACACCACATCACTTATCACACCTATGTGCACGAAAACATCACACGATTCATGCAGGGTTTTCGTTATGACGCCCACCCCATGGGCACCTTGGTTTCGACAATAGCTGCGCTGTCCACTTTCTATCCTGAGGCCAAAGACATTGACGACCCACATAACCGGTTGATTCAGACCATTCGACTCATCGCGAAGATGCCAACGATGGCTGCATTTTCCTACAAGAATCGATTGGGGCTGCCATACGAATACCCGGTGAACCACCTGGGCTACACAGGCAACTTTCTTCGAATGATGTGGAACGTCGCCGATCCTAATTACGAACCAGATCCGGTCCTCACTAAAGCGCTGGACGTGCTACTGATCCTCCACGCTGATCATGAACAAAATTGTTCAACGACCACCATGCGAACGGTTGGTTCCAGCAACGCTGATCCCTACTCCGCGGTCGCCGCCGCGACATGCGGTCTTTACGGCCCCCTTCATGGCGGAGCCAACGAGGCTGTTATTCACATGCTCCACGAGATCGGAAGCTTCGATAACGTGGCGGACTATGTCGAAAGAGTGAAGGCCGGAGAGACCCTGCTCCAAGGCTTTGGTCACCGGGTCTATAAGAGCTATGACCCAAGGGCGACGATCATCAAACAAACCGCCGATCAAGTTTTCTCGGTAACCGGGATGAACCCTCTCTTAGACATTGCAATGAAACTCGAAGAGGTCGCCTTGAGTGACTCGTACTTCGTTGACCGCAATCTTTACCCGAACGTGGATTTCTACTCCGGGTTGATCTACGAGGCGATGGGCTTTCCTATGGATATGTTCACAGTCTTGTTCGCTATCGGACGTACTCCGGGATGGCTCGCTCACTGGCAGGAAATGCTCGACGACCCTGAGCAGAAGATCTACCGGCCGCGTCAGAAGTACACCGGCCCGAACGAGCGCGATTACGTGGCAATCGCGAATCGTTGATCAACTCAAGTTGCCAGCTGATAGGCCATCTAGATATCGATAAGAATCTTCCCAACGTTTGCGTTGGTCTCCATGTACGCGTGGGCGGCCGCGATGTCGGCGAGTTGGTACCTCGAGTCGACAACAGGTTTCAAGGTGCCATCTTCAAATCGCGGCAATAACTGCGCTATGAAACGCTGATTCGCTTCGATTTTTTGTTCGATCGGTCGAGATCGCAACACCGTTCCAATCAGCGATGCTCGTTTGGGGAGCAAAGCTCCGAGAGTAAACGAAGCGACCGGACCACCCATGGCACCGACTTGAATTATCCGTCCTTGCACCTTGAGGCATTGAAGATTCTTGGGCAGATAGTCGCCGCCAATCACATCAAGGACAACGTCAACTCCCTGGCCTTGAGTCCACAGCTCGATTTCCTCAACGAAATCTTGTTCGGTGTAGTCAACAATCAGGTCCGCGCCGAGTTCTCGACACGGGGCAGCTTTGTTCGTTGAACAGGTGACGGCTATCTGGGCCCCGATAGCTTTAGCGATTTGGATTGATGCGGTACCTACCCCGGACCCTCCAGCGTGGACCAACGCCCGTCCGCCAGATGTGAGATCTCCTTGCGTAACAAGCGCGTCATGGGCGGTCATAAACACTTCGGGGATCGCAGCGGCGTCAGCGAGTTGGATGTGTTTGGGTACCGGTTGAAGCATTCGCTCATGCGTCACGACTTTTTCAGCCATTGCGCCGCCCGCCACTATGCCCATGACCGCGTCACCGACCGACCACCGTTCTACTTCTGACCCAACAGAGCCGATCCGACCCGAGTACTCCAACCCGGGTATCTCATAAAGAGGTTTCGGTCCGGGAGCCGGATACTGACCGGCGCGTTGGAGGAGGTCCGCTCGATTCATTGCAGACGCCACAACTTCAACCAGAACCTGATCGGGGCCCGGTTCGGGATCGGGTATCTCTTTTACCTCCAAAACGTCGGCATCGCCATATTGAGGGATCACTACTGCTCGCATTCGGGTGAGGCTACAGGGCATAGCCGTTGAGAACGGGCGGAAGTTGATGCTCCTCGCTACGCTCGGAAGGCGATGGATTATATCTGGCCACCCGAACTTGCCGAACTAGCAGTTGAGGCCGGCCAGTGGGTCGCCGAAGCAACCTCCGATTTGTTCAACACCGATGACGGCTGGCTAGTTGGCTATAGCGACGAATTCACTCTTAGGTTGGCCGATAAGGGTTGGATCGGCATGACATGGCCCGTCGAAAAGGGCGGAGACGGCCGCCCTGAAGTTGAGCGGTTTGTTGTCACCGAACAGCTTTTGCTCGGCCGGGCCCCAATGGCGGGATCATTTTTTCCTGATAGACAAATCGGACCGGTGCTCCTCACCTACGGCAACGAGGAGCAACAGGAACGTTTCTTGCCTGAAATGAGGCAAGGTCGATCTAGGTGGTGTATCGGGATGTCAGAACCGGACGCAGGATCCGACGTCGCTGCCATAAGCACCAAAGCCGTCAAGGATGGCGACCGATGGATCGTGAACGGCCAAAAAATTTGGACGAGTGGAGCTCTAACAGCTGACTGGTGTTATTTGATTTGCCGAACAGACCTTGATGCTGCACCGCACAAGGGCATGAGCGAGTTCGTTGTAGATATGAGATCCGCCGGAATCGAAATCAAACCGATCAAGGATGCTTCAGGCGACGCTCATTTCAACGAAGTTTTTTTCAACGACGTCATGGTTCCCGAAGGGAACCTGGTGGGTGAGTTGAATAACAGCTTTGGTCAAACGATGCGTCAACTGGAACACGAACGGGGCGGTATCGACCGACTTGCGTCGAATCAACGCCTGTATCTAGACGTGAAAGAGAAGGCCGATGCGGCCGACCCGCTCATTCGGCAACAAATGGCTCGCATCGAAACGGGCTACCGGATCGGCCGTGACATGGTGCTGCGCAATGTGTTGCGGCAGACACCCTTTCCCCAGTATTCGGCAGTGACTAAAACTTGGTGCACCGAATTGGAACAGGAAGTTGCTAACTTCGTCGGTCTTGTCGCAGGAGCCGAGACGATGCTGGTAAACCGGGTTTCTCGAAACGTCGTATACGCGCCCGCGTACACAATCATGGGTGGAACCACTCAAATCCTTCGGAACATCATTGGTGAGAGAATCCTCGGCCTACCCCGAGAGCCGCGTCCAAAGCTGTGAATCGCGATACGGCTGTGGTGCCGTTAACAGGGGCTATGAACTGTCGCGACATCGGCGGCTATCCCGTTGCCGACGGCCGTTACGTTCGCACCAACGCTATCTTTCGTTCAGATCGTCTCAGTCAGCTAACTGATGATGACCGCGAAGAGTTAGCGACTTACGGAATTCGCACGGTTGTCGATTTCCGTACCTCTGCTGAGGCCAATCGCGACGTGTCTCGCCTTTGGGCAACGGTCACAACTCATGCTCCGCTACCAATCGGAGACGAAATAGCTCAGCAACAAGAGTTCGTGGACAGGATCCGTTCGGGAGAGATCACTTCTGTCACGATTGATGACGTCGCAGATAGCTATATCGAAATGCTCTCCGATTCGGGACATCAATTTGCCAACTTTCTTGAGTTGACCGCAGACCTAGATTGCTGGCCTCTGCTGTTTCATTGCACAGCGGGCAAAGATCGTACCGGCATCGCTGCAGCGTTGATTTTGGAGTTGTGTGGCGTCGAACGCGGGTTAGTTCTCGATGACTACGAACTGACGAATAGTCTGAGGTCGGAGCGTCGTATTGAGCAACTCAGACAGAGTTTAGAAGCCGCCGGTGCGGACGTTGAAGCCATTAGGCCAGCACTATCTGCACCGCGAGACGCTATGGCACGGACCCTGGACTACCTCGACAAAACTCACGGTGGGGTTGAAAAATTTGTGGTCAACGAACTACACATTGACCCAGATAACGTCACACTTCTTCGCCTGAATCTGCTGGTCTGAGAGCAGTGACGACGCATAATGATGTTTGAAAACTCGCGTCAACTGCCTCTTTGGCCGGTGATGGCCAAGCCACAACTTGGCGATGTGACAGCAGCCATAGCGGTCGCTCTTCTCTTGATTCCACAATGTTTGGCCTACGCCGAGTTGGCGGGGATGCCGGCATATGTTGGCCTATTAGCCGCGTCAATTCCTCCCATTGTCGCCGCTCCATTCGGTTCGTCGCGTTTTCTTCAGACAGGGCCGACTGCCCTGACGGCGATTGTGACGTTCGGCGCTCTTTCAACCATTGAAAGCCCAGGTACGGCCGAATACGTCGCTCTTGGTGCTTTGCTGGCGGTCATGCTTGGTTGCTTTCAGATCATCTTTGGGATCGCACGTTTGGGTCGCGTCGCATTTCTGATGACCCCTGCAATAGTCGCCGGTTTCACCAGCGGAGCTGCATTGTTGATTGCTTCGTCACAGCTACCTTCCGCTCTCGGCTCTGATACCAACGGGCAGGTGATAATTCGCGCTGTTAGAGCTCTTCAAGCTATTCAGACTTGGGAGCCATTCGCGATCTTGTTGACGTGTGGCACCGCGGCTCTAGTTCTGTTTGGCCGTCGCCGATTCGGTCGAAGATTCCCTGGTGTTCTGATAGCAGTTGCCATTGCGGTTGTAATCGGCCGGTCGGGCTCATACCCCTCCACGTTGCTGGGATCCATTCCGAACAATTTGCCCTCGGTCAACCTGGATTTGCCTTGGAGTGCGATCGGTTCGGTCTTTCTCAGCGCTCTAGTGATCTCATTCGTTCAATTTGCTGAACCATCTTCGATTGCCCGCGGGTTTGCGGACCAAAACGACGAACCCTGGGAGGCGTCCCGCGAACTCTCCGGGCAAGGGATTGCAAATCTAGCTTCAGGCCTTTTCGGTGGGTTCCCAGTCGGGGGCAGCTTTTCGCGCAGTTCGCTGAACCGTTTATCAGGCGGCGAAACTCGCTGGGTCGGTGTTTTCGTGGGGCTGCTTGTTTTAGCTTTCCTTCCGTTGGTGAGCATTTTGGAAACGTTGCCCAAATCGGTGCTTGCGGCCACCGTCATCATCGCAGTGTTGCCGTTGTTTAACTTCAACACATTATTGGAGTTAGCGAAAACGTCACGTCGGGATGCATTGTTAGGAATTGGCACGCTCATTTGCACATTGGTCATGGCCCCACGGATCCACTACGCGGTGATGGCTGCTGTCAGCGTGTCCCTATCACTGCAGGGCATTGACAAACTTAAGGAACGTCGAACCGCCAGGCGTCACCCTCCGCGATGATTCGACCCGCAGTGCGACCAGCGAAGTGTGTGCCGATAACGAGCCGGCCGTCACTCCAACGTTCATATGCCTCTTTACGTGTCGCTGTGGACATGTCCTGACGCCAATCAGCGCTCGAAGCGAGATCGGGTTTGGCGAACTGGACCGGATGATGGGTCATGTCACCGGTGATAAGCGCTGACTGGCCCACCGAGTCGATGGTTACGCTCACATGACCGGGGGTGTGACCCGGAGTCGACTCTAAGGCCACTTCACTGGTGAGACGGTGGTCGCTTGTGACAATAGTGGCTATACCGGCGTCGATTATTGGCTGTACTGAATCCTCGAAGACCGGGCCGTAATGCTGGGGTTCACTTCGCCAATGGTCGAACTCATTTTGAACGAAAAGATATTCAGCGTTGGGGAAAGTCGGCGTCCAGGTGCCCTCTATCAGGCGGGTGTTCCAACCCACATGGTCCACGTGCAGGTGAGTGCTGATAACCATGTCAACGTCTTCAGGGCTATAGCCCGAACGTTGCACCTCCCCAATGAAATCGGTTTGCAAATTGTCGAACGGAGGAGCCCCCGGGCGGTGCTTGTCATTACCGCAGCAAGTGTCAACGATGATCGTTAATCCTTCTGACTCCACAATAAGAGCGTGAATTGATAGCTTCATTCGGCCTTCATCGGTGACAAAGTCGGGTCGGAGCCATGCCAATTCGTCAATGACGTCTTCTGCGCCTGGAAGCAACGCCGAGAACGGCCAGTGCTTCTCCATCTCCAACACCTTCGTGACGGATACGTCGCCGACTTGCCACGTCGCCATAGCTCCTGCCCCCTTTTTCTTCGGACCGCCCACCTTCTGAGCACTCCGCGCGCCAGACTAGACCGACGCAACGTGTGTTAACGGTCCTTGAACGGAAGGGAGACTTGGGTGAGTGAAGAAAAGAACCGTTTCGAAGAAGCAGCCATTGAGGCCGAGTTCGAAACCGGATATCGGGAAGAAACGCGAGAAGAAGCTCGCCGCGGCGTCGTCACACGTTTGTTTCGCATGGCTTCAGGAACCTTCCTAACAATTCTTGGCGTCATTTTGATGCCATTACCGGGGCCGGGTCTGTTGGTTGTGGCTATTGGGCTGGGAATTCTCAGCAGAGACGTCGCCTGGGCGGATCGTCTTCTTCAGCTAGTTCGGCGACAGTTACCTACCGACAGCGACGGTCGTTTACCGAGGTCCAGCATCGCCACCATGGTCGTACTGGCGTTAGCCGGGATTGCATTTTCGGCTTGGCTGACTTTCCTGCGTTAACCGCGGATTCAGTCGCTAGCAGTTTCAGGGACGATTAATTGATGGAAACCGGGGTGGAAACTTCAGTAAAGAAGTCGTTGCCCTTGTCATCGACAACCACAAACGCAGGAAAGTTCTCTACCTCGATCTTCCAGACCGCTTCCATACCAAGTTCGGGATATTCAAGGACTTCCACCTTACGTATCGAATCTTTCGCAAGCCTCGCCGCTGGTCCTCCGACTGATCCCAGATAGAAGCCACCGTGAGTTCGGCAAGCTTCGGTCACCTGCGCAGATCTATTACCTTTCGCCAGCATCACCAAACTGCCGCCCGCTGCTTGGAACGGCTCGACGTAGCTGTCCATTCGCCCAGCGGTAGTGGGCCCAAACGACCCCGACGCATACCCCTCAGGGGTCTTTGCGGGACCTGCGTAGTAGACCGGAAATTCCCTCATGTACTCGGGCATTGCCTCACCCGCATCCAGACGTTCCTGAATCTTCGCATGGGCGATATCGCGGGCCACGACCAGTGTTCCGCTTAGAGACAGACGGGTTTTTACGGGAAATTTCGAAAGTTCAGCTCGAATTTCGCTCATCGGCCGATTCAAATCGATGGCAACAACTCCGTCGGAGAGATCGACATCTAGGGTTTCCGGCAAGTATTTAGCGGGGTCCTCTTCAAGTTGTTCGAGAAAAATCCCATCGGCGGTGATTTTGGCGAGCGCTTGACGATCAGCCGAGCACGACACGGCTATTGCGACCGGACAACTTGCAGCGTGCCGGGGCAACCTCACAACTCGCACGTCATGACAGAAGTATTTGCCTCCGAACTGAGCACCAATTCCAAACTGACGCGTTAATTCAAGGATTCGTTGTTCCCATTCCAAATCTCGGAAGCCGTGACCTGTTTGACTACCTGAAACAGGCAACGTGTCTAAGTACTTTGCTGAGGCGTACTTGGCTGCCTTTAACGCATGCTCAGCTGACGTTCCGCCGATGACGACCGCTAGGTGATACGGGGGACACGCCTCAGTGCCCAAAGTTCTCAACTTCTCATCAAGAAAGTTGATCAGATTCGTAGGGTTGAGAAGAGCCTTTGTTTCCTGAAACAAGAAACTCTTATTAGCGGAGCCACCGCCTTTCGCCATAAACACAAGCTTGTATTCGTCGCCTGGTGCCGAATAAATCTCGATCTGCGCCGGCAAGTTATTACCGGTGTTTTGCTCGTCGAACATTGTTAGCGGCGCTAACTGTGAATAGCGAAGGTTCGACGTCTGGTACGTGTCGAACACACCGCGGCTGAGCACTTCCGCGTCGTCGACGTCAGTAACGACCCGCTCGCCTTTCGTCCCCCAGATGATCGCTGTTCCCGTATCTTGACAACCAGGTAAAACGCCGCCAGCCGCAATATTGGCGTTTTTCAACAACTCGACCGCCACGAAACGGTCGTTGGCAGAAGCTTCCGGGTCCTCAAGGATTTCTGCTAGTTGAGCGAGGTGACCGGGTCGCAACAAATGGGCTATGTCCCGCATAGCCTCGGCGGTCAGCAAACGCAGACCCTCCGGTTCGACTTTAAGGAATCGCCGCCCTCCGGCCTCAAAAGTCGACACATACTCGTCGGTGATTTTGCGATAGACGACGTCGCTAGGACCAGTGGGAAGCAGATCGCTGTAGAGGAACTCCGGCACCCCACCAAACTTACTGTCTTTAGCCAGCTACTACGAGAGCCAGTTCGACCTGATCACCCAAATCATCCACTTGTACCATGGCTAATCACAGGGGGGCCGTAGCGATTTTTTTCTGTCTGCCCTCGCTGACACATGAAAAACAGAATGACGAACACAAGTGGAGTGGGAACTAATCCGAGTGGCAGCCACCAGCTACTCCGGCTCGTGTCGTGCAGCCGGCGAACCGTTATCGAAAGGTTAGGGATCGCTACCGCAAGCAAATAAAGGAGGCTTAGGTTGCTAACAGGTCCACCGATATTGCCGAGCAGCCAAAAGACACCTGCGATGATCGTGTTCGCAATGGTGAACCACCAATATTCGGCTCGACCGGCTCGCCCGTTGAATTCCGCGTACTTCAGCAATCCACCGATGTAGTGCTCGACCAGCCGCATACTCGGACCGTACAGCACCATGCCTAACTCGACCTTCACGTTGCTCAACATGGTGTACTTGAGGAGTCAATAAATCCGGCGGCTCGCTTGGGGGAAACGGTGGCTGTAAACCTTCCGTTGGTTGAAGTACCGATCGTTGACTACGGGGCCAGTGAGGGCCAAATGGCTGCCTATCGAGAACGCGGCACCCTCCGCGCTCTTGCGCTGGATAACCGGGGGCCGATCCGTTTTTCCCACAACGGAGACCTTCATCCCGACATCATTGACTCTTACAGCCGTCACGGCTTCTACGTGCTCACCGGGGTGATAGAGCAGCGAGAACTTGACGAGATTGAAGACGATGTAGCCGACATGCTCGACCGGTCTCCGATCACGAAGGACGCCAACATCGATAAGCACGGCAACTCTGCTTTAGGTGTCGGACTCCAAGGACGAAACATCAGTTGGGTTAGACCTCTATCTGACCCTTTGGGGGGAACCGACGCGGCATACGGACGTCACCAAGCCAAAATGAGCGAACCCTCGCCACCACCAGAGGCACCCGAACATGTCGTGCAGCTATTTCTCGGCTCCTTGCAATTTTCTGACGCTTGTCTTCGTCTGTATGGCCACCCGAAGCTGCTACGGATCGCCGAGGCGATTAACGGACCCGATTTCACGCCGTTTAATGAAGCAGTATGGATAAAACAACCAGGGCTCGGCGGGTCGGTGGCTTGGCATCAAGATGGATGGACTCACTGGGACAGCCCTCACCTAGACGATCACACTCACGGGTTTAACTTCATGGCACAGCTCTACGGTTGCGATGCAACAAACGGTCTCTGGGTAATTCCAGGATCTCATCGCATAGGAAAGGCCGATATCAAAGGAATGGTCGCAGCTGCGGGATCAGATCGACTTCCAGATGCGGTTCCGTTGATATGTGAACCAGGAGACGTTGCGATAACTAGCCGTCAAGCCATCCACGGATCGTTCGCTAACACGAGCTCTAAGACCCGCGTCACTATCAATTTTGGGTTTCATCGCCGGGCCTCGGTTTTTGGTATCCAAAGTGGCGGGGTCCATAACCCCGTCTCGGAATACGACGACGCATACATCTTTGAACGCTCGAAAGCTGTTGCTTGGGCGATTGACGCCCGTTCTCAACATTTCTCGAACGAAGAACGGTATGTCTACGAACCCTTCCGAGGTCTGGAAGACCAATTCATCTGGGGTAGCGCGACTAAGACGGATCTTCGCGACTACAACCTACGAGACATAGGAATCTGAAATGGGTGTTCTCGAATATGAGATGGATGGCCAGGTGGCTCTGGTCACATTGAATCGACCCGAATCTCGGAATTCATTGAACCCGGAATTGATCGTCACGTTGGCCGAGCTATGGAGCAGTCTTGAACAAGACAATGCTGTAAGAGTTGTGGTGCTGACAGGCGCCGATGGCTCGACATTTTGTTCTGGGTTCGATCTTGGAACAACTATTCCGCTAATGACTGGGACCAGGGAACCTCAGAACGAGTTCGAGCAGGAAGTAGCAAATGACAACGAACTCATGGCTCGTGCAACGTTAAGGGGTTACGACCTTGGCAAACCGCTGATCGCGGCTGTGAACGGCCACGCGATCGCCGGTGGAATGGAACTGATGCTGTCATGTGATCTGCGGGTCGTAGCCCAAGGAGTGAAGCTCGGCCTTTCAGAGGTTGCTTTGGGACTGATACCTGGCATGGGTGGGACGGCTCTGCTGGGTCGGCGGGTGCCGAGTGCTGTCGCGATGGAGTTGCTACTCGGTGCGCGGCCCATCGTGAGTGACGATCTCGCCCAGTCCGGTTTATTCAATCGTTTAGTACCGAAGTCAGATGTGTTGAGCACAGCCTTAGCTCTCGCGCAAATAATCGCCTCCAATGCCCCACTCGCGGTTAAAGCCGCCCGGAAAGTAGTGCGAGCCTCTACAGACCTTGACGAATCGACCGCTTTAGCTTTGGAGTCCGAGGCAGGAACCGCCCTCATCGACACGGAAGACGCTGTGGAGGGACCGCTGGCGTTCATGGAGAAGCGCACGCCTGTGTTTCGTGGCCGCTGAGTTGTTTCCTAGTTGCTCGCTATTCGAAGCCGTACGTGGTGAGCAACCTGTCGTCACACGGACGAAAATACAATTCGTTAAGAGTTAGATGGACGCAACGATAGAGCTTGGTCGGAGAGTTCCACGATGTGCGCTTTCTCGACACACACGCGGCGGTAGCGAAACATCTCCCGAGCTCGGTCAGCGTTAGGTAAATCCAAAAAAGCTTTATGGCTTGGATACCACACCGCCATTACTTCATCGAATTCTTCTAAGTCACCGACGACACAGCCTTGGACTGGTACTCGCCAAAGAACCGATCCTCCGATTGCTCCCACCGAATGTTCGATAGCACTCATATAGGCCCCGTAGGTCTCTCCATCTGGAAAGTTAACTTCAGGTTTGTAACGGTTGATGTTCAACATCACAAACGAACTGTCGGAAGCCAAAGCGGCAAGGCTTTTTAGCCTTGAGATCTGCTCATCGTTTGATGTGTTGTTATTCGCCATGCAAGAACGCTACTGCGATCCAACTATCAGGAAACGACAGGAGGCCTACTCTCTAGGAATGCCACTAACTCGACGAAACACGTTCTGATGACGCCTCTCGAATATTTCGGTGCTTCACAAAAAGTCGACAGTTGGGAGCTGCAGCTACCGCAGCAGATTCATGGCGCATTTGGTGGAGTGACAGGTGGAGCGTTAGCCGCGGCAGCAATCGCATTGGGTCGCACCCTCGCGCCAGATCGGGTAGCCACTGGAATCGATATCCACTTTCTGCGTGGACTGTCAACGACCGAAGCGGTCGTCAAAGTGACAGCACTTTCGTCCGGTCGAAGTCTCACGATTGTTCGAGTCGAATTCACGGACGCATCAGGGCGATCGACCACTGAAGCGCGAGTCGGATTCGCGGCCCCAGAGATGTTGCGAACCGACATAGAGAGCGCTGGCAACTCCGAGGGACTGATGGGGCCGCCGCCTCTCGATTTAGCATCCTCTGCCAAGCCGTGGCGTAAACCTGAAGGGGTTGAGGTTCCGATCATTGACACTGCTGCTCCCAGGGCCGCCCGAGTCGGCTCTGCCATCGCGACGTTGGTGACAATTCCATGGGAAGCAGTGGATGACGGCAGCGAAGGGGCATGCCTCGCCGCAGATCTTTCAGTCGGCCCTCCCGTCGACGCGGCATTACCTAAGGGCACCTGGGTTCCTCATCCAAATCCCGATCTATCCCTGCGCTTTTCTGGAAAGGCGACGACCGGAGAACTTGTCGCAATCGCGGCATGCACGCGAATAGTTGATGGCCTTGCAACGGTAAAAACTGAGGTGTGGCAAGGAGAAGTCCTTGCCGCTACGGGGGTCTCAACCAGTTTGCTGATGGCGAAAAGTTAAGCGCCTCATGTTGGAGACCAAAACTCTCGGTCATTCGAACTCTTCCTTATGAAACTGAACTGAGAGTGCCCACCCTTGTAGGGTCAAGAAAGCCGTTAACGGAGGGGTCGTAATGAAATTTGGAATGCTGTACGAGTTGCAATTGCCTAAACCGTGGGATGAGGGCGCCGAGTTACGGCTCCTCGAAGAAGCGACTGAGCAGATCGTTCTGGCTGACGAGATCGGAATCGACCATGCGTGGGCAGTTGAGCACCACTTTCTTGAGGAGTATTCACACTGTTCAGCTTCCGATGTTTTCCTTGCCTCGCTCGCGGCGAAGACTGAACGCATAAGAATCGGTCTTGGTATTCGCCAGGTAATTCCGAACTACAACCATCCGTCTCGAACAGCGGAGACTGTGGCAATGCTTGATCTCATTTCCAGGGGACGAGTCGAATTTGGTATCGGAGAAGGGGCTACTCGGCTGGAGTTACGGGGATACGACATCGATGCCCGGCGTAAGCGGGAGTTGTCGTTGGAAGCAGCTGGCCAGATCGCGAACATGTTGGTGATGGAGCCATATCCAGGTTACGAGGGTGCAGGTTTTTCGATGCCCTGCAGGAATGTGGTACCTAAACCCATGCAAAAGCCCCATCCTCCTATGTGGATAGCGTGCACTAATCGCGGGACTATCGAGGTCGCTGCGCGTAATGGGCTGGGGGCGCTGGCGTTTAGTTTCGTTGATCCAGAGGAGGCGAAAACTTGGGCTGATACCTATTACGACATCATCAAAAGCGATGAGTGCGTTCCCTTGGGACACACCGTCAACGCGAATTTGGCGATGGTTGCAGGTTTTAGTCTCCACGAGGACGCCGATGAGGCAATGCGACGTGGCATCGACGGTTTTCAGTTCTTCCGGTACGCGGTTAACGCTTTAGTGGCAAATGAGACTCGTCCTGGTCGCAGCAATCTGTGGGGGGAATACGAAGACCTGCGTGGTCCGGACCTTCCAACTATCGGCGCGCCAGGTATCGGAACGCCAGAGGATTACACCGCTTTAGTGCAGGAATTTGAAACAGCCGGAGTTGACCAGGTGATCTTTTTGCAGCAAGGCGGCAAAAATGAGCATAAACACATTTGTGAAAGTTTGGAGCTGTTCGGCGAGAAAGTACTCCCCAACTTTGAACCGTTCCGGGATGAACGCGTGGCCCAAAAGAACGCTGAGTTGGCACCGTATATCGAAGCTGCTCTTGAGCGAAAACAGTGGATGGAACCTCTTACCGATGACGAAATTCCGATCGTTCCGCCATCGCAGGCTAGGGAGTCGTTCTACGTCAAGACGGACAGCTAGCTGGGGCTTAGCATCCGTCCAAGGAAGGCGTTGATGTCCGATCGAGCTTGCCGCGCTACTGCCGTGGAGGCAGCGAATCCGTCGAATCCGTGCGGAGCTCCGGGGTACACGTGAAGTTCGGTGGGCACTCCTGCGTGGTTCAGTCGTTGCGCGTATGCGATGTCTTCGTCGGCAAATCCGTCGAGCGTTCCCACCATTATGAATGTCGGAGGTAAACCCTCAAGGTTGCTCTCTCGGGCAGGTGCTGCATGAGCTGGTACGTCATCACTTTCGAACAATTCGCCGAGATATGAGCTCCAGCCAAAATGGTTTGATTCGGGAGGCCACACGGGTACATCCCAGTTAGCGGTGACCGTGGTTCGAGTGTCGTCGATCATTGGGTAGATCAATAGTTGGTAGTCGATTTCGAATTCGCCTCGGTCACGAACCAGTAACGCAAGCGCCGCGGCCATTCCCCCACCGGCGCTTGGTCCGCCGATGCCGATCCTGTCGGTGTCTGCCCCGACGGTCTCGCCGTTCTCTTTGAGCCACTTCAATCCACTGTAAGAATCTTCCAGCCCAGATGGGTAGGGGTGTTCAGGTGCTAAACGATATTGC
>PBHE01000030.1 GCA_002719335.1 Acidimicrobiaceae bacterium
GACAAGGATCTGATCGACGCAAGTGATGACAGCACCATCAGTCTGACTAACGGCTGTATCTGCTGTTCGCTTGTTGACGGTTTCGCGGCAGCCTTGGAAGCGGTCGCATCTTTCCGACCTCCGCCTGGTCGACTTGTCATCGAAGCGAGCGGTGTCGCTGACCCTGGAGCCGTAGCCGCATATGGGCACGCTCCTGGCTTGGTGCTCGACGCGGTCATCGTGGTAGCCGACGCAGATCGGCTAAGAGAACAAGTAGCGGATCCACTCGTTGGACAAACTGTCGTTAGTCAGTTAACTGCTGCGGACGTAATAGTGCTCAACAAAATCGACCTCGTTGATGATCTGGCAACCACCCACGCGCAAGTCAGTGAGTTAAACCCTGATGCCTTACTGATTCAGGCGAGCCACTCCGAGGTGAGCCTCGATTTGCTTTTCGGTCGAGAGGTGCGCAAAGTCCAACGCTCGACCAGTCATATCGGTGAATTCGAATCGCGGACTCATCAATCCGATCAACCGCTCTCGAGGAACGCGCTCGAAACCTTGATTAACGAGCTGCCGAGAAATATTCAGCGTGTGAAAGGGATCGTTCGTCTCACCGAATCCCCCCAGGTTCCAATGGTGTTTCAACTCGTCGGCCGAAAGTGGGAACTGCGGGCTTTAGCGGACCGAACAAATTCGCCTGAAGGGAACCAGTTGGTAGCGATAGGCCCGAAAGGATCTGTACCAACTGACTGGGACCGGACTCTTCGCTCAGGGAACTAGGCAGCGGCGCAATACAAAATCGTCACGAACTATTGCCCGTCGACGTCAAGTTCATGATCTCAGCCAACCTGTGTACGCCTTCTCGGATCGCTTCAACGGAAGGATTACCAAAGCAGAGTCGCATCTTGTTTGCGCCCCAAAGCGGATCAACTGACCAACCAGCACCGGCATTGAATTCGATCCCACTCTTAGAGGCTTCGGTGGAAAAGTCGGCGGTATTGACGTCATCAGCGAATGTGAGCCACATGAAAATCCCTCCTTGCGGCATATCAAAATGAACTGAGTCCCCAAAGTTTTGGCGGATAGCTTCAGCCATAACTTCGGCTTTACCATGTAGCACCGATGTCAAACGTTCCGCGTGTTTGTCGAAATGAGAATTCGCATACTCAGCGACGACCATCTGTTCAAGCGCTCCCGATCCGGCATCAGTTTTTAGCGACAGGATTTGCTGAAGTACAGGGGACTTCGCGACGACGTACCCCACTCGCAATGCTGGGGCAATAGATTTTGAAAAAGAACCGCAGTAGATGACGCGCCGATCCGGGCCGTCCAACTCCCAAAGAGTTGGAGGCCGATCGCAGCCCCACAGCAAGTCGGCGTAACAATCATCCTCAAATATTGCTGTTTGTTGCCCTTCCATCGCAGCCAAAATTTCGATTCTCCGGTCTATCGGCATGCAAGTACCGGTCGGGTTCTGGACGGTAGGAATTGTGTAGAGATATTTAGCCGGCCGCCCTTGTGAAGCACAACTTTGGAGTAACTCGAAAAGATGGTCAGGTCGCACCCCGTTCTGGTCAAGATGCACGCCGTGCACGACGACACCTAAACGCTTTAAGCGGCTGATCATCCCTCCATAAGTGGCCTCTTCAACGATGACGTTGTCGCCAGGCAGCAACAAGAGATCATTGACGAGATCCAAAGCTTGCAATGACCCCGAAGTAATAAGAACTTCGTCGAGGTCGACGTTGGTCGCCGCTCTCACACCAAGTTTTTGGCAAATAAACTTGCGGAGATCCTCGTGGCCTAAGGGGCTACCCCCCAGGTTGTACACGGCTAGCTTGCGTCCCTCGCGTTGCAGGACCCGCGTGACCGCCTCCATGAGACCTGCAACAGGAACGTTTTCTTCGTCGTTATTACCGCCAACGAAGCTAAACGCGGGAATGCCACCCCATTCGGCCTCAGCAGGCGGTAGGTCTTTTCGGTACAACTCACTAATTTCGAAACTCATTGGTCCCTCTCGCCCAAATTATGGTCCGCATCGTAGGGCCGAAAGCACTGATCAGTGCCACTAGCGTGCCTTTCCACACTTCTAAGGCTGAACTAGAGAGGGTCGGGTGTCTAACTACGAGGTCCACGCGATCAAATACGCCGAACGCGACGCAGTTCGCTCCGAACATTTCATTGGTGGCGACCCCCATGACAACGCTCCGATGCCTATGGACTATTTCGTCTGGCTCATTCGCAGTAGCAGTGGACAAGAATGGGTTGTCGACACTGGCTTTGAACAAGATGATGCTCAGTCTCGAAACCGCAATTTGCTGCGAACAGCCGCAGAAGGCGTGGCGTTACTAGGAGTGAACGCCGAAACCGTTTCGGATGTGATCATGACTCACTTCCACTATGACCACGCTGGGGGAGTAAACCAATTCCCCAACGCTACCTTCCACGTTCAGGACGACGAGATGTCCTTCGCCACTGGACGTGACATGACCCACAAGGCCTTTAGGCACGCCTTCAGCGTCCGACACATTCAAGATCTGGTAGGTCGAGTTTTTTCCGAAAGAGTTACCTTCCATGCAGGAGACGTAGAACTTTCGCCTGGGCTGACGCTGCACCACATCGGCGGACATACCCGAGGTTTACAAGTAGTTCGCATAGACACAGGTCAAGGTGTGGTGGTTCTGGCCTCAGACGCCAGCCATTACTGGGCCAATATGGACGAGGGCCGCCCGTTTCCTATCGTCGATGACCTTTCAAAAATGGTCCAGGGATGGGAGACCCTCAGACGCCTTGCCGGCACTGGCGGCGTGATCGTTCCTGGACACGACCCGTTGGTATTCGAACGGTTCCCACCGTCTTCTTCTGAACTTGAAGGGGTAGCTGTCCGTCTGGGCTAGGCCAGTGTCATCCACTGCATGGCGGAATCAAAACGCGGGATCCCCAGCTTCGAGGCCGAGCAATACTCGTCCGGCTGTGTCGATTTGGTAGGAACCGACCATGAAATGTCCAGCGACGGCCCGAGCATCGTCAAGTAAACCCATCAGCCCTGACTCCTCAAAATTGGCCGTACTACCCGCCGCATCCACCAAATATTGAATAGCGCCGATTGCGTTCTGCACTGACCACGAACATGCCAAGCGCACCCGAGCATGAAGGTCGGCATCAACAGGTTGACCATTTTCTGCCGCCTCCCATATCGAATCGAGCTGCTCATGAACCCACGCCTGTCCGGCTCCGACAAGAGCTTCTGCTTTTGCGACAGCGGACGCGACATCAGGCCGCTCACGCAAAGGACGCTTCGAGTTGAGAGGTTGTTTGTCTCCAGCCAACAACTTAAAGTCAGCTATGGCTCTGCGAGCCAAACCGCACGCAATTCCGGTCTTAGGAAACGGAAATCTCAATGCGGACTGCAACCGGTAAAACGGCAAATCCGGAAGCGGTAAGGAATTGTTCGGCACCACTCCGCACCAAGTCTCATCCACGAAGAAATCTTCGAGCACAACATCGTGAGAACCTGTTCCCCTCAAGCCGACGGTGTGCCAGGTGTCCTCAATGAAATGCGGATCGGCGTCCATCACAGCGAAACAGAGTTCAATCGGCGAACTCCCCTTCACCACGTTGTTTAACACCCACTTGTTTGCTGCTGTGCAACCGCTTACGAAATTCCACCGACCGGTAATACGCCACCCGCCTGGCACCTGGACAGCACGCCCTCGCGGCACCCCCGACCCCGCGAAAACGACCTCGGGGTTGTCGTGCCAAATTTGACGACAGGTATTGGGCGGTAGGTAAGCCGAAACCAGTTCAGCTTCCTCATTACAGGTCATCGCTACCCAAGCGGTAGACCCGTCGATCTGAGCTATGCGTGCCGTGAACTCGATGAGAACAGCAGGGTGCACCTCGTGGCCGCCGTACTCTTGTGGCACCAAAAGCTTCATTAACCCAGCGTTTGCGAGAGCGGCAATCACTTCTGGATCGGGGCGTCTCGCTTCGTCCGCTTGCTTCGCGCGTCCAGAAATCAGCTGTTCGGTATCTTCGGTGAGCTGCTCGAGCGCCAAGGAGGCCTTTGCCATAAAGGCAAACTATCGTCTGGAGTCGCTAGTGAAGGAAGGGCGCGTTGAATTCAGCAAATGCAATCACCACCGACGCAAGCGACAGACACATGAGTGCTGCGCGACCACTCGAAGGTATCCGAGTAATCGACCTCACCGACCACCGAGGCGACATCGGTCCCTGGATGCTGGCCGAATTGGGCGCAGATGTCATTAAGGTCGAGCCCCCCGCAGGGTGCCCGACGCGCGCGCAGTCCCCTGTGCGTGACGGGGACACTTCAGATCTACGCAGTCTCCACTTTTCTGCGTACGCCTCCAATAAGCGATCGATGCAACTCGATTTACACGACCTGAATGATCAAGAAATCTTTATGAGACTGGTTGAAAGCGCAGACTTTCTTTACGAGTCCGGGTTGCCCAGTCGAACTTCCGATGCAGGCCTTGACCGTTCCCAAATCGGCAAATGCAATCCCAATCTCGTCCACGTGCTGGTAACTCCCTTTGGTGCGACTGGGCCGCGAGCAAATGATTCCAATAGCGAGTTGTCGATTGCATCGCTTGGCGGTTCGACCAATTTGCAAGGGGTACCGCACAGGCCCCCCGTCAAGGCATCGATTCCCCAGGTGTGGCGACACGCAGGAGCTGAGTCAGCGGTAGCGGGCCTTGTTGCTCATTTTCGAATGTTGACAACCGGCGAGGGGCAGTACGTGGTTGTTTCCGCGCAGGCATGCATGACGTGGACGTTACTCAACGCGATGGAGGCTCACGCCATACAAGGCGCCGATATTCATCGGATGGGAACCGAAATTCCACTCGCTGTCCCCTTACAGATTCGTATCGAAGCCTCCGACGGTTGGCTTATAGCCGTAAGCCGGGGTGACCTAGCGAAGGCTCTCGGTCCATGGTTGGTCGAAGAGTCCATAGTGGCACCAAGTTGGGTAGATGAAGACTGGGACACCTTCGACCATCGTGTACTTAGCGGCGAACACGCGGACCACGCATTCGCCGACGTACACCAAGCGGTGGCCACACTCTGCTTACGTTATCCACGCGACACGATGATGCGAAAAGGGCTTGAGTTGGGAGCCACGCTGGCGCCAATAAACGATGTTGAAGATCTTCTGTTATTCGATCATCTCGAACTTCGGCATTTCTGGCGGCACGCGACACAGGGCTGTGGTTTCGATAATGAGCGATTACCGGGCGGGTTCGTCTGTTTCGACGGCGAAAGATCAAGCGGCGGCCGTCAACCCCCTCATCTTGATGAACACGGTCGAGAGATACGGAGCGAACTGGCGAAAGCCGGGCAGCCCCTCATTGCCCGAACCGTCAACTCTTCAGAGCTTCCCTTAGAGGGACTCAAAGTCGCCGACTTCTCATGGGTGGGTGTGGGACCCATAACGGCAAAGGCTCTAGCGGATCATGGAGCGACAGTCGTCCGGGTCGAATCGGGTGGACGCTTAGACCCATTACGGGTTAACCCACCCTTCAAAGATCAGATCTTCGGAGAGAACATGTCCCAGTTCTTTGGGACATTCAACACCTCCAAATTGGGGATCGACATTGATCTAAAGAACGAAACTGGGCAGGAAATCGCCCGAAATCTCATTGCCTGGGCGGACGTCGTCATCGAGTCGTGGAGTCCAGGTGCTTTTTCCAGAGCAGGTTTCGACGATGAAGCCATCGCCTCGTTGAACCCGTCAGCCATTGTGGTGCACACCTCCCTGCTTGGCAGCGGCGGTCCACTATCACCACTGGCTGGTTATGGGTATCACGCAGCGGCGATCGCCGGGTACTACGAAGTAGTGGGCTGGCCGGATCTACCACCTGATGGGCCCTATCTTGCCTACACCGACACCATTGCCCCCCGGTTCATCACCCCAGCGTTGCTGGCAGCAATTGATCGTCATCGACGCACAGGCAAAGGTTGTGTCATAGAGGCGGCCCAGCTCGAATGCGGACTTCAACTCATGACACCTGAACTCCTTGATTATCAGGTAAATGGCCGTAAAGCATCGCGACGGGGAAACCGCGAACTGGACATAGCGCCTCAAGGTGTATACCCCGTCGAAGGTCGCGATCGATGGATCGGAATCACAATCTCGAGCGATGAGACGTGGGCCACATTCAAGAAGCTGATGGGAAACCCCGAGTGGGCGGAAGCTGCAGCTTTTGACACAGTGGAGTGTCGACTCGACATGCACGACTTCCTCGATGACAGAATCGGTGAATGGAGCAGCCAATACGACGGCCGAGCGCTGGAAGCGTTGCTACTGGCTGAAGGCATTCCGGCAGGTATTGTTTCGCGCAGTAGCGACTTGTTTGTCGACCCGCAATATCAACATCTCAGTTTCTATCGTTGGCATGAACATGCAGCGATGGGTGAGGTCCCCTACGCAGGTCATCAATACACCATCGAAGGCTACGACCATGGGCCGCGAGCCCCCGCCCCATTGTTGGGCGAACACACCTTCGAAGTCTTGAGTGACTTACTTGGTTTGAACGCAGATGAGATAGCCGAAATCGCTGTAAGTGGGGCATTGGGATGAAGTCCGTTACGTTTTCGGATTTAGCAACGGTGGGGAACAAGATCGCCGATGCTCTCCGTGACGGGCAGGTATCTATTGCCGTATCAGAATCAGCTGCCGGCGGTCTAATCAACGCTGCACTAGTCGCAGTCCCAGGCGCCAGTGACTTCTACCGCGGAGGCATGATTGTCTACACCAATGCGGGAAGAAAAATACTCGCTGGCGGCGAAGCACTGCCCGCAGGCCTGAGAGGTTCGACGGAGGCATTCGCTGTCATCCAAGCAAGCCGGGCCAAACAGTTATACCAAGCGGATTGGGGTATAGGAGAGACCGGTGCCACTGGTCCTTCAGCAAATCCCTATGGAGACCCCCCAGGCTTTGGATGGGTTGCGTGTAGCGGCAAGTCGAACGCGACTCTCCAGTTGCAGACCGAGACAGACGACCGCACAACCAATATGTACGCTTTCGCCCTCGCAGCACTACAACTCGCGGTTGAGACGATAACAGCGTAGATTTTGGTTGTGGCTTCTATACCGTTGTCAGTTCTCGATCTAGCGACTGTTTCGAGTGACGCGACGAGTTCGCAGGCGCTTCGCGAAGCCACCCTCGTCGCAAAAAAGGCCGAAGAACTCGGATATTCGCGATTTTGGGTGGCTGAGCATCACAACATGAACACCGTCGCCAGCACCTCGCCCGCCGTCCTTATCGCTCACGTAGCAGCATCAACTGAATGGATCAAAGTGGGTTCAGGCGGTGTGATGCTCCCCAACCACGCACCACTGGTCATCGCAGAACAATTTGCTCTACTTGAGGCATTACATCCCGGCCGGATTGACTTGGGTATCGGCAGGGCACCTGGAAGCGACCGTCAAACCATGGCAGTGATTCGAGGATCTGCAGCAGCTCTGTCGGTTGAGGACTTCCCTCGCGATCTGATCGACGTGATGGGCCTCCTGGGTGATGTGCGAACTGACCATGGGTTGTGGAATAAGTTCTCGGCGACTCCTGTGGCCAGTTCGTCTCCCGATGTGATTCTTCTGGGTTCTAGCGGCTTTAGTGCCCAATTGTCAGGGGTGCTAGGCCTCCCATTTACTTTCGCAAATCACTTTGACACTGGAGGCACGTTCGAAGCCGTCCAGATGTATCGAGAGGCGTTTCGTCCCTCACCCATTCTGGACGAGCCTTACACGATCGTCTCGGCATCAGTAATTGCCGCCGGCACCAGTGAGGAGGCGGAAAAACTTGCTGCCCCGAGTCGGCTGCGTAAATACGGTATGCGCACGGGGCGGTTTTTGCCCTTGTGTCCTCCTGACGAAGCGGTCTCACATCCTGAATGGGAACGAGCCGCGGCGATGCCGAGCAACGCGATTAATGGAACCGCCGACCAAGTTGTCTCTGGCTTGCGTCAACTTGCCGAAGAAACCGAAGCGAATGAACTCTTCGTTTACGGCGCCACCTACGGGGTTGAAGAGCGTCTCATGAGTCTCGAACTGATCGCTAAGCGATGGGGGCTTGATGCCTACACAGCCGAAGGGGAAACTGGGGTGCCTGAGTGATTGGCAACAAGACCACCGCGCTGGGAACACACTTCGGTCCTTATCGAATAGATAGCCGAGGAAACGAGATCGTCGCAGTAAGGGGACATGAACTTGACCCGCACCCATCTCCCATCGGGCAGGCGTTCACCCACAGCAACGAACTCCGTATTATGCGTCCGGCAATTCGCCGCTCGTGGCTCAAAGAAGGTCCCGGATCTCGCAACGAGCTTCGTGGAAGCGAAGCCTTCGTTGAAGTGGAATGGGATGAAGCGATTGATCTGGCCTCTAGCGAACTGAAGCGAGTACATGCCGATTACGGTCCACGATCAGTGTTTGCTGGATCTTACGGCTGGGGTTCCTCTGGCCGAGTCCATGCTCCAAGCGCATTGTTATTCAGATTGCTACGCATGTACGGCGGCTATACCGATGTTTGGGGTACATATTCGTCTTCGGCCGCTGAAGCGATCGTGCCCTATTTTCTCGGAATGGGATACCGCGCTGCAATTGGTCAAGGCACCAGCTGGTCAGTGATTTGTGAGCACACTGACTTATTTGTGTCTTTCGGCGGGCTTCGACTTTCTAACACTGATGTCACCTATGGAGGGCAAGGCCCCCACCACACACAAGATTGGATGAGAAAAGCCAAGCGAAATGGGACCCAGTTTCTCAATGTCGGACCGTTGCGTGACGATCTGGATTCGGGGATTGATCCGCGCTGGCAACCCATTCGGCCAGGTACTGACGTTGCATTGATGTTTGGGTTAATCCACACCCTCATTTCCGCGGATCTCATAGATAGAAGTTTCGTTGACACCTACGTTCATGGATGGGACCGCTTTGCTGACTACGTGATTGGGGAAGCAGACGGAGTACCGAAATCCGCACGGTGGGCATCAGAAATCACCGGAATTGAACACGACGCCATCGAAGAATTAGCTAATGAGATGTCGAGTCGACGGACCTTGATAAATGTCGGCTTATCTGTACAGCGCGCCGACCATGGCGAACAGTCCTATTGGGCCGCAGCTGCTCTCGCATGCGCTCTGGGTCAGATAGGACTCCCAGGTGGTGGCTTTGCCTTCCCCTTCGGAACTCAAGGCAACGTGGGGGCTGGCCAAGTCCGCAAACGTGTCCCTGGGATGCCGATACCTCCGAGACCAAAGAGCTCTCAAGTGATCTCAGTGTCCAGATTCCGGGAATTGTTGGATAAGCCAGGTGAGCAGTATGACTTCAATGGTGCAACCGGCCAGTTCCCCGACATCAAATTGGTTTGGTGGGCTGGGGGAAACCCCTTCCATCACCATCAGAACCTGACCGAGCTATCCAGAGCTTGGCAGCGACCTCAAACCATCGTGGTCCAAGAACCATTTTGGACCCCAACAGCGAAACGAGCGGACATTGTGCTTCCTTCATCCACGCCACTCGAACGCAATGACATCGGCGGCGCCGAAAATCTTTTGATTGCTCACGGTCGAGCTGTGGATCCACCCGGCGATGCGCGCGACGACTATGAAATCCTGGCGATGGTCGCGAATCGCTTAGAACTTGAATCTCGATTCACAGAAGGCCGCACCGCCGACGAGTGGGTCGAAGTTCTGTACGAGTTATTTCGAGCAGAGAACGCGTGGGCACCCGACTATCACGAATTTCGGGAAACTGGGCACGTCAAATACCCTGATATGGGCGAAATGGGAGAGAACAAACAAGTCCTGCTCTCTGATTTTCGAGAGGACCCAACGAAGTTTCCGCTGGGAACTCCAAGCGGACAAATTGAGCTGTGGTCAGAAACCATCGAACAGTACGGTTATGAAGATTGTCCGCCGCACCCAACCTGGATGGAACCGTACGAACGGCTAGGAGGCACCGGGTCTGACTGTTGGCCCTTGCATCTGGTATCGAACCAGCCCACAGTGCGTCTACACAGCCAATACGATCACACCGAACCCAGTGCTGGGTCGAAAGTGGCTGGCCGAGAACCCATCCGCATTCACCCCGACCTTGCCCAAGAAAGAGGAATCGTCGATGGTGACGTTGTTCGAGTCTTCAACGAACGCGGTGCGTGTCTCGCCGGCGCAGTCTTAGACGACGCGCTAATGCCAGAAGTTGTCCAACTTTCAACAGGTGCTTGGTATGACCCCGATTCCCAAGGAATGTGTCGAGCCGGGAACCCCAACGTGCTCACACGAGACAAGGGCACCTCTAAGTTGGCGCAAGGCCCTTCGGCGCACACATGCCTGGTCGATATCGAGCGTTTCAATGAATCTGCGCCACGAGTCGAAGCCTACGATCCACCTGAACTCATTCAGCGACCACAAAGCAGAGATGATGTCTGACACAACTTGTTCGGCTCAAGACTGGCTAAATGGTTTCGCCCACGAGCTCGGCCTCGACGCCCCAGATGGCGACACCATCGACAACCTTCTGAATCTTGCTGGCGTTGCCGCCCACGACTCTGAGCGGATCGCTGCTCCTATCGCGTGCTGGATGATTGGACTAGCGGGAATCGATCCGCCTGCTGCGCTCGCTCTCGCTCAAAAGTATGTGAGTGAACGCGGCACTTAAAACGTTGCCTACAAATTCACTAATCCAACCGATATAGGTGTCTTACCTCAGCTAGGGGTGTTAGCCGTCTTCGTAGAGGTACTCGAGCAAAAATGTCGTTTCTCGCTATCGAAAGTGAAATCAATTCCGACCCGAGCGATTCTCTCCGGATGGGTAGTGTTGGGTAAAAGAAGGGTGACGAAGATGTCTCACACAGTGGTGGTTGAATTCTCGTGCGCAGAGGGGAAGGGAGCAGAGTTTTTGGAATCACTGCGCGGCGGTCTTCCAGACACCCGCGGTTTCGACGGGTGTGAATTGGTTGAGACCTACACACACCAGGATGACCCAGACAAGATCTTGCTTTGGGAGAAGTGGGCAGACAAGTCAAATCAGGAGGCTTACCTCAACTGGCGAGTCGAGACCGGCATGATGGACCTCCTCGGGCCGTTCTTAGCAGGTGCCCCCTCATTCATTCATCTCGATCACCATGCGGACGTGTGATCTGACTTAACTGAAAACGACAAACACCGCCCCGAAAGAGCGGCCTGTCGTGGGTTGAGTCGTGAGCTACTCGCCTGGAGTCCGGTGAACTGGAGCTGTTTAAGCAGCGGCATCGGCTGCCCTTACAACAATGTCGGCTGTTACCCATCCGTATGCGCCGCTACCCATGACCTGGGTTGTTGACGTTAGGGGTTCGGGGTCAGTTCCGTCTGCGATCACTATCTAATCCCAGTCCGCGTTGGCGCAGAAGTACAGGCCGATGAACGCACCACCCAGAGCAGCAACTTGTGCCCTGATGGTTTCTTCACGAGATTGGAAGCCTTATTGCGCAACCCCCCGGTCATCCCTGAGCTGTGTAGGTGCCCTTCAACATTGCGCGTGCCACACCATCCCCTTCGTCGTTGATCGGACGCCACTAGCCCAGCGGCGCCATGTTCGCATGTTCTAGACGGGACACACGAGTTGGGTTGAGGTGCAAATGATGACGAACATCAGGTGGCGGCCTCCTAGAACGACAAATTTGCGGTGGCCGGATGCGCCGTCATCGAAGCTCGATTTCCTCAGGTAGACAGCGGCCCTTTGCTTCTTCCGGGTTTTTGTTATCTCCGTACTCCAAATATCGGTGCAAACGCGCCGTTTGTTCAGCGAGGAGAGAATTTGAGAATTGGGCTAACGCTTTATCTACAATCGAATGGTGTGAACGACCGCAACTGGGGTTTTAGGACACGAGCACTGCACGCTGGAGGTAGACCCGATGCTTCAACGGGATCTCGCGCTGTGCCTATTTACCAGTCCACAAGTTTCGTTTTCGAAGACACAGCAGACGCTGCAGACAAGTTTGCTCTTCAGAAGTACGGGACGATTTATACGCGCATTTCCAATCCCACTGTTAATGCGTTCGAAGAAAGAATGGCGAGCCTTGAATGTGGAATTGGTTCCGTAGCTACTGCGTCGGGAATGGCGGCGGAATTCTTGACTGCAGCAGCTCTGGCGGGAAGTGGCGATAATTTCGTTACCTCGTCAGCCCTGTACGGCGGTACACACACCCTTTTTGATGTCACGCTCGGACGCTTCGGAGTAGAAGCGCGATTCGTCGATGGTGATAATCCTGACGCCTACGCTGAAGCTATAGATGAAAGCACGAAGTTTCTGTACACAGAGATCGTCGGCAACCCCTCAGGATCAATTCCTGATATTTCCGCGATTGCTGCAGTTGCGCATTCAAGCGATATCCCGCTCGTTGTTGATGGAACATTCGCAACCCCATACCTGTGTCAGCCGCTAAATTATGGTGCCGACATTGTCTTGCATTCAGCGACGAAGTTCATTGGGGGCCATGGCAACTCAATAGGTGGAGTGGTCACCGACTCTGGCCGTTTTGACTGGGGGAGTGGGCGCTTTCCCCACATGACCGAACCGACCGAAAGCTACAACGGACTGAAGTTTTGGGAAAACTTCGGAGAGTACGCATTTTGTACCAAGTTGCGTGCAGAGCAGCTACGCGATATCGGCGCATCTATGTCTCCGATGAACGCGTTTTTGCTTCTTCAAGGGATAGAGACCCTCCCTTTCAGAATGGAGGCGCACGTAGCCAACGCGCAGTCTGTCGCCGAACATCTTGATCAACATGAGGCGGTCAACTGGGTGAACTACGCGGGCCTCGCTACGTCTCCTTATAACGAACTGGCGAAGGCCTACTTACCTAAAGGCCCCGGCGCGATCTTCACCTTCGGCGTAAAGGGTGGAAGAGCTGTTGGTGCCAAATTCATTGAGTCTTTGCAGGTCATCAGCCACCTCGCGAATGTGGGAGATGCTCGCACACTCGTTATTCACCCAGCTTCCACCACACACCAGCAACTCTCAGATGAGGCATTACGTTCAGGCGGGGTTAGCGACGACATGGTTCGGTTATCAGTAGGACTAGAAGATCTAGAGGACATCATCTGGGATCTTGAACAAGCGTTAGCGAAAGCGAGTGCGTCGTGACTGTGACCCATGAACCGATCCCTGGTTGGAGCGAACCAACTCCCACTCGGCGACTTGATCTTCTGAAGCGAACCGACAGCATCGCCATGGTCGGGGTATCTGCTAATCCAGCCCGACCGAGCAACTTCGTTGCGACGTATCTACTGAGCTCCAGCACTGACTTCGACGTCTATTTTGTGAACCCAATGGTGGATGAGATCTTGGGACAGCCTTGCTACCCAACGCTTCAAGACCTGCCGTTAGCACCAGATATGGTCAATGTTTTTCGCCGGTCCGACGACCTGCCCGAAGTTGCAGAGGAGGCCGTCGCGACAGGTGCTGCCTCATTTTGGGCCCAGCTCGGACTGTGGAGTGTCGCAGCAGCGAATATAGCCATCGAGAACGGGCTCGAGGTGGTCATGGACCGTTGCCTCAAAATTGAGCACGCCCGATTTCACGGCGGCCTGCATCTAGCTGGATTCGACACTGGTGTAATCGATTCTCGCCTAACTCTTTGAGGTCAGGTTTTTGAGGGCCTGACGTGCACACTGGTTTAGTGATGTCTCGTCGAATCGTCGCGATCTGCCTCCTGACAGTGGGTGCACTAGGCGCATCTTGTAGCTCAGCGACACTCGATGCTGTAAGCGGGGTCCCTCAAAGCTCCGCACTGAACTCGACGTCATCTACCATCGCGCCCTCTGGGTCGACACCAATCAGCAACGCCGAGTTCACCTATAGCGGAGAAGTAGCGGCACCAGACGTGCCCAATGGCCTCGACTGGTTCAACGTTGAGAGACCGTTGTCGTTGGTGACCGATCTGCGGGGCAAAATTGTCGTACTCGACTTCTGGACTCAAGGATGCATCAACTGTTTGCATGTAATTCCTGACCTGCACAGACTCGAAGAAGAGTTCCCTGATTCACTTGCTGTCGTCGGGGTCCATTGGGCCAAATTTGATCACGAACGAACAAGCGAAGCCGTGGGAAAGGCCGTACAACGGCTCGGTATTCGCCACCCAGTGGTGAACGATGACTACGAATATCTGCGAAAGTCCTACCGCGTGCAAGCGTGGCCGACCCTGGTACTGATCGATCCTCTTGGCCGAATTGTGGGGGTCCACGCCGGGGAGGGGGTCTACCAGCTTTTCGAACCGGTCATTGAACAAATGACCCGAGAGTACGGCGCTGCAGGTCTGATTGATTCGCGCCCATTGGATCTGATCGCAAAGAGTTCGGATCCAATTCCCACAGTGTTGAGCTTTCCGGGGAAAGTACTTGCTGACCCTGAAAGCGGGCGACTGTTTATCGCCGACTCTGGCCACCATCGCATTGTCATCACTGAACTTGACGGACGAATTTTGGACGTCGTGGGGGGTGGATCGCCAGGGTTGGTCAATGGAGCATGGCTTGATGCACGCTTCAATCAACCCCAAGGCCTAACACTTTCAGCGAATGGCAGGTTCCTGTACGTCGCAGACCGAGGAAACCACAGTGTTCGCGTTATCGATCTCTCTCAGCGAAAGGTTCGGACGCTTGCTGGAACAGGCCAGCCAGTTCATAGGGTTGTTCCCGGACCACCCCTATCGACAGCAATCGTCTCGCCTTGGGACGTGGAACGAGTCGGCAATCAGCTATTTGTGGCCGGAGCCGGACGCCATCAACTCTGGATTATTGACACCTCGGACCAAGGGCGACAAGCGGACTGGATTGACGTTTTTGCGGGTACCGGCGCCGAAGGTATACAAGATGGCCCGCGCCTGACAGCAACGCTTTCACAACCTTCGGGCCTTTCGAGCGATGGCGCCACATTGTGGTTCACCGACCCGGAGGCAAGCGCAATTCGATCTGTAGATCTAACCGACGGCGATGAATTAAAAACTCTGGTGGGTACGGGACTGTTTTCTTGGGGTGATTCGGTTGGTGACGGTGGAGCCACTGAGTTGCAACACGCCCTTGGCATTGAACTTGTGGGCGACAGCCTTTACGTCGCAGATACCTACAACCATCGGATCAAAGCAATTCGTCTTTCAACGGGTGACTCCGTTTTGGTTGTAGGAAATGGGCTACCGGGCTTGAACGATGGATATGGTCCAGCAGCACAACTTGCCGAACCCAGTGGCCTGAGTCTTGCCAACGAGGTCCTGTATATCGCTGACACAAACAACCATCGCATCCGCACCCTGAAGGTCGGGACCGGAGAACTTACAACTCTCAGATTCAGCAATTTGGAAGCAGCGTCACTCGTCACGCGCCAGTCGGCAGATGAAGCGGTCATCTTCGCCCAAAAAGTTGTTGCACCTGGAACAGTGACGTTGTCCTTGGAGTTGCTGGTTCCGGCAGGATACGAATTTAATGAAGACGGCACATTTGCTCTGGACATCAGCATCGAGAACGCGAAAAAATCCCGCATAGTTGGTCGCAGCTCTTACCGGGCCCAGGGGCCTCAAATGCCCCAAGAATTCAACTTGTTCATCGGAGATGACGACCACCTCAGGATTAGCGCAGAGGTGACAGTCTTCTACTGTCCAGCAAAGGATGCGATGTTTTGTCTCCTCCGCCGCCTGAATCTAGAACTCCCGATCGAAGTCGACCACACGGGCACCGACAAGATTGTGTTGACCCACCAACTGCCTTCCGCAGAAGAAATTGACCGGAGCATGGAGAACGACAGTGGCTAGTCACGCCACCCGATGGATAAAAGCGCGCAGCCTCTTATGCGCTTTTACCATGATGGTTGGATTGGCGACCGTGACGCCGATCCTTGGGTCTTCAAATGCAACTGCCGAAGAAACATTTGAGACGGTAGCACCTGACCCTACTGTCGTAGCGGTCGTCGACGGCCCAGGGGGCATCGGATATTGGGTTGTCGCCGCCGACGGATCAGTCGAAGTCATAGGCACCAGCATTGTTCCGCCTCTCGGTGAACGAGAGCCAATAACCGACCGCGTGCGCACTGCCTACGCCGGTGTTCGCGGAGCATTAGGTATTTGGTTGGAACTCGCCGACGGAACGAAGCTCGCTGTCGGCGACCCTGGACCCAGTATCTTCACCGGACACGATCGCCCGCCCGGGTGGCTATCTGGTCTTGCGGTCAAGCAGCTTATGGCGGGCAGTTGGGTCGATGAAATTGATCGAGGTTGTGTAACCGAGCTCCCACGAGCAGTCCGAATTGGGCAACTCCTCTTACCAACAATGACTGAAAGTCAATTTGGTGCGGCGGTCGAAGAATCACGTGACCATCAAATAGCAGGAATACTGCTTTCGGGTGGCGCCACGCCGTGGATTGGCCGCAGAATCAGCGAATTACAAGATTTCGCCGGACGAATCCCGTTGCTCATGGCAGCGGACGAAGAAGGTGGCCGAGTACAACGCCTCCATCATGTCTTACCGAACCTTCCCAGTGCAGCGCGTCAAGTAAATGAACGCCTGGAATTAGTTGCACAACGCGCTGAACGTCACGCGGTCCAGATGCTTGAGTTGGGATTCGACGTCAACTTTGCTCCCGTTCTAGACGTCGGATCAGGGCCAGGAATCGGGGACCGATCATTTTCTAACGATCCATCCCTTGTCGCCGACTACGGAATGGCGACGATCGAAGGGTTAAGCGACGGCGGCGTACTGCCGGTAGTGAAACACTTTCCCGGCCATGGATCAGCAGATTCGGACTCACACGTGGGACGTTCTGTTGGACCGCCATTGGCCCAACTTAACGAAAGCGACCTTGTTCCCTTTAAGGCTGCCATTTCTTCCAAAAAAATTGCAGTCATGGTTGGTCACATCGAAGTACCGGATTTAACGGACGGCCTACCCTCGTCCTTGTCGAAGGCCGCTATCGATGGTCTGCTGCGAAACGATTTAGGATTCGACGGACTGGTCGTGACGGACTCGCTCAACATGCGCTCGGTATCTGACCGTTGGACCGTCGATGAGGCCGTCGTCATGTCGGTGGCAGCCGGCGCCGACCTAATGATTTTAGGAAAACTCGCGGATGTCGGGCTCGCGTTTGACGCCATTGATCGTGCAGTTCACGACGGCCTGATATCGGTCGACCGTGTCAACGACGCAGCCACCCACGTGCTCAGGGCAAAAAACGTTAATGCTTGCACGTTGGTAGGACGGGTTCGCGGGGTCTTGAACACCGTTTATGACTGGTAGCGATCGCTCCAGCGTCACACCTCAGTCGAAGGTGATAACCGATCGAGTAACTGATCCAGCCTTCATGGCTTCGAAACCTTCGTTGATCTCCTCCAAGCTGATGCGAGCCGACACCATTTCGTCGAGCATCAGTCGTCCATCAAGATACATATCCACCAGGCGAGGCATATCAGTGCGGAACTGATTCGAACCCATGCTGCACCCCTGCATCTTCTTCTCAAACAAAAAATCAAGACCATGAAGCTCAACGTTGGTGCCGATAGGGATCATTCCGATGACAGTGGCCGTGCCACCGTTGCGCAAGCTCTGGAAAGCCTGTTCGGCGGTCTGTTTAAGGCCAACTGCCTCAAATGATTTGTGAACCCCGCCTCCGGTCATCTCGTGAATCGTGGCGACTGCATCGGTGTCGGCAGCGTTTACCGTGTCGGTTGCGCCCATTTGACGGGCTACTTCGAGCTTGTTATCGAGCATGTCCACAGCGATGATTCTGCCAGCGCCCGCAATTCGCGCTGCCTGAACAGCAGCCAGGCCAATACCGCCGGCACCAAATACAGCGACTGTCTCTCCCGGTTCTACTCGAGCGGTTCGAAACACCGCCCCGACGCCGGTCATGACCCCACATCCAATAAGAGAAGCACGGTCGAGAGGCATGTCCTCCCGGATCTTCACTATGGCGTGCTCATGCACCAACATCTGTTCTGCGAACGACGAGAGATTGAGAAACTGCCAAGCCGGGGCGCCATCGATCGTTAAGCGAGGAGTTTCGTCGGGACCTCGATTGCACTCTACGTCTTTGTTGGAGCACAGCGACAAACGGCCCTCAATGCAGTACGAACAGTGACCGCAAAACACCGAAAGGCACGTAATGACATGATCGCCGGGCTGCACGTAACTCACGTCCGACCCGACTGCCTCCACAACCCCAGCGGACTCGTGTCCAAGCACGACCGGAGTCATGTACGGGTAGCTGCCCTCCATAAAGTGAAGATCGCTATGACACAGGCCAGCCGCTGCGGTTCGAATAAGAACTTCGCGCGGTCCGGGTTTGTCGATCCCGACTTCAGTTACCTCAAGATCACCTGGAATTTCGTTAAGAACTGCTGCCTTCACACTAAAACCCTTTCGATCCCGAGGCTCATTTCGTTATGTGGCCTCGACCTCACTGAGA
>PBHE01000031.1 GCA_002719335.1 Acidimicrobiaceae bacterium
TGCCGATCTAGATGAAGCAATAGCGTTCTATTCGAAGATGTTTTCTACCGCGCCGGCTAAGACCCGACCTGGGTACGCGAATTTTGTTATTGAAGAGCCTCCCCTCAAATTAGTTTTATTCGAAAATCCCGAAACCGGGGGTTCGATCAATCATTTGGGCGTTGAAGTCGAAAACGCAGTGATGGTCGCGGAAGCTGACCTCCGCATGACGGAGGAGGGTTTAGCCACTACTGGGATCGACGAAACGATGTGCTGCTACGCGGACAAGACGGAGACCTGGATTCAGGGACCAGACGAAATTCGGTGGGAGTGGTACGTCAAAACTGGTGATAACGAACAGTTCGAATCGGTTTCTGTCTGCTGTTCCTGAGTCAAATCCTTACCCGGCGGGATGGGGGTGCGCTACTTCTTCAAGAAGAAGATCCCCATTGGTTTCACCACGTAAGCCTGCGGTCACATCTGAGTGAAGCTGCCGAATTTTCGTGCTGGCGGTGGACGCAAACAAATTCGGGGCTATCGCGTGGACCGCAGCGGCCATAGACGCTAACGCCAACTCCTTCGCGAAGTGACTCGCTACGCGGAAATGCTCACGGTAGGTCTCCCCTACCGAAGCCGGATGTTCAGTGAAGTAATCCTTTATGGCCACACCAAGATCGTAGGCTTATCACTACAACACGTTGTTGCCGCGGAACCCATATTTCACCATATTTGTGCATAATTTATGCTCATTTAGAGATTTTCATGCATTACTCTTGTGCTATGGATCTTATCGATCGAGAAATACTGCATCTCTTACAAGAGGATTCAACGCGTTCAGCCAGAGAATTGGGGGCTGAAGTTGGCTTGACTCCAACTCCTTGCTGGAGGCGAGTCCAAAACTTGCGTCGAGAAGGCATCATTCAGCGAGAGGTGGCGATCCTTGACCCTGAACGTCTTTCGTTAGGGATCAACGCCTTGGTGCAAATTCGGACGAATGACCACTCAGCGACGTGGTTAGCGGATTTCACTGCTGCTATCGAAGAATTCCCTGAGATCGTTGAGGCTTTTCGAACCAGCGGAGAGATCGATTACATGCTTCGAGTAGTAGTTCCTGACATCCGGTCATACGACGACTTCTACAAGCGGTTGATCGAACGAGTCGCTCTTTATGATGTGCGAACCATTTTTGAGATGGAAGAACTCAAGCGGACCACAGCGTTACCCCTCGACTACGCGAAGTTTCAGTTTTCTTAGATCAGAGAGAAACCAATACTGCGACGGCTTTCTCAACGGCTTCTTGAGCTCTAGCATCGATTCCGGCAGCGTCGGCGCTCGCAATTGGATGTTCGATCACCGCAAACGGATGGTGTGGTACGCCTTGAACCCGTGCCATCAATTCAGCAGCGTCTGCAAAGGCCGACGTCATGACACTGATCGCGGGCACCCCATTGCGTTCTGCGACAACAGCGTCGTGCAAACTGCACGACGAGCAGCTACCTCAGTCACCCACTCCACTCAGAACCGCATCCCATCCCATTGCCTCGGACATCAAGTCGACTTCTGCGGGAGCGCTGTAATTCAACTTCGTCCTGCGCACGACCTCCGCGACTCCGTAACGCTCACGCAAGATTGACTCAACTCGGTCGAAGAAGGGAACTGTGTTCTCTTTGCCGTTGGATATGACTCCGATAACCGCCCCTTCCAGAGTGCCGAGACGCGGCGGCGGCGCGCTACCACTTCGTTGTTGCTCGTGACTTGGGTTAAGTAGCTCCATATCTATGGCACCTCACAATCGACACACGCTCCTACAGCGACGGTACTTGCCCGACTTTTTGTTCCCAGCCAGGGGGGAATGATTTGGGCAAATCCTCCGGCCGGCCCTCCAGCCGCAACCACAAGTAAATCATCGGGAGATTCCATGGCCAGATATTCCCTGTCAGCCCGATCCTTTACAACTGAACCTTTACCCACCCCAGCCCACTCACCTCGCTTAACGCGAGCCTGTTGAAAGACATAATTCCTGATGTCAGCTTTTGACCAACCAGCATCATTGAAATGCTGTCGAAGTTGGCCGGGCACGACGACTGTGTAATTCCCAGCCCAGATTGAGTAGTGAAGCTGATTCGCTCGTATCTCAGCCGCGATGGTGTCGCAGATTTCCTCTGGATCGGTGGTCCATTCGTTCATGATTTGTCGCGGTGCCATCGCCGCCACCGCGGTCACAGAGGAGACCTCACTTACACCGAGTCGTTCTTCGGCCAGCGAAGGCCAGCAAGAATTTTCTTCGTCTTCTGCAATGCAATAGGTGAACTTGCCCGGGTGGCCGAGTGTTGATCGGTCAATTTCGCCTGGACGGACATCAAGCAGATTGATTAGCCCAAGTCGAACGGCCCGACCGATAACGGAAGACGAGCGGTCCGCATTTCCTAGGGCGTTGAAGGTTCCGGTCATCTCGAGGTCCCCGCGAATTGGCCCGTTGATAATCAATAAGACCGCGCAACCTCCGGTTGAAGCGGTCGCGCCGTGAAGAAGGAAGTCGTCGTGCAGCATTGCCGTGAACGAGGCAACCACAAGCGGAAAATGGTGAGGAAGGCAACCGGCCATGACAGAATTGATGGCCAACTTCTCTGCTGTTATTGCCCGTTCTCGGACGGGTTCGATACCTACGAGATGCTCTGAGGGTAGAAGGACCCAATCGAGGCAGGCCTGAACTAGCTCTGGTGTTGGGGGGACGATAGGTAAGCCATCGGTCCAACCACGCGAGTGGTAGAGCTCCTGCGCCGCCGCGAAGTCGACAGCATCTATGCGAGAAGAAGTCATATCCACAAACTGATCCTGTCAGACCGTGGCCGCCAAACTATCGCCACCTATTGGCAACTCTGACGTGTCAATTCCGTACAACTCGGCCACGTTATTGCACAAAATGTCGATGCTCTGCTCACTCGTGAGGTGCGCAGCATGTTCATCTAGCAACTCTTGACTCCATGGCCAGGTGCTGTCACTGTGCGGAAAATCGTTGGCCCACAACAAACGCTTGTGATTCACATGGTCGACCATCTTGAACGCGACCCAGTCATCTTGGAAGGTCGTATAAATGCTCTCACTAAAGTATTCGCTGGGCAGTTTCGATAGTTCCTGTCCCGGCGGCAGCCAATAACGGTGACGTTTATACGCGTGATCCATTCGGTACATGTAATGCGGAACCCAGCCCGCGTCTGCCTCGACACATACCACCCGTAATCCTGGGTTTCGTTCAAATACCCCTCCGAAGACAAGGGTGCCCATAATGTCTTGATTCGCGCGAATGATTGTCATGAACGAGTTCGCTTTTGGCCCTCGGGGCCGACCTGATCCTTTTGCGGTCAAGATGTGCCACGAAAGCGGGAACTCTAATTCGATTGCTGTTTGCCAGAACGGATCCCAACGTGGGTCGTCGTAGTCAAAGTCAGTCGCAGGATCCCCGGGCATCATGACGCCACGCAAGCCAGCATTCTTCATGGCTTCTAGTTGAGTTATGCCTTCTTCTACCGAACGAAGCGGGGTCTGTCCGATTGCGAGCAGTCGATTCGAATCCACAGAGCAGTAGTCGCTTATCCAACGGTTATAGGCGTCCATAGTCGCCTTCTTGTAGTCGGCATCCGGGTGGTTGCAGAGCACCATCCCGACCGAGGGGTAGATCACCTCTGCTGATACCCCGTCGCGATTCTGATCTGCCAGTCGGTAGTCCGAATCCCATCCACTTCGAGGTAATTCTTCCCATTTCGCGTTGGGCTTTAGGTCTTCAGGAGCCTGACCTGCTGCGGCTATCAGACCCATGTTGATGGTTCGCTTCATACCATCTATGACGTAGAGATCACCCTTATCTTCGGTCTCCACCACATGTGGGGCGACATCACGCCACTGCGGATCGATGTAGTCGGTGTATGTGTTGGGCGCCTCGGCAATATGTGAATCAGCGGAGATGATCGGATGATTGACCTGCATTGGGTCCCCTTTCCCGTAGTGGCATCGTAGTGAGATCGCGAGATTGGCGCCGCATCAGTGATAGCAATGCGCAGTGGCCACGCTGATGACCAGGTTACGCGAAGCAGAAAAGCTGCTCGTTCTTTGCTTCGCCACCTTTATGGTGATGGCGGGCCAAGGAGTCGTCGGACCGGTGCTTCCCCTCTACGCTCGCGATTTCGGGGTAAGCACCGCTGTCGTGGGATTGACGCTCACAGTCTTTGCTCTCGCTCGTCTGATCCTAAATGTGCCCGCGGGATTAATAGCTGATCGATTTGGCCGACGAATACTCTTAGTCGGCGGACCGATTTTGACGTCTATTGGGATGTTCGGGTCAGGGTTCGCAAACAATATTTCTTCATTGCTGATGTGGAGGTTCGTCGCCGGAGCAGGTTCGGCGTTCTACATGAGCGGAGCGCTCATTTATCTGATTGATATCGCTCCGGTTAATCGACGTGCTCGTTATATCGCTACGAATCAATGGGCCCTTAGCGTTGGAGTGGCCTTGGGTCCGGGGGTAGGTGGGTTGGTTGCAGAGCGGTGGGGCTTAGCTGCGCCGTTCCATGTGGTCGGTGTCATCGGAGTGGCAAGCGCCATCTACGCGGCGTTCCGTCTCCCTGAAACACTGCGCCCGAGAACGGATTCAGAGCAAGCCACGCCTTCAGCTTCCGAGGTTAAACGCATCGTTTACAGCGGACCGTTCATGGCAATCGCCTTCGTCACTGGAACAATCTTTATGACTCGTGGGGGCACGCGAGCGACGTTGGTCCCCCTCCATGCGGATGGTGTCCTGGCTTGGGGTCCCGGCGAGATTGGGCTGGTGTTTACCATCACCGGGGTCATGACTTTATTCACTCTTTGGCCTGCAACGTGGGCGACAGAGAATCTTGGTTGGGCGCCAGTGATCGTATTTTCCGGGGTCGCCGCGGCGCTCGGCACGTTCGTTATCGCATCAATCGGAACTCCGGTCTGGTTTGTGGTCGGCAACGTGATCCTCACTCTTGGTACGGGAACGGCCGGTCCAGCTCCGGCAGCTTTCGTAGCCGAGTTATTTCCCGAAAGACTTCGCGGGTTGGGAATAGGTTTGTATCGCTCGGCTGGTGACGTGGGGTTTGTGCTCGGACCTCCAGCGTTAGGTTGGTTGAGTGAAACAGCGTCGATGCCTACGGCTTTTCGAACAGCCGGGTGTCTGGTCGCCGCAGCAGCTATCTGGTTCTTTGTCTCAACGCGTCGAAACAACGACTCGGTTGCCTCAAAACCACTTCAGTAAATGCGTGAGGATCCGTCGCCTGATCCTCCTTCGCGCGCATTCTTCAAGTCTTGGTAACTGGCTTTGCTCATCGCCATCAGATCCCCACTTATTGTTTGCATAAGGAAACCTTTTTCTCGACGGTTGGCGGCAAGTGCTGTCGTGGAGTGAATTCCTGCGATCTTTCCCGCTTGATCGCATCTATCAACTATGTGCTCTAACACCTTTTTGTACTCGTCATTGTCATCGCTGTAGGCGGGTCCATACCCGTAGCTGATCGACAAATCAGCTGGGCCCACATAAATCGCGTCAACACCCTCAACTGCGAGGATTTCATCAAGATTCTCTACCGCTTGGCGAGTTTCAATCATCGGGATACATGCGTTGGTTTCGTTGGCTGTCGGGTAGTAATCCTCCCCGGCGTTTCGAGCGCGTGCACCAATGATCGTTGGCCCATAGCTTCGTTCCCCGAGCGGTGGGTACTTCGTCGCTGCCACGGCTCTTTTCGCTTCTTCAACCGAATTAACCATGGGAATGATGACGCCTCGCGCGCCGGCATCAAGCATTCGTCCGATGATTCCCGGCTCATTCCAAGGCACTCTGCAAATCGGCGTTCCGTTACCGGTCAGTACTATTGCCTGAAGCATGGCTGTGGCCATCTGGTAGTCGGCAACACCGTGCTGCATATCAACGCACACGTAGTCAAAATCGACACGGGCGACAACTTCGGCAGCGTGGGAGTCAGGCAGCGATAACCAAGTGCCAAGTGCCTCGGTGCGCGACGCCCATTTCTCCATCAGAGGGTTCGACATTTTATGACCACTTTCGTTCGACGGGCACAGTTACTGTTATCAGCCGCCTTGAGACACCTCATTGTCGTCTAATGAGGGACTCAAGGCCACATTCTTTGACTCTAGAGACCACGTGTTGAGTTCGTTAGAGTCCCACGACCGACTGCCTGAGATACCAGGTAAGAAAAAAGGTTGTTGCTTCAATGATTTTAGTGATTCCATGACGGATCTCTCATGACTGTCTTCTTGTCCTTGATCACCTCGGTTCTTTACGGCTCAGGTGACTTTCTGGGCGGGCTGAGTTCTCGACGCAACACTCAAACTCAGGTACTCATCACTGTTTCCTTGGCAGGAACGTTGCCTCTCGTATGTGTTGCACCGCTCTTTACATCAACCTTCACCATCAAAGATTTGCTTCTAGGGGCACTTGCGGGGATTTTCGGAGCGGGAGGTCTTGGGATCTTCTACCGAGGGCTGGCGCGTGGGCCGATGTCACTCGTAGCGCCGTTAACGGCAACCACTTCGGCTGGGGTGCCTGTCATATGGGATTTGAGTAAAGGTCAACAACCGGGCTTCATTTGCGCAGTCGGGATTCTTCTTGCCTTCGTTGCTATTTTTACAGTGAGCAGAGGGCAACCCGACGATGGTTCCTCAGTCTCCACATCTGCGATTCTTGAAGCGCTGTTAGCCGGGATTGGGTTCGGTCTTTTCTTTTGCGTCTTAAGCGAGACAAATACCGGATCTGCTCCCTGGCCGATCGTCGCGGGACGAACCAGCGCTGCTGTTGTGTTGTTAGCCAGCGCCGCGGTCAGAAAAGTTTCTATTAAGCCCGCCGGCGGTTGGTTACCTCTGTTGGGTTGCAGTATCTGCGATACAGGTGCCAATGTCGCCTTCCTGTTCGCTCTCAGATACGGGCAACTAGGACCAGTAGCGGTGTTGGCCAGCCTTTATCCCGCGGTGACGGTATTACTAGCGCGCTTCGCTTTGGGTGAAGACCTCAACCAAAGACGCGTAGCAGGCCTTCTCATCACTTTGATGGCGATCATTCTTGTCGCGTGGGGTTAGTCGTTTAATCCAACACTTCGTGGAGAATCGCGTTGCGTTGGCGAATGATCATTGGGCCGATCTTTGCCACATATCCAAGCCAGGCAGGGTCGTCAAACAAAGCGGTTCTTTTCTCGGCGCGTTGTTCGAGACTCTCATACCGCCACATGTGAATGATCTGGTTGAGGTCTCCTACTTCGCTGACGTAGTAACCGACCGGCTCACCAAGGTGGCTCTTTTGTATTGCGTAACCCTCTTCTCGGTACAGGCTTGCGTACGCATTCGCCGTTCCGATTTTTAGGTCATAGGTGCGCATTTCCACAAAACTCACTTTGCCTCCCAAAATTCCCATGTGCGAAATCGGTTATTCGCCTATCTATTCTTTTACTAGGTTCGACGATCTTGCAGTACCGGAAAAGCCGATCGCGTTTTTTCCACTGTGGACGCGTCGACATCTACAACAAGCAAAGCTTCTACCGATGCGCCTGAGGCCAGTACTTCGCCCCAAGGGTCGATCACGGCGCTATCGCCGACATATTCGAGGCCGTCGCCTTGTCCCACTCGGTTGACACCCACAACATATGCCTGATTTTCGATTGCGCGAGCTTGAAGAAGAGTGCGCCAATGCACTCGTCGGCGTTGGGGCCAATTAGCGGGGACCACATAAAGGTCAGTGGTTTTGGCTGTCTGCCAGAACTCGTCAGCAAATCTGAGGTCGTAACAGATAAAGAAGGTGGTGCGGACGTCGTCGATGACTACTTGCAAGAACTCGCTGCCCGATCCGTAGTTCTCCGGTTCAGAAGAAAAACTGAATGGATGAATCTTGCGATACCGATGCGCCTGCCCGTCAGGCGCTACCAAGGTGAGGGTGTTGTAAGCAATGTCGTCTTCCCATCGAGTGGGTATTGATCCGACAACCCACACTCGATGATTAGTTGCCGCTTCTGACAAGAAATGGAAACTGGGACCTTCCATGGGTTCTGCGCATCTAGCTGAATCCATGGTGAACCCAGTCGAGAACATTTCGCTCAGAACTACCAGTCCCCCGCCAGCCGAAACCGCTCGTTCAATCTGGGGTGTGAGGCGCGCGAAGTTCGTAACCGGATCTTCCCACGCGATGTCGTGTTGGACGGCCGCGATTCGCAGGCTCATGACAAACCTTGCAGCCGGTGGATTGCCTCGTCCAGCACATCAAGACTTTTGCAGAATGCAAAGCGAATCAAGTGTTTGCCTTCGTCTTGGTTGTCGTAGAACACCACGTTGGGGACGGCTACCACACCGACCTTTTCAGGGAGTTGCCAACACAGTTCCAAACCATCTTCATAGCCAACCGATCTCGCATCAGCAGTAACGAAATACGTGCCTTGAGGTTCAAATATTTCAAACCCGGCTGACCGCAACCCAGCCGAAAGGTAGTCGCGCTTCGCTCGCATATCGGAAAGCAAAGTCTCGTAATAGTCATCACCGAGCGCCAACCCCGTTGCAATCGCGTATTGGAAAGGTCCACCGCTTACAAAAGTAAGAAACTGTTTGGCAATACGAACCGCGCTCGTTAGTTCAGGGGTCGAGCAGACCCACCCGATTTTCCAACCAGTGAAGGAAAAGGTTTTCCCACCTGACGAGATCGTGATTGTTCTTTCCCGCATACCTGGAAGTGAGGCAATGGGAATGTGTTCACCTTCAAAAACAAGATGTTCATAAACTTCGTCTGTCACCACGAGCAGATCACGCTCGATAGCGACGTTGGCGATGAACTCAAGTTCCTCTCGAGAGAACACTTTGCCCGTGGGGTTATGCGGTGTGTTCAACAAAATCAGTCGAGTCTTCGGGGACAGCGCCGCTAAGAACTCTGACTCTTCGAAGGCGTAATGGGGAGGTCGAAGCGTGACAACTTTCTTAGTGGCCCCCGCCATAGCGATATTCGCGCCATATATGTCGTACCAAGGTTCAAATGTGACAACTTCGTCACCTGTTTCACAGAGGGCGATCACTGACGCGGCGAGCGCCTCGGATGCTCCTGCTGTAACAAGAATTTCAGTGTCGGGATCGAATTCCAACCCATAAAAGCGCTGCTGGTGATCCCTTACGGCGTTCCTTAGCTCGGGAACTCCGATGCCGGGCGGATACTGATTGCCTAATCCGTTGCGGATGGCATCAATTGCGGCCTCCACCACTTCGATCGGTCCGTCTTTATCTGGAAAGCCCTGTCCTAAGTTAACCGCGTTGGTTTTTAGAGCTAGGGCAGACATCTCGGCGAAAATGGTGGCGCCGAATCCTTGTAATCGTGCGTTTAGAAATGGTTGACGAGAGCTCACGACTGACACGTTAGGACGGTCGCGCCGGTTGTCGGTCACCATAGTTCCACTTGTTCGGGCGAAGAGATCGCCAGTGCGCTTGACTATCCGTATGGATTCGCCAAGATCAACTGAACACGTTCCAGCAAGATACGACGTAGAAACCGTGGATTTAGCTTCTGTCGACGGTGTGCTATCTACGACAAGGTCGGTACGACTCCGACTGGATTTGGATCGACCCGTCCCTAATGACGTGCTGCTGGATTGCATCGACATTGCCGAGCAAGGCCCCGGCGGCGGGAATCAATCAAGTCGACGGTGGCTGATCATTAGAGACAAGGCACAAAAGGAAGCACTTTCGGATCTTTATTGGGAAGGAGCCGGTAAGTGGATGGTGTCGGCCAGAGACAAGCTGGCCGGAACTGAGCACCGGAATACAAGAGTGATGCGTTCCGCCGCTCATCTCGCGGAACATCTCACCGAGGTTCCCGCACTAGTCATTCCATGCATTTGGGGTGTTCACGACGACAGCAAAAAACCGGGGCTTTTCGATTCGGTAGTTCAGTCAGCATGGAGCTTTTGTCTTGCGGCGCGGGCGCGCGGTCTAGCAACGGCGTGGACGACCGCAATTTTAAATCAGGATGCCGAGATTCGGGAGATCCTCGAGATTCCTGAAGGCGTCACGCCTATCGCCCTTCTCCCGGTTGCGTACAGCACCGGTGGCGATTTCGCGTCGGTCCCAAGACGCTCTGCTGAAGAAGTCTCGTATTTCGACAAGTGGGGACGAACCTATGAGGATCGTGATGACCAATCCCCGCGAAGTATCGCGGAACGCCCAGGAGCGACCGTCGAAATTGATATCGACGCGCCGCCAGACAAGGTGTGGTCTTTGATATCGGACATCAGTGTCAGCGCGCAGTTCTCAGAAGAGTTCCAAGGTGCAGAATGGGTTGAGGGGCATCACGGACCAGCTGTCGGAGCACAATTTGTTGGCACCAATCGGCATCCGGCCATCGGTGAATGGCAAACCACTTCGACGATTACGGCGTTCGTCGAAAACGAACAGTTCGGGTGGGCAGTCGGGGACGATGAGGAGACCGCAGCAGCGCGCTGGCGATGGGAAATTGATGAGTTGCATGGCCATCGTTGCCGCCTACGCCACACTGTGCGGCTTGGGCCCGGCCCGTCGGGCCTGACCCCCGCGATCGAGGCTATGCCTGACAAAGAGGCGCTCATTGTCGATCGCCGACAGCAAGAGCACCTCGCGAACATGCGGCGTTGCGTCGAAGGCGTGAAGGCTCTCGCTGAGACACCGTGACGGGGCGTTGGGCGCCGAGTCCGACAGGTCATTTTCATCTCGGAAACCTTCGCACAGCGCTTTTAGCGTGGTTATTTACGCGGTCAGCGTCGGAGAGCTTGATTTGGCGGTTCGAAGATCTTGACAATGCAGTGAGACCAGAGTTCTACCGAAGTCAGATTCGCGATTTTCAACGAATCGGTTTGGATTGGGATGGTGAGCTGGTGCGCCAAAGCACCAGAGTTGGAATATATCGAGACGCCATAGGCCAGCTAACTAGACAAGGTCTTACCTATCGCTGCTGGTGTACTCGGCGCGAGATTCGCGAAGCAATTTCAGCGCCTCACGCACACTTACCTGAAGGCGCTTATCCGGGAACTTGTCGGGATCTTACGCGTCAACAAATCAGTCAACACGAAGCAAGCGGCCGAGAACCGGCGCTGCGGCTGAGCACACAAGGTGACGTAGTCAAGATCCAAGACCGCCAATTGGGAAATTTCGAAGGTGCAGTCGACGATTTTGTTTTGTGTAGAGGCGATGGCGCGCCGTCGTACAACCTTGCGGTGGTGGTTGACGATGCGGATCTGGGAATTACCGAAGTCGTCAGAGGAGACGACCTACTTCCGTCGACACCTCGACAGGTTCACTTATTCGGTCTATTGGGGCTAAATCCTCCGAGCTACGCTCATGTCCCGTTAGTGGTAGCTCCCTCTGGGGAGCGACTCGCGAAACGCCACGGCGCAGTCACGATTGAGGATCGGCTGTCTCTTGGGGATTCGGAACTTGATGTTCTAAATCTTCTTCTCTCGAGCCTCCATATCGAAAAAGTGGCGTCCTTTGGGCAACTAAGCGAGAGAGTGAAGGGCTTCGATTCGACGTCGCTGCCCGTTACTCCGTGGACATTTGAAGGCTGAGTTCCAGGGGACTCATCGCCAGGGTTCGACGATAATTTTGGCGTGAGCTTCGGGATCAGCTAAGTCGTCGAAGGCTTGAGCGACACCATTCAGATCGACTCGGCCGGTAATCAGTTGCTCTACGACAAGTTCGCCTTCGCTGATTCCTCGAAGCGTGTCGGCAAACTCCTCCGGTGTGTAACCCAAAACAAACTGGATGTTGAGTTCTTTGCCTACACCGGTAAGCGGCCGAAAATTATCACTTTCCATGCATACGCCAACCACCACAATTCGGGTGTCACGCATGGCTCCGCGCATGATCTGGTCGATCACGCCAGGGATCCCTACGCATTCAAAAACCAGTCCAGGTTTCGTGTTGACGCGCCCGAGACGCAAGGTCGGGTCGTTTCGGTCAACTCCGTGCGGCCATGCGGCTTCTTGCCAACTGTCATAGGGAGAGATCGTTGCCGGATCGAGGACTTCGTCTGCGCCCATCGCCTCAGCTAATTGACGACGTCTGGGGGAAAAGTCGGAGGCGAAGACTGGTCCTAAACCTTTTTGTTTCAGGGCCGCTATTACTGCTAATCCGACGGGTCCACACCCAATCACGAGGCACACGTCATCGCTGGTAGCACCAGATTTCTCTACGGCGTGACGACCAACTGCCATGGGTTCGGTCAGTGCAGCTAATTCGGGTGCCAACCCATTGCTGACCGGTAGCAACAGTTGCGACGAGAGAAGCATTTGTTCTGCGTAACCACCTGGATATTCGTTGGAATAGCCAAGGGTGTGGATTCCATCAGGCCGAAGAAGGACTGGGAAGGAGCAAACGATGTCACCTATGTGGAGGTGCTCAGGCGCTCCTGGGCCCAAATCGAGGATTTCCGCACAAAATTCGTGGCCCATTGTGACATCCCGATCGGCATCATAAATCAACGGACCTCCTGTCTCTTTTTGGCTGCGAACCATTTCATGGCCGTGTTTCAAGGCGTGTAGGTCGCTGCCACATATTCCACACGCCAGCGTTTTTACGAGGACATCTCCTGCACCGGGCGTTAAGTCGTCTGTAGCTTCCACCACAATGCTTCCTTGTCGGGTCACGGCTGCTCGCATCACTGTTCTTTCAGTTAGAGGCTCGGGGGTTGTCAGTTAGCAGGTGGGCCAGTACGACAGCGGTCTTGCTTCGGGAGGCGGGACTGCTCGGTTGGCCAACATCTCCAGGTCGTGGGCGAGGACGCTACGGGTGTCGCCTGGATCGATCATTTCGTCGATGCGCATGGTGCCCGCGGCGTCATATGGGGTGGTTGATTCCGCTACTTCGCGCACAAGTGCCTCCCGCTCGGCTTCTCGTGTTTCGACATCTTCGATTCGCCCTAGTTTGGATCCAAAGGCGACGTTTACTCCAACTTCGGGATCCATGAAGCCGATCTCTGCGCCAGGCCAGCTGTATACACCTAGGGCGGGCATCTGTGATCCGTTCATCGCCTGCCACGCCAATCCGAATGCTTTCCGTATGCAGACGGTCAATGTCGGTGTTGAAGCGTTCTGGAGGGCGTGCATCATTCGCATTCCCCAATGGAGCATGAGTTCGTGTTCGACACGCTCTCCCACCATGAACCCCGGTACGTCAGCTAAGAAAATCATCGGGATGTTGTACGAATCGCACACCGTCGCCAAGCGGATGATTTTGTGACAGGCCTGAGGGTCCAAGGTTCCTGCGCCGAACATGGGGTTGTTCGCGATGATTCCCACAGAAAACCCGTTGAGTCGTGCAAGGCCACACACCACGTTGCGCGCATATAAGGGTTGGATCTCCAGTAAGGATTCCGGATCAACAATTCGTTGAACGACCCGCCTCATGTCATAACCCCTCGTCCGTTTGGCTGGAACAAGGTCGCCGAGGTCGTGGTCGCGTTCCAAAGAACCCGATGGCTCATGGCGCGGCGCTACCTGCCAAGCGTTGCTTGGAAGGTAGGAAAGCCATTTCTGGATGGCGCTATATCCTTCTTCATCAGTCTCGACGCCGAGATCTATTTGCCCAGTTTTTCGGGCGTGCACATCTACCCCGCCCACATCTTCGAATGAGATGACTTCGCCTGTAGCTATTTCGAAAACTTTGGGCGACGTAACAGCTAGGCACGAACCGCGCACCATTACCACATAGTCCGACAAAGCAGACAGGAACGATGACCCGCCAAACGATTGGCCAGTAACCATTGTCGCCATCGGCACTCGATGTTGGCGTTTGGCAAGTTCGAATAGGCCGCCGGGTTCGCTAATCCCTTCCGCCCCCATGGTGTCTGGTATTCGAGCGCCTCCTGTTTCTCCGAAGTGAACGATGGGTGTTCCCATTGCCATCGCTCGTTCATACAGACGATGTTCTTTTCGCGTTCCCACGATCGAACTCGAGCCTCGATAAACAGTGATGTCGTCACCGAACACAGCCACAGGCCGGCCGTCTACGGTTCCATGCCCACCAATCTTTCCATCACCAGGCGTTTTTTCCCGCTGGTCGGGTCGTATCGATGTGCTAAACGTCCCGATTTCTCGAAAACTTCCAGCATCAAGGAACCCATCAATATGTTCTCTAATCGTACGGTTGCCTTCATCTGCCATCTTCGACAATTTGTCGAAACCACCCATTTCGTTGCGGATTTTGTCCGCTCGAGCGTGAAGTTCAGCTGTGCGGTCGGGATCGGTCATAACGATGCCTCCGAGTCGTAATCAACGATGAGTTGGGCATATCGATCCTCGAGCCGTTCGGGGGGTCGCGCAGGAACCATTACCTGGGTAACGCCGACTTCAATGAGTTGTTCTAAATGTTCGCGATCCCCAGTTGAGGAAGTCCACAATTCGATAGTTGAAGGGTCTCGACCTGCGTCCTCGGCGTACCGCTTTGCCGCCGAGTGAAGCGAGGCGAGGGTCTCAACTGGTCGTTCCGCCGGAAAGAACACGTCCCCCAGTTCTCCTGCCCTTCGCGCCGCCCGGTCCGAATGCCCTCCGACAAGTATTGGTATCGAACTTTGGGTTGGTTTGGGTTGGCAATACACAGGAGCAAAATCAACAAAGTCTCCGTGATATTCGGCCTCCGTTTCTGACCACAGGACACGAAGAGCACGAAGGTATTCATCTGTTCTGGCTCCACGAGCTTCGAATGGAACACCCAACGCCTCGAATTCTTCTCGTAACCATCCCACGCCGATGCCGAGATCTAAACGCCCGTTGCTCAGGCGATCAAGACTGGCGATCTCTTTAGCCGCAATAAGAGGGTTGCGCTGGGGAAGGATGAGGATTCCCGTTGCTAAGCGAATCTTGGTGGTGACCGCAGCGGCAAAAGCCAGCCAAATCAGAGGGTCAGAATGGTCGAGCTGACTCGCTCCTTTGAATAAGCGACCTCCCTCGTCATAGGGATAAGTGGATGTGTATTCCACCGGGACCACTGAATGTTCCACGGCCCAAATTGAATGGAAGCCGACCTCTTCAGCGGCACGAGCAAGTTCCCCCGCAGCAACTCCCTCAACATTTGCCATCAAATTTGCGGACATTAAACCAAACTTCATGCGGCGCACTCCCCTCCTACTACACGTTTCAGAAAATCAGGTTCGTAATTATGGCGTCTTTAGTTTCTTAGAGTCCGGGGACGATAACTCCGTGCACCGGTGGCGGTTCACTTCCTTTGCCCGCCATTGACGTCAAAAGTTCTGAGGCATCGTGAAGCGCGACTTCCCGGCGGCTAAATAACTCGAAAGGAAAGGCTCTAGCAGCCAAAAGTTCCAGAGCTTTTCGGTACACAGGGGCGTCCACGCCAAGTGCTCCCTTCACAGTGATTTCTTTCCAAATGATTGCGTCAGTGTGAAGATCGGGTGCGCCTTTTTGTCCTCGCACACCCGCAAGAACAATGGTGCCATCGACCGCGCTCAATCTGACCGCTTGCCCGAAAGCCGTTGGCGCGTTGGCGGTCACGTCGACGACAACGTCAGCTAGACGGCCACCCGTCGCATCACGAAACTTTCGGGCTGGGTCTTCCTCGGCTACGTCCACAACCAAATCCGCGCCCATGGCGAGCGCCAACTCAAGTCGCGGATGGTCATTAGGGCCATAGCCAGTTACGCCTACAAATGCAGCTCCAGCATCTCGGGTTGCGACTACTGCACATAGGCCTCGGATTCCTGGGCCAAGAATCGCAACGAAGTCACCCTCTTGTGTCTTCGGGATCTCGACGCCCCACTTGATCCCTGCGCCCAATGGATTGAAAAGTGTGGCTTCTACAGCACTCAGGCCTTCGGGCACCGGCAAGACCAGCGAATCCGGCGAAAGATAATGGTGAGTCGCGTATCCACCAAATAACGAAGGCTCACGGGCTGTGGGGATCATCCCATAGATATCGGTCATACCGTGACGTGTGCACCGTCGGTAGATGCCAGCACGGCAAGGGTCACAGGTGCCACACGACTGCCAACATTCAATAGCGACCCGGTCCCCAACTCCGACCTGCCACTTTTCAGCCGCTTTTTCACCCAATGCCTCGATCACTCCTACGGTTTCGTGTCCGGGCACAATCGGGTACGGCGCGGGGATATGCCCGGCGTAAAGCTCGTGATCGGTGCCACAAAGCCCGCACGCTTCGACTCGCAGTACCGCATCTTCTAATCCAACGTCCGGCACAGCGTAAGTTTCAACTCGAAGATCTTCGACACCGTGCAAAACGGCAGCAGTTGCATCCCCCATGAAAAGCACGCTACCTCCTGCGAGTCACTACTTATCGAGCGGAACGATTTACGAACTCGGTAGCACCTAGGTCAAAGATTTGTGCCGCGTGTCGATTCGCCATAGCAACAAACATGGAGTCTCCTCTCTCAGTGCGACCCACAATCATGGATGCCAGCATGGCCATCAAGAACCCGGACCAAGAGAATCGCCGGTAGTTCAACCAAAATTCGTCCAACGTGATTGGCGGCGAATCACCGCGATGAGCTAGCTCGCTGACGTAATGAGCAACTAACCGTTCTTCGTAGCGACGTCGATCTTCTGGTTCAAATGAGGAGCCGAGGAAATACGCGACATCGTGAGCCGCGTGGCTGTGGGTCACTGTTTGCCAGTCAACGACTACCAACGGTCGAGAGTTCACGGTCCCGGCAGGCGCGAACATCAAGTTATCCAGCCGGTAGTCACCGTGAACAAGAGTCGACGGTTCAGGAGTTTCCGAAAACCACGTGGACATTCCTTGAGTGAACCGATCTCCGGCTTCTATTGCCTCATCGCTGAGCTCAGTTCGGTAACGGTCTGTGAACGCAGGTTGCAGCGCTTCGATCAATTCGATCGTCTGGGTCATTTCGTCAGGGCCTCTTCTGCTTACCCAGTCGAGTTCGAACAGCGACCGGTCACCCCAGAACTCGCCGTGGAGCAGCGCTGCCTCTGACAACACAGCTTGGGCTTCTTCGTCGTTACATCCCTTGATCTGATCACCCTGTATGCGAGGGTGAAGATCCTCCATAACAATTACGACGTCAGCTGATCCGGGGACGAAATCTAGATAGTGCACATGTGGCACTGCAACATCGATCCGTGGGGCAATGTGACGATAGAACTCAACTTCTCGTTGATAGGTCCCCATCTGTATGCCCGTCGCTCGACTTTGCGCATCAAGGGCCGCGAATTTGACGACGACGGCAGATGGTCCATCCTTGCCATCCCAAGTCAAGTGGCATCGAAAGTTGGCCCCAACTTGCCCTGTACCGATCGCTTCAACGTCGAACGCCACCACGTCACCATGGCCATCAAGGACGCTCGTCAACCAGTCAGAACTAATTTGATCGGGGTGAAATACCGGCGCGCCTTTGAACCGCATCCTGCCATGTTGCCTGAGTGACTAGCCGAAAACACACCCCAACAAGTTTTTGCCGTCATAACTGGTCCACGTGAACTCAGACTGCATACCTGAACTATTGAGAATCTTGCGACCGGACGAGTGTCGAGCGCTCAACCCCAGATAGACCATCCATTAGGGCGGGGACGTCCCTAGCCTTCAAACATGATCTCTGTTCGAAACATCATTGCTACCTGCATCGTTCTGTTTCTCTTCGGTTGCGGCGGTACCGATCAAGGTTCGGTGGTCGACCAATCGGCCACCTCGGTTGCAACTGCGACGACTGCGATGACTGCTTCAACTTCATCAACCGTTTCGACTTCTGACCGGATCTGGGTAGAGGTCTCCGCCGGCAACGACCGGCCAAGCATCGTGGTTCTTCCCAATGACCGAACGCCCCAGAATCTCGTGATTGAAGACGTCACAGCTGGTACGGGAGAAGAGGCGCTGGTCGGAGACCTTCTTGAAGTCAAGTACGTAGGAGCCTTACTTGATGACGGGTCCGAATTCGACGCCAGCTGGAACCGAGGTCAAACATTTTTCATTCCGATCGGGGTCGGCGCA
>PBHE01000032.1 GCA_002719335.1 Acidimicrobiaceae bacterium
TAGCGCACCCCCATCCCGCCGGGTAAGGATTTGACTCAGGAACCGCAGACAGAAACCGATTCGAACTGTTCGTTATCACCAGTTTTGACGTACCACTCCCACCGAATTTCGTCTGGTCCCTGAATCCAGGTCTCCGTCTTGTCCGCGTAGCAGCACATAGTTTCGTCAAGCCCAGTTGTGTCCAATCCCTCCTCCGTCATGCGAAGGTCAGCTTCCGCGACCATTGCCGCGCTTTCCACTTCGACGCCAAGATGGTTGATCGCCCCGCCGGTTTCAGGGTTCTCGTACAGAACTAGTTTGAGCGGTGGCTCCTCAATAGCGAAATTCGCGTACCCCGGTCGGACCTTGGAGGGCTCGGTAGAAAACATCTTCGAATAGAACGCTATTGCTTCATCTAGATCGGCAACATTGATCGCGAGTTGTAAACGGCTCATTTTTTGCTCAAAGTGGTGTCAGTCGGTAATCCAATTATGGCTCTTGAATGTAGCGCGGGCTGCATGCAGCGGAGTCTGCATTCAATCTCGGAGAAATGCTAGATCGAATCGGCGGGTTGCGAATCGCCACCCTTCAGTGGTGCGAACAAAGAGATCACGGTATTCGCCGACATACTTCGGAAGCCCAGATGGAGCGGGTGACTCAGCGATGCCGGTTGAAGAATCATGACGGAAGTTAAGTAGATAGCACAGACCCAGTGCCTCGTCGCCGTTCACACGGATCAATACATTGGTGCAGAGATGTCTAGATTGTCGCCTAGCGACCGCTTCTCTTCGCTTAAAACCTGCTCGTATCTCTTCTTGCCCAATCATGCTTACGTCAGGACCGGACCAGCTTCCGTCGGAGGTAAAAAGATCGGCGATAGCGCTGGCATTCCCGAAGTCGACTAAATGGCAATATTCGGAGATCAGCTTTTCGCAAGCATTTTCATCTAGAAGCCGTTGCAGTTCAATTTCCATGATTTCTCCCCTAGTGCGGACCTCAGTTTCCCACTTGAAGGACTCTCAAACTTAAAGTCGCTCCAGAGGCTATTTTCTGGTTGTGGCTATCGGAACTTTGGTGCGCGCAGATGGGACAGTGGTCTGTTCTTGGGGTGAGAAAGATACGGATTATGCGCGTTACCACGACACCGAATGGGGCGTGCCAGTTACTGATGACGTCCGGCTCTACGAAAAGATGTGCTTGGAGGGATTCCAATCCGGGCTCTCATGGCTGACTATCTTGCGGAAGCGTGAAAATTTTCGATCAGCTTTCGCTGGATTTGAAATAGAGGCGGTGGCCAAATTTGGTAAGTCAGAAGTCGAGAGACTTCTCAACGATGCAGGAATAGTTCGACATCGCGGCAAGATAGAGGCCACCATTACCAATGCTCGCGCCGCACTTCAGACCATAGAAATCCATGGCTCCTTGTCGAACTTTTTTTGGAGTTTTGAACCTAAACATCATCATTCCATCCAGACGCCGTCGGATGTAGCAGCTGCGACAGCCGAATCGGAAGAGATGAGCAAAGCCTTGAAGAAACTTGGATGGCGCTTCGTCGGCCCCACAACTTGCTACTCGCTGATGCAAGCTGATGGCATAGTTAACGATCACTTCTTGAGCTGCTTTCGACACAACCAAATCGAGACGGCCAGAACAGCTACAAAAGAACCGATCTAGGCTCAACCCCCAATGATGTAAGGGGGAAGGGTGCTCGACAACTATCGCGTTATTGATTTAACCGACCGCCGCGGCTGGCTAACAGGATTCTTACTTGCTCAATTGGGCTGCGATGTGGTCTTGGCCGAACCAGATGGAGGTTGGCCACGCGACGAATGGTTCGAGGCATACAACCGTGGAAAACGATCAATCGTCGTGCGCGACATCGCTGATATTGAGGATTTAGCGGCGGATGCTGACTTCGTTATCGACTGTGGAGCTCAGTCGCCGCCGGTAGACCTCCCCGCACTCCGGCGCAAGAATCCACAACTAATAACGGTGTCGATGACGCCCTTTGGAGCCGACGGACCTAAGGCCAGCTGGTTAGCAACCGACCTAACCCTGGTAGCCGCTAGTGGTCAAATGATCTGTAACGGAGACGCAGACCGCGCCCCTGTGCGCATCTCGATACCACAAGCTTGGTCCCACTCAGCGTGCCAGGCATTAGTCGGCGCGTTAGTAGCCAACGATGAGCGATCTCGCTCCGGTCATGGGCAACACGTCGATGTCTCTACTCAACAAGCGATGGCCGAAACTGCACTCCCAGCGATCTTGCACGGACCGGCCGGCCTACCCCCTCAAGAGCGGATGGCAGGCGGTTTGCATCAGGGCCCGGTGCATCTTCGGTGGACCTACCCATGTTCCGACGGTGAGGTTCTGATCACCGTCGCGTTCGGAGCAATGATCGGCCCTATGTTCAGGCGCTTTATGGACTGGATGTGCGAAGAGGGGGGCTGCGATGAAGCGACCCGCGACAAAGACTGGGTGGATTTCGCCCTGCACATTCAAAACGGTGATGAAACCCTCGAGGAGCTGTCGCGGGTGATGGACCTCATTGCTGAGTTTGCGAGGACCAAAACGAAGGCCGAATTCTTGAAAGAGAGCCTAGATCGCACCCTTTTGGCTACTCCAATAACGGACTTAGCAGACGTAGTTGAAAGTGAACAATTCGCAGCACGCGAATTTTGGGACGACGTCTCTGGGGTCCGTCATCCAGGGCCTTTCATTCACGCCAGCGAATCCCCATTGCGTCGACTAGGCCCCGCACCGGATTTAGGTCAACATGACGAAGAGGTTCGGGTCCCGCGAACGTCGCGTCCCAAACTTCCTCCACCCGCTAAGAAACTTGAACCGAGTCGACCCCTCGAAGGCCTTAAAGTTCTAGATTTTTCGTGGGTGGCTGCGGGACCACTGACGACGAAACTGCTTGCGTTTTGGGGAGCAGAAGTCGTTCGACTTGAATCGGTGACTCGCCCGTGTCTACTCCGAGGGGCCTTGGGTCATCGAGACGATATTCCTGATCAAGAAAACGCGATCACTTGGCACTCGGTAAACGCCAACAAGATGAGCTTGGCAATTAACCTTTCTAAGCCCGAGGCCAAACAAGTTGTTCTCGATCTGGCTGCGTGGGCCGATATCGCAGTCGAATCGTTCACCCCTGGAACTCTGGACGCGATGGGAATGGGGTACGAGGTACTTCGCGGCATCAACCCGAGGATCATCCTTTTGTCGAGTTGCGTCTTCGGACAAACGGGTCCGCTGCGAGACTTTGCTGGATTCGGGAATCTTGCCGCTGCGGTCGCTGGGTTTTATGACATCACGGGATGGCCAGACCGCGGTGCTGCCGGACCGTACATGGCCTATACCGACTACACGTCGCCTCGTTTCAGTGCGGCAGCCCTTCTAGCGGCACTTGATTACCGACGGCGCACCGGAGAAGGCCAGTATTTGGACTTTTCCCAGGCTGAGGCAGCAACGCACTATCTAACCCCCGCGATAGTGGACTACCAAAGGACTGGCCAAGTCCCAAGTCGTCGCGGGAACAGTGACCCGGACATGGCCCCGCACGGGGTGTACCCAGCCGCGGGAGTGGACAAATGGTGTGCCATCGCATGCGAAAATGATGAACAATGGCGATCCTTCTGCCGAGAAATGCGCCGCGAAGACCTTGCCGAACTCACTCTCAGCGAACGGCATGAGCAATCGGTAGCGCTCGACGATGACATTGGAGCGTGGACGAAGAATCAGAGCGCGGGAGGTTTACAAATACGGCTGCAACGGCATGGAATTGCGGCTCACATGGTGCAGGACACCTCTGACTGCATGAACGACCCGCAGTTGGTTCATCGAGGCCACTTTCCTTGGGCACCACACCCGGAAGCGGGTCAAGTGATGATTGATGGCATTCCTTATCAACTTTCACGATCGGTCGGTGGTTTCGAGTGGGCGGGCCCAACGTATGGCCAGCATTCGATGGAAGTTCTAGAAGACATTCTTGGTTATGACGGCGACCAAATCGCCGAGCTAGCGATTGCGGAGGTTCTCGAATGAGGTCTGCACCTATTCGCCAGAATGCGCCCCATCCCGCACGTCACAAAAAGCTCCGCGGATCCCTACCCACAAAGCACGGCTGAGCCTTATCAGCTTGAACGGTCTGGCGTAGACCACTGCTTTGGCTGCTCGGTATCTAACGATGAAGGCTTGCGCCTAACGTTTTTCAGGCACGACAACGGCACCATCGAAACGAGGCACCAAGCCGCTGAACATCACTGCGGCTTTGACACCGTCATCCACGGCGAAATCCAGGCCGCGATCTTGGACGAAGTTATGGGCGTCGCGGCCCACGGCTCACTTCCGACAAAAGCACCAGACCTCGCGTGCGCGACAGCAGAGATGAGAGAACTTACTACCGCCACTTCGCGATGGCCGCAGATGCGGACTGAACCGATCTGATTTAAGTGGGCAGTTCTCCTATGGCGGTCACGCCGCTTTCTGACGCTATGTGCGTCATCGAAACGTCGTGTGCCTCCGCCGGAAGCTCTTGGAAGATGAATTCGTCGGTGATGACACCGACACGCAAGCAGTCATCTGGGACGCGCGTTAACAGTTCGTCGTAGTAGCCAACGCCTTGACCCAGTCGATTGCCTTTCAAATCAAAGGCCAGTCCCGGAACGAGGGCGACTGAAATACGTTCAATCGAAATTTCTGCGGCACCCGCCACGGGTTGGGCGTAACCATAGGGATGCTCTTCCATGGGACCGGCCGATGAGTGAACTGTAAGCACACCAGACTGAGGGGTTCTCGTAGTGGCAAACCTTTCCCACCCCAACTGGTCAGCTAATGCGTCAAGCGAGATTTCCGTTCGCATCGCTCTGTAGAACAAAAATAGTCCGGTTCGTTGATCAAGGAACTCCTTCAACCCCGCAACTATTCGCTGTTCAACTGTCTGCTCAGGGGACGCTCGCAGTTGACGCAACCTGTTGCGCCAGGTTGATTTATCAGCGACGGGACCTAGGTCAGCCCCCACTTACGTTCACCTCCGCAGAAGCAGCGAGAACTATTTCCTCATGGGGGTCGCTCAACCAACCTTCAGGAAGCGCCACTTTTCTTGGCCCGCCCGTGTGACTTCGTTTCACACGAACACCTTCAGGTGGCAAGACAATGTCCCTATCGAAATCTGCTGTTACTGCGGTCAGTTCGTCGAGACTGCCCACTGCATGTAAGCGACGTCGTAATTCTTTCCCGACAGGCCACCCCGCAACGTACCAACCAGCGTGCTTTCGGAATCGCCGAACCACGTCGCCTTCGCACTGATCGTAGAACTCAAGTAGGCGGCGAACATGATCCAGCATCACATCAGCTACGAGTCCAAGCGATGGCCGTGTCAGATTGGGCTCTTTTCCACTTAAGACAGACACCAAGTCTGAGAAAAACCACGGACGACCCAAACAGCCCCTCCCGATTTCCACTCCCGCGGCACCCGTGTGACGGATCATTCGCAAGGCATCCCACGGTTCCCAAATATCACCATTTCCAAATACTGGAATGTCTATGTGCTCCACCAATTGGGTAATTGCGTCCCAATCAGCGTGTCCCGAGTAAAGGTCCTTCGCGGTGCGAGCGTGCAAAGTGACTGCGGCGCATCCCGCTTCTTGAGCGATTCTGCCACTGTGAAGAAACGTCAAGTGATCGTCATCGATTCCCTTGCGAAACTTGATCGTCACAGGGACTTCTCCAGCGGCCTTGACCGCTGATTCCACGATGCTTCCCAGCAAGCGATGCTTCACAGGAATTGCTGCTCCACCGCCGTTACGGGTCACCTTCGGGGCCGGGCAACCAAAGTTCATGTCAACGTGATCGATGTCGAGACGATCTTTCAGCATGCGAACAGCTAGAGCCACATATTTCGGGTCGGTTCCGTACAGCTGAATTGACCGGATTGGTTCACCGTGCCCAAATTCTGCCAGCTTCCAAGTCAGGGAATGTTCTTCCACCAACGCCCGCGCTGTGATCATTTGGTTGACATATAGGGCGGCCCCCCAACCGAGACACAAAGAGCGGAAAGGCCAATCGGTGACCCCGGCCATCGGTGCGAGAACCACCGGAGTATCAAGACGGATTTGACCCAAATGGACGGGCGAGATCGCCCCCGGAACGGCTGGGTCTAGATGCTCGTTGAGTGGGCTTCGGTAGGCCGTCATCGGCGACCCGACCTGCCGGAGTGCATCAAATCGATTCCAGCCACACGGAGCAGATTCGCAGTTTCAACGAGCGGAAGCCCGATCACGTTGGAGTGACTGCCGCGAATAGCGTTCACAAACGCGCCGCCCGGTCCCTGCAAGCCGTATGCGCCCGCTTTGTCCAACGACTCTCCGAGACTGAGGTACCAATCAATAACGGTTTGGTCTAACTCGACGAATTCAACATCAGTTTTTACGACTTCGCTCAATAAGTGGTCGTCGAATCGCACCGCGATACCAGTGATCACCTGATGAGTCTTTCCCGATAATTCTTTGAGAATGACTTCCGCATGGTCGAGATCAGACGGTTTGCCGAAGATTGTGCCGTTTAACGAAACACAAGTATCTGCACCAAGCACAACGTTGCCGGTAACCGCGTGAGCTTTGGCCGACGAAATCCTTGTGGCGTACTCCTCCGGCTGTTCGTCTATTTGTTGCGATTCATCTACCGAAGGAACGCGAACATCGAAAGTAACGCCGAGTTGAGCCAACAGTCTTTTTCGGCGAGGTGACTCCGATGCAAGAACAAGTCGCTTATCCACGCACTCATTTTGGCGGATCATCGCAAACCTGCCTACTTCGGCCAAATTTACTGGCATTGCAGAAACGCATGACGGTCAAATTCGTTACTGTCTCGTCCGTGGAATTCAACTTAGCTCGGGTCGTAGCCGCCGTCGCCAAGGCCCATCCCGAGCGAGTGGCTCTAATCCATCAGGGTACAGAAATATTGTTTCCGGATTTTGTCGATCGATACCGGCGACTGGGAAACGCTTTCGCTGAGGTCGGACTGGGATGCCACACGGACCGCTCAGCCTTAGAGAGCCATGAAAGCGGTCAAGATCACGTCGCTCTATACCTAAACAACGGATCGGAATATCTCGAGTCGATGCTAGGCGGATGGGTCGCTCGAACGGCCACGCTCAATGTCAACCACCGCTATGTCGCCGAAGAGCTGCATTACCTGCTCAGCGATTCAGCAGCTAAGGCAGTGGTGGTTAACTCCATGTACGCGCCAAACCTTGCTGAGGTTCTCTCGGATCTGCCTGACGTAGAACTCATAGTCCAGGTGGCGGATCAGTCGGGTAACGAACTGCTGCCAGGAGCGGTTCCCTATGAAGAGTTCGTTAGGGCCCAAGTACCCCGATCTCTTGATGATTGTTCACCAGACGATTTGTACGTGCTGTACACCGGTGGAACCACTGGCGTGCCGAAAGGCGTTCTATGGCGGAACGCCGATTTTTTCGTTGGAGCTTTAGGCGGACTTAATCGAGACGAGGGCCGTGAATACGAGTCATACGAAGAAATTTCCGCCGCGGCAAGTCGAGGCACTTTGCGTTGGATGACGAGCGCGCCGTTCATGCACGGTGCTGCCCAATGGATAGCGCTGCAGGCCCTCTCAATGGGTCACACAGTCGTGTTGCCGGATGTCACTGACAGGTATGACGCCTCAACAGTTCTGCAAGTTTGTGAGCGCGAAGGCGTCGAATTCCTGCAGATAGTTGGCGACGCATTCGCTCGACCGCTTCTTGATGCCTTGAAGTCCGGAGCGCCGTCGCCATCGTCGTTACGGTCAATAATTAGTGGCGGTGCTGTTCTAAACGCCGAACTCAAGAACGAGCTCAAAGAACAATTTGGTGGCGTGACGATCCGCGACTCCATTGGATCGAGCGAAACAGGCGTCCAGGGAAGCAACGTGAGCAGTAAGAACCAGCGCGCAAGTACAGGTGACTTTGAACCCGCTCCGGGAAGCACTGTTGTCAATGCAGCGATGGACGCGGTGTTGGAAGCCGGATCTGACGAGGTTGGATGGTTCGCAATGTCCGGTCGAGTGCCACTTGGTTATCTCAACGACGCGGAAAAAACTCGGAGCACTTTTCCGGTGATTGATGATGTTCGCCTTTCGATCCCGGGGGACCGTGCTCGCCTTCTTTTAGGTGGACGAATCCAGGTTTTAGGTCGAGACTCGGCAAGCATTAACTCTGGTGGCGAGAAAATCTTCGCGGAAGAAGTCGAGAATGCGGTGAAAATGCACGCCGACGTTTATGACGTGGTCGTATGCGGGCGTCCGAGTGAACGTTGGGGGAATGAGGTCGTGGCTATCGTTCAACTGGTAGCTGGAGCTCGGCTAAGAGAGTCAGAAATCATCGAACACTGCGGCACAACGATTGCTCGGTACAAAAGACCGAAAGCCGTTCTACAGGTCGAAAATATCCAGCGGAGCCCTGCAGGTAAAGCGGACTATCGATGGGCGAAAGCCATAGCGGAAGAATTGAGAATGGATTGACCAACCCCATAGCTAACCGCGATGAGGTGCACCGACGCACGATCAGGGTATTGCAAGGAGGAGTGATCCCGGGAGGCTTGGCTATGACCACCTCCTATGCAGCGGCTGCATTGTTAGGTAGCGAGATCACCGGCAGCGACACACGTGGAGCTATCGCGGCCGTAGGTCTCAGTATTGGTGGAACTCTGGCCGGCCTGCCCGTAGCAGCGGTCATGGCCCGACACGGACGGCGAATCGGCATAGGTGCTGCGTATCTAGTAGGAGCGGTTGGTGCGGTAAGCGCCCTCGTAGCGGCAATTTCACAGAATTATTTTCTTCTTGTCGTCGGCATGATTCTCGTGGGTTGCGGACAAGCGGGGAACCTTGCAGCCCGCTACGCAGGAGCTGACTTGGCGACGGATGCTAATCGGGCACGCAGCATCAGCCTTGTAATATGGGCAAGTACTGTGGGTTCGGTTCTCGGACCGACGGTGGGTCTAGGACTTCGGTCCGTCTTGGGGTCGAGCGAAGGGGCCAGCGGATACGTCCTTCCTTACGCCTGTTCCGTGGGGTTCTTTCTCGTGGCTGCTGGTGTGGTTCTTTACCGGCTTCGACCCGACCCGCTTCACTTACTAGCAGGAGAGGGTCAGACCGGATTCCGCGCGCCGCGGGTTGCCGACCTTGGTCTCATCCTCGCTCACCCGGCGGCCCGAATTGCCCTGTTGGGAATGATGCTTTCGCAAGCGGTGATGGTCGCAGTAATGACAGTTACCCCGCTACATATGGTCGATGGTGATCAAGACCCACTCATCATCGGCTTAATGATCTCCCTTCACATTGTTGGTATGTATGCCTTCTCACCGATCATTGGGGAAATTGCTGACCGTGTAAGCAAAGAGTTGCTTATTGGCATCGGAGCTGTGATCACAGCCTTGGGATCTGAAATTGCGTCCCACACAGACGCTCCAGACGCGACCGGACACATGATGGGCCTTTTCCTTATCGGAATTGGATGGTGTGCCTCGCTAGTGGCCGGCAGCGCATTGATGACTGAGGCGTTCGAGCCGGAGGTTCGCGTCGCAACTCAAGCCACGGCAGATGTATTGATGACAGCGACCGGAGCTGCCGCCGGTATCTTCTCGGGGTTAGCCGTGGAGCAGCGCAGCTACCATGACCTCGCTCATTGGGCCACGTTTGTTTCGATCTTCCTTGCTGTCGTAGCGGCCGTCGCGGTGGTGCAATCGTCGCGCGTCCGCGAAACTGGAACCCATTCCAGCTGATTGGAGAACCCCATGGCTTTCCACCACGTCGCCTACTCGACAAAAGACCTCGAAGCTACTCGCCACTTTTATGAAGACCTTTTCGGGTTCCCGCTAGTAAACACGGAGTTTCACGATCGAGAAGATGGGTGGATTAAGCACGTCTTTTTCGACACGGGGAACGGCCAATGCATCGCCTTTTTCGCGTTCGACAACATCGGAGAACGACCCGACTGGGCTACCGACGTCAATGAAACTTTGGGTGTACCGGTGTTTGTTAACCATGCTGCCTTTGCAGCAACCGAAGAGATGCAAGAAAGCATTCGCGCCCGTATGGCATCCGAAGATATTGAGCCCACCATGGAAATTGACCACGGCTGGTGTCATTCCCTCTACTACCTCGACCCCAATCAGGTTTTGGTAGAGCTTTGCCGCGACACCCCCGGGATGCCTCGAGACCAAGAGGAAGCCGCTCGGGTCTTAGCTGCCCCGATCGAGGAAAGCGACTGAACGTGTCAGTGGAACGCGAGTTCGTTGGGTTGGCTTCTCCGATTGTTGGCCGTGCTGGTGCCGGTGGTCATCCCTGCCAAGGTGTTTACTATCGGCCCCGAGGTAGCCAACCAACGGTCGCAATAATTGCTACCCACTACAACATTGACTTCAGCGAGCATTACCTCGCAGACCTTTGTGCCACCCGCGGCATCGGATTCTTGGGTTGGAATACCCGGTTCAGAGGCGCTGAACCCTATTTTCTGCTTGACCACGCCATCGCCGAAATCGCTGTAGGGATTGATTGGCTCAGAGAAAAAGCCGGCGTGGACACGGTTGTCTTGCTCGGCAACTCGGGCGGCGGGTCCCTGATGGCCGCATATCAATCCCAGGCAATTGAACCCAATTTGGCTCCGGAATATGGGCGAACATCGATTGTGTCGTCGGCTCTCGAAGTGCCAAGTGCGAATCTTTACGTTTCCGTGGCGGCGCACCCCGGGCGACCTGAGGTGTTGACTAACTGGATGGATCCTTCAGTTAAAGAAGAATCTGATCCCCTCAGCGTTGTCACTGACCTCGACCCGTTTGCAGAGGATCGGGAAGTTCCCTTCACGCAGAACTTCATTGAGCAGTACCGAGAAGCGCAACGTCGTCGAAATCATCGCATCACCGACTGGGCACGTAGCGAAATTGACCGCATGGTTGCTGCCGGGCACTACGACCGACTTTTTACCACCCCGCGCCTTTGGGCCGACTTGCGAATGATCGACGGCTCGCTAGACCCAAACAACAGGCAATTTCCCAGTTGCTACCTGGGTGACCCTCAGCGAGCGAATTACGGAATTTACGGAGTCGGGACTGTGAGCTCGTTGCGTACCTGGCTTTCAATGTGGAGCCTCAGCGACTCACAATGCAACGCGGCGCCGCACTTAGCTCGAATGACGCTCCCGGCGCTTGTTATTGATGCTGACGCGGACACCGGCGTATTCCCAAGTGATACGCGAGCCATCGCTGATGCTCTTGGTTCCGAGGACTTGACACTCCACACGATCGAAGGCGATCACTATCTTCGTGAACGTGATGAAGCTCGAGGCGAGGCCGCAGATCTGATTGTTGAATGGATCACGCAGCGCTCTTGATTGACACACCAAGGAGCGTGTCGAAGTTAGTCACGGCCCTGCTAAGAGATTCGTAAGCGCAGAACCAAGACTTGAGTCTTTCGGCGGTTCGAGAGCAACAATACGCGACAAATAGCTGATCGAGATTTCATCGTTCATGATGGCGCCAGCGTCAAACTCTGGGGCCTGAAAGGTTTCATCGCCCCAGAACATAGAGACGTGAAAGGCCCCGTCGTCGTCAAAAGCTGGCTGCAACTCGACTCGGTTCATTGCGCGGGCCGGCTCGGGACCAAGTTCGGTGAACCGCCAGCCGCGAATTTGATCGAGTTCAAGATTGGGGACATTGAGATTAATTACTGGGCTGTCGCCGACGTCGTCTCGCAACATGCCTTCGATAACCGAACTAGCAACTTCGGCCGCCACATGCCATTTTTGATCTGCGATCAAATCATCCCAAGTTCGATCCGCAACCCCGAATCCGGTCATGTGTTGACTCACTGCCAAACTAGGAATAGCGGTATGACGGGCGGTTAACGCTGCACCCACCGTGCCAGAGTGATACACCGACCGGCCGACATTCGCACCCGGATTGATGCCGGACACGACAAGATCCACTGGTCCAAACGCGCCAAGGCGGGCGAACATCACACACAAGGCCGGAGGCCCGGACACGGCCCATGCCGTGTCGATGCCATCGATTGTTGCTTTACGCACCTGCGGTTCACTCAAATGGATAGGCCCTATAGCAGCGCCGGCTCCTGAAAATTCACTATCTGGGGCCACCACCAACACTTCGCCGTGCTCTCGCATCGAACGCGCAAGTACGTGAAGTCCTTCGCTTTCGATGCCGTCGTCGTTGGTTAACAAAATTCGCACGTGCAAGAAGCTATTCGCTGCGACCCCGTTTACACGAGATGGAAAGACAAACTTGTGGTCACGGGCCAGGAAAGGTCAGTCTGCTAGACGGGCGGGAAATCCTCCCTGAGAAATAGGACTCCAAGTTTCTATGGAGAGTCGAAGTAATGACTTTCCTTGTTCGATCATCGCCTCGCGATACTCGGCCCAATGAGGGTGTTCGCCACTGATGGCTCGAAAGTACTCACACAGAGGTTCAAGAGCTTCCGGAAGATCGAGCACTTCAAGAGTTCCATTGACTTGCACCCATTCACTATTGAATTTGTCTCCCATCACCAGGAGAGACGCCGAGGGGTTGCGACGAGCATTGAGGGTTTTGACGCGTTCGGGGTAGGTCGCCACTACTACGCGCCCCTGATTATCCAAGCCCATAGTCACCAGGGACATCTGAGGTTGACCGTTTGTTCTTGTGGTCGACAGCACCCCTCGATGCCGCGATCGCGCAAATGAGACCAACTCGTCTCGCTCAACAGTCCGGTTAGTGGCAATCTTTCGAACCATGGGCAACGATGTTAAAGCGGAGACCAATGTGGTGCGAGTGCTCCACACCTCCGACGTACACATAGGACATACCAAGGGTCCCGGTGATTCCCACAGCCATATCTGCCAATGCCCGGCCTACGCGTTGGCCACAGCAGTGGTCGAACATCGAGCAGATGTTTTGATCGTCGCCGGCGACCTGTTCGACCACGCGCGTCTCCCAGACGACGCGATTGTTCGAACCCTTGAACTACTGACAGCGCCAGGGGTTCCGGTGATCGTGATACCAGGGAATCATGATGTGCACGACACGACGTCGCTTTGGGAAAGATGTCGAACTGATGTTCAACGAACGGGTGTCAAACTCCTGGACCGCCTTGGTGGCTCGTCGCTAGTACTCGCGTCGGGCCGCATGACTGTATGGGGACGAGCAATGGCAGATCACGAACCCCAATATCGACCGCTTGGTGCAGTACCGCCACGCCCCGATACGAAGTGGTACGTGGTGGCAGCTCACGGTCATTTGAACCTCACCGCAGACGATGCCCATCGGTCTTCCCCAATTACCCATGAGGAAATCGCGGCCACCGAAGCTGATTATGTCGCATTAGGACATTGGCATGTCACTACAGATGCCAGTCACGGCGGGGTTGTGGCGTGGTACCCCGGAGCGCCCATGGGCTACCCCGGAAATGGGACAGCTGCACTGGTCACTTTGGACGATCAAGTGACCGTTCAACACGTGACTGTCTCAGCGCCAGAAAACAGTTGCCTCTAGGACTTAATCGAACTCGGCCTGTTTTCTGAACAGCCGGCGTTGAATCGTCTCATACATTTCCATCAAGTCAGCAGCGTTGTCTTTTAGCTCTTCGTGTCGCTCGCCAAGGGCTCTTACCAGTTGCGGGTCGTCGTAGGTAGCGCTATCGCCAAGCTGGGTTTGGAGTTGCGCGAGTTCTTCTTCTGCTTTTTCCCAAGCACGCTCCACCTGGTGTAGCTCACCTCGTAAGGCTTTCGTCGCTTCGTGCATCTGGTTTCTTCGACGCGCTTCATTTCTTCGGTCTTCACGGGCCTCGTTGTGCTTATTGGTGGAAGTGACCGATGTGGGTCCGGGTTCGGCGGTCTTTGGTACTGGCCGGAGAAGATGTTCGTCGACTCCCTCGTGCCAAGTGGCCGTCCCATCCCGCACAACTATTAAGGCGTCGGCGACATTGCGGATTAGATGCCGATCATGTGTGACGAGAATCAGGGTTCCCGGATAAGCGTTCAGCGCGTCTTCTAGACGGTCGCAACTTGGAAGATCAAGATGGTTCGTTGGTTCGTCAAGAATTAAAAGGTTGACGGGATTGGCCATCGTGATTGCCAGCGCCAGCCTGGTGCGCTCCCCGCCCGACAAGTCAGCGATTTTTTGGTCGACTTGCTCACCTCGGAACCCAAACCCTCCGAGAACCGTCCGGAGATTTCTCTCCCCCTGATCTCCGATTGATGCCTTGAATTCTTGAAGAACTGTTCGATGCACATTGAAGACTTCTGCCAGATGTTGGGCGAACCTCGCGTAATCCACTTTGTTGCCCAGACGGGCTTTACCTCGCGTCGCGTCTAGCTCCCCTAACAACAGCCTTAGTAGGGTTGTCTTTCCTGCTCCATTGGGACCAACGAGCGCAACTTTTCTTCCCCTCTCGATGACAATTGAAACGTCACTCAGGACGGTTTCGTTGTCATATCCTGCGGCTGCGTCTTCAAATTCAACGACGACTCTTGAAGACCTTCGTGGTAGTGGGAATTCAAACTTCGCGTTCAACTGTTTTGAATCTGGAACTTCAATTCGATCGAGGCGTTCAAGGGCCTTTACCCGACTTTGGACCTGCCTCGCTTTGCTTGCCTTGTAGCGGAAACGTTCGATGAAGCGTTCAGTTTCAGACACCTTTCGGTTCTGGTGTGTAGCAGCGGCCTCTAGCTGAGCCAAACGAGCCTCTCTGCCAGCAACGAAATCAGAGAACCCCCCGACGTATTCATGACTTGAATGACCATCAAGTTCGACAACTCGATTTGCGACACAATCAATGAAGTCTCGGTCGTGGCTGACGAAAAGAATGCACCCTGTCCATGTCGAAAGTTGTTCTTCGAGCCAGGCGACAGAATCAACATCAAGATGATTCGTCGGTTCGTCGAGAATGAGAACGTCGGGTTCCGCGAGGAGAAGTTTCGCTAGCGCAACGCGCATACGCCAGCCCCCCGACAATTCGCGAACATCGCGATGAACCGAATCTTGATCGAAACCTAATCCTGCCAATATTCGTTGGGCCTCTGACTCGATCGCGTAGCCGCCAAGCTGTTCGAAGTGGCTCTGAGTTTCGCCGTATTCGCTCAGCGCCTGATCTTGGTCGGCACCGTCGAGCCCGGTGAGCTTTTCCTGCAGTTCGAGAAGACGCTGTTCAAGAGCCACGATTTGAGCGGCGCCTTGAAGCGTTACCTCTAGGACGGTGCCGATTAACTCGTCTTCAAGTTCCTGGGGCAGATAACCGATCGAGAGGTTGATAGGTCGATGAACATTTCCTGCGTCAGGGTCCTGAGTTCCGAGGAGAATTTCGATCAACGTGGTCTTGCCGACACCGTTGGCGCCGACCAGAGCTACCCGTCGGCCCGGCGACAGTTGAATGCTGACGTCACGAAATAGGTGCCGAGAGCCGTGGGTCTTGGCCAGAGCGGTTGCAGTAAGCACGCGAAAAGACGCTATCCAACATTGGTTTCAGGAGGCGACGTCTTTGACCTAACTTTTTGTGGCGGCCTTAGGAACAGAGCCGCCAACATAGCCGCTGCGGGAATAATGGCTAAGGCGTAATTCAGGTGAACGTAATTTCCCGTGATCTGGAAGCCTCCTGCGACGATCAGGGGACCAATAGCCGACGCACCAACACCGAATGCCGTCGCTACTCCCCGGATCGCCCCGATGTGCCTAGTGCCGAACCATTTCGGATAAAGGGTTGACGCGAGAGCGCGGATGGATCCGCCGTTTACTCCGAGAAGAAGTGCATAAACCGCAGCACCGATACCAGGCCCAGCCTCCGCGTAAGCCAGGTGAGCGCAAACTAGCGAAGCTTGACTGGAGATCAGTAGGACCATCGGAGATATTCGGTCGGATAGACCAGCCCACACGAACCCTGCGACTACGGTGCCAACCATTTGAGCAATAAAAACCGCAGCCGCCTCAGCAGTCGTCAAACCGGCTGCTTTCATTAGCGCGAAGTGGTGGAACGTTACGCCAGTAAGCAAAGCCGAAGAGACCACCGTCACCGCAGTCATGATCCAAAACGCCCGCGTCACGACTGCCTCTTTGACTGTGTAGTGGTCAACTTTTTTGGCTGATCCGATGAGTGCCGAGGGAAGGCCATCGGGTAGTTGCCCCAATGACTCAGGGCGATCTTCCATCCAACGCCACGCCGTCGGCACTACCGCCACGAAAATGCATCCACCAGCGATGCACCACGCCCACCGCCAACCGAACGCGGCGATTAACGAAGTAAGGGCCAGAGGCCCGAGCGACATCAGACCCGCCGACACGGTCATAGAAATAGCGAAAGCGAGCCCGCGTTTTTGATCAAACCAGAGCGCAATGCTGGTCTGGCTAACCAGGCTTAGGGCGCCTTGACCGAGCATTCGGATACCGACAAAACCGAAAACCAGCGTCCACAAGTGGTGCACGGTGCCCATATATGCAACAGCGAACGAGAAAGCGGTAGCTATGGCGATCATCGTTTTCCGCACGCCTGCGCGGTCGATCCATCTGCCGAAGGCGGGCATTGTTAGAGAACCAACGATGGTACCTATGAGATACGCCGTGGAGAGGGTGGTTGCGCTGAGGTTCAGGTCGTTAGTGAAATGTTCAGCGAACGACGAAACGCCGATTGTCTGACCCGGAAGAGTGAAAGAAATCGCGAGGGTGGAGAGTCCGAGAAGCGACCAACCTCGAAACCGTTCCGACCCGTGTGTCGGAGGCATGCGTCTATCCCACCAAGTTCAGACTCGCTGAACCGAGGACCCCGCCGTGTGTCGTGAGAAGTCGGCCAGCATTCGTGGGGTGTAACCCAGTTACAGCTCCGGTAGTCACGATGCTTCCGGCTGGTAATGTCAATTTTCGACGGTTCAAGTGATTACACAGCCAAGCTAATGATTCGTAAGGATCCCCTAAGACCTCGCTTCCTTTGCCGATCGCGATTTCCTCGTTGTTGACAAGAGTGCGAAGTTGATGGGCGCTCAAGTTCTCAACTTTGTTTGGGTCGGTACCGGGTCCGAGTACCAAAGCTGCGTGAAGGGCACCGTCGGCTACAAGTAACGCTGGGTCCACCTCGAAGTTACGGTCAAACCGCGAGCAAACAAGTTCGATCGCTGGATGAATGGTCGAAACAATTTCTCGTGCTGTCTTGGCGTTCATCGTCGCGCCACCAGGTCGGATGGTCACTTCGATAGTGAAGGCGAACTCGGATTCCAACCCCGGTTGGTGATGAAAGTTGGACAGAGCAATGTCGGTTTCCGACTCGACAAGAGTGCGTTGGAAGACCGGCCCACAAATGGGTGCCTTCACACCCAGCTTCGCTTGGCTCGCTGGGCTGGTCGCGCCCACTTTCCATCCAACAAGTGTCGAGTCAACAAGTCCAATAAGTTGTTCTTGAGCGTCGTAAGCCACTGACGCCGACGCGGGGACTTCCACATCAGAGAAGTTCACTGTGTCCATTGCTAAGCGAGCGTGAGCGAGAACGACTGGTAGAGGAAGGTTCACCGCTGGCAAGGTACCTGCTGTGAGGCTGGACGGGGGGTTGTCATGTTCTCCGGAGTCTGTCTATGCGACGTCTATCTCGCTTCGTTGGCCGTCCCGAGCCGCGATCGCGCTTTGCGACTTGGGCACCTGAACTCGATGAAGGGGTTGATTGCCGCAGGGGAGTGTGGTCGTGGTAACACTCTGGGGCGAGAGGGGCACCGACCCGCTTAGCGAGAAGCTTTTTCACCTCAAGTTCTCGTTTGTAACCGTTCACTCGAACTGCGACGCGATCTCCGACCCTCACTTTGGCGGCAGGCTTCGCTGAGTCACCGTTAACGTGGACCGCTCCGCTAAGACAAGCTTTTTTTGAGCTTGACCGGCTACGAAAAACGCGAACTGCCCACAGCCATCTGTCTATCCGGCAAAAATCAATATCCATGAGCGGTTCAGCTGACCTGCGATGCAACATCGCTCATAAAGTCACCTAATGCATCCAGCCGACCATTGAATCCACCTCTGGCGACCGGATCCAGAAGAACATGCGTGATCCCTACTTCTTCGACGAGCCCGATGGTTTCAACCATTTGATCTACGGATCCGCCGATTGACTTCGCAGGCTCCATCATCCTGTCGGGATCCAAAAACATGCGAAGCGATAAATCCAGTTCGTCAGGATCTCGACCGATCGCCTCGCACGCTTCGCGAACTTGAGCCCATTCTCTTTTCACAACATCCAACGGCTCAAATGCGGCATGAAAAGCATGGCCGAAACGGGCAGTGCGTCTAAAGGCTGCCTGACTGTTACCTCCGACCCACACAGGTAGCGGCTGTTGGATCGGTTTGGGCTCAAAACGAACCTGTGGGAACGAGTAATAGTTGCCGTCATATGAAGGGGCTTCCTCTCGGAACAGTGCCTCGAAAATTTCCAACTGTTCGTCGGATCGGCGTCCGCGATTATCCCAAGGCATACCAAGAACTTCGGCTTCTTCACGCATCCACCCGACTCCGACTCCCAAGATCAGCCTTCCTTCGGAGACGACATCAATGGTCGCAAGTTGTTTCGCAGTCGCCACCGGAGGTCGATAAGGAAGGATCAGAACCGTGAACCCCAACCGGATCTGATCAGTGCAGCCGGCAACAAAAAGCAGAGTGCCGATCGGATCAAGCCAACCAAGACCAGCCGGAGCCGGGAAAGAGCCGTCACTGCTGTAGGGATATTTCGACTTGAACTCCGCTGGCCAACACACGTGATCGCTGGTCCATGCCGAATGAACACCGAGCCTTTCCGCCGTTTGCGCGAACTCAATTAACGAATTTCGCCCGACGTTTTTTCCTAGATGCGGTAAATGCACTCCCCAGTCCATTTACCCAACTTACGTCCCAGACATGTCCTTTGCGATTTAGAGACAAGTGATCTAAATAGTCGGTTCTGATTACTCTTCGAGCGCCTTGTGCGTGGGACACAGCCACCGGTGGCTGCCGATAATTAGTTAGTCACATATGTGAGCGTTCTCTGAACACTCACGTTTAGCCAAGGTAAGGACCGCTGGGCTTCGGCCCACCGGTCCTCCCTTTTCGCAGCCAAATCAGTCTTTCGGTGCCTGGATTGTTAAGAAAAGCCTCTATAAGACGTCCTATTTCTCCTTTAAAACCAACGTTACGTGCGTGGTTTGTTACGAAACGCGACCGAATTCGAAGTCGACCCGTCGGCCCACTACGGTGTGGCGAACGATTCAAGAATCGTTTAATGAGTGAACTCACCATGAGTTCCTCAGGATTGTGACCCGAGGGAGAGAATTTATGGGATTCAGACGCAAGATCTTGCGTTTGCTGGCTGTGTTGTTTACTTTCGCCATGGTCGCCGCAGCATGCGGCGGCAGCGATAGCGATGACGACTCTTCGAGTAGCAGCGACTCTGATACCGCTGCCGCTTCTAGCAGCGACAGCAGCGACAGCAGCGACAGCGACGAAGCTGACGAAGTTGAAGAGGACAAGGGTGGCCTTTCACAGGAAGACGTCGAAAAAGCCGTCGCCGGTGATGATGACGATGCTGAAGAGGAAGAAGCTGACGCTGACGCCTACGTTCCAGATCGTTCGACCCTTGACGGAGTTTGGGCAGATGCCGCGCATACCCGGCAGGTGATCGTTGACAAGATCACCGCCAAGATGGACGCTGGAGAGTGGGGCATTAACGACGACAACGTCTTAAAGGGCCCTGAGGGCTTCAGGATCGACCTAAATGACTGTCCAGGAGACTGGTCGAACACTACTGGCCTCCTTGACGATGAACTTCGTGTGGGTCAGACCACAGTCCAGTCAGGCAACCTTGCCGCCTACGGAAACATTTCCGTGGGTTGGGAGAACTACTGGAATTGGATCAACGAAAATGAAGGTGGCATCGGTGGTCGTAAGCTCAAGATGATCATCAAGGACGACGGTTACGTCGCAGCTCAGACCATTGAATTCGTTGACGAACTGATCGAGTCGGCAAACATCTTCGCCCTTCACGGGCTGGGGTCCCCGAACGGTCTAGCGGTCTACGACAAGATCAACGAAGAGTGCGTGCCGCATCTGTATTACGCATCAGGCCACCCAGCATGGGGCGACCCTGTCAACCATCCATGGACTGTCAGCAACCAGATGTCCTACCTCACTGAAGCAATGTTGTGGGGTACCTGGATTAAGACCAACCTGGCTGACGAGCTTCCTGTGAAGGTCGCTGGCTTGGTCATGGACAATGACTTCGGTCTGGCCTATGAGAAGGGCTTCGAGTTCTACGCCGATAACAACCCGGACGTAGTGTCGGAGTACTTGCCAGTTCGTCACGATCCGGCAGCTCCAACGCTCACTAATGAGGTCA
>PBHE01000033.1 GCA_002719335.1 Acidimicrobiaceae bacterium
GCCATTACCGATCAACCCAGTCTTCCAACTCCAACAGCGTGTCATCAAACGAACGCAGCGCAGACCCAACGCCCCCGGTTGGTGCTAGTACACCGGCTTGATGTGATCCGACGACGGCAAGGTTTCCTGAGGGTGTAGTCGGAATAAGTGATAACAGCAGAAATGAAATTACGCCGAAACCTAAGGCCACTAGGAGGGGGATTGTGTAGCCGCCATACACGTCAATCAATCTCCCCGCGATCGGGGTGCCAATCAACGCGCCTAAGCCTTGAGATGTGTAGAAAATTCCCATCAATGAACCCAAGCCAACTACTCCAAACAAGTCAGCGAGAACTAGAGGGCTCACCGCCACAAAAGAGCCGTAGCCGACCCCTAATACCGCCATAAACACAACCAAAGTAACGAATGAGGAACCGGCTAATAGCCATATAACGAATGCCAGCGGACACAACGCCACCCCGAATCTGAAGACTCGAAAGGTGCCGAAATGGTTCGTGAGCCAGCTGAAACCAATTCGTGACAGCACACTGGACCCACCCAGTACGCCCACCAAGGCGGCTGCAGCGACAGACGAAACACCTCGTTCCTTCGCGTAGGGAACAGCGAACACGAAGGGAACGAATAGCGCCATACCCGACGAAAGACCCGCTAGCCATAGTTTGCGAAAAGTCCGAGATCTGAAAGCCTCTCGGATTCTTGATGGAGCAGCGCCAGCTGCTCCTGGGGCACGCGCCATCATCATGGTGCATACCACCAGAACAAGTGGTCCGACCGTGCCAAAGATGCGGTAAGTGCTTCTCCATCCATACAAGTCAATGAGACGGGCAGATAGCGGACTCATGACCAGTGTGCCGACACCTATTCCGGCTACGGAGATACCCACCGCCGTGGCACGCCACTTTTCGAACCAGCCTCCAACATGCGCGAGCATAGGGATATAGGCACACGCCGCTGCAATGCCTGCTCCAACTCCGAAGGTGACGTAACCAACACCGATCGAATTCACGTTGCTGGTAGCCCAGAGTCCTACAAAAAGAGCGACAGCTCCAAGGCCCAACACAGGGCGCGGACCGAAGCGATCCGAAAGCCGGCTGGTAATCAGACTCAGCCAAAAAAACGAAAACGTTGTCAGCCCAAAAATTACCGCGGTAGAACCTTTTCCGGTTCCGAAGTCGTCAGCCATGGACTGAAAGAAGGCTCCGAAACTGTAGACACAGCCGAGAGTGACCGCCGACGAGAAGAAGGTGGCCACAACGGTAAGCCATGCACGCGGCGAATCAATCAGGTGTTCGTCGCTCATAGTGCCCTGCCCCCCGCCATCATTTGTCTTCAGTCGGTAGCGATGACCCGGAAGCCTTCAGCGAGTCGACCCTTTGCCATGTTCGCTGTTGACGCCACACCCGACGCCCATTCACGCAACAATTCCTCTAATTCCTCAATGCGATCCGTTTGGCTGGAATGGCACCGCAAAGCCTTTATCTTCTGCTCAAAGGTATCGGTGATGTCCACATGGATCATGGTCCCTTCCGGCGCCGCCGTCGACATCATCCATACCTGGGAAACACTGTGAGGTGCGTGCCCGTCTCTGAGAAGTTCGGGGTGGGAGCGCGGGTTCCGCGCATCTGGGTACACAGCGGCCATTGTCGCCCATGCCGTGGCTAAATGATCGGGATGTGACCCATAGATTCGATCCCAGTTCACTGTCGTCGACTGGGTCACTACAAGATCGGGTCGAACAATTCGGATCACCCGGCAAAGGTCGCGCCGAAGCTCAAGATCGTTCATCACTCGCCCATCTGGGTGACCTAGCCAGTGAACCTCTTCAACCCCTACTGCTGCGGCGGCCGCGTGTTGTTCATCTTGACGAAGAGCTGTAAGGGCCTCGGAGCTCAGCGTCACGTCATCGTCGCCGGCCTCGCCGCTGGTCACTAAGCAATACGAGACATGTGATCCCGCGTTAACCAGTGCGGCCATAGTGCCCGCAGTGCCGAAATCAACATCATCGGGGTGCGCGACTACGACGAGCACTCGCTCAGGGGCCTGAATGTCTCCTGTAGCTGTAGAGATCGTTTCTGGCACAGTGTTAAGCCGCGTCACTGTCGTCTAAGGACGACTGAGTAAGCAATTTCTGTGCTTTGGCAATGTACCCGGCAGCGGTGTCTACCCATTGCTGATAACCAGCGAGGTCACCTGTCCGAAGCGCCGCATCGGCACGTTCAAATGCCGCTCGCGAGAGTGCCAACAATTCCTCAATAGAAACATCACCGGACTCGTCGTCGGCTTCGGGGTCGCCGCTTTCTGAGTCCGCGTCAGAGCGGTCGCTATCGTCGTCTTGATCCCCTGAAGCGACGCTCGGATCTTGTTCCACCAATCCTGACTTGAGGTCAATATTGAGTCCAGGGATCGCCTTGGCAAGCGCTGATTCAAAACTGTCTGCGATAACGACTTCTGGGCCTACTCCAACAATCACGAGTTGAAGTTCAGGCACCGCAGTCGTACCGGTGGCTTCTATGAACAGCGGCCGGACATACAAAAGGGAATTCCCGACGGGAATAAGGAGAAGGTTACCTGGCACAACTGTGGAGCCGTTTTGGTTTAGGAGGGTGAGCCGTTCTGAGATTTCTTCCTCGGTTTGGATGTTGGAGTTGAACAATGCAGGTCCATCAACTGGCGTGGAGGATCTGATCTCGTACACCTCGATCTCGCCGTACCGTTCCGGGTCATTGTGGACGACCATGAAACCTTTGAGGTTTTTACGTGAGTCGTCATCAGAGAAGGGTACGAAGGGTCTGAAAATTACGAATGATTCGTCCTCGGCACCCGGCAAACGCATAAGTAGATATTGCGGAGCTACCCGAACCTCTGAGCTACTGATGACGTTGCCAGCAGCATCTATTACTGATTCAACCGCAGTCAGCCCAATCGAATTCCCTGGATCCTGGGCAATGCTCCAGGCTCCAGCGGCATCATAAAACTCTGCTGGGTCGTTAATGCGGTAGCGGCCCCACATGTCAGTTTGGATCCGAAAGAGATCTTCCGGATATCGAAAATGCTTAGCGATTTCTAGAGGGGGCGGTGTGTCGCTAAACAGCTGAGGGAACTGTTGACGGTAGGACTGCGCCAGGGGGTCATCGTCGTCGACTATGTAGAAAGTTGGCGCTCCGTCATACGCGTCAATCACCACTTTGACCGAGTTTCGCACGTAATTAAGCGACGATCGTAGGTCACCTGATCGGACGGCTCGAGGATTAACTCTCTGTGCATACGGGAACATGTCGGTGGACGTATAGGCGTCAAGTATCCACATCACCCTGCCTTCGACAACGGCGGGGTAAGGGTCTTGATCAAATTTTAAGAATGGGGCGAGGGTCTTAGCTCGGTCAACAACGTCGCGCTTGTAGAGGATGCGAGTTTCGGGGCCAACTTCACCGGAAACCACCAGGTTTGGCTCGGCGAAGCGAAGAGCATAGGCGAGCTTCCTAGCAAGAGATCCAATTCCGACACCATCAGCGCCGTCATACCTCGTGACTTCTGTCCGGTCATCATCGTCTTGAAAGTCCATCTCATCGCGCGCGGCACCGACGAGTGCATAACCCTTTAGACCTTCACCTACGTAAAGTCCGGGCGAGTCAATTTCCAAAGCCGCGGCACCGTCGTTCGCTGTGACGGGGATGTCTGCCAATGCGTAGGCGGGACGGCCATTTGCATCGATGGCGTTCGCGGGAGCGGCGGCTATGCCGTAGCCATGCGTGAAGGCGATATGTTCCGATTCCCATGAAGTGTTCGGAAGGTCGGTTTGTTTTAGTTCTCTTGCAGCGAGGACAACCTGAGTTGTTCGACCGTCGATCTCGTATCGGTCAACATCAATGTCTCTGAAGTCGTAAAAGCTTTTGATGCCCTGGGTCTGCTGGAAGGTGTCACGCATCACTGCCGGGTCGAGGAGTCGGACATTTCGAACGGTGGCAAGATTTTCGTCTATGTCCTTTGGAGTAAGGGTGGGTTTATAGTTGAAATCTTGCAACATCACTTGATCGAGTCCCATAGCAATGCGCGTCATTTCGATATTTCGCTCTATGTAGATGGCCTCTTTCGTCGATTCTGACGGCTCGACTTGAAAGCGTTGCACCAAAGCTGGGTAGATGGTCCCCGCGAGGGTGGCGACAAGCGCCCACAAGCCGACAGCAATAATTGGGTAGGTGAATCCTCGGCGCCAAATGTTGAACACCAGTAATCCAAAACAGAAGACACTGACGATCATCAATAGCTGCAAGGCGGGCATTTGAGCTTTGACATCGGTATAAGTTGCGCCGTCGACGAAACCGCGTGAGGAGAGAGTTAACTCGAAACGATCTAGGTAGTAGCCGACCCCTTTGGCGAGGGCCAGAAGTCCCAGCAACAGCGACAGGTGCGCTTTCACTTGCGGTGTGACCCTTGATCCAGCCTGACCTTGGACGCGGATACCTCCGTTCAAGAAATGCTGAATTGTCGTCACGACAAAGATCACCAGGATGGCGGCGAAAGCCCAACTAACAACAAAGGTCAGGAACGGAAGCTGGAAAACGTAGAACCCAACGTCACGACCGAATTGTTGGTCAATGATTCCAAAGTCAACACGGTTCGTAAAAAACAGCCAGCTTTGCCATTGCGACGAAACCCCAGCGCCGACCATCAACGCGAAAAGGAGCGAGATCACGCTCCGCACCAGGATCACCCGTCTTCCCATGAACTGTTGCCATCGTCGGGCCAGTTCGTCTTCAGGGCCGGGCGGTCGAATCTTCGGCGCAAGTCGATCAGCTAGGAACAGGTTCGCCCACAGAGCGACAAAAAATACAGCAGTAAATAAAAGCCCCAGCCCGATCTTCGCCCAGAGCATCGAAGTCCACACCGAAGACATTGTGAGGCTGTCAAACCAAAGGTAATCAGTCCAAAAACCCGCTAGACCTCGTATAGACGTGAAGAACAGAAAGACTGCAAGGCCGCCAACGCCGAGGAGTATCCGCCCGCGGTTGGTACGTCGACGACGTGACTTCATTTGTTCAGGTGGTCGCATATCTCGAAGGTTACTAGCCGGCGGGCACGACCAGACTTCGACAGCCCGGGCCCAGTGGGGGCAATTGGTGACCAGAGGGAAACTTTTGGTCCTTAGGTCGGGTTCCGGCTAACGCATTGTCGTGACAAGCAGTGCCGCAGCACCCTTCTGTGGGGGTTTGCCACCTCACGGGTGCGTCAGAGGGAATGGTGGCGTAGAGGCCGAGTGCGAACGCTGTGGTTATCGCGTCGGTGGCCATTAGATCTACTGCTGTTTTCTTCCATTCGCGGTAGACAGCTCGAAGTCGAACTTCGATCGCTACTTCGTCGTCAAGGTGAGCGACGAGGCGTTCTCGCAGCCAATCGCCTACAGACCTAGCTGCCTTTTCGGGTAAACCATTGACGTTCACTTTCGTTCCGCTCGCTCCGTATTTTGCGGCCGCGGCAACGAATGACACCAAGCCTTCTACGAGTTCGTCGTCCATGGCGCTGGGCACAAGTTGTGACAATTCGACCTTGTTCGCGGAAACGAGTTTTAGTTCCGGGAGAAGCAACTCCAGTCGCGTCGCCATATTTTGCTTTAGCTGAACCACGGCGGGACGCGCGAGTTCACCCACCGTGCTTCGTAGGCGATCATGGTGATCCACAATCGTTTCCGCTTCTCCGTGAAGCGAAGAATACGGTGACTGTGTAATGACGGGAATTTCCCCCGTGCGGATGAGGACTTCTCTCGCCCACTGCACGTCGTCGGGTTGTGGCTCTCCTAAACGAGCGAACAGTTCATCAATGGCTGCTCTGCGTCGCGGCGATGTCGCGGGTTGAAAGGGGACGACGGCTTGGCGACCGAGGTCTTGAGAAAAAGTCCGTTGCCGTTCCGCCGTTCGGCGAGCGTCAATTTGGTCATCTAGGGGGAGTTCGGGATCTATATCGGTCCGCAAATCGTCTCTTTCGAGAGTCAGTCGGTGTGCTTGAAGATCTATAACGGTGCCGGGGCGAACGTCAGTCGGTGAACCCATAGGGGGCTTGTTCGTGATAGTCGCAGAAGATTCGTTGTCGGCCGACATCACTGCCTGGACAGAATGAGCGGCGGATAACTCGCGCCGCAGGCGACTCAACTCTTGACCGACGTGTTCTAAGAACCCTCGCACTTCTTCAACGGAATAGCCACGGAAAGCGTGACTGAATTCAGCGTTTGTAACCGAATCTGGATCAATCTCGGACGCCCCTCGGGCGTGCTGAACCATGATGATCGAGAGTACAGATCGCTCCTCGGGGCACGCGGATGGTCCGCCTAAAACATTTTGTTCTTTACTGGCTTGCCGAACCGATACCAGAGAGATCTCCGCCGAGTGAACGAAGTATCTGAAGAGCGTCGTCCACAGTATCTACCGCGACAACGTCAACCATTTCTCCCAAGACCGACTGTGCTTGTTCGGCCTGGCTAGAAGGAACAACGAAAAGATCTGCTCCGCTACGCATCACCGCGTGACTCTTTTGTTCCATCCCACCCACCGGGCCGACATTTCCGAGTGGGTCGACAGTGCCAGTTGCGACCACTCGAAGCCCTGGTACCAATTCCCCCGGGAGCATCGTCTCAAGCAAAGCCAACGTCAGACCAAGTCCCGCTGACGGGCCGCCTACCCGCTCACTCAAAAAGTTGATCTCAAACGGCAGCTCGCCCATTTCGACGTAGGTGCCGATACTCACACCGAGAAAGGCGTTGCCATTTTTTTCAGAGAGCACCACCGTCTCATAGCGAATTGTTCCATCTAGCTGAAGTACTGAAAACGAGAAAAGGTCACCGGGCAATCGACTCCGGACAATCTCACCGAGGTCTCTCGCATTTCGGACCGCTTGATCGTCGGCTTCGATAATGACATCACCACTATCTAGTGCGGCTGACGCTGGGGTATCAGGCAAAATTTGGATTACGAGAGCTCCCGCTTCGGAAATGACTTCGTATCCGAGTCGTTCAAGAGCAACCCGAACGGCGACATCGAGGCTTCGGGCCATTTGTTCTTGCCCAAGCGTTCGGTTCTGCTCAATCGTGCGATCTCCAAGCACCTCATGGCGATCCGAAATTTCGATCGAATCGTCGAGCCATCCTCCAAGCAGTTCAAGTAACGAAGGCTCAAGGTTTGACTGAACAGTAACCATACGGATCTCGCCATCGGCGCTATAAGTCATCGCTTTGTCTAGGACCAGCATCGGCGCTATATCGCGAGTGGTGCCTGGACTAGTAAGCACCTTTGAGGTGACGGTCACCTGATCGAGGACCAGCAACCCAACCAGCCCGAGACAGATAACGGTCGCCGCGACCACAGCCCAAGTGGGCGATCGACGAACGTTGAACGGCTCCGTCGGGGGGACGGAAGTATTCTCGTTCGTTGGTGGCTCGGACATCGTTTATAAGCGTGCCACGCTGGACCCCAACGACCACACGCGGCTCGGATGAAATTAATGAACCAACCAGAAGACGACTCTGATTCCACGGCACCGCTTGAACCACCCCCCCATTACCGAATTTCGCCTGACATTCATATGCGAGAGCCCCAAGAATCTGAAGTCAGTTCACTCGGCGAACACAACCACAAATTGAACGATCCGCGCCGAATTCTCCCTACACGGGTGTACCGGGGCGCCTCGTTGTGGCGAAAACTTATTGCATTACTTGGTCTTGGAGCTTTCTCTATCTTGGGTGGTGTAGTCATCACTCTTATGGTTGGCGTAATGGCAATCGTCGCGGCGCTAGTGCTACAGGCGGCGATCAGTTGACCGAAGACGACATCCGCGTTCGCCGAATCAATGCTGCTTTAGCGGGTCATCGGGGTGAAGCGTCACGAGCAAGAGACTTGTTGGTTGATCCTGACGCAACCACCCGACGAATAGCACTGGGTGCTTTAGAGCGCCTCAAGGGGTTAACAGCCGGTGAGTTGCGGGTGGCCCTGGATGACTCAAATGTTTCGGTTCGTAGACGCGCTGTAGAAATAGCAGCGCAAAGGCCGGAAGTGAAAATTGATTCCTACCTGCAAGATCCGGACGCGTCTGTCGCTGACATGGCTGCGTTCTCTCTGGGCGAACGCGAAGAAATCGCGGCCGTGAATGAACTCGCCAAAATGGCAAGCGAACATTTAGATGACTTGTGTAGGGAAAGCGCTGTCGCTGCGCTGGGCGCTCTCGCCGCAACGGAAGGAGCTGATCGTCCAGCGATTCTTATCTGTCTCCTCAACGCCATGAGCGACCGTGCACAGATTCGGCGCCGTGCAGTGCTCGGGCTTTTCCAATTTGAGGAACCCGAAGCTCAGCAGGCGGTCGAAGCCGCGTTAATAGACAAGGACCGCCAAGTTAGGGCAGTGGCAAGCGAACTTCTTGGGGTCGTGAGCGACTGATTAGTTGCTCAGTTCAGAAGCTAACACCGAGAACTTCTCTGGGCGCAATAGCTCTGTGGGACTCCAACCTCTTGCGTCCGCTTCAATCTGATCATTGTCTTGACTCTCAGCCCACACCATTGCAGAACGCGGAAAGATCTGTGGCTCGGCGGACATATCAACGTTTTCAGCCAGACCCGACATATCGATGAGTTGGTGAGATTGCCCTAACGAAAACAAGTTGGAGCGTCGCAAATCGCCGAGACTTACCGCTTGATTAAGAAGTGCATGCAACCGAAGTTGTGATACGTACCCTTCTCGGATCCTTGTGTCGGGTTCCGTGTCGGGCGCGTGCCGTAACAGCGCCGCGAGAAACTGCCGCATTCCAGTTGATGAATCGACGCTCCACGCTGGCCCAGAATCAATGTACGCAAACTCAATATCGTCTCGATGAGTTCCGGGGTCCGTTACTGCCGCTTGTCGAAAGACGGTCCGACCGGCAGGCAGAGAGTCCAACACCCTTTGTTGAAGTTGGTCGGCGGTTTCGATAAGAACTTTCGCACATGCGGCCGCAGAAACTGCAACCATCAAATCCTCGGAGACGTCGATCAAGGTCACGCGTTGCGCCCCAGCCAAGCGCGCTGCTTCAGAAGCTACCGCTTCGATGCTCACACCCAGCGGTGAACCATCAGTGACCACGCACCATCTCCTAGATGGGGAACGTTCGAACAGAGCAAGCACTATTGCTTCCACCGGAGGTGAGTGCGTCAAGAACCTCGGGTCAGATTCCCAGTCCATAGTGGAAGTGGGAGCTACCCCTAAAACTTGATCGGCAGCTAAGAAGGGGTGCACCGCCCCCATCGCCGTTTCGTTTACGAAGGCAAGAGCGACCACCTGGTCAAGAAGTTCAGGAATCGCTTCCGCAGCAATTTGAGGGTCGCCGCGGTGATCGACAATCACCAATTCAACCGCGTAACGCTCACCGAGTCCGCCGGCCATGTTGACATCGGACCAATAAGCCGACACACCGGTAAGACGTGCCCTGTCCAAAGTTGCGCCTGGCCCGGTCAGGTTCGCTATCACGCCGAGTCGGACAATATCTCCGTCAAAACCGACTGATCTTTCGACTGATGGTGTCTGTGGGGTGGTCACGCCGGAAACATCGTCTTCTTCTGCGGAACACGCACCAAATAGCAATAACACCAACGTGGCAGCTAGAGCATTCCTGCCGACATTTCCCTTACGGGGAATGCAGGGTTCACCAACGGGGGCCATGGGTATTGAATGTTGATGAAAGTGTTTCAAAGTTGTCTAGAGCTCGCCCTGCCCCAAGCACTACCGCTTCCATTGGCGTGCGTACTATCCGAACCGGGACGCCAGCATCGTGTTCAATACGCTTATCTAGTCCTTTCAGCAAGCCACCGCCTCCAACCAGATGAACGCCATGAACCAGCAAATCCTGCGAGAGTTCGGGGGGCGCTTGACTGACACAGTCGATGACAGAGTCAACGACTGCTTGAATCGGATCTTCGAACGCAGACCTCACTTGATCTGGCGTCAGAATAAAAGTTCTCGGCAAACCAGTGGTGAGATCGCGTCCCTTGACTTCAGCATCAAATTCGTCCTCGCCTGGCCAAGCAGATCCGATTTGCACTTTGATTTCTTCTGCAGTCCTCTCGCCGATTGCGACACCGTGCACTCGACGGACATACATCTGCAGTGCTGAATCAAAATCGAACGATCCCACTCTGATGGCCTTAAGGGAAACGATTCCTCCCATCGACACCATCGCCGTTTCGGCGGTGCCTCCTCCGACGTCAATGATCATGTTCCCTACGGGTTCGTGAATCGGCAAACCAGATCCGATCGCGGCTGCCATCGGCTGATCGATAAGTCGAACATCGCTTGCGCCCGCTCGACGAGCTGCGTCGGTAACGGCGCGACGCTCAACTGGCGTAATCACCGATGGCACACATACGACGACTCGGGTTTTGCCGAATCGGCCTACGCCCACTTGTTGAAGGATCAGCCGGATCATTCGCTGAGTAGTGTCGAAATCAGTGATAGCTCCTTTTCGGAGGGGACGAACCGCGACGATGTATGCGGGGGTGCGACCAATCATCTGCCAGGCTTCGCGACCAACGGCAAGCACGTCACCGGTTCTCTCGTTCATCGCAATAACTGACGGCTCGTTGAGGACGATGCCGCGTCCACGTTCGTACACCAACGTGTTTGCAGTGCCGAGGTCAATCGCGAGATCACGTGCCAGCGGAAGTCCTCCCGTCGCCCCGCGACTCGTCAGTGTCCACTGCGCGTATCGCCTCATGAGTTGGAGGAGCAAGAGCGTCTAGGCGTTGACGAAAATCGTCAATGCTCGCATTCCAGGGTGTCCGCTTACGCCCGCTTACAGCTAGGAACAGCACCCCTACCAAGGTGATCAATGCAGCCAGACCAAGAAATGCCAACGGAGTCACAACGAGTCCTCACCTATCGCATCCATTGACCTGACATCAGTGATGTCCTGTGAGGAAAGAGCCCAATCTTCACCGTCTTTCCAAACTTCGCGCTTCCAGATGGGCATTGTGGCTTTAAGAGTATCGATACCGAACCTCGCGGCTTCGAACGCTTCAGGGCGATGCGGTGAAGACACCGCTACTACCACCGAACTTTCACCGAGTTCGAGCGCTCCAGTTCGGTGAGCTAACACCACCCTGGATAGGTCCGGCCATTCGTAGCGCATCTCAGCAAGGATGGCTTCCAAGCGCGGCTCGACGTGCTCCTCGTAGGCCTCATATTCGAGAAGGGATACACCTTCTCGACCTTGGGCATGGTCACGAACTGTTCCGGAGAACACCACGACTGCGCCGCAAGATGGTTGAACACACCAGTCGTAGAACTCGCCGACAGAGAGTTCATCAGGTGTGAGAACCAACCAAGCATCGGAGTTCTGCGGAGCGCGCACATGGTCATGGTACGCCGATAAAGACGCACCTCCCTGTCGAGCTAGCGAGGGCGCGGACAACAAGAGCGGATCCATGGGTACGTTTTGGAGTGTGGACCGACCCGATGATCCTGGGCAAGACCCGGCGGAACCCTCCGATGAAGGAAGTGCGGGGGGTACTTCTGATGTATTCGGGTCGGCAGGTTCTGCATCCATGGGTTCGTTCGACTGGTCCCAGATCCCCGATGACCCAGATACAAGCGTTGAGGAAAGCCCCACCAGCAAATATCCCTTGCATCCAGACGATCGCATCTGGATGCACCCAAGTGAAGTTCAGTATCTTGCTCCAGACGCTGGGTCGAGGCATCGGTCTTCTAATATCCGGCGGCTTATCGGCGTCGGCTTAGTTGGTGTGGTTGTCGGCGCCGCGGTAGCTGCGTCAGTCGTTGGCCTCATATTTCAGCCTTCGCCACAAGTAGTGGAGCGGATCATTGAGCGGGAAATCACAACATCAAATGTTTCCGCGGTTACACGCGCGACTGACGGTGGGTCTTGGAGTGTGGCCGACATTGCGGCCATGGTGACTCCCAGCGTGGTGCGAATCGAGGTTTTACAATACGGCCGCGTCATCGGTTCGGGTTCAGGAGTCATTTTTCGCGATGACGGTCACCTCATAACTAACGCTCACGTTGTCGAGGATGGCGACAGCTTCCGCATGGTTTTAGCCGAGGGCGAAACGTTTCAGGTTGATTTGGTGGGCGCTGATCCGCGAACTGATATCGCGGTACTTCAACCAATGCGCGAAGGCAGCGACCAATTCAAGCCAGCGACCCTCGGGAACGCTGGTCAACTCCGCGCTGGTGAAACAGCGATCGCGATCGGTTCACCTCTTAGTTTGCTCGGCGGACCCACGGTGACTGTGGGTGTCATCAGCGCAACCAACCGCCGGTTGCAATCACCCCAGGGCGATTGGTTGTACGAGCTCGTCCAGACGGACGCCCCAATTTCTCCTGGATCTTCAGGCGGCGCGCTCGTCGACGCTCGAGGGGCCGTGGTGGGGATAACAACGGTTATTGCCGTTAGCGAGGTGGGAGCCGAAGGTCTGGGGTTCGCCACGCCAATTGAGATTGCCCGTGAAGTAGCCAACGACATCATCCGGTGGGGGCGTGCGCGCCATGGACGTTTAGGTATTAGGGGTCAAGACGCCCTGGACAAATTTCTGCCCCCAACTCACTCCGCAGGTGTTCTTGTGAAGTCTGTCGATCCTGCAGGCCCTTCAAATATCGGGGGGGTGCAGGCCGGAGATGTCATCGTGGAACTTGACGGGCAGCCTGTTCCAGATATGGGAGCGCTAGTTGTAGGTGCTCGGATGCTTGAACCCGGCAAGCTAGCAACCCTGAGAGTCTGGCGGGACAACCAGCTCCTCACCGTCACAGTTGAGGTTGGAGAGCTGCGTTAAGCATCATCTCGTACGGCGACTCGCCGTAACCATGAAATCACTCCGTACAGCAACCCGATCAGTGACCCAGTACCAACAAACAGCGACAGGGCTTGACGTTGTTTGGCATTCATCGAATCCCAAGGCATTCCTGCGTCCGCGGCGACAAAGACTTGGTCGTTGCCATACCGCGGAACCCAACCCATGGATCGCAGCCGATCGTTCGCGACCACCCATGAGTACCGGGTATAGGGAAGCAACCCTTTGGGAGCCTGATGGCCTACTCGGCGGGCCACATATCGATCGAGTCGACCAGGCAAGGGAATGGGGAGGCGGACAATTGGGCGAGCGCCGAGGAGCTCTCGAACGTCGCGAGCGGTAAGCCATCCATCTGGGGCAACGTTGAACACCCCGGACTCCTCGAGTTGGACGACGGTTGCCACGGCCGTAGCCAAATCGTCCAGGTGCACGAATTGTTGTGGAGGGTCGTCTCGACGGGTTCTTATTGGCGCTGCTGCGAGTAACGCTTCACCGATCAGACCACTTGCAGTAGGAGAGGCCACTGCTGTTGGTCGCAGGATGGTCACTCTCCGTTGGGGGTCTCTGTCAGCCCAGTCAAGCGCCGTGCGTTCCGCATCGGCCTGGTGAACAGCGAACGCTGACTCGGGGTTCGGGCGAACAGCCGCGTCTTCAGACAACGGAACTGCGTTGTTCGGCCAAGCACCGTAGACCATGGCACTGGAGACGAGAACTAACCGCGAAATATCGCATTTATCGGCAATGTCGAGTAACCCAATCAACTCTCGTTGGTCTGAGTCGTCAGAGAATGCAAGGTGAACGAACCATTCCACCTCATTGAGAGCAATCTGCTCGATATCCAAGGCGAAGCTGACGACTTGGTCAAAAACTTGTTCAAGGGCTTCTGTTATCCGATCTCTCAGCGCGCCTTCGGCCCCCGACACCGCCACGGTCGTCATCTGCTAATTCTCGCTTGCGTGGAGTGCTTGTTGGGTGGGCTGAGGTGAAGCTGCACAGGCACCGGCCTACCATGCAGATGTGGGTAGTGACGATCCTTTTGAAAAAGACGATCCCTTCGGCGGACTCCCGTTCTTAGGTGATCTCGGCAAGCTCTTCAAAGGACAAGGTCCAATCGCTTGGGACGTGGCTCGCCAATTCGCCCAACAAATAGCAACTGAGGGGGTGTCTGAACCCAACGTAGACCCGATTCAAAGGGTTCGGCTCGTCGAATTGGCGCGTGTTGCGGAGTTGCATGTTGCTAATGTCACGTCACTTGAACCTGGCGTTTCGGGTCAACCCGCTGCCGTGGTGCCTGCCACGAGAGCGCAGTGGGCGTGGGCGGCTTTAGACGCATACCGCCCGCTAATGGACCGTCTGGCCGAACGACTCGCGACCGGAACGCTTCCGGCTGAGTTAGCCGCTGCTGAAGCTCAAATTCTCGATGGCCTAATGCGGGCACTTAACCCGATGATGATGGCAATGAGCGCGGGTTCGATGGCAGGCCATCTGTCTACTAAAGCATTCGGTAACTACGCGCTTCCTATACCTCGACCTGATCACCAAATCTTGATTCTGGTCCGCAATGTCGAAGAATTTTCTACAGAGTGGTCGCTTCCTATCGAAGACGTGCAACTTTGGGTATGCATCTATGAAATAGCTATGCATTCGGTGCTCTCCGTTCCTCACGTGAAGGCAGCATTTAATCGGTTGATCAACAAATACATTGATGGTTTCCAAACCGATGCTCGCGCTTTTGAAGATCGTTTCGCTGATTTGGATATTGGGGGCGGAGATCTCGAGGAGTTGCAGCAGACCTTGCAGAACGCCCTAGGCAACCCTGAAACGTTGCTGGGAGCGTTGAGGTCTGACGCACAAGCTGCTGTTATTCCCGAACTCGAAGCATTGTTGGCTGTCACTGTCGGTTACGTCGATCACGTGATTGAAAAAGTCGGAACAGGTTTGCTGAGTTCTTACGCGTCACTCACTGAGGTCTTTCGTCGTCGACGAGTTACCGCCAGCGGAAGCGATCGGTTTGTTGAAAAGTTGTTTGGGGTTGAGATCACCTCCGAGCTCGTTGATCGCGGACACGGGTTTATTGCCGGGGTGATTGAGCGAGCCGGCGATGAGGCCCTTATGCGTTTATGGAACGACGAAAAGTCGCTCCCAACACCTAACGAGATCACCGCTCCTGGTTTGTGGTTAGCTCGGATCGATTTGCCTGAGCTAGATCAAGATTGATCGATCTCTCGGTCGGAGGGATTAGGCAAGAACCGACTTACCCATGTCGGCAATCCTCGACTGAGTTTGTTGTATCGGGCTTCGGTCCACACTTGATCGGCAATTACGCGAGAAGGGGTTCGTTTACCTCGTGCTAACGCGACAAGCCCACCAAGATAGAGAAAAGCTGCCGATCCGCTGGAAAGAGCAAGGATGATTAACCCGGCCCGTAGCGGCAAAACCCCGTTGGGAGCCACAACTGGGATCAACGCGCCTATCACCCAACAAAGTTGGAATCGGGTTTCGAATCGGGCGAAAGAACGGCCTTGATTCACCGTTGGTGCGTCGCGTTGAACGATTGCGTCAAAGGAAAGTTTTCCGAGACCGGCTGCGAGACCGACAGTGGCGACAAACGCCAAGACGGCTAGGCGATCACCTGGAAAGGTTGCCAAAACGCCGACGCCAGCGGCGATCGTAAGAACCCCTCCGAGCAGGTATTCTTCGCGCACAAACCGGCGAAGCAGCGGAGCAGTCACCGCACCAATGAACGCGCCTACGGCGCTAGAAACAACCATTAATCCAAACCAGATCGTGGAAGCATCTTCTCGGCGCAACCAAAAAGCGACAAGGAAAAGCGTGAACCCCGTCATTCCTCGCAGTACTGCCATGGCCGAAGCAGCGAGAACGATCCCACCACTTCGCAGATCGCTGCGTTCGTCTTGTTGCATAGGTTCAGATGCAATGGAGGTACGCGGGAGTTGCGCTCCTAGAGGCACAACTAAGCAGAAAACAATCATCGCGATTCCTAAGACCCACTCTGATCCGATCAACCCGAGTAGCAGTCCTGGGCCTGCAGCTAACGCTCCACCGATACCGCTGAGTAAGACCAATTTGGAGTTAGCTTCGACGAGGTCTTCGTGACCACGCACTAGGCCGGGCACAATCGCGCTTTTCGCGACGTGGTAGGTCTTGCCCAGAACTAGCGCACCAAATGCTTCAGGGAACAGCAGCAGAGAATTCAAGTGACGAATCATCAAAAACGCCAAAACAGCTCGCCCCATGCCGCTTGCGATCACCATTGCGCGTCGACCCCCGCGTAATCGGTCTATGAGTGGCCCGATGAGGGGTCCAACAATTGCAAACGGGGCGATAGTCAAAATGAGGTACAACGCGACCTTGGGTCGAGCCGTGGCAGGGTCAAGATTAAAAAAGAGGGAACCCGCGAGAGCGATCGTGAAGAGCGCGTCACCTGCCGCAGAAACAAGTTGCACTCTCGCTAGACGAGCGAACGGCCCGGGGGCGGCGCGTTTGGGTGAAGAGTTGTGGCCACTCACCCCGCCAGCGCTTGGATCAGAGGCCGTAGTTGGGAAATCTGCGGGCTCTTCCACGATGCCACCCTAGGCCTCAGTTGAATCGAGCACTCCCGAGCAAACTAAATCTGGTCGATTCAGTCAGAGTTGTCCGCAACTCTGACTGGCTCAGTGGCTGCGAGGACCGCACTGTTTAAGTTGGCGACGATTCGTTTGAGATACCGGTGGTATACCGCTCGGGGGACGACTTGGTGGGCAGGCTGTTTGGAGGTCATGTAACCATCGATGCGCGACTGGATCTGGGAGACCATGGCGTCAACCCGTTCGCGGAAGCTCACCGGTGCTCCTTCGTGCTCGGCCAAAATTTCACTTGCTTCAGTAAAGAACCCCGAAACGACCCGCCGTTCCTCAAGCAACTCATCAATATCGGGTTCAGCTGCAAAGGAAACACCGCTTTCTGCGAGATCAAGAATGTTCTTCGCGTGGTCGCCAACTCGTTCGATCTTTTTCAGCAGAAGTATGAGTCCGATGACTTCACCGATGTCATTAGGGCCATGGACGGTGATGTGTACGGCCAGTTCACCTCGGAGTCGCTGCTCGTTTGCGTTGATACGTAAATCTGTTTCTCGCACATCGTCGGCAATCGAAGCGGGGTCTGCGCCACTCATCAGTGCCGTGCAGGCAAGGTCAAACGAGTGGCGGGCATCGGTAACCATCGCCACTGATCTAGTAACAACGTGGTCAAGTCCCCTATCTCCACCTCGGAAAAACGAAAGCACCATAAGAAACCCCCTAACGAAGAATGGCTACACCTAAGAGAGGTGCAACTATGAATAAGACTACGACGTAGCAGACAGCAAGGACTCTCCGCCGAACAGCAAGGTCCGCCATAAGGGTCGCCGCAGAAACCGGAACTTCTCTCGCGAACGGAAGGACATACAGAAGCAAGATGCCCGCGACGTTAAAGGTGGTGTGGGTCAACGCGATCGTTAAGGCGTCAGGGCTGGACGCCGCCAACGCGGCCAGTAAAGCAGTGACGGTTGTCCCGACGTTCGCTCCCAAGGTGACCGGGTAAGCATTTCGTAACGTCAATACCCCTGCTGCGGACAGCGGAATCAAGATTGATGTCGTAATGCTGGACGATTGGACTGCAATGGTGACAAGCATTCCAACCACAAGAGCGACGAGGCCGCCTGCTTTACCAAGAATTGCGTTAAGAGATCGCTCAATTCGATCAGCTACGAGAGCCCTCATGTTTTTCGTCACCAACGCGAGTGCCAGTAGAATGATGATGAGGCCTGTCCCCACCATTAGCGCGCCTTTGACATTGCCCGACGCACCGAGTTGATCCCAAAGATCTTTCAACCACCCGACAGGTTCCTTCACCCACTTTTTGACAGGGCTTTTCCACTCGGTTCCGCCCGAACCCACGAGCAGTTCACTGACCCATTTAGCGATTCCCGAAATTGGTCGAAAAATTAATTCGACGGGCAGAAGGATCAAGACGGCCAAAACATTGAAAAAGTCGTGCACTGTGGCCGCGGCGAAAGCACGTCTGAATTCCGCCGATTGACGGACGTGCCCCAAAGAAACAAGAGTGTTAGTGACAGTGGTACCGATGTTGGCGCCCATGATCATGGGAACTGCTTGATCTACGCCAAGTGCACCAGATGCAACGAGACCTACAATCACTGACGTGCTCGCTGAAGACGACTGAACGAGCACCGTTCCTAATATTCCGACGCATAGTCCAGCAATCGGATTACTGACCGCTGAGAACAGGCGTTCTTGAGTATCGGCACCCATGATTTTGATGCCCGCCTCAAGCGAAGAAACACCAACGAGGAACAGATAAATCAAACCGACTACAAGCGTCGCTCGAGCACCAGTTGGCATCCGACTATCAGGGCCACCAAGGGGACGAGCCACGTCCGGAAAATTAGTGGGCATGCGTCTCGCAGCCACGGATTTCCTGTGACTTTTTTGTAACTTTTCCAACCCTCGGTAAGTGCTTGGGTTGAGTGGTCATGGTGCCCTTTGACTTGGGGGGCAGCCCAAGGAAAGTGACCGTCACAATCTTGTCTGCATGTGTTTGCGAGTCACGAGCCCCCAAATGGGTGGTTGTCTTAGACGCGGCGCGACTCAAAAGAGAAAAGTGGTGTCCGTGAGCCGACGGCGGAACTGTGCGCCGCAGAAACGCGAACCAATCAAATAAAAAGCAACGAATACCTAGATAGTCAAGTTGGTCATAGGGATAAACCACTGAGCTCTAGGTCCGACTGTTGGGTTCTTATTCCAACTAGTTCCGATACTGCGATGAACCCTTCACGC
>PBHE01000034.1 GCA_002719335.1 Acidimicrobiaceae bacterium
CCGGCCATTCGATAGCGAGTCCGTTTCTTGTCCCCCCAAAGTGCGAAGCAACCTGTTTCATCCACTGGAACGGGGAATCGAGGGCCCACGCCCAACCGACGTTGAAGTGATTTTCACACTTAGCGCTGCCGAAATCATCCATGTGCTCCAGCAGCCATTCAGGGTCTTCATGTACCCCGTTCTGGAAGGATGGAGCGCTCCAAGCTCCGTGGATGGTGCCCTCCGCAGAGGCACCGTTATCGCCGGAGAGATAAATGATTACGGTTTCACGTCCCTCCCTTCTGGAGGCATCAATCACCCGACCAATGTGGTGATCGGTATGAGCGAGAAAACCAGCGAAACATTCCATTAGTCGAGCCGCCACTGGCTGGTAGCGCTCCGGGTACTCCGTCCACGCCGGGATTTCGTCGGGCCTTGGGGTAAGAGCAGTATTTGCTGGAATCACGCCCAAGCGGAGTTGTTCCTCGTGGATTCGAATCCGGAGATCATCCCACCCGCTGTCGAACTCTCCCCGGAACTGCTCGATCCATTCACTAGGAGCATGATGGGGGGCGTGCACCGCTGGGGTTGAGAAGTAGCAGAACCACGGACGATCAGGCGCCGAAACCCGGTGGCGTTCGATCCAAGTGACCGCCTGGTCCGCCAAGTCTTCGGTGAGGTGGTAGCCGGGTCTCCCGACGTGCGGTGAAACTGGTGTGGTTTGGTCATAGACAGCTGGTTCCCATTGTGATGCTTCAGCCCCAATGATCCCGTAAAAGTGGTCGAACCCCATTCCGGTTGGCCAGCGGTTGAAGGGACCAGCGGGACCCTGCTCCCACGATGGTGTCAAATGCCACTTACCGAAGCACGAGGTTGCGTACCCCGACATCTGGAGTATCTGGGCGACGGTTGCAGCCTCTGTTGGTATTGCCGAGTCGTAGCCGGGGAACGAGTTGGCGATCTCGGTAATTCCTCCCATGTGGACGGTGTGGTGGTGCCGCCCGGTAAGCAGGGCCGCTCGTGTCGGTGAACATAAGGCTGTGGTGTGAAATTGGTTGTACAGCAGTCCCCGGTCGGCAACCCCTTGAAACGCGGGGGCCTGAACTGGTCCGCCAAAAGAAGCAAACGAGCCGAAGCCCACATCGTCGAGCATGATGAGCAACACGTTTGGAGTCTCAGAGGGACCAAAGGAGGGACGGAGTCGGCGTGGTTCGGAGTCGCCGAGCAACCGCGCAATGTGCCCAGTAAACGGCTCTGACGGTCTTGGTAAACCTTCGGTCATTCAAACCCCGGGTGGTCAATCGCCGCGAGCGCCTGCGACACCCGTGCCGTGTCGCCCTCGATTGACAAATCGCCTGAGTCCACAGCGTTACGAACGTCGCTCGAACCGGTGAGGATCTGGTCCCAAACTTCTCTGCGTCCCGTAAGCGTCGCCTCGGCATCACGTCCGTCGGTTGGGCAAGCGATGTGGTTACGAAAGTGGATACCCGTGCGTTCACCGTCAAGTATCACAGCCAGATGTAAATCGACACCGGTAAGCCGATCGGGTTCAACGAGAACCCGGAGCACAGATACCGCGGCCTCAACAGACCACCGTGCTACCTGTCGTCGACCAAATCGATGCGTTCTCCACCGCGACACGTCGATGCTGCCATCAAGATCGAGAGCTCTTGTGAGGCACCAGTTGCGAACATTTGCTGAGGTCGTGCGCCGAGCCACGGTCCGAAGAGCGTCAGCGAGCAGGCGTTGATCTTGTTCCGTCGCACCCGGCCGGTGTGAGAGACGGCCAGCTAGTGACAGAGCCCAACGGAGATCGTTATCGGTTCCGGCGAGTGCCTCGATGCAGAGCGTCCTCACCTGCTCCGCCCCGCCCATTGCTGAGACCATTCGTTCTGCTTCGTCGGTCGTATCAAGTGGAAGTAGGCCTACCGCATCGCCGTCGAAAAATCCGAAGAGCCCCGTCCGGATCTGACGGACGTGGTGTTCCGCTAAGCCGTAATGCTGTTGCGTTAGCCAGTCCTCGTCGTACATCGCCGGCAAATGGATTCGGTGCGCGAGTTCTGAACCCGTCGCTCCGCGGTTTGTCCAGCGGACGGTCTGATCCCACAAAAACTGGATTGAGTCACGATACGCGGTCACCCTTCGCGCTATTTCCTGGCCCCCCGACAAGGGAGGGCCATGGGTTGCCACGAGGTGCTCGGCGTTGAGGGAACGGAGGTGGTCAAGGCCATTGAGTAGTACCCGAGGATCGCGATACTCCTCCCCACGAATAGCAAATACGTTGAACAGCGCGGGCCACACCAGGTTGTGAACAGCGACGCTGAGATGAGGGAACCAAAGGGTCACTGAGTCGTCGGCATCGGAAGGTGCCGGCGTTACTACCATCTTTAGCCCTGCGAGGTTTACCGTGACTGGTTCCGCGAAGGTATGGTCTGCTGGCACGTAGCCGGGCGTCGACGGCGCGTGATGGGCCATGCGGTAGGCCAAGCCCAATCCCACGTTGACGAGTCCATCAGGTCCCTCGTCAGGTAGCTGGATGCCGAACTGCTCCACGAGTCCACGACTGTAAGCAGGTGCGATCTCCATCGCGGAACGCTCAAGATTCTGAGCGATGCGCTCATGTCCCCAGATAGTGGCGATCGGTTCGTGCTCTGTGAGCGCGATTGTGCCGTTGACGTAATGAAAATGTGTATAGACCACCGCGACCACCGGCTCTGTCGTGACTCGGCGCAGGTGGTCCAAGGCACTGCGCATTTCCTCCACCGACTCACCAGTGTCGATCGCGATGATGCCTTCAGGACCGCGGACGAACGTCTGGTTTGACAGGCCGTTGCCTACGAGGCACCAAACCCCGTCGCATACCTCGTACATGTTGGGAAGCAGACGCTCCGTATGTTCGTGCAGCGATCGGTTCGCAAGTCGTCCCTGTGCGTCAGCCACAACGCGGGAGTCGTCATCGGCAAGCGTGTTCGAGTCGCCCATACTCGGATCCTAGGTCGGGTACTGCTCTGTCGCGTCCGCCTGCGATTGTGACTTTCGCTTGTTTGCGAGTCGGTGGACACCGAAAAGCTCGAAACTCAAAGCTCGCCGTGAACGCGAAGGTATTCCAAGTGAGACGGGTCTAACAGCTGACGGACGCTACGCTCAATTGTCGTGTCAAATCCCAGCATGTCCGAACGGTTGAATGACCTTGAACAACGTCGCCAAGCTGCCCTTAGCGCAGGCACCGATCGCGCAGTAGCTCGCCAGCACGAAAAAGGAAAGATGCTTGCCCGCGAGCGCATCGAATACCTGCTTGACCAAGGCTCGTTTCATGAACTTGACATGCTTGCTCGTCACCGAGCACACGACGTTGGATTAGACGACCGTCCTTACACTGACGGAATCATCACCGGATGGGGCACCATTGACGGGCGGAAAGTTTTCGTCGCGAGCCAAGATTTCACGGTGTTCGGTGGTGCCCTGGGTGAGGTTTTTGCTGAAAAAATGCACAAAATCATGGATCTTGCAGAGTCCGTCGGAGCTCCAATGATCGGATTGAACGACGGTGCTGGTGCACGTATTCAAGAAGGCGTTGTTTCGTTGGCGGGCTACGGAGGTATTTTTCGTCGCAACGTCCAAGCCTCAGGGGTGATTCCCCAAATCAGTGTGATTTTGGGTCCCTGTGCAGGTGGAGCGGTCTACTCGCCCGCGATGACTGACTTTATTTTCATGGTCCGTGACAGCAGCCACATGTTCATCACAGGTCCAGATGTGGTGAAAACGGTGACTGGAGAAGAGGTCACTCTCGAAGAATTGGGCGGAGCCGGTTCCCACAGCACTAAATCAGGTGTTGCATCTTTCGTTGGTGGAGATGAACAGAGCGTCCTCGACGACGTGAAATATCTGCTCTCTTTCCTCCCATCAAACAATCTTGATAAGCCGCCCCTGTCGCTGAGCACCGATGATCCCGAACGTGATTGCTCAGCGCTGAGAGACATATTGCCGGATAGTCCCAACGTCCCCTATGACATGAAAGACGTCATTGCCGAAATCGTTGACGATGGGGACTTCCTCGAGTATCACGCGGCGTGGGCTGGATCAATCGTCTGCGGTTTCGGTCGCATAGACAGCCGCTCAGTGGGCATAGTTGGGAATCAGCCCATGGTGATGGCCGGAGTGCTTGACATCGAGTCCTCGGAAAAGGCCGCTCGCTTTGTCCGCTTCTGCGACGCCTTTAATTTGCCACTGCTGACGTTCGTTGACGTCCCAGGTTTCTTACCCGGTGTGGATCAAGAGCACGGTGGCATTATTCGCCACGGAGCAAAACTGCTCTACGCCTATTGCGAGGCCACGGTTCCCCGAGTGCAGGTGATTACCCGCAAAGCCTACGGTGGGGCTTATGTAGTGATGGATTCGAAGTCCGTCGGATGCGATGTCTCTTTCGCTTGGCCTACCGCGGAACTAGCGGTGATGGGCCCAGAGGGAGCAGTTGAAATTCTGAACCGACGGGAGTTGCAGCAGGCCGCAGATCCCGACGCCCGTAAGGCTGAACTCGTCAACGAGTACACCGAAAAGTACGCGAACCCGTATGTGGCAGCTGAACGAGGAATTATCGACGCGGTAATTGACCCAGCTGAGACGCGCCAAAAGATTGTGGCCGCGTTCCGAATGATTGAAAACAAACGGGAAGAGCTACCAAAACGTAAACACGGGAATGTTCCGCTGTGAGCACCCCAATGTTGGGAACAATTCGGCCTTCACCGAGTGACGAAGAGGCAGCGGTGATTGCCACCGCGATCGAACTTCTTTGGCCGCGTCCGGTCTCATTAAACGAAGAAACTCCCCCCTCGAAGTGGAGATTTAGTGGGCGTTGGTGGGATGAGCCGTCGAATTGGCCGCCTCGGACCCACTAACTCGCCTTGCGTCCCTCGGGACGCCCCTGCAGATTAGTGGCTCCTAGGTCCCCATCCATGAGCCGTGGAAACCGAAAGGCACGCGCTGGGGCAGCAAGACTTCAGCGATGGGCTCTGATGCTGGGTGCGCGGCATCAAGGATCAGCAAAGCGCTTCTGTCTTCGGACCGGTCGTAGACATATCCCATCAACCAGCCATCATCTTCATCGGTCGATCCAGGCCGGTCCACGAAGACGAACTCCCCGGGCTCACGACCGTTACCCAAATCCCAAGTGAACGAGTCACCGGAGGTGAAGTCGTACTTCACGATTGTCCCAGCCTCAGGATCAGAATCATCTCGCTTCGAACCAACTGCATAACCAAACTGATATTCCAGACCCACACGGTTGTCAGGGACTCGACCAAACTCGATTGGGCGGTCATCCAACTGCGTTTCAGTGACCCGGCCCGCGACAGTGTCAATCTCCCATCGCCACAAGTTGGCCCTGGTTTCAAATTCGCTGCTCCCGGCCTCCCATATCTTGGGGTACCGGGCGACGTCGATGACTACTCGATCATCGACGTCGTAGCTGTTCACGGGATGGAACACGTAACAAGGGTCGACATCAAGCCACTGGACCGCAGCGTCGCCGTCCTCGCGGTTCATGACCCCAAGTCGAGCACCGTTATCTGGTTGGAACGAAAACGGCATCCCTCCAGTAATGGCCACCTCAAGATCGAACACGACAGGTAAATCCATGAACACCACACGGCTCGCTGTGATGTTGAAGTCGTGCATCATTACAGGCGCCGGAATATCGATGTTCTTCTGCTGAACAAGTTCGCCTGTCGCAGAGACACGAAGAAAGGTTAAGTACTCCGAAGGCAGGAACCCGTAGCCGAAGGCCAACATCTCTCCAGTTAGGGGGCAAATCTTTGGGTGGGCGGTAAAAGGGCCATCGAGTCGACCGCCAAAAGAATGCGGGCCGATGGTGTCTAATTCTTCTGATATTTCCCACGGGACATGGCCCTCTTCCAGACAGAGGATGCGGCCGGCGTGGCGCACCACATGGGTGTTCGCTTTTGAGTTCGCACTGTCGAAGTCCAAGTTTTCGAGATCAATCACCGGCTTGGTTGGCTCGTCGTAAAATGGTGTCCGGACCCAACGATTGCGATACCACTCGGCTCGACCCTCGCGGAGGCGGACACCGTGGACCATCCCGTCTCCGAGGAACCAGTGAGCGGACTCACCGGTAATTGGATTCGCGCCGTTCCGCAAATAACTTCCATCGAGTTCAAGCGGGATCGATCCGCGCACTTCCAGATCCTTAGCACTGACCTCGTCGAAGACTGGGGCATAGTTCCCTTGAAGGTGGGAAGGAACGTCATCGGTGACAGTCATAGAGGTGCTTTCAGCGCGGTTTAAGATCCCCATTCATAGTCTGCCGCTCGCTCAAAAGGCAATGACCGTGGCAGGATCATGAGGTGACTGATAACGATCCACCCCTCGCGAATCTGCGAGTTGTGGATATCTCCACGGTCTTCGCGGGACCGCACTGTGCAAGATATTTAGCGGACTTCGGTGCTGACGTCGTCAAGGTCGAACGCCCTACTGGCGACACGGCGCGCAACATTGGATGGCGCGACAGTGACGGTGAAACCTTGTGGTGGAAGCTCGCTAATCGTGGGAAACGAGCCATCACTTTAGATTTGAGCCACACACAGGGTTTGGCAACCTTGCGGCGGATGCTCAGTGTCGCTGACGTTCTGGTGGAGAACCTTCGACCGGGAAAACTCGAAGCCCTTGGGCTGGTTCCCGACGATCTATTTCAGACAAATCCCAAACTGACAATCACACGAGTTACCGGATTCGGGCAGAGCGGCCCATATCGCGACCGCGCCGGATTTGCGACTTTGGCCGAAGCAATGAGTGGATTTGCCTCCATGAATGGTGAAGCCGACGGCGCTCCGCTCTTGCCGCCGATTGCCCTGACAGATGAACTTGCTGGTTTAGCCGCGGCGTTCGCGACCATGGTCGCAGTGCATGCCGGAGGAGGACAGACCGTCGACGTCAATCTCCTTGAGACGATGATGCAGGTTATGGGTCCGTTAATCTCGGCGTGGCATACCGAGAGGTATCTGCAACCACGGCTCGGCTCCGGGATTGCCTACAGCGTGCCTCGCGGGACATACCAAGCTTCAGATGGCCGATGGATTGCAGTCAGCACATCGAGCGACTCGGTTGCATCTCGAGTAATGGAACTTATTGGTGTCGCCGATGACGAAAGGTTCCAGACCTTCGAAGGTCGAATTTCGAATCGAGAAGAAGTTGACCGGTTGATGGCCGCATGGATTAACCAACGGACCCTGACAGAAGCACTCAAGGCCTTCGAGGCAGCAGAGGCCGCGGCGGCGCCAGTACTTGACGTCGGCGAACTCTCATCCGACCCTCACGTGGCTGCCCGCGGTGCTTTGGTTGAAGTGGATGGACTAGTGATGCAAGGTCTAATCGCGCAACTTTCTAGAACACCGGGTGAAGTCCGTTGGGTGGGCCGCGCTCTTGGAGCGGACGACGAAACGATGCCCGGACCAGACGCTGATTGGTTTGAAGAATAACGCTACGCGGGGATGCGCTTATTTCAGCCGTGCCGATTCAACTAGCTCAACCAAATCCTGCATGATCCGCACTAATTCATAGTCCTTAGCTGTGTAAACGCGTGAGACCCCAGCATCCAAAAGAGCCTCCCGGTCTTCGTCGGGAATGATTCCACCGACTACCACTGGCGAGATGACGTCATGGTCGCTTAGAGCCTTCAACACAGCGGGCACCAGTTGAAGATGGCTGCCGGACAGGATGGATAAGCCGATCACGTCAACGTCTTCGTCTCGGGCTGAGGCCGCGATGTGTTCCGGTGTGACACGGATTCCTTCGTAGATGACTTCCATTCCTGCGTCTCTAGCTGCCACCGCGATTTGTTCGGCGCCGTTGGAATGACCATCTAGCCCTGGTTTTGCGACTAACAACCGTGGCGGACCTCCGATGATGTTCCTTGACCGATCGGCGACTTCTCTCAAACCCAACGTGCTTCCCCGAGCGGCCTGCACGCCTGTGGGTCCTCGGTATTCGCCGAAGACTTCGCGAAGCACTTGCGTCCATTCGCCTGTTGTGACGCCGACCTTTGCCGCTGTGATTGTGTACGGCATGATGTTTTGGTCGCTCTCGGCAGCCTCTCTGAGGTTCTGTAAGGCCTGATCTACGTCGCCTTGCACTCGCGACGACCGCCAAGAAATAACGTCGTCAATCATCTCGCGCTCTACCTTGGGATCAACTTTCAAAAAGCTTCCGTCCCCGCCGAGCGGTGATGGTGCCGTTTCCTGAAAGGCATTGACTCCAACGACGGTCAACTCCGCAGTTTCAATTCGACGAAGGCGTTCCGTGTGGCTAACAACGAGGCGCTTCTTTAGCTCCTCGATCGCAGCAAATGCGCCCCCCAGCTCAATTACTTCCGCCAATTCAGCTTCGGCGTCGCGGACCAACTCCGCTGTTCGAGCCTCGATGACGTGTGAACCATCGAAAATGTCGTCGTACTCCAGTAAATCGGTTTCGAGAGCGAGCACTTGTTGCATCCGAAGAGACCATTGCTGATCCCAAGGTTTCGGTAATCCCAGTGCTTCGTTCCAAGCCGGTAGCTGAATCGAACGCGCCCGTGCCCGCTTAGACAAAGTGACACCTAAAGCTTCGAGGATGATCCTTTGGACGTTGTTTTCGGGTTGGGCTTCGGTCAGCCCTAGCGAGTTGACCTGAACGCCATAGCGGAAGCGTCGGAGCTTTGGGTCGGCTACCCCGTAGCGGCTCGCGCAGATTTCGTCCCACATTTGGGTGAAAGCTCGCATTTTGCAGACTTCCTCAACAAACCGTATTCCCGAGTTCACAAAAAATGAGATGCTGCCAACTACTTGAGGGAATTTCTCTTCAGGTACCTGCCCTGAGTTACGCACCGCGTCTAATACATCGATGGCGTTTGCTAGCGAATAAGCAATCTCTTGAACTGGCGTGGCGCCAGCTTCTTGGAGGTGGTAGCTGCAGACATTTATCGGGTTCCACAAGGGAACATGTTCAGAGCAGTAGGCGATCATGTCTACGATCAACCTTCGGCTGGCCTCAGGCGGGAAAATGTGTGTGCCTCGACTCAAATATTCTTTGACGATGTCGTTTTGGGTGGTACCTCTCAGTTGCGTCGAGTCAGCCCCCTGTTCTTCAGCGTTCGCCAGATAAAGACCCAGCAACCATGCCGCAGTGGCGTTGATTGTCATTGAGGTGTTCATCTGTTCCAAGGGGATTTGATGGAGCAGAGTGGTCATTTGACCGAGGTGATAAACAGGAACTCCAACCTTTCCCACTTCGCCGTTAGCGAGGGGATGGTCTGGGTCGTAGCCAGTTTGAGTAGGTAAATCGAACGCGATAGAGAGACCCGTTTGGCCCTTCCCCAAGTTGCTTCTGTACAACTCATTAGAGGCTTGGGCAGTGCTGTGGCCCGAATAGGTACGCATAACCCACGGGCGATCCCGTCGTGATTCGGATGCGTCCTTCACGCGGACTCCTTGCCTTGGCGATGGGGCATAAGGATGTGTCGGTTAGCTCTCAATCATCGAGCAAAGCGAAATTCATCGGCCTCGACCAGACCTCGGCTAAGGGCCGGTCAACGGCCTCAGCTAAAAGTTCTAGATAGGCATCGCGATTGATTTCCACGGCTCCCAAACTCTCTAAATGTGGAGTGCTCCACTGCACGTCGATCAAAGCTCCGCCTGTCACTTTCATGGCATCAACTAGCGCGACCAAAGCCACTTTCGACGCGTTGGGGGCTGAATGAAACATTGACTCGCCGGCGAAGAAAGAACCGATAGCAACTCCGTACAAGCCTCCCACGAGTTCACCATCGCTCCATGTTTCGACACTGTGTGCCCAGCCCATTCGGTGAAGCTCAAGGTAGGCCTCTCGAACATTCGCGTCGATCCATCCGTGAGGACGGACTGGGCTTGCGCAAGCGTCAATGACTTGGTCGAAAGCATGATCGACGCGAATGTCGAATTCTCGACATGCCCTACGAAGCGACCTTCCCACACGTAAATACGAGAGTGGGAGAACTCCACGAGGATCTGGTGACCACCAACCAATCGTGTCACCCAATGGCATCGGGAAAAGCCCGGAACTGTAGGCAGACAACAACGTGCCTGGTTCTAAGTCCGCACCCGCCCCCACTAGTCCATTCTCGTCCGCCGTATGGGCTGGTGGAAAGGTCCAGTTGCTCGGTTGTGGCTCAGCTGGCCCAGTCAAAGTATCCCCACGCATACCGGTGAGCATACGCGTGTCTCGAGCCTCGACCCAAAGTGGAATGCTTAATCAGTTAAATCCTTGTAAATGTCAGTTTGAACAGAAGTGGCGTTAGAGACCGTTACTGACGTCAGTGAGACAGGATTGGTGGGAAGGTTCAAAGAGTCGGTCTCGACTATTTGGATAGCTAAAGCCACATCGAGTCCTTCGACAACATGACCCATCAGCGAATAGTTCGGGTCTAGCGCAGCGCCCAAAGGACCTGTAATCACAAAAAACTGAGAGCCATTGCTGTTTGGGTTTTCCTCATTGGCCATCGCTAGTGATCCAACTAAATACCCGCGCTCTGGTCCGTACGCGCCGGTGAATTTGTAGCCGGGCCCGCCGTGCCCGCCCATCCCTTGGACGTCTCCACCTTGAATCACAAATTCTGGGATTACACGATGAAAAATGGTTTGGTCGTAGGCGTGGTATCGCGCAAGAAATATGAAGTTATTTACGCTGCGGCTATCCAGTGTCGGGTCAAGAACCACAGTGAAATTTCCCAGACTTGTTGAAAATTCAGCTGCATACAGTTGACCTGTATCAATACAAATTTTTGGTGGTGTAGGAAACTGAGTTTTCGGTGCCGAGGAACCGTCAGGCGCTGGACACCCTTCTATGCCGAGCGTTTTTGCCCCAACAGAAGTGTTTTCCGTGGGTTGGGCATCAGGCTGGTCGTCGTCGCCTGTCAAGCTCCACAAAAATGCCACCAGGAATACTGCCCCGGCGATTGCGACCCATCGGACAATGACTTTTTTTCGCTTGACGTTTTTGTCGACACGCTCTGAGGCGCTGACCTGTGCCGTACGCCTGGCTCTTTGTCGTTCACGCTTGATATTGCTCATAACCCGACTTGCTGACCCCCTTGGAAGAACGTTCACCACCGAAGGTAGCAACGCTGTTCCCGCAAACCCCTCTACATATGACGTAAATCCCCTAGAGCATCCGGCAAGCGCAGAGGTACCCTCGAACCCTGTGGCACTTGTCGTTCAAAAGTTTGGTGGTACCTCGGTCGCTGACGCGGACCGAATGCGTGAGGTAGCCGACCATGTCAAACGCACCCGTAGCCGAGGTGATGACGTCGTTCTAGTTGTGAGCGCCATAGGCAATGAGACAGATGAGCTCCTTCGTTTGGCCGATGAAGTCAATAACGAACCACCCGGTCGCGAAATGGACATGTTGGTCACCGCTGGGGAACGAAAAGCCATTGCCCTGATGTGTATGGCTTTGCATGCCGTGGGGGTCCCTGCCGATTCCTTCACGGGAAGTCAGGCGGGATTTGAGACTGACAACAATCACCGCAACGCCAAAATTTTGTCGGTAGACCCCCGCCGGGTCCGTGACTCAGTAGACAAGGGACGTGTCGCGGTGGTGGCCGGTGCGCAAGGAATGTCGACCGATAACAACGTCACTTTCCTGGGTCGTGGCGGTTCAGACACCACGGCGGTTGCCCTCGCGCATGGCCTAGGAGCTGATGCTTGCGAGTTATACACCGATGTTTCTGGAGTATTCACTACGGATCCGCGGGTCTGCCCCGCTGCAAAACGGATGGAATCTATTTCGTTCGACGAGTTGCTTGAAATGACCGCTGTCGGTTGCCCTAAACCGGCCATGCGTTCGGTAGAAGTAGCCAGGGCCTTCGGTGTGCCGCTCCACGTGCGGTCAGCGTTTACCTGGGAACCAGGCACATGGGTACTTGAGGAGGACCCTGCCATGGAAAGAGCGATTATTAAAGGGGTAGTTCCCGATACCAGTCAGGCCAAAATTACGCTGAGCGGTGTCCAAGATGAACCGGGCCTCGCTGCGAAAGTTTTCCGCACCTTGGCTAACGCCTTGGTCAACGTTGACATGATTGTGCAAAACGTCAGCGAAAGTGATCGCACTGATATTTCCTTTACTGTGCCCCTGGAAGACCTTGACGCAGCTACAGCGACCTGTGAAAGCCTCGCGGATAGCTTGGGATTTGGAGGTGTCACGGCAGACCCAGATCTTGGCCGAGTGTCAGTGGTCGGAGTCGGAATGGCGTCTAATCCGGGCGTGGCTGCAACCATGTTCGAAACCCTCGCTGACAACAACGTCAACATCGAGATGATCGCTACCTCACCGATTCGAATTAGCTGTGTTGTAGCTGAACAGGATGTTGACCGAGCAACCGCTGCGTTACACACTGCTTACGGCTTGGATTAGGGCCCCATCTTTTAACTACCGCGGAGTGCGACTCGACCATCGGTAACCTCGGAAGTCATGCGAGTAGGAATCGTTGGGGCCACAGGCCAAGTTGGTGGAGTGATGCGCCGCATCCTTATTGAGCGGTCCTTCCCGGTCGAAGAGTTGCGCCTTTTTGCTTCTGAGCGCTCCGCTGGCAAGCGCCTCGAATGGGGTGGCACAGAAATTGTTGTCGAAGACGCCAACACAGCTGACTACAGCGGCCTAGACATAGCCCTGTTTTCTGCCGGGAAGACGACCTCACTTGCTCTCGCTGAAAAAGTTGCGTCCCAAGGCGCCTTGGTGATCGATAATTCGTCCGCGTGGCGTATGGACCCCGATGTACCGCTCGTGGTGTCTGAAGTTAATGCTGACGCTGTGGGCACCACGCCCAAAGGCATCATTGCCAATCCGAACTGCACGACTATGGCGGCGATGCCAGTGTTGGCCCCGTTGCATGCAGAAGCCGGTCTCGAAGCAATGATCGCTTCGACCTACCAGGCTGTATCTGGGGCGGGTCTTGCCGGTGTCGCGGAGCTTGGGAATCAGCTCCGTGCGACTCTCGATAATGCCGAAGATCTCACTTTTGATGGATCAGCTGTCGAGCATCCAGCACCGTCATCGTTTGCGCAACCCATCGCCCACAACGTGCTCGCGTACGCAGGAAGTTTCGTAATGGACGACAGCGGCGAAACTGACGAAGAACAGAAACTGCGCAACGAAAGTCGAAAAATTTTAGGAATCCCAGAACTACATGTTTCCGGGACGTGCGTGCGAGTCCCAGTCTTCACCGGACATTCCCTAGCTCTCAACTTGCGTTTTAGTTCTGAAATAAGCCCTGAACGCGCGACAGAAATTCTTCAGGTTGCTGAAGGGGTAGTGGTTTCACACGTCCCCACCCCTCTCGCTGCGGCAGGGCAAGACCCTTCCTACGTTGGGCGGATACGACGTGATCCGACCGTTGAGCGCGGTTTGGCGTTGTTTGTTGTTGGGGACAACTTACGGAAGGGAGCTGCGCTCAACGCTATCCAAATCGCGGAGATCGTCCGCGATCGAGGATTCCGTTAATCGCTAATAGACAGATCAGGGCATCGGCAAGGTTGCGTTTGACACCTAGGGCACCCATTGGCGTAGCGCGAGACAGCTTCCTCGAGCGACAAATCCAACTGAACGGCAAGTGAAGACACCCATGCCAGGACGTCGCCGAGTTCGTGGAGTTGCTGTTCGGGAGTGCCTTTGCGGACCGCCTGAGCAAGTTCGCCCAGTTCTTCAGTCAGCCAAGCAATGGTGGCCGCAAGGCCGCGTTCGCTGTCGCGAAGTCCGTAGGTCTGTTCCATAAGATTTTGGAGTTCGGACAACTGCACAACACGACGTTAGGCCCCCAAGCTCGGGTGAACAGGCATTCAACCTTCAGGCGTGAAACAGTGGGAGAGTGGCGCCGAATAGCTGTCCTCTCTTTTTGAACCGTTTGAACCGAATCATTGGGTGTGACATTCGATGAAACAAACTCTCACCACCATTATCGTGCTGCTTCTCGCTGCTGCTTGCACTGTCGTGATTGTCATTGGGATCTCCGGCACACCCAAGAAAAATGTGGGAGACGAAATAGCGGAACCACTTTCTAGTCGCATCGTTGGAGCGTCAAGAGTCGATGGACCAACAGAAGACAAAGTCACTGAATTCATCAGTGACGGGCCCTCTCAGCGACTGACTAACTCCACGACCGGAACCATTACATGGCTCCCGAGACCAGGTGATGTCGTCGAATTCGGCACCGTTCTCTACGCAGTCGACCACCGACCCGTTGTCTTGATGAAGGGTTCGCTGCCGATGCATCGAGAGATCGCGTACAAACTTGCTGACGGTCCCGATGTCGCACAACTCGAACGCAACCTAGTGAATTTCGGTTTTGTTCTTGACGAAGCCGTGACAGGAGACCCCACCGACCTCACTGTCGACCATCACGTCACTCCGTTGACGGTGTCAGCAATACGAACATGGCAGCTGTCGATCGGGATGACCGCAACGGGAATTGTTCGACAGGGCGATGTAATTTTCCGACCGGAACCGGTCCAAATATCGGCCTTGAATGTTGCGGTTGGCGGGAGTGTCGACGGCGGCAGCGTTCTTTCGGTCAGCCTTGGTTCACAGAGGTAAAGAACAAACCTCTGGGCTCAGAGCTAACCTCAGACCATGGAGAGACCGACTCTAGAAACCCGTTTGAGCTCCGAAGTTCAGGAGCTCGGACTTGAAGATTTCGTCCTCCAGTTAGAAGTTGATGGGCTGTGTGTGGTGCCGCCTGAGAAGACTGGTGTGCAACCAGAGACAATAAAAGGCATTCGTGATCAGCTTCTCGTTGAAGCTGAACAGATTGTCGGATGTGGATTTCACCTGGAAGAAGGGCCAGATACGCCTCTCACTATGAGCGCTGATGAAAATGTCTTCGCTGTCTTCAGTGGAGATCAGGGAGAACCGACTCAATTTCTTGTCCAGCAACTCTGTGCCCGCGATCGTTTATTCCGCGATCTCGCCATCAACCCCACCGGATTGGCGCTGATTCGACACATGATCGGAAGGAATGCCACACGCTTTAGCAGCCACAACGCTTTCATAAAGTGGCAAGGTGAGTTCGGTTACGGACGCAACCTTGGTCTGCATTGCGACCAAATGGCGGTGCCTCGACCGTGGGGCCGTAATGCCCTCACAGCGAACACCAACTGGTGTCTGACTGATTACACCCGAGAAGATGGAGCTATGGCTTACGTGCCGGGGTCACACCGGCGCATGGAACCTCCGCGTTTTCCTGAAGCAGTTGAACTGGCGGTACCCATAGAAGCCCCTGCTGGGTCACTGATCGTGTTTCATGGAGCGACTTGGCATGGAGCTTTTCCGCGGATGACTCCGGGTATGCGTCTATCGATCGCTAACTATTTCCGCCATTACATGATCCTCCCGCAGGACGATATTAAAAACCTATTTCCGCAAGATCTTGTCGATGACTGTTCTGATCCGGGCCTGTTCAAATTGCTAGCGGGATTTGCCGACGAATTTCCCTATACGCAACAAACAGAAAGAATTCCTCGGTTCGTTTCTTGACGGGTGGGTCTATACCGACGCGTCGGCGTTGATCACTATCTTTCCAAAGAACCTGCGTTCCTCAAGTGCCTGATGTGCGGCGATGCCGTCCTCTAATGCGACGCGTGAGTCAATGACTGGTGAGAATTCACCCGTTCTGGTCAGTTCAAGTAACTGGTCAAGATCGCTGCGTTTCCATCCATTCGAGCCTCGTATGTCCATCTCCGCGGTCCAAATGAACCGTAAGTCTGTCGGAGGGTCAAACCCAGCTGTGGCACCGCAGGTCAAGAGTCGACCGCCGAGTTTCACGCATCTAAGAGATGATGCCCATGTGTCGCCGCCGGTGAAATTCACGACGACGTCGTAGCCACCGCCACCAAAAAGGCTGCCGGTGTGTTCGCGGCAATATTTCACAAAGTCAGTGGTGCTGTAATTGATGGTTTCGTCGGCGCCTAAAGATCGGAGTTGTTCACACTTCTCATCAGTTCCTGCAGCCGCAATCACAGAGGCGCCCCGCATCTTTGCCAGTAGCAAGGCGCTGGTTCCGACGCCGCCGCTGGCCCCCAGGATTAATACTGAATCACCGGCATTGACTTCTCCGCGAGTCAACATCATTCGGTGGGCCGTGCCGTACGCGACAGGTAAGCACGAAGCATCGTCGAAGGAGACGTCGTCTGGAAGTGCGATCAGTTGTTCCGCTCGAACAACAACAAATTCGGCGTACGCCCCCCACAAGGTATCTCCGATCATCCACATCTTTCCGTCGTGGTAAGTGACCGGGTCCACCAAGATTCGATCCCCGCGGCTCCAGTCGCGGACGTCGTCTGCAATCTCAGCAACCACGCCCGCGCAGTCACATCCAGGGATCCCCGGGAGTGGAACTTTTATGCCCGGCATGCCTTGACGAGTGAAGACGTCGTGGTAATTCAACGAACAAGAGCGAACAGCGATCCGAACCTGACCGGGTTGTAATGCACGCTCCTCGATATCTCGGTACTTCAAGACGTCGATTGGTCCGTGTTCGTCGAAGACGATCGCTTTCATGTGGCGTGTCCTTGTGTGATTGAGAGTTCTTTAGCTTGTTCAACAAGACCAGCCCGATCAACTTTCGCTGTGGAAGCAAGCGGGATCTCTTCGACAAACCAAATACGACGGGGATGAGCGTATGCGGGCCCATTTTCGAGTGCGTATTGCTTGAGGTCCTCAACACTGACTTCTGCTCCAGGTTCAACTCGAACGAACGCGGCGGGTAACTGGCCCTTTAGATCATCAGCCACCGGTACGACTACTGCTTGATGAACTGCCGGATGTTGTTCCAACATTTGTTCCACCGAATCTGGGTAGATGTTTTCGCCTGCGCAAACGAACATGTCGTCAACCCGACCAACGAAGAAATACCAGCCCTCATCATCTCGGCTCATCAGATCACCTGTGTGGTACCAGCCATCGGTAAGTCGTTCGGCGTTCACAGTCGGAAGATCGTGGTAACCGCTCATGACCCCCTTGGAGCGGACCCATAACTCACCATGGTTGGCTTCTGCGCCGCTCTCGGGATCGATGAGCTTGAGCTCGACGCTGGGATGCTGACAGCCGAGAGCGATTTTCGGCCTGGGAAGACCATCAGGGTGAGGACCAAATTCGAGGACTGCTTCAGTAGTTCCGTAACCATTGGTTACAAAAGCATCCGGGAACAATGCCTGAACGTCATCGAAAAGGGCTTCGGTCATTGGTGCGGAGCCGATCAAGACTCGTTGCACCGACGACAGGTCATAGCTGCGCTGAGATTCGTTTAGTGCAGCAGTGACCAGGGCATACATCGTTGGTACGCCCGAGCACATAGTGACTCGCTGCTGATCGATTGCTTCCAGGTAGCCGCGTGCCGAAAATTGGGGCAAGAGAACTACAGTTCCACCGCTCGCAAAGGCGAGCTTCGAAGCCATCGAAGCGTTCTTGTGATACAGCGGCGCGGACACCAGCATCACCTCACCCGGAAGTGTTGCGCCGTACTCAAGGACGGTGAATGTCACATTCTCATGTGACAGCAACACCCCCTTCGGGCGTCCGGTTGACCCCGAGGTATAGATCTGGATCGCGACGTCAGATGGATCAACTTTGGCAACGTTCTCGGCGGGCGCGCCAGTCATGAGTTGTGCCCATTCTTCTGAACCCGTAGTGATCGCCGGCACGTCGGATAGAACGCCAGCGTGCCCTGCATCAGTAATGACGAGCTGCAAATCTGCGTCTTGAGCGATGTATTGGAGCGTTGCCGTAGGAAGCCGTGTATTGAGTGGAACAAAAACCATTCCTGCAGCGGGAGCACCGAACATTACGATGTAGTACTCGCTCAGATTGCTTGCCAGCATCCCGATCCGCGAGCCCGGTGCCAGCCCACGATTCACGAGCGCGGCCGCGAATACCTTCACTTGGTTTTGTATCTGGGTGACCGTCAACCTTTCGGCTGGATCTTTAGAGCGATCAACTAGGGCAATGCCCTCCGCGTCAGGATTTTGATCAAGAAGCTCGGCGACATTCATCGAATTGATTATCCCAAAACTTCAGGTTCGCAGGTCATCAAAATTTCGGCGACCGTCGCAGTATTGGGGAGCCTGACAATTGTGGCGACCGTTTCGGCGAGATCCGCGGCTTGGATCATGATTCCGGGATCGACGCCAAAGCCCGAGGTCATGTCGGTCTCGACGTAGCCAGGGCAGATGGCAGTGACGCGAATTCCATCTCCGAACGAGGCGTGCCGCACGGCATGGTGAAGCGCGAGCATCGCATGTTTACTAATTGCGTAACCCGGAGCGAAGGTCCCCTTAACTCTTTTACCGGAAAGTGATACGACGTTGACGATGCGTCCTTCACCCGACACAGCTAAGAGTGGGAGAGTTGCTTGGATAAGGCGCAGAGGCCCTTTGACGTTCACTGCCCACATTTCGTCGAGCAGTTCTTCAGATAGGTCCTGTAAGTCCGCCATGTGGCCGATCCCAGCGTTATTAACCAGTCCGTCGATGCGGCCATGGGTCGCGACGGTGGATGCAATCCATGCTTGGTCAGTACTCGGATTGAAAGCGTCATAGTGGTGGCAGGAGACGTTGTCGTCGGCCCACTCTTGAACCGATGACTGCAATTGATCGAGATTCCTAGCCCCCAGGCTGACTAGCCAACCATCGGCATGGAACCGGCGAGCTAACGCTGCACCGATTCCGCGGTTAGCGCCACTAACCATCATTACCCGTCCGCGTGGATCAATCACTGCCACTCCTCTTACTGTCGTTCTCGGGGCACCGTTGCCAGTGTCGACGGTTTAGAGCATCGCATGATTCAGGTATGTCGAACCGGCCGATGTATGTGGAAATCAGATGGCGGTGACGCCGCGTAGTTAACGCCGCGTATCTCCAACGAAGATCAGTGTTATGGCTGAAACACCACCTGATATCGCTATGACGAGCCATGCCGCCTTGTACGCACCCAATTCAGCTGAGTTACCGACAAGGGAAATTAGGGAAGCAACGCCAATCGTTGCGCCAAATTGTCGCGCCACTTGTAGGACTGCTCCCGCGACCGCGTAATCACTTGGTCCGACGTCAACTAAAGCAGCCGCGCTCACCAAAGGGAAGGTAGTTGCAACCCCCACAGCGATAAGTAGCGAAACGGGGAGCCAAATAAATAGCCAGGATGGACGGTCGGTAATCAGAATTACGTACAGCAGATGTCCTATCCCCCACGCTAAAGCTCCGGGGATTGCGAACCTTCGGATACCTAGATAGGACCCGTAGCGTCCGGCTACAGGGGCGAGTATCGCCACAAGTAGCGGTGAAGCGGTGGTAGCAAGCCCCGCCATCGCAATGCTGTATTCCCAGCCTCCGGTAAGCCACAAGATATTCACCAGTAGAGATGCCGAGAGGGAGAAACTTTGGATGAGGGTGGCAATGTTTGCCCACAAGAACGTTCGAATCCTAAAAAGCTTTAAGGGTACGGCGGGAGCACCATGATTGCGGCTGCGCAAGATAACGACGACGAAAATAAGAAGGCCCAAAATAAAGGCCGTCTGTACTCCAAAAGAAACGCCCCAGGGGCGGATTTGCACGATCGAGAACGCGATCAGAGCCATAGACGCGGCGAGAAGCAAGGCCCCCCAGCCATCAGGAAATGGCAAATGTTTGTTGATCGTCGTGTCGGGGAGGTGCCCTTTGCCGCAGCCATAAGCAGCTAGGCAAGCTGCGGGAAGTATGAGAAAAGCCCAACGCCAGTTCGTTGCATCGATAATCAGCGCCCCAAGGGAGGGACCGGTTGCGATGCCAAGCGCGGTGATCGCCCCCCATTTGGCGACGGTTCTTGTTCTATCTGAACTCGGTGTGGCGGCTAGCAGCAGTCCCAACGAAGATGGCGTAACTAGAGCGCCCCCAATGCCTTGCAGTGTGCGAGCGCCGATCACGACAATGAGATTCGGAGCTGCGCCAATGACAATGGAGGCACAGCCGAAGACAGTCAAACCAGCCCAAAAAAGCTGCCGCCGCCCGAACCGGTCGGCAAGGTTCCCTGCGGGAATCAGCAGGGCCGCGAAAGCAATGGTGTACGAGTTCAACACCCACGTAAGGGTTCCTCTGCTCGCATCAGCGAAACTTGCCTCTAGGCCCGGAAACGCGACGTTCATCGTAGAAATGTTCGCGGTCACCAGGTAAGAACCCAGTGCGGTCGAAAGAAAAACTCTCCAAGGAGCGCTTGATGGACCGTCAGCGGGAAATACTCGAAAAACGTTCGACAAAGTGAGTAAATCCTCTGCAGAAATGGGGTTTCCCCCTGTGGTCGGGCAGGCGGGATTTGAACCCACGACCTCTTCGTCCCGAACGAAGCGCGCTACCAACCTGCGCCACTGCCCGTCAGACCGTTTCCGGAGATACTGACGCTACCGCAATCGAGAGATGATTCCGATTCCGTTCTGGGGACAAGTGGACCTCTAGACAGCCTCCACTGGTTCCTCATCGTCGAGTTGGTCCAGGTCGTCAGCAGCATCTTCGTGATTACTAACGGTTGGTTCGAACCCGTCAATCGCGTTTTCGGCCTTCGAACTCCCGCTAACTTCGTCGCGCATGTTGCCGCCGGATAACAGCTTCACTGACGCCATTTTGAGTCGAAAAGAGCCCAGTGGTTTCACGAGCCACCCTTCTGCTCCTGCGTGCTGAGCCAAGAAGACGTCGGCTGCTCGATCCAAGAGCATGAGTATCGGAACCGGAGCCAAGCGTCCAGCACCGGCCTCAAGGCGGAGATCCATACATGTGGCCATGCCGCCCATGTTGCCGATCTGTAAATCAAGAATGACGAGGTCCGGAGGTTTGGCTGACACCGCGCCTCGAACCTCCACACCCGCGCGGACCACCGCGACCGTGGTGCCGGGGTCGCTGAGGGCAGAACGCACCTCTTGAATTAACCAATCCGCATCGCTCGCTAAAAGGACGTCAGTCACTTCCTTGGAGGCTAGCGGTCGAGACCCCGTCGAACATGACGCAGACAGCTCTTAGGTCTTGGAGAATGGGCACCAGGTTTGTGTCTCGGTAGCCTTGCCGCTGTAACGACGATTGGCTATTGGACGAAGCTTTGATCAACTCAGGCCGAGTGTTTCGCATTGGTGCGGTGCTGCTAGCTGCCTTGTTTGTTTTCGCAACCATTGGCGTGTCGTCCGCTGCTTCTCACACTGATCATCAACACTCCCGGGTCATCAAAATCATAGAAGTTAGCGGGCTCTTAGACCCTGTAGAGATCGATTACATCGAAGCTGAACTTCAAGATGCCCAGCGGAATTGGGCGCTTGCCATCGTGCTCCAAGTCAATAGCCCTGGCGCGGCGGCTGATGAACAGAAGCTCGAAGACCTCTTGGAAAATATTGACGGGGCACTCGTTCCTGTCGGCGTCTGGATTGGCCAGAGTGGCGCCACCGCCAAAGGAGCTGCGGCACATTTGGTCATGGCCGCGGACTATTCAGGGATTGCTCCCGGCAGTCGCATTGGAGAGTTCGGGGATTTGCTCCATTCGCGAAACGCCGGGATAGGAGTCGAAGGAAATCAACTCGAACGGGGTCAAGACGCGGTCGACGCTGGCTTAGTCGACGTGATGGCTCCTACCTTGGGTGACTTTCTTTTAGCCATGGAAGATGCTGGTGTTGTTGAAGAGATTTCAACTCAAGTTGAGCAGGCGGACGGGCTTATTCAGCGAGCAATTGCCGACGACATCAGTGTGACCTTCAGCAAGCTTTCACTTTTAGACCAGTTATTTCACACCGTGGCCAGCCCCCCTGTGGCTTATTTGTTACTGCTGGTAGGAATGGCGATGCTGCTTTTAGATTTTTTCACGGGGGGTATCGGAGTTGCTGGGGGAGTAGGTGCCATTTCGCTGTTAATGGCCTGTTACGGCTTGGGCATCCTCGACATTCGACTATGGGCATTAATCGTGTTGGTGGTTTCGATGATGGCGTTCGGCATCGATCTTCAAACCGGCGTCCCGCGGTTTTGGACGATTGTTGGTTCGATACTTCTAATTTTGGGTTCGCTGCGCCTTTTTGCGTCTCACTCGATGAGTTGGCTGACGCTCGCCAGTGGCATTGGCTTGACGCTCGCGTTCGTTTTGTCCGGAATGCCGGCGCTTATCCGCACCCGTTATGGGACGAGCACCTTGGGGCGAGAATGGATGATTGGTGAAATGGCCGTCGCTGCCACGGATCTCGCCCCCGAAGGAATAGTGCTGTTCCAGAATGCCCAATGGCGCGCCAAGGCGAACCGTTTGACCCCGGTCAAGGCGGGCGATCCCGCCAGAATCGTGGGCCTTGAAGGTTTAGTGCTTGAGGTAGAGCCAGAAGAGGGAGGTGCCATTGACTATCGAGAAATGCGTCAACGGCGGCCATCTGCCCCGGATTCAAAAGAAGGGGATATGTCTGAACCTTCGCCCAAAAACGGCTCATAAGCCCTGCTCACCGCAACTTTCAAAAATTGAATCGTTTTTTGTTTTTTACCTTGCTACGGCCTGTGAACGCGTCTAGATTCCCTGCCGAGAGGCAAACCGGGGGGCGCGAAACATGGCTGCATTGCCTGATGACAGTTGGGAACACAAGGCTGCCTGTCGGGGTCCGCAATCGCAGGTTTTCTTTCCTCCACCGCGCTTTGAACGCAAGGACGAAAAGCTTTCTCGAGAGGGCCGTGCCAAAGCGATCTGTGGACAATGTTCAGTGATCAAAGACTGCCTTTCCTATGCTCTCGACATTCGCGAGCCCCATGGAATTTGGGGAGGCGCCAATGAAGCTGAACGTCGCCAGGTACTGCTGACACGCGATATTCAAGCGGCATCTTAATTTGGGGCCTCTTCTCGAAAGTTAGTTCCGAAAATTCAAAGTTCCGGTAATCGAGGACCAGGGATCCTGAGATCTTCTCTGCGTCGTGTCACTCCTGTGCCATCGAGAATCGCGCAAATCGGCAGAGCGAATTTTCTGGTTGTTCCCAATGCGTCGCGAATTTCGGCGACAGTTACCCCGGAAGGATTTTGTAGTAGGAGTTGGGCGACCACATTTGCCGCTTGTTCGATAGAAGAAGCCGCGAATAACACGCCATCGCTTTGGATCACCAGTCCACGTTGAACCAAACCTCTGATTTCTTCTCGAGATGGCTCCGTCGGTTGCGCTGGTGCGAATGGATGAGCCTCGAGCTCAGCCACGAGAGGGTGGTCCATCAGTACGTCTTTTTGATCTAACCACCGCGCGCGTCCTTCCATCACCTGAATGTCGTCAAGTTCGTTAGCGATGAGTCGTTGTCGTTCGTCTAGCACTGCCACAGCCAAACCGAGCGGGCCAGCTTCTTCTATCAAGCAGCGCACCTCCTGTTGGGCAGATTCGATGACGGCTGGAGCAGCGATCCAATCGCCGAGAACCGGTTTGATGGATTTGCCCGTTAGACGTTCAAGTTCCTCTGCTCGCACCCAACCACGCTCCGCGATTACGCGGTCTACGGAAAGATCGGGTCGTGCCTCTGCTGCCTTGAGTTGAGGGTCTACGTCTAGTACTTGCCCACCACCCACCGTTTCATCTCGCCCTGATTCACGTAGCACAAACTTGTCGCCCGGCAATAAGGGAAGCGCTTCGGGCAGAAAGATTCGGACCGGTCCCAAAGACCCGGGAGCAAGACGATTTGGACCTAACACTCTCAGACGAACAGGCCATTCTCCCGATCCGAGGTATAGCGAGAACGCGCCTCGACGTGACACCTCGTGACCGAGGTCAGGTAGGACTCGTAGCTCGGCATCAAATTTTTGTGTTCGATGCCATTGATCATCGAACGTGAGAGCGATGCCGCGTCTGAGAAGCCGCTGTTCGACATTTGCGAGATTGAGTGCAACTCGATGTCCCGGGTCGATTTTGGTGCGTGCTTCTCCCTGGGTTTGCATACCTCGAATCCGCGCGCTCTTTGATCCAGGCACAAGAGACACTTCGTCGTCGACTCGTAGCCGCCCCCCGGTCAGGGTTCCAGTGACGACGCTTCCCGCACCAGTAGCTGCAAATGAACGATCAATCCACAAGCGAGGTCTTTTCGTGTTTAACGCCGTGGGCGCCAACTCAGTCATGGAGTCCAGCGCGTCGCGCAAAGCGTCTATCCCGGTGCCATCCACGCTGTCCACAGCGACGATCTCTGCGTTCTCTAGGAAACTTCCCTCGGTTTGTTCTTCAACGTCCATACGTGCGAGTTGGGCAAGTTCATCGTCGACGAGTCCGATCTGGGTCAGCGCTACAACTCCGTGACGTATCCCCAAAAGTTCCAGGATTCGCAAATGTTCTTCGGATTGGGGCTTCCAACCCTCGGTCGCGGCAACAACAAAGACGCAGGCATCGACTGCGCCGACGCCGGCGAGCATGTTCTTTATGAATCGAATGTGCCCGGGCACATCAATAAAAGAAATCTTGCGACCTGATGGCAGAGTCGTGAACGCGAACCCTAAGTCGATTGTCAGGCCGCGCTCTTTTTCCTCCGCGAGCCGATCGGTGTCTGTTCCAGTCAGCGCCCGAACAAGGGTTGATTTGCCGTGGTCGACATGACCTGCGGTGGCGACTACGTGCATCGGTCAGATTGACGAAGCTATGGCGTCTGCGACTAAAGAATCGTCACTTGGGTCCACGGTGCGAAGATCGATGATGGTGGCGTTGTCGCGAACTCGAGCGATCACGGGGGTGTCTGCGTCGCGAAGAAGTCGCGATATGTCACCTCCGATTTCAACGCCAGCGGATGGGATTTGTTCTCCAGGAAGGGATCCACCCCCGGTTATCGCCATGGTGTGGACGGTGCGCCCAACCGACAGCGCTTCTGCTCGCGACAACAACTCACTCACTGGTGTCTGTGCCATCCGCCAGAACGGTACGGCATCGCCATCGCGACGTAGATACGCGAGGGCTGTCTGTTGCAGAGCATTCAACACCAGCGCCCCGGGACGAACCGCACGCATCAAGGGGTGATTTACACATGCTTCTACGAGGTCGCTCCGCCCAGCGATGACGCCTGATTGGGGACCGCCGAACAGCTTGTCGCACGAGAAAGTCACCAGATCAGCGCCCGCTTCGAGGGTTTGTTTGACAGCGGGTTCCTCACCCAACCAAGGAGGGCGACCTTCCCGAAGCCAAAAACAAGCCTCGTCTATAAGACCGGACCCAAGGTCTACGACCACTGGTACACCGAGTGTCGCCAACGATTTCACCGGTGTTTCCTCAGTAAAGCCGCTAATGCGGTAGTTCGATGGGTGAACTTTCAGTAAGAGAGCAGCCTCATGTACCTGATGGGCAGCCCTGTAATCGTCAAGTCGCGTCCGGTTTGTGGTTCCCACTTCCACTAGTCGAGCACCTGACTCTGCCATTACATCCGGTACTCGAAATCCGCCCCCGATCTCTACGAGTTCGCCGCGCGAAACTGCTACAGCGCGATCGCGAGCGAGTGCGGCGAGAACCAGGGTCACTGCCGCTGAGCAGTTGTTTACGACTACCGCAGCTTCAGCCCCGGTAAGGCGACAAATCAAGTTCGCTACATGGTGATTGCGAGAACCCCGAGCACCTGTGTCTAAATCGAATTCTAAGTTCGTTGCTTTCGCCGGTTGGCTGTAGGCGAACGGAGCGCGACCCAGATTCGTGTGAAGTAATACCCCTGTCGCGTTGATCGCAGGCCCGAGCAGGGTCCTTCGAAGTTTCACTGCCTCTTCTCGGGCTGACCCGGGTTTCCCATTACTAATCGCTGTTCGAGCGGCGTCCACGAGCAGGGGAGGTGGTAGGTCGATATCGCTGATTGATCGCGCTAAGGAGTCGACAGAAGGCGGACGCACGCTAACGAGGATAGGTCCGCGTGGGTTAAGTTCGCCCTACCGACCGTGGCTAGGATCAAAGAGGTGGGCCTACTTTTCCTTCTTTTTGTGGTTGTCCCCGTCCTCGAACTAATAGTTATTGTCCAAGTCGGGCAATCTCTTGGAGCGTGGAATACGGTGGCTGTGCTTCTTATCGACAGTCTCGCAGGTGCCTGGCTGGTCAAACATCAAGGGCTAGGTTTGATCCGGAAATCCCGAGAGCGTCTCCGAAATGGTGAGATGCCCGGCGAAGAGATTTCCGCGGGCATTGCTGTGCTCTTTGCGGGTGCGCTGATGCTCACGCCCGGTTTTGTTACCGACGCCGTTGGTTTGTTGTTACTGATCCCCCCAGTTCGACATGTGCTGGTTGGTTCAATACGACGTCGTTTCCGTTCTCGCTTGTCACCCAACTTCGCGTCACCAGACCTGCCTTCTTGGAACCCAACAAATCCCGAAGACGGGAAACATCGCCCTGGAGAAGACCAACTTTGAATTCACCCATTGGAGTTCGGCCGGCCGCCACCGTCATGTTGGTTCGTGATGGAGACGATGGGCTGGAAACCTTCATGCTCAGGCGCAATCCAAAGAGCGAGTTTGTGCCAGGACAGTTTGTTTTCCCCGGAGGAACACTCGACGTTAACGATCAAGTAAGTGAAGAACTCGAATTGATCTCCGTTGGTCTTGACGACACCAAAGCATCAAAACGACTTGGCGTTGAAACCGGAGGTTTGGCGTATTGGGTTGCAGCAGTGCGCGAATGTTTTGAAGAGGCCGGCACCCTGCTGGCCGGAATCGATGGAGAAGAGTTGGCGCTAACTGACCCAAAAGTCCACGATCGATTTCAAACACATCGCGAAGCGATTTACTCCGGTGAACTCACCATCGTTGAAATGTGCCGCATTGAGGGACTGCTACTGAACCTTGATGGGCTGCGGTATGTCAGTCATTGGATTACGCCTATTGGACCCCCTAAGAGGTTCGACACAAGATTTTTCGTTGCACGCTCACCTGAAGGTCAACGTCCCGCGCATGATGGTGGAGAAACTGTCGAAAGCTGCTGGATCACCCCTGAAGAGGCAATGGAACTTCACGAAGTGGGCAAGTTTGAAATGATTATTCCTACAGTGGCCAATCTGGAACCCCTGGTGGGAATGGGTTCGGTTGATGAGGTCATGAATTGGGCGGATGAACTTTCAGACATCCCGGAGATCTTGCCTGCCATCGTCGTAGCATCAGATGGGTCACCGTCGGTATTGATGCCTGGGGAAGCGGGCTACGAGAACGCGTTATCTCAACCGCCACCTCACGGGTCAACCCAATAACAGTGAATCTTATTTACTCCTGAAAGTGACCGGCACCTCCGCCATAGATGACGCGGAGCATTCGTCCATGTTTATCGGGGGGGAAATTTCGTTGACGATCAGCGAGGCAATGTCCTGGAATGCTTGACTGGCCGGTCCACCATCTAGAGCGATGGGCCGACCGTTGTCACCTCCGCTGGATACGGCAGGTTCGAGAGGAATTGAACCCAACAATGGGACGCCGATGTTGTCTGCTAATCGTTGGCCGCCCCCTTCGCCGAAAAGAGCCCACGAAATGCCATCCGGAGTCACGAATGCAGACATGTTTTCGATGACCCCAACTACTGGCATATGGCTGCGCCTAGCCATATCTGCCACGCGGACGGCGACCTTCTGGGCGTTGAGAGCTGGGGTTGTTATCACCAGCATCTCCGCTTGAGGCAATAAACGCGCCAAGGCCATTTGCACGTCCCCGGTACCGGGGGGCATATCGATGAGTAAGTAATCCAGTTCGCCCCACGCGACGTCATGGAGAAATTGCTCTAGGGCCTTAGCGAGCATTAAGCCTCTCCACATAAGTGCCGTTTCCTCGGTATCGACCATCAACCCGGTGGAGACCAACTTGATTAGTCCGGAGCCTTCAGGGAGTTCCACAGGAATAATTTTTCCGCGTTCCTCGCCCGAATTTGCGGGCCGAGCACTGAGCCGAGAGTCGACTCCAAGCATCCTGGGAACGCTAAACCCCCAGATATCGGCGTCGAGTATCCCAACGGTGAAACTTTTCGACGCGAGAGCGGAAGCAAGGTTGACCGTCACTGTCGACTTCCCGACGCCACCCTTCCCTGACGCCACCGAGATCACCCGCGCGCTTGCCGGTATCTGCGTTGGAGTCGCAGACGCTCGAGCATGAGAACGAGCTCGATCCATAACTCGAGTCCGCTCTGCTGGGGTCAATTCGTCCCAATGCAGTTGAACGTTGTCTATGCCAGGCAAAGAACCCACGCGGGATTCGCAGTCACGTTTTATGGTTGCCCGCAAGGGACACCCAGCCGTGGTTAACGCGATTGTGACGTGCGCTGTTTGATCTTGTTGATATGCGGATCTCACCATACCTAAATCCACGATGTTGTCGTGGAGTTCGGGGTCCATCACCTCGCGTAAAACAGCGAGGATTCGGTCGTCGTCAAGTGATCCTTCGCTCACCTGTATAAGGCTAGTAATAGGTGGCTACAATGACACGTGTCAGGCTCGGAGGTTGCCTCATGATTACTGTTACTGACTTTGCTGCGGAAAAAGTGAAGGAATTGATCGAAGCCGAAGCCGAAGGCGAAGCCGATCTAGCTCTCCGAGTCGCAGTGCGCCCCGGAGGCTGCTCAGGTTTTAGCTACGAAATGTTTTTTGACAGCGAAACTGAAGCTGACGACATGTCCCAATTCTTCGGTGAGGTGCGAGTGGTTTCCGATCCAATGAGCGCGCAGCTTCTCGACGGAGCCACCTTGGACTTCAAAGATGGCTTGATGGGTTCCGGTTTCGCCATTGATAACCCGAACGCACAGCGAACATGCGGGTGCGGTAACTCGTTCAGTTGAGCTTTAGTCAGCTTTTTAGCTAGTCACACCAGCGATAAAACGTCGCGTAGTTCGGCGTTATCCCAGATGTGATCTAGGCGTCTGAGAACCACACCGACCTCATCAATGAGAAACATGAACGGTTCATAACTCACTCCCGCAGCTTCCACGATCGGGGATAGCGGACCTAAATCGTCTGAAGATGGGTGCGCGTACACCTCAGCGTGAACTACATCGAGACCCTGGGTACCGCTACCAACACGATCGATAAGGTTTTCAAGCACCGGCCCGCACATCCACTTCGTCCCACAGAATGCGGGAGTGCTCACAATCAGCAATGTCGCGTGTTGGGAAGCTAAGGAATCATCAAGCGAGGCCGTGTGAAACGGGCAAACAGGCGAACGGGTGCAAATTGGATCCACCCCGCCTGAGTTTGAGGTAGTGGGAGTTAGTACCGCAGGAAAACGCTCCCCGGGCCAGATAATGGTGCTGTTAGATCTTTGCCCGGGAATGGCATATCCGACGTAGCGGCCCTGTTTGCCAAGATCGAACTGAAATTCGTGCACACCTGGTGTCCGGAAAGGAACGATGACGGGGTAATAGGGCATCACTACGCCGTCGGCGTGGCGGGCGACCGTCGTCTGGTAGATCGAGTGGCCATCAGGATCGGCCACAGCGACTTCGATAAATTCCGGTAAGAGGCCTCCAAGGTTGCCATCCTCGTCGGAGAACGACCAGATAGTTCTTTGGGGCCCTTGATTACTGATGATGGTCTGATCAGAGAACCATTTTGACGCCGCGCGAACACCGTCGTTTTGTTTTCCTTGAACTCGGCATGCGGCTAGAACGGCAGCGGCCGCGAAACTACCGCCCGTGAGGGCGAAAAAACTTCTGCGGGA
>PBHE01000035.1 GCA_002719335.1 Acidimicrobiaceae bacterium
GGCAAACCGATCATTGATCCAATAACACGCACCGGGAGGTAGCGGGCGTATTCTTCTGCCGCGTCGACTATGTCCGACGGGTCGATGGCATCAAGAAGCTCTATGGCAATACTGCGTGTTACCTCGCGCATGTCCTCAACCGCCTTGGGCGAGAAGTAAGGCAGCAACATTCGTCGGGCGTCGGTATGGAAAGGCGGGTCAGAAGTAATGGGAGGCGCTACTAGGAGACTGGTTCCGTCAGGAGTAGCTACGACTCCGACGTCGCGCGATGAAAAGCGTTCGGTGTCGTACGCGATTGACGAAATGTCGGTATAGGTGGTCGGCAGCCATCCACCGCCATCTCGGGAGGTATGAGCTACTGGGCACTCCGAGCGCAAGCGTTTCCAGACCTCGGGAGCACCTTGTACATATTCGTCACCGAATAAATCAATGTCTCGTTCGGAGTCAGAAAGACCAGCCATGAGTCCAGCCTAGATCCAGAGCCGGTAGCAGTGCACGTAGGCTCTCTTTATGAGTTCAAATCACCTTCACGGCAACCTTGGTCCCGGACTTCTCCAGGAAGTGGCTCCGAAGGTCTTCAGCTACGTGCAGCCCGATGGAACCTGGTTCATCAACAACACCGGTTTCGTTGTTGGTGAAAACGCTGTGGTCAGCATTGACACCACTTCGACAGAGCTTCGAAACCGCGCATATCTGGATGCAATCGCGTCGGTAACAGACCTCCCGGTCACCTTGCTGATCAACACTCACCATCACGCGGACCATACTCACGGAAATTACTTATTCAGCGACGCAACGATCATCAGTCACACCACCTGTAGAAGCGTGATGATGGCTACCGGTATCCCTGATTATCGTGCCGCTTTTCCTGGGGTTGAGTGGGGAAATTTGCGCTTTCGCGCTCCGGATATCACCTTCGAAGGCTCCACGACCGTGCACCTTGATGATTTAGCCATCGAATTATTTGATTTGGGTCAGGTAGCCCACACTGACGGCGACGTTCTGGCCTGGTTGCCCGAGCGCGGTGTGTTATTCACAGGGGATCTCATCTTCCATGGGGGAACCCCTTTCGCGCTATTCGGGTCCGTCCAAGGGACTTTGGACGCGCTAGACACAATCGAGAAAAAGGGCGCGGAGGTAATCATCCCTGGCCACGGACCTACCTTTGGTGGTCATGAAATCAAAAAAGTGCTCGATGCTCAACGGGCGTACCTTAGATTCGTGCAGGAAACAGCGGAGAACGGAATTAACTCAGCTCGTACACCTATCGAGCAGGCATCTGTAACCGATCTAGGCGAGTTCGGCCGGCTAACCGACACCGAGCGACTTGCCGGCAATCTTCATGTTGCCTACCGAGAGCATCCCGAAGCGGATTATGAATGGGTGGGATTCGAAAATGCGATCGGGGACATGATTGCTTTCAACGGAGGGGCGCTCCCACGCTGCCTAGCGTGACCACCTCTCCTAGCGTTTAGAAGGGCAACGTCAACCCTGCACGTGGCCACTCTGCCTGTATCAGCGTGCCTGTGCCCGACAATGTGATGTAAGCCGTCTTCATATCTGCGCCGCCAAAACAAATATTGGTGCAGATCGGGTCATCCACTGCGAAGAATTCGAGCTCCTCACCGTCCGGGGTGAATGTGCTGATCCCCCCTGTCTGGATAGTGGCAACACTCACGTTTCCTGCGGCATCCATTGCTAACGAGTCGAATAGTTTCCTACCTGCGGGACGAGCTAAGAACCTCCCATACGACGATCCTTGTAATTCGCCCGGTCCCGAAAGTTCCCAATAAAGGATCGACCCTTGGTGGGTCTCAGCTACGTAAACCCTGTCTTGTTGCGGTGATAGACCGACACCGTTTGGTCCGTCAAGAGGGAAGGCGACCTCCTGCACTAGCGATCCGTCGGCTCGACCGTAGTAAAGCCCTCCTCGATCGCGAGTCCGGGCCCGAGTCTTACCGTGGTCAGTGAACCAAAATCCCCCTGTCGAGTCAAACATGAGATCGTTCGGGCCTTTCAGTGGTTCTCCGTCGACTTCGGCGTAAAGGACTTCAACTTTTCCGGTTTGTATATCGATACGTTCGATACGACCAGAGGAGTAGTCGTCCGGAACCAATCCCGGGACTGTCAGTCCGCGCGCCTCACCCCATGTGAATCCGCCGTTGTTACAGACGTAGAGCGCACCGTCAGGGCCGACAGCCGCGCCATTAGGACCACCCCCTGGTCGGGCCACGACTTCGACTGACCCATCGCCTGGATCAATTCGGGAAATCGTGCCTCGCTTCACTTCGACGACCACGATCGAGCCATCCGACATCACCACAGGCCCTTCAGGGAACTGCAATCCAGTCGCGATGACGTCATAGTCGTTCATCAACCGACCCTACCCCTGTTGTGCAGTCTCGGCGAGAGGACCTCAGCGATCAGTTAGAAGGGCGTTGAGTTCGTCCTGAGTCATCAGCACATCGCGGGCTTTGGAACCAATGGAAGGCCCAACTACGCCTCGCTGTTCGAGGAGATCCATAAGTCGTCCCGCGCGCGCAAACCCAACCTTTAGTTTGCGCTGCAGCATTGAAGTTGACCCGAGCTGAGTTTCCACCACTATCGACATCGCTTGCATCATGAGGCTGTCATCGTCTTCGTCGCCGGACGATCCACCTAAAATAAGCACAGAAACAGCATCGTTCGCTCCTTCAACGCCTTCGATGTAGTCAGTTTGTGGTGCCTGCCTTCGCCAGTGAGCAACCACCTGATGAATCTCCGCTTCGCTCACCCAACAGCCTTGAACCCGTTTCGACACGCTGCTGTTAGAACCCAACACCAGCATGTCGCCCTTTCCTATGAGCCGTTCGGCTCCCGATTGATCAAGAATGACACGGCTATCCGCAAGGCTCGATACAGCGAACGCTATGCGTGAAGGAATATTGGCCTTTATGACGCCGGTGATCACATTCACCGACGGTCGTTGGGTTGCGATAACCAAATGGATACCTACCGCTCGTGCCATCTGCGCTAGACGCGTTATCGAATCTTCCACGTCGCGTGCAGCAACCATCATCAAGTCGTTTAACTCGTCGACAACGACCACGATGAAAGACATCCGCTCAAATTCACGTTCTTCATTGAGGTCGGATGCCAAGCGTCCTTCGTCGTACGCCGAGTTATATCCCGTGATGTCGCGAAACCCGATTTCCGAAAGAACGTCGTAACGGCGTTCCATTTCCTTTACGGCCCACGACAAGGCGTTAGCAGCTTTTTTCGGGTTAGTCACTACTTGCGTCAGCAGATGAGGAAGGCGGTCATATGGTCCCAGCTCCACCCGTTTGGGGTCGATGAGGATCAGGCGTATCTCGTCAGGGGTAGCACGCATCAACAAGGACGTGATGATTGAGTTGATGCACGATGACTTACCCGCTCCAGTTGCGCCCGCGATCAGAACGTGCGGCATTGACGCGAGGTTTACCATTACAGCGTTACCTGAAATGTCCTGACCCAACGCAACTTCGAGAGAATGCGTTGCATCCGCGGCCGTCTGGCTAGTCAGTATGTCGCCTAACGCAACGAGGTGGCGATCGGCGTTGGGAACCTCTACGCCGATCGCTGAACGGCCAGGGATCGGAGCCAGAATACGAACGTCACCCGATGCCATCGCGTAAGCGATGTCTTTGTGGAGACTAGTCACTTGGGAAACCTTCACTCCTTTACCCAGCGATAGTTCGTAGCGGGTGACGGTCGGGCCTACCTCCATGCCAGTAACTCGAGTTTCAACTCCATGGCTAGCAAGAGCGGCTTCAAGGTTTCGGGCCCCATTTTGGAGCATGCGTTCGTCTACGTCTTGAACCCCAGACCTTTCGAGAATGTCTCGTGCCGGAAGTTTCCAACTTCCCGTCGGTCGGCTAGCTAGGTCGATTTCCATCTGTTCGGGCGCAAGCTCAGAGATGCCTTCTTCTGAAATCGGTTCTTGATTGTCATCTGACCAATTCTCAGCCGGCTCTCGAAGGCCAGGTTGTTCTTCTGGCGACTCATCCCAAGCCTCTTCGTTCTGCGTGGTTTCAGCAAATTCAACTTCGAGATTCGCTGGTTGGGTATCGGATGAGGTCGCAGGAAGACCAAAACCCGGTGCGGAGATCGAAGGCAATGTGAGTCGGTCCCGCAACGAGTCCTCAGACGCTTCATTGTCTGAACCCAGACTTTGGAGGCTATGCAAACCCCTCCTCAAATGTCTGGCCACGAAACGAACCCCGAACGCTAATGCTGTCAAAACCTGTCGCAGACCGGTGTCGGTAACAATCAATACACCGAACATGGCTGCCAACAGCAGGACGACCCAGGCCCCAGGGTCATCGACGGCACTTCGAAGCGGTTCCCCCACTACCGCACCGATAACTCCGCCCGAGGCACGAAGATCATCAAGGGTGGTTCGAATTCCTGCTGCATCTCCGATTAGGTGCGCCATCCCTGACAACGAAAGACTTGTTAGAACTCCACCAAATGCAATCCTCCACGTTCTGTCGCTGCTCTTGTCACGGAGAATGGCGTAGGCACAGCCCAGTAGTGCGAACGGAACGGCATAGCGGAAGATGCCCACCAGCACACTCATAACGTTCTCGAGTAGTCGACCCGCGATTCCTGCTTTATCCCCGAAAAGCGCGAGGAGCGAAATTACGGCCACCACCACCAAGAGAAGGCCCGCTAAATCGGTTCCTCGACCGCGTAAACCGGCTTCGCTCATTCGACGAATTATCGATGATTTAGTCGAGTTTGTTGGCTTAGAAGGTTTAACCCTAGGGCGCGATCTGTCTGAGGATCTGGTCCTCTTCGATGCCTCGTCGGCGCGCTTGGATGCCACACTGGCGAGGGTACCGAAGCATCGGCCAGATGCCGGTTCAGTCGACCGTAATCACCGATGCCAAAATCGGCGGTCGCCGTCGAGTCCTATTTCCGACAAACCGGCCCGTGATACGTCGAACTACTCGCTCAAGATCTGCAGGTCCCGTACCCTCACCAATTGACTTCTGAACCGCTCGGGCTACTTCGACTTCTAGCTCTGCAAGAACCGCCACGCTCTTGTCAGTATCTATCCATCCTTGTGTGGATATTTCCGGATGACCAAGCAGGCCCGTTTTTTTGCTCACGATCACAGTGACGTGAACGAAACCACCTTCACTCAGTTTTCGTCGAGCGTTGAGCACTTCGGGACCGAGGTCGTCGAGTAATCCGTCAACGAATCGGTACGGAGCTGGGACTTCGCCCGTCACACGAAGGCCGCTCTCATCGAGGGTCAATTGCGTACCATCGAGCACAACCAGGCTCCGATCAGGTGCGTGTCCCGCTTCTACTGCTACGTCGGCGTTGCGCTGCAACATTCGATACTCGCCCTCGATGGGCACGTACCACTCAGGTAACAAAATGTCATACAGCTGTCGTAGCTCGTCTCGTTGGGCGTGTCCGCTCGTGTGAACGTGTTCGTGACCATCATGCACCACCTCACAACCCAAACGGGTGAGTTGATCGATCACTCGGAACACCGCGATTTCGTTTCCTGGTATCGGGTGGCTCGAGAGCATGACTATGTCCCCTGGCCCCAGCGAAAGGTCGGAGTGGTCGCTCTTCGCTAACAGAGATAGAGCGGCGTTAGGTTCACCCTGGGATCCGGTGCAAATCACGCAGATACTGCCAGGTTCGTACATATCGAGACGCTCAATCGAGTCAACACAGCGGTGAGGCAGATCGAGCACTCCCAGTTCTTGAGCTATTCGCACGTTATTCACCATTGATCTACCAAGGGGGAAGATCGTTCGTCCTTCTCTGATTGCTGCGTCACAGATTTGCTGGACCCGATGCAAGTGACTGGCAAAACAACTCACGATGACCCGTCCACCGCCCCATTCAGGGAATCGACGTTCGAAGGTTTCGCCCACTGTCGATTCTGAGGCGCTCCAACCAGGTTTATCCGCATTGGTTGAATCCGCCATTAGAACACGAACACCCGGACCTTCGTGCAGCTCCTTCAAACGCTCGAGATTGGTAATTCGTCCATCAATCGGGCTCGAGTCAAGTTTGAAATCCCCGGTGTGAACCATGACCCCCTGATCGGTGTGTAGAACCACGCAAAGACTTTGAGGAATTGAGTGAGTTATGGGCAGTACCTCGACATCGAACGGTCCTATATTGAGTCGTTCGCCATCGTTCAATATCTGGAAAGACGTGCGGTCTTCTAAACGAGCCTCGGTTACCTTGTGGCGTGCTAGGCCCATGGTTAAAGCCGAGCCGTAGAGTGGCACTTGGAATTCTCGGAGGAGGTGGACTACTCCACCCACATGATCTTCGTGTCCGTGAGTGACGAGTAACCCAACAATGTCGGCTGCCCGCTCAGTCAGCCAGCGAGTGTCGGGGAGAATGACATCGACGCCAGGCATTGTCGCGTCGGGAAACATCACCCCGAAATCAATCAAAAGCAGCTTGCCGTCTGCCTCGACACATGTGCAGTTGCGGCCGACGTCGCCCAGACCACCTAAGAAAGTGATGTTTACGCTGGCCGTTTCCAAATTAAGCCTTCAACCGCGAGTAAACCTCACGGGCTAAATCTTCTAACCCTTGTGGCGTCGGTCCCATCGGCAACCGTGGCTCACCGACCTCCAGTCCAAGAGTTCGCATCATCGCTTTCGTCGGTACCGGGTTCGGCGCGAAATCTCCGCTCTCGTAGTCGAAGCTCTCGAGGAGAAGTGCGTTAATACGTCTAGCTTCCGATGCGTTCCCAGAATCCCAGGCGTTCATCATTGCTACATGTTCAGGCGCTGACCAATGGGCCGCCACGCTGATAACTCCCACGGCGCCTATCGCCAAAAGGGGAAGCGTAAGCGCGTCGTCTCCGCTGTAAACCTCAAACCCTTCCGGAGCGTCTCGCACCACCTTCGCTGTTTCTCCAGGGTTACCAGCGGCGTCTTTAACTGCAACGATATTGGGCACCTGCTCAGCAAGCTGCAGCATCGTCGCGGTCTCTATCTTCCTGCCAGTTCGGACTGGGATGTCATAAAGAACGACAGGCAAGCTGGTTGATGAAGCTACAGCCTCAAAGTGAGCGTAAATGCCGGCTTGAGATGGGCGGTTGTAATACGGGGTGACGGCGAGTATCCCATCACAACCTAATTCTTCAGCTTTTCGTGTTTGGTCAATTGAATGTGCGGTGTCATTTGTCGTGGTGCCCGCAATTACCGGCACTGTGACCGCCTCAGCAACCGCTCGCCACAATTCCCAATCTTCCTCATCGGTCACCGTTGGACCCTCACCGGTTGTTCCCGTGATAACGAGTCCCTCACTTCCCTGTTCTACGAGCCACTTGGCAAGAGTTACCGAAGCGTCTACGTCCAAAGCACCGTCTTTTGAAAACGGGGTCACCATCGCCGGAATGACTCGGCCAAATTGCGCAGTCATGGGGTTGAGAGTAGCCCCTCAGCCACTTCCCTCACTCGCTCTGTCAATACCCAACGTGGCGAGCAGATCCTCGTGAAGCTCAAACCACACCGTGTGGTAGCTCGACATGATCGGTTTAGTCAACCAATCCAAATCACCCGAAAGTACCTTTTTGAGTGCCGATGTGAATCGCGACGGATAGTTATCGAACCTAGGGAGAACATCGATTAACGGTTGAAGAACGTCTGCGATTCGTTGGTCCAACACAACAAGCCGGTTGAGGACGTTGCTGTCGTAGTCGCTGTCGCTGTGGTCATTCAGCTCTTGTTCTCCCGAACCGTCGTTAATCACTTGCCAATCGGTACACAGCTGCAGCATCTCAGGATTGAGTTGGAGGAACTTTTCATACATGGCCTCCATCGCCCGCCGCGCGTCAACGACTTCAAGCTCTCGAGCTAACGCCGCTTGACCCTGCTCGCGTCCAGCTGGGGTAAGAACATATTTTTCAACCGCTTCGACCTGACGCATCACGCATTTTTCAGCTTCAGCCATTCTGCTCAGAATGACGCCAGTCTCGTCCACACCCAGTCCATGTACCGATGCAATGGTCGAAACTTCACCAAAACCTTTAAGCCGGAGTGCAAGCGCTACCAACAGTTCTGGATCCGAGCGATGAGCCATTGGTGATGTCAGGACTCGGTTTTCGCGGCTGCTTCGGCCTCTAGTTCTCGTGTGATGGCGAAAGCGTCAACTTCTTCGGCTGTGTCAACCCAGTCTTCGTACTGGATAACTCCAATCTCTCCAAACTTTTTGCGGAGCCAGCCGTCACCCGCGTCGAGGAGTCCCAATTTCTTGCAGTTAGGAACGATTTTGGTGAAAAGCAACTGCTGAAACTCTTGACGAAGGGGATCGGCATACGCCAACGGAATCACTTTCTTCACATCGGCTCCCATACGTTCCCATACTTCTTGTTGAAGGAATCGGTCACGCATGCGTAGAGCCGCCTCGAACGCAAACTCTTGACGTTCTCGTAGCTCTGCGTGGCTCATGTCAAGGTAGGCCTCTTTCAACGAAAGCACCCCGAAGGCAACGTGGCGGGCTTCATCTGCCATGACATACCGCAATAGTTGTTTGAGGAGAGGCTCCTGACTCTGTTGATAGATAAGCCCAAAAGCAGCTAGTGCTAGGCCTTCAACCATGATTTGCATACCGAGGTAGGTCATGTCCCATCGGGAATCTTGGACGATGTCGTCTAAGAGCATCCGCAGGTGAACGTTGATGGGGTAGGTATCCGACAGCTTCGTGTCTAGGTACTTGGCGAAGACTTCGACGTGTCGGGCTTCGTCTACCACCTGTGTAGCTGCATAATATTTTGCGTCTATCCAAGGCACGGTTTCGACAATTTTGGCCGTGCATACCAGTGCGCCTTGCTCACCGTGCATGAATTGACTCAAAGCCCAGTTCTGGGATTCCATGTTGAACTTGACCCACTCGTTGCGACCCCATGATTCGACGCCAGTACCAGAAAGGTCCATAACGTCTCCGGCGCCGCCGTTCGTTTCATACTCTTCGACGGCGAGAGCCTCTTGGTCCACTTCTGTTTCCCAAGGCAGGTCTGTTTCACCGTTCCACTGCCCGGCCTTAGCCTTCTCGTACAGCTTGGCTAATTGCGGTCTGGCGCCTTTCTCATAGTCCCAGGAATAGATGCATTCAGCATTGTCTTCAACTGAATGGATTACTTCATTCGGGTCTGTATTAGTCATCGAGAGGATGGCTTCGAAGTCGTTCGGATCCGTCCGACCGATTATCTCTTCTACCGTCGACATAAGAGGCTCCTATTTGGCGGGGTGACAGAAAGTAACTCGAAGGTAACTTACAAATCAATATTTACCAGATCGAAATCTTCGAATTAGCCGATCAAGCATCTTCTCCGGCAAAAGGGCATTAAGCGCTGCGGCGAGCCGAGCATCAACGCCGACCAGGCGACGAAGCGGCGGATTGCGTCGAGCAACGCACTTTTCAACAACAACAGCTACTCGATCGGGACTCAACCCTGAACTAGTAGACCCAGTCAAATTCTCAACTGCTTTCTGAATAAAGCCGTCATATTCACGGCGTCCTGCCGCTGGAAGGTCACGGTTTATTTGCAGAGAGGCCTCTCGGGCCTTGTCCCACAACGGGGTTTGGACAGCACCTGGTTCAATCAGTGTGACGCGCGGCCCGGTCGGACCCAATTCTCTTCGCAACGAGGAGAGAAGTCCCACAAGCGCGTGTTTGCTGGCGGCATACGGGCTGAGAAGTGGTACCCCAACTCGCGAGTTAATCGAACCAACGACAACAATTCGAGGATCATTAGATAGTCGAAGCATTGGCAGCGCACAGCGAATAGAGGAAGCAACGCCCACAACGTTGACATCGAACTGTCGCCGCCATTCTTCCGGGGTGACATACTCCAACGGTCCTCCAACTAGTACCCCGGCGTTCACCACCAACAAATCCAAACCAAGGCGCCCGCGACTGTCAGCAACTTCACCAAAGGCCGTTTTCGTTTGCTCGTCATCAGTGACGTCGATCCGCAACGAGGACACTCCGTCAAGTCGTTCTATTTGCAATGAATCGGACGAAGAACGAACCCCTCCCCACACCTGCCACCCGCCAGCCGCCAGCCGCCGCACCGTGGCATAGCCGATGCCGGTGCTTGCACCTGTCACTAACGCTGCTCGATTAGTCACCCGCGAGGCTTCACGGTGCTATTCGACAACCAGATCAACGAAGGAATCACGAAGGGTGCGCTTCGAGAATTTTCCGGTGGAAGTCTTTGGCACCTCATCAATGATTTGAGTAGCGCTGGGCAACCACCATTTGGCCATACGAGGAGTTAGATATTCGATCAACTCTTCATGGCTCAAGGATTCACCTTCTTTGAGAACAACACAAGCCATCGGCCGCTCCATCCATTTCTCCGACGCCACGGCAATAACAGCGGCTTCCGCCACCTTGGGATGGCCCATGATTTCATTCTCTACTTCGGCCGAGCTAATCCACTCTCCACCAGATTTAATAAGATCTTTTGTGCGGTCCACGAGACGAATGTAGCCCCGCTCGTCACAGGTCGCTACGTCGCCAGTTCGCAACCATCCGTCGTCAGTAAAGGAGTCCATGGCGTCGGGACGCTTGTAGTAACTCGCCGTCACATAAGGACCTCGAACCTGCAACTCGCCACTTGACTCTCGGTCCCATGGGAGTTGTTCCGTCGAGCCAGGTTCACAGATTCGGAACTCGACAGTTGGGACGATCGTTCCAACCGAAGCGCGCAAATCGGCTTTACTGTCCTCATCAAGGTCTTGCTCCCCTGACTTTATATGTGCCATCGCAGCCAGCGGGCTCGTTTCCGTCATACCCCAAGCCTGCAAAATGGGTAGCCCAATTTTTTCGCGGTATGCCTCCGACAACGATCTCGGCACCGCAGAGCCACCACAAGGGATCGCTCTCAAACTGGAGACGTCGCGACCATCAAGTTCTTCGAGCACCCCCATCCAGATGGTCGGCACGCCGGCAGCAATTGTTACTCGTTCAGTTTCCATTAACTCAGCTATCGGCCCGGGCTGCAACTTAGGACCTGGGTTTACAAGGGTGGCGCCCGCGGCGACGGCGGCGTGCTGCAATCCCCACGAGTTGACATGGAACATAGGTACCACGGGCAAGACGACATCCGATTCGCTCACGCCCAAGCAGTCGTTTGTCATCGTCGTAATTGTGTGTATATAGGTGGATCGGTGACTGTAGACAACACCCTTGGGGTTTCCGGTCGTTCCGCTCGTGTAACACATCGAGGCCGCCTGTCTCTCATCTCTAACTGCGAAATCGATGGGCGAAGCAGCTTCAATCAGATCCTCATAATTCAGAACCCGTGGATCTTCTGGGATTTCTCCCTCTCCATCATCCATGACTATTAGGTGTCGAACAGTCTCAAGTTGATCAACTAGCGGCCATAGGAGCGCCATAAGAGAGCGATCGACGAAGATAATTTCGTCTTCAGCGTGATTGGCTACGTAAACGATTTGATCTGCGAACAACCGAATATTCAGGGTGTGTAACACGCGATTGGTGCAAGGCACAGCAAAATACAGTTCGAGATGACGGGCCGTGTTCCAGGCAAAAGTACCTACCCTTGCATGTTCGCCGACACCTAAGTCCAATATCGCGCCACCGAGCCGTCGCGTGCGGTCAGCCCATTCTCCGTAGTTGCTTCGCTCAATACCCGTCGCCGTGGCCGTGACCAGTTCCTTGTGTGGAAACAGGCTTTCTGCCCGGCGGAAGAAGAAATCAAGAGTGAGCGGCGTATCCATCATCGTCGACTGCATGTCGAAGATCGTAGGAGAAGAGCTTGCTGCCGGCCACATCAACGTATGGTGAAAGTGGCAAATGACAGAATCCGACACATCCAATACAAAACTTGACCCTCGAGATCGTCGAAGGGTCAAACAACTCGCGGCAATACCACTTGCACTCGCATTGGCGGCTTATCTCGGACAGATACTCACGAGTGTTCTGCTTTCTTCCCAACCACTGTTGTTGATCTCTCTCAACGCCACTGATCCCATGCTTCTACTGGCCGCTCATCAGACTGAAGCCATAGCTTTCTTGATCGTCGGGACGGTACGGCTCTTCGCCCCGGACTTATTTCTTCATCAGCTTGGTAGGGAATTTGGTCCCGCCACCAAGGAGTACCTCAAATCCGAGTTCGGCCCCCACAACGGTTTCCTCCGCACCATCAAGGCGTTGGAACGTTGGTTTCCTCGAGTGGGATGGGTGTTGCTCTTCGCCATTCCGGGCTATCCGATGTGTCTTTTAGCTGGTATCGCGAGAATGCGAAGAACGCTCTTTATTGTGGTCAATCTGGCGGGAACTGTGTCCCGCCTTCTCCTGATTTATTGGGTGAGTTCTGTTTTTGAAGGTCCAGTTGGCGCATCGGTGAGATTCATTAGCCGCTTCTCTTTGCCCTTCACCTTTGCCATGGTTGCGTTGGTAATGCTGCAGAGCAGTCGCGGCAAAAAAAGAACCTCTGAGGAGTAACGCTAGTCACACACCATCAATGTCTTGCCACGTAGGCATACCGGGTTGTGCGCCAGCCACACCAACAGCGACTGCGCCTGCTCGAACCGCTATGGCTGCCGCGGCGATTGGGTCGCCGGTTTCGACGAGTGCCACAGCAAATGCTCCGACGAATGCATCACCAGCACCAGTCGGATCTATTACTTCGACCTTTGGGGCGTCTACTTGGGTTGTTTCTTGGTTAACCCGCACTTCGCATCCGTCAGCGCCGAGGGTGGTTACGAGTACCGAAGGGTGAACATCGCCGAGTTGTTCCGCCTCGTATTGGTTGACTACCACTACGTCAGCCAGCGGAAGCACTTGCGACGCGACTTCGTTGAACGGCGCCGGGTTAAAGACAACAAGAGTCGAAGATGCCGCAGCAAGAAGGGCCGCCGTTCGAGAAGCTTCTGCTGCCACTTCGCCTTGCAAGAGCAGTACATCTGCTGACGCAATCTCGGTCGCCGCAGCTTCTACTCTCTGGCGGTTAAGTTCACCATTAGCGCCAGCGACTACGACAATCGAAACATCGTCAGGATCGATGGTGATGACCGCTATCCCAGTCGAGGTATCTACCCGAGAAACGTGAGTTCGATTAACTCCGGCTGCATCTAGTTCAGAAAGCAGAAATTTTCCTCGTCCGTCCGTACCGACACACCCGACCATGGTGACTTCCGCCTCTAGGCGCGCAGCTGCGACAGCCTGGTTGGCTCCTTTACCTCCGGCGTATTCTTCGACGCGACTCCCATGCATCGTTTCATCAGGTTGAGGACGTCGAGGAACCCATACGGCTACATCGTGGTTCAGGCTCCCAACGACGGCTACGCGAACTGTCAAGATTCAAATCCCAAGATAGGTATCGAGACCAACTGTCACTCCAGGATGTTCCGAAATGACTCTGCAAGCAAGGGTTATTCCCGCCATGAATGACGCTCTGTCCAAGCTGTCATGGCGAAGCGTCAGGGTTTCTCCATCGGTTCCAAATAGGACCTCTTGATGAGCAACCAGACCGCGTAAGCGAATGGAGTGCACTGAAATACCGCCTGGACCAGTACCTCCTCGCGAGCCTGCAATGGTCTCGTGTTCTGTTGGGTCGATCCCCCATTCACTGGACGCTTCTGCCATTCGTTCCAGCGTTCGCATTGCCGTGCCTGAGGGCGCATCGACCTTATTGTCATGGTGGAGTTCTATGACTTCAGCAGTCGGGAAAAAAGGTGCGGCCATCTCAGCGAAACGCATTAGAAGAACTGCCCCGATTGCGAAGTTTGGCGCTACGAGGCAATTACTCGATGTGAAGGCTGAACGGAAAGATGCAATATCGCCGTCCACTAGTCCACTTGTGCCGACAACCGCGTGAACGCCGTTATTTGCACACCAATGGATGTTGAGTCGGGCTGCTTCAGCGACGGTGAAATCGACGGCGACGTCGACATCCGCGGGGTCTAGGTGCTGAAGCGACTCGGAGACGACAACGGTGTCTGTAGGGTCCTTTTCGCCCGAACACAATGGATCCACCGCTGCTACAAGGTCTAAGTGTTCGTCAACGACCACTGCTTCGCACACCGCTGATCCCATACGGCCTGCCGCCCCTATGACTGCTACTCGCATATGAGCCGTCCTTCCCTCGAGGGGCCACAACGTCGTGAGCCCTGTCACCATTCTGGGCGACAGGGCTCACAGTTGGAATCACTATTTTGAAATAACAGGCATTTCAGGCCCTGGATTGATCAGCGGCGACTGCGACGACGACGGCGACCTCGTCCATCATCTTTTGGTTCGGGACCCATATCGCCATATACATCCTTGGCCGTGCCAGAGAAGTGTTCTTCAAAAGAGACGTACTCCCGAGCGTTGGAAGAAGCTTCTTCAGCCTCAGATGATTCTTCCGTCAATTCAGATGTGTCGGCGGGTTGACGAGTCTCCGTTCGACTCTGACCATCACCGGACTGCTCGTTTGCTTCACTGGAGACTTCGCCCGACTCCGCTCCAGAGTCTGTGACCATCGATAGAGACAGTTTCCCGCTCGGATCTATGTCGTCTACGAGAACCTTCACGGTGTCGCCAACGTTTAATACTTCTTCGACTTTCTCGAGGCGTCGCTTTCCACCGATTTTGCTGATGTGCAGTAAGCCGTCAGTTCCAGGCAAAATGTTGACGAACGCACCAAATTTGGTGATATTGACGACTCGACCGTCGTACTCCGCTCCAACGTCGGCAGTCGGTGGGTTGACGATTAAGCGGATCTGACGTTCCGCTTCGACAACCTTGTCGCGGTCTGGTGATCCGATACTGACAATACCGACCGTGCCATCATCATCAACGGAGATATCGGCACCGGTCTCTTCCTGAACGGTGTTGATAACTTTTCCTCTTGGGCCGATCACTTCGCCGATTTTGTCGATCGGGATTTCAAAGCTCACGATCTTCGGAGCATTACCTCCGACATCAGGCCGTGGCTCAGATATCGCTTCATTCATAACCGCAAGTATCTGCATGCGGGCCGCGCGGGCTTGGGACAGCGCTTGGGCAAGAACTTCCGCCGGGATGCCCTCGATCTTGGTGTCGAGTTGGAGGGCGGTTATGGCATCTTCGGTTCCAGCGATTTTGAAGTCCATATCCCCGAAAGCATCCTCCGCTCCCAAAATGTCGGTGAGCGTCACATATTTACCTTCGGCATACACGAGACCCATGGCAATGCCGGACACGTGACCACGAATCGGCACTCCCGCATCCATCAACGAGAGCGAAGAAGCACACACCGAACCCATAGATGTTGACCCGTTCGATGAGAGCACATCTGAAACCAGTCGAAGGGTGTAGGGAAAGTTTTCTTTAGACGGGATCGTCGGAAGTAAAGCTCGTTCGGCGAGTGCACCGTGACCAATCTCTCGGCGTTTAGGACCGCGCATGAATCCGGCTTCGCCGGTCGAAAACGGAGGAAAGTTGTAATGATGCATGTAGCGCTTGCGGTCGTTCGGGTTCAGCGTGTCGATTAGTTGTTCCATGCGGCTCATACCCAAGGTCGTTACGTTCAAAACTTGAGTCTCACCGCGCTGAAACAGCCCCGATCCATGGGCAGTTTCACCTATATAGCTAACCTCGGCCGACAACGGTCGGACTTCGTCCGTAGCCCGTCCATCAATGCGGAAACCATCTTCAACGATCCGTCGGCGAACGATTTCTTTCGAAATTGAGCGCACTGCTGCACTGATTTGTTTGGCAGCATCGGCTGTTTCCGCGAATTCCTCTTCGAGTTGAGCGCGAATCTCTCCGGTTATTTCGTCTTGTCGACCCTCACGTTCAGCTTTGTCAGCGATTGACATCACCTCGGTGAGTTGTGGGGTTGCTACCGAACGCACTCTCTCAAGAATCTCGTCGCTGTAGTCCAGGGTTTTGACCCACACAAGGTCTTCGATGTCACCTAGTTGACTCCGCAACGCCTTCTGAAGTTCGATGACGTCGTCAATCCATTGTTTCGAGGCTTCCAGGCCATCGGCAAGCACCTCTTCAGTGACCTTCGGGGCGCCCTCATCGTAATATTCGAAGGCTCGCTCAGTGCCTCCGGCTTCAACCATCATGATGGCAATGTCACCATTTTCAAGTTGTCTACCAGCAACGACCATTTCAAATGTCGCTGTTTCCCCCTCCTCATACGTTGGGAACGGAATCCATGAACCTTCGGTGCTGTAGGCGATACGAACTGCGGCAATAGGACACTCAAAAGGTATTCCGCTCACCCACAGGGCAGCTGAAGCTCCGTTGAGGGCAACTACGTCGTACGGATTCTCTCCATCAACGCCGAGGATGGTGCCCACGACATGAGTCTCATGGCGATAATCGCTAGGAAAGTTAGGGCGTAAGGGTCGATCAATCAGTCGACAAGTAAGAATTGCATCGTCTGAGGCTCGCCCCTCTCGACGGAAGAATGAGCCGGGGATTCGCCCGGCTGCATACATGCGCTCTTCGATGTCGACAGTTAACGGGAAAAAGTCCGCTCCGTCACGCGGTTTACTTGATGCTGTTGCGGTAACCAGAACCTGCGTGGATCCGATTCTCGCGATAACAGCGCCATTCGAAAGACCCGCAAGTTTGCCGGTTTCGAATGAAATGTTTTTGTCGGTACCCGAGATCGGGCCCGATACGGAAATGGCATCAGCCATAGGTTTCTTCTACTCCTTCGGCGAGACGTTCTCGCCATGATTTACATTCAGTTGGAAGACGTCGCCCACCCAATTTCGTTTGAGGGAGCGACGACCGCCAATTGCGATGCGGTCTGAGTATTGGCGAGCTTTGGCCGTGCGCGAAATTGGCGGTGCAAAGGCCGCCTACATCGCTCAGCGGCGCAACCCGAGTTTCGCTATGAGCGTCCGGTAACGTTCAACGTCGTTATTGTCAAGATAGTTCAGAAGTCGACGGCGGCGACCTACAAGTTTGAGTAAACCGCGTCGACTGTGGTGATCCTTTTCGTGGGTCTGCAGATGTTCGGTGAGATCATTTATCCGATCCGTAAGCAACGCAACCTGGACTTCTGACGAACCCGTGTCGGTTTCGTGATGCCGGTGCGCTGCCATAGTGGCGGACTTTTCGGCCATGTGTTTATTTCCTCGGAATACAGCTTCGTGCCGCTAAGTGGTGGGTATTGCGGCTAGGTGGGCGGCGCGAGAATTACGCGCCAACCGGCATTCTAACAGCGAAGTTCTTAGATAGTGCAGGCTTCGAATGAGTCGATATTTACTCAGAAAGGCATTTGGCGGCACCCGTGACGTCTTTCTCCAGTTGCGCAACTAGCTGATCAACATCTTCGAATCGTCGCTCACCTCGCAAACGTCGAACAAAACGGACTTTCGCTTGCTCCCCGTACAAATCTCCTCGGAAGCCAATCAAATGGGCTTCGATCAGTGATCTTTCGGCAAAGTCATAAAACGTAGGCCGCTTACCTACGTTGACCGCAGCAGGGTATTGGGTACCATCGGGACGCTGATACCACGCTGCGTAGACGCCATCAGACGGCACCTGCAAATCAGGAGTCGTGGGCAAGTTCGCTGTGGGAAACCCAATAGTTCTTCCGCGCCGGTCTCCAGGCGTTACAACTCCCCGCACTTCAAAGAGTCGCCCTAAGAGTCGATGGGCCTTTTCTACGTCTCCTTCGGCTAAAGCCGAGCGAATCGACGTCGATGAAATTACTTCTCCTTCGCCCGTAAGTTGCTTCACTAGAGGAAGTCCGACGACTTGGTAGTCCAACTCCTCTCCAACGGCCTTAAGAGTCTCCACGTTCCCTCGGCGGTCTTTACCGAAATGAAAATCAGCGCCAACTACGATTACTTTCGCCTGAAGACATCCGACTAGAACTTGCCTCGCGAACGTTTCAGCGGGCACCTGCGCCTGTTCGGGGGTGAACTCGACCACCAATGTATAATCGACACCTGTTTCTGCGAGAAGTTCGAGCTTGGTTTCTAGGTCACAGAGCAGCAAAGGCGCTGAGTCCGGCCTGACTACTTTTGCCGGGTGGCGATCAAAGGTCACTATGGCTGTAGCGCAGCCTCGTTCTGCGGCCATGCGGTGCATCTCAGCAATCACTGTGCGGTGCCCGCGGTGGACGCCATCGTATTCGCCGACGGTAACTACGCTGCCTTGTTCTAGCGAGGGCGACCAGGCCATATCACGAATGATCTCCACCCGGTCAAACTATCGGGAACCTGATCTTAGAACGACTTCATCCCGCGATTAGAACGGGGCTGGGTGACTGGCGAGCATCGCTATGCCAGCACAACACCCACCACAACACGGCCATCCACATTTTCATGAACCGCAATGAGTTCCTGGGATGCGTTGACTAAGGCCCAAGGGCCCTCTCCTTTGGTGCGATTCGACTTGAGTCTCCCTCCATTTCGCACCACCAACTCCTCTTCTTCGGTCAGGATTATGCGATCTATTCCACGGACCAACTCAATTACGGGCTGTAGAGGGGCTTTCTCAATGGTGCCTGATTCATCGAGTTTGTAAACGCCGCTAGCTACCCGACGCAAGCAGCGAATATGTGCTCCTCCTCCTAAGGCGGTTCCCAAGTCAGCACCTAGTGTTCGTATATAAGTCCCAGCAGAACAGTCGATGAGCGCTCGCCAAACCAACGGGTCGTCGTTGGCTTCGACATCAAACCGGTTAACGGTCACTAGGCGCGCCTCACGCTCGACCTCAAGCCCTTCACGGGCGAGGTCATAGAGGCGTCGCCCGCCAACTCGTCGCGCCGAAACCATTGGGGGAACTTGTTCGATCTCGCCGGTCAGCTCTCTTGCGGCAGCCAATACTGCTGCTTTGTCGATGAACATTTCATGATGGGCGACTATTTCACCGGAGGCGTCGAGCGTGTCAGTCTCAGTTCCTAGGACAATCTCAACCTCATACGTCTTAAACGAGGCCGACGCGAACCGCAATAGCCTGGTGGCTCTTCCTACTCCAACGACAAGGACTCCTGTGGCATCGGGGTCAAGAGTTCCGGCATGACCTATTCGCCGTTCCCCGAAACGCTTTCGTAAGCGAGCCACTACGTCATGAGAGGTCATCCCCGCCGGCTTGTCGATGACGAGCATGCCGTGAATGGTCGCCGGTCGTCGCCCCATCAGTCAGGTTCACTTTTCTCGTCGGGGGTGTCCATGCCGAGTTCTTCTAAGATTGAATCAATACGGTGCGCCTCACCGATCGATGGGTCGGGTGAGAATTTGACTGCTGGTGTCCGGCGCATTCTTGACTGCTGCGCCAGAGCCCGCTGGACCCTCTGTCGGTGTTCTTCCAACGCGACCACCACTTCGGGAAGGTCTTCCTCGTTGAGGACATCGAACCATACGATTGCGCGAGCTAGTTCACGGTCGACATCAACTCCAGTGACCGAGAGTAAAAACAGTCGCTCATCGTCTATACGTTCGAGTTCGGTCGCCACTATCTCGCGAACTAGTCCTGCAACTCGGTCGGTGCGTTCATAATTATGCCCGGCTCGGCGTTGGCGACCCCGTTGCTGGTTCATTAGGTGGCCTTCCGACTCGGCATCAATATCAGCTTCTTAGGTGCGCGGGATCTCCCGCTCATCGTAGGTTTCGATCACATCGCCCTCTTTGAGATCCGTGAAATCGGAGAGTCCGATGCCACATTCCATGCCAGCATTTACTTGAGGCACTGAATCCTGGAAGTGGCGAAGCGATGCGACTTCTCCCTTCCAGATAATGGTGCCTTCGCGCAAGAAACGAACCTTCGCTCCGTCGCTGATAGTTCCGTGCTCAACGAAACATCCTGCGATTGGTCCCACCCGCGAGATGCGGAAGACTTCCCGTACATGCGCTTCGCCGGTGACGATCTCTTCGAATTCTGGTTCAAGCATTCCGAGCATCGCGTTTTCGATGTCTTCAAGTAGCTGATAAATAATTTCGTAAAGTCGAATTTCGACGTTTTCAGACTCAGCTGCCTCGCGGGCTTTCCGGTCAGGGCGAACGTTAAATCCGAGAATCGTGGCATTTGACGCTATCGCAAGCTGGACATCATTTTCGTTGACTCCACCTACGCCTCTGCTGACAAATGAGAGTTTGACTTCTTCGCGCTCCAGTTTGCGCAAACTGTCTGTCACGGCTTCAAGAGAGCCGTGGACATCGGCTTTGAGAACCAGATTCAGAGTAGCGGCCTCGCCTGCCCGGATCTGCTGGAAAATATCTTCGAGCTTGGCGCCTCCGGCCCCTGATCTAGATGCACTGGCCATGCTGGCTTGACGCTGCCAATGTTCTCGCGTGTCAGCGACACGGCTGGCGGTTTTTTCGTCCGGGGCCACGGTAAACACGTCGCCTGACCGTGGAACCTCCGAGAGACCGAGAACCTCCACGGGAGCTGAAGGGCCAGCCTCTTTGACTGCGTTACCGCGATCATCTGTCATCGCCCGCACTCGACCCCATGCAGCACCGGCGACCATGGGATCACCGACTAAGAGCGTGCCCTGCTGTACAAGAACGGTGGCAACCGGACCTCGTCCTCTGTCGAGATTTGCTTCGAGAACGGTTCCGATGGCGCGACCGTCTGGCGCGGCTCGAAGGTCTTCAAGTTCAGCGACTAAAATAATTTGGTCGAGAAGTTCATCTATACCGTCTTCAGTCATAGCGGAGATCGGAACAGTAATGACCTCCCCTCCATAGGATTCGGGTATTAGGTCCCGTTCGGCCAGTTGCGCCAGCACGCGGTTGGGATCCACCCCTTCGCGATCCATTTTGTTGATAGCGACGACGATTGGCACTTCGGCCGCCCGGGCGTGATCAATAGCCTCAAGGGTTTGCGGCATGACACCATCGTCGGCCGCGACTACCAGTATGACAATGTCTGTCGCTTGGGCACCACGGGCACGCATAGACGTGAAGGCCGCGTGGCCAGGCGTGTCAATAAATGTGAGCGCCTGGCCATTTCTTTCCACCTGGTACGCACCTATGTGTTGAGTTATGCCCCCTGCTTCACCCTCGACAACGTTGGAAGACCGGATGCGATCCAGAAGTAACGTTTTTCCGTGGTCGACATGACCCATCACAGTAATTACAGGTGGACGAGGCGCCGACCCTGAGGCCTCTAGATCAATATCTAGAACTTTGAGGATCTCTGCTTCTTGTTCAGCGCCGGGATCGACAATACGAATCTGGGCGCCTAACTCGGCGGCAAAGAGTTCGACCATGTCGTCGCTCAATGATTGAGTCGCTGTAACCATTTCGCCTTGTTGAAGCAGGAATCGCACGACATCGGCGGCGGAGCGGTTTAGCTTGCCCGCAATTTCTTGCGCGGTAGAACCACGTTCAATTACGACCTCACCCTCGGGGACCGGCGCGTCCACAGGCGTGTAGCTGGCAAGTTCCTGGGGCTGCAGTTCCTCGCGCTGACGTCTGCGCCGCTTTTGCTTTCGGCCTCGCCGCTGCTGAGGGCCTCCTCGCGGGCCGCCAGGGCGACCACCGGGACCACCGGGGCGACCACCGGGACCACCACCAGGACCACCACCAGGACCACCGCCGGGAC
>PBHE01000045.1 GCA_002719335.1 Acidimicrobiaceae bacterium
ACCTTTTCTAGTTGTTTAACTATCAATAATTTTGCATCATTAATACCTAAATATGTAGCAAAAGTAAAATGAATTTCCTTAGCATACTTCTTCCATGTTTTCTTCGCTTCCTTCTCGTACTGCTTATATTTCTGTTTACCTTTATCAGTTTTCTTCGCTGACATTTCCTTTACCATTCGATCTATATAATACTCTTGAAATTCTTTAACTGTCTTTTTTGTCTGAGCGAAATGAATCCCCGTTCTTATTTTTGTATTAAAGAAAACCTTTAATAAAGCTGATATAGTAAACTGATCCTTCTTTGCAGATTCCTTTTTTAATAGATTAAGAAATTTTCCAGAAAGTTTTAAAGCACCTTTAGTTTTGGCTATAAGACCCTCAATTGTTTTTATCTCTTTTGAGGTCATGCTTGGATTTACTAAATCTAAACTAGCATCTTCAAACCAAACATTTTTAGTTTTCTTAAATTTCTTAGCATCAACTCCAAAAGAGGCTGAAAGACCAGCAATAGTATCACCAGTATATTTCGTATGCCACACAACACCTATTTTGGCTTTACGAATAGTACTAGCTAAATCAGAATCATCTGGAACAGCATATGTAACTGTATTAGGTGTAAAAGTTAAACTAGTCACCCCATCTATATTTTCTTGTTCCAAATCCTCCTTAGTGAACATAATGTCACCTTGAAAGATACCTTTCATTCCAAGTTCGGGTAAATACTTTAAAGCAACTTTTAATTTATCTACCGGACCACCACTTCCATGATTATTACTAATATCTTTGTTAGTATAATTTATTTTCGGCGTCTTGTTAAAAAGCGACTTTGTTGCAACAAAGAACTTCCCGTTCTCAGGATTAATACCAGCAAATACAGCTGGAGCACCATCCCACTTGACGGTTACCACTGTCTTGCCAGTGCTACTACCACTCAACATATCTTTGAGTGACTTTAAAAATAATATGGCTGTTTTGGCTCCCGCCACACCACCATTAATTATTTCGTCTTCTAGATGTTCTAAATGTGTATTAGTATCTTCATGTAATGTTTGTTTGAATGATAGCATATTATTTATTTACAAAATCTGCAAGCTCCGAAGGTACATTAGCTGATGCATCAGTTATTTCAATTCCCAAAAACTGAAATAAACCTTCAAACATTCTTTTTCCTAATTTCTCAATACTAGATAATACTTTATTAACTTGTGCCATAAGTTTTTTAAAGAAACCACTAACCCATTTTTTAGCATCTTTTCCAATATTTTTCATTTTACTATAAACTGATTTTAAAAGTGCAATTTCGTCTAACTCAATTACTTCTTCCGTTAAATTTAATCCCAAACTTTTAACATCTTCATCTAACATTATTTGATCTCTAATAAGACTGTCTAAAGTACAATCAACCAACATATCACCTGTTTGTTCTTTATGAGCTCGTAATACAGAATAAGGTCTTGTTCCTGATGATTTAAATGCAGAATAAAGTTTTATTTCTCCAGATTTCTTAATAAGTTCTTTGGATAAAGTTGGCGTATCACCAGACAATCCCTTTGAACCACCGTTTCCTGTAACATTAATTTTAGAAACAGTACCATCATCTGGATTAAAAGTAACACATATACTAGATGTTGACCTCGAACCACCAAACTTCTTAAATCCAGACATCGCTTCAAACAAAAACCATTTCCTAAATTCAGGTTCTTTTTCAACTGATAAATCTTTTTTAATTCGATCGTTTAATGTTTTATGAAATTGTTCTGTATCTTTGAATTTTTTAAACTCATCTTGATCTTTTGTACTCCAAGCTTGGTCAGGTTTATTACCTTTACCTTTTCGATATATTTTACTACCTTTTTTAATATTACCCCCAACTGCTTTTCCAGCATCCAAATCTGCAAGTTCACCCTTTGCCATGTCAAGTTGTATCTTTTCAAAATTATCTTTAATACTTTTCATTATAGATTTTATTTTTGCTTTTGATTTTCCATCTGCACCCATATACTCTAAAGCTGCATGAAATGTTGAAAGTGTTTCACCTGCTGTACCAGAAGCATATTGTGAACCGCCTGCTTTTTTCAAAGAAATATTATAATTAGATGTATACATATCAGTTTTTGGCGTAGCATTTGTTCCACCATGTTTTTTCCATAACGCACTTAATTTCCCCGTTGATGCACCAAACTGTGTCATTGTTGTTGTCATTGACAATTCTTTTTTAAATGCTTTAGCTAGTGCAAGTGCTGGTTCATGGTAAACTGGATAAAATTCATTTGCAATTTTAGCTGCATTTTTATCTATATCAGGTTCATTGTTTAAAATATTATATTGATGTGTTATTAAACTCTCCCATTGAGCTCCTGATGGACCTTTAACACCAGAACCTAAACCAGCAACTAAATTAATTGAATAATCCCATTCTCCATATTGCTTAGTCAATGTCATAGATGTACCTTTAGGATTAAATTCCATTTTAAATCCACTACCAATTTTTCTTTTACCAGTTTTTATTTTAAACCATTCATCAGGCCTTACTTTACCAGCTAATGCAGAACCAGAAATTTCACCTTTTTTATTCAACTTTCCTGTTGTCTGAAAAACAACAGTTTCACCAAACATTTTAAATATGTCAATCAAAAAGGGTTGCCAATCTTTTGGAATAGCAGGATTAGCTTTGATTTCTTTATCATCTTTCGGACGAAAATTAAAAGCTTCCGTCAACTTCTGCTCAGACATTAATGACTTAAAACTTTTCATACCTCTCCTAGACTATCTAATATACACAATGGACATTCTTCTGCATCAATCGATCTAAACGGACATATCGTATAATGATCTGTTGCGTTGGTTAGCTTGATATTAAGTAGAGAATTTTCACCCACTTTTTCTCCCCTCCTCTTGGCCTTCTTTGCTGAATCAGCGAATAATTTCTTTATCTTATCTGTCATATTCTTATATATTTATAATATTTACACACACCTTAACGTATTTATATCTTCCAATCCTCAAGTTTTCTACGCTCTGGTTTTACCTTAAAAGTGAATGGATTGGCCTCTGTATTAGCTTCTGCTGTCTTTTCATAATACTTATTACTACCATCATTTGCCATAGCTGGTTGAGCATTCTCTTCAATATCCTCTAATTTCATTCTTTTCTTATTAACATTCACCAAGAATTTACTATTCATTGATAAATCACTATAACGATTCTTCAGTTGCTTAAACAATATTTGATTCTTACTACTTGTATCACCATCTTTTGCAAGGATTACCATCATCAAATCCGCAGTAGCAGGTAGTCCAAAACTCTCTGATGTATTGGTCAAATCAGGATCACTACTACCATAGCCTTCCCTATTTAACTGAGAACTTGTAATTATTGGAACATTACATTCAACGGCTAAACCACGAACTTCTTCGGCAATTGACTTAATGTAAATATACGTATTCATATTAGCAGCCCACTTAACCCTACTTGATGAACATATATTTAAATAATCTAAAATAATAATTTGAGGAGTAAAAGACTTCTTAATTTTCAATTCTCGTATTAATGCACGAAAATGTCCAACATGGGCACCAGCCGTTGGATACTCTTTAATAATTAATCTTCCAATCTTTAATTTATTTAACTTCTTTTGAAAACTATCTTTTGGAATTACATGTAATTGATCAAGATCAATATCCATTAAATTAGCATCAATTCTTTCTGCTATTCTTTCCTCTGCCATTTCCATTGTAATATACAAAACATCCAATCCTTGTTTCATATATTGACAAGCCAAATGAGTCTTGACTAATGTTTTACCAACACCAGTTCCACCAAGTAATACGGTAAGAGTTTTTGGTGTAATACCCCCACCAGTAATCTTATCCAACATTACCATATCAAATGGAATTTTTGATTCTTTCCTATGATAAAATTCCCAACGGTCTTCACCATTTTCCATATAACCATGACCCACACTTTGGTCTAATGAAATGGCTAATGCTTCTGTAAGAATTTCTGGTATTGCATCTTTAGAAGTTTTTGTATCTTTACCCTCTAAAATAGAAATACTATTAACAATACCATTATACACTGCTTGGTCTTTTGCCCACTTCTCTGTTTCTTCAATTAACCAACTCTCATCCTCTGTTTTCTTTTTATATGTCTGTAATAAATCTATACAATTTTTATAAGTTATTTCATTTAAATCATCTTTATTTGTAAGTCCTACAGACAAAGATTCAATAGACGGTGGTTTGTTATATTTCGAAATATGCTTCTGTATCTCAGTAAAAATTATCTTCTCATTATTATCTTTAAAATATTCTGGTTTTAAAAAAATACTAATAATGCTCGAATAATTATCATTATATATTAAATTTTCTAATATCAAACCTTCTGTTCTCATATCATCCTTTATTCAAAACATCCATTATTATTTTCTTTTCTTTGTCAACACTAATCGATAAAAATGGTTTATAGTTTCTTACTAATTTAATAAAATCTTTAGAAGCTGGATCAATTAATTTCTTCTCCATCGCTGTAAGAAAATCTAACATAATATCAAGTGTGGTAAATGTTTCTAATGATATTGTTTTAGATAAACCAAGTTTCATTATAGGTGGATGATTAATTCCCTTTGCGATAAACATCTCATCAAATGTTTTATCATATTCATCCATATACTTCATAATTTCCTCTGTATCACGTTTTAAATGAAAATGGAAATTATTCATTCTTTCTTTATATTCATCGTATAAGTCATGATCAAACATCGATGGATATGGTATATTATTAGTAACTTGTGATAAATAAAAAAATATCAAATCTTCTTTACTATCAAATGCCTTTCCAAGATTAGAAAAAATTGTTCGTTGTGCTGAAAAATTACCACCGATTTCATGCTTCGCAAAATGCTTATCCATTGAATGTTCATTCATATTCAATTTACCATTGTACTTAAAATAATCATACTCTCTAGTAAAATGTGCCTGTATCGCTTGATATGTTATCCATGCATTAAATGTCTTCTTTTTTACTTCCATAATTAAATTCCTTAAATACCGCTTCCTCAAGTTGTTTCATTACATCTTCTGTGAAATACTTTTCTGGATCATTGACAATAGTTTTTTCAAATGCCTTACCTGAAGGTGTTTCATATCGTGTAGAAACCTTCTTAAAAATCTCATACTTCTCAGCAATTGCAACTAAACCATAATACTTATCTAAACCCTTTTCATAATCTAACATTATTTCAATAATTGATTCTTCTTTAGTCATTCTGCCTTTAACTAATTTTGCTTTAACAATACTACCAATAACATCAGTTCCGTCTTTATGTTTTCGCTTTCCTAATGTAACAATTGTCGAAGCAGCATATTTAATTCCCCCTCCACCAGAAATTTCTTTCTTTGGAAACATACTCCCTACAGCATCATATGTATGATTAGTAATAATTAATGGAATATTATGCTTTGCTAACATCAATGAAAGTGTTCGAAATGTTCCACGAATCATTGGTGCTCTTGTCATATCTCTTTTATCCGAACCACTCGCAACATCTCCCATCTCTTTTAAGGTAGAAAGATTTCCCAATGAATCTAAAAATATCATCATTTGACCATCATGTTTATTACTATTCTCAATAATGCGAACACATTGCGTTCTAAATTCCTCAACCGTACTTACTGGAAATACTATAGTTCTATCTGTATCTAAACCTCTTTCTGCAATTATATCTGTTGTCAAAGCACCTTCACTTTCAAAATACATTACAACATTTTTTTTATCTTGTTTAAGAAAATGCTTTGCAATACTTAAAGTAATAAATGTTTTACCAACGGATTCAGAACCCGCAAAACAAGTAATTTTATTTGATGGAACACCACCATACATTGAACCAGATGTTAATGCATTTAAACTATACGATCCAGTATCAACAAAAGTAGAACAATCCCCAACAATGCCAGAGGATACAATGCTTGCCATATCATTTTCAGTCTCCTTAATAATTTGTTTCAAAAAATCTTTCACTGCCATACTATACCTCCTCAAAAAAACGATTCTAAACTTCCAACATTTTCACTTTTCCACCCAATAGCATTTAAAATATTCTTAACAGGTTGAAGAAATGATTTATCAAATTGTGTATCATAATCTATATATTTGTCTAAATTAAATTCTTTTGGTAATATAGACGAAATAGCAATAACATTTTCACCAATTTTATTAGGTTCTTTAAGATAGGCAAATTTAATTTTATCCCCATCACGAATCAATTCATATTTATTTGTGAGTTTTTGTTCTCGTAAGAAATGATTATAAAGTAAAACACCTCTTACATGAATTGGTGTAGCCTTTATGTATATGTCTTTTGAAGATTTGTATTTATCCAGACCACGGACTGATCTTGGAAATGCTATATCTATAAATTTTAATTTCTTGAATTGATCGCGATATTCATCAATACTTTTTATTACTGTTTTTTCATTAGTGGTAATAATAATTTTAATTAATTCATGTAAATTATCGCGACACCATTCCGGCGTAGAACTTCTTACACTTTCTAAGCCCATTATCTTTAACTTAGGTTCTTTATACGATACACCCTCATTATTATAAACATTAAGAATGTATCGTTTCTTTGCTGTCCAGATACCCTTATCTGCAATTACTTCCCGCTCCATGAACATTTTTTGTTCATAAGCATTTAGATATGTATCAAGAAGCTTATAAGATTCTTCAATGTATGATTCAATTTTATCTTTACACACCGTGTCCAAGAAGGAGACAATTTTTGCAATTTCAGTTCCCTTCGGTAACACAGTATTAACCAATTTATCAAACGTGACGTAAATGCTATCGGTATCAATCGCGATGACATAGTCGTTGTCCTCCGTACTTAATAATTTATTGATATATTTATTTATATGCTTTTCAATCCAGCGTATAGACAACTGACCCGACATTGTAATAGCTTCAGCTTGTTCCGGAGAATAATAAAGAAAATATTGATTGGCTAATGCACCATAGGCACTATTCAATAATATCTTCTTTGACATTTGAATATTATTGAATGTAGATATATTATTAATTACTTCTTGCTTATTTTTATAAATGCCACTTTCTAGTTTTTGTTGTTCCTCCAACATTTTTTTCTTATAAATTACTCTATCATTATACATCTTATTCATCAACTGCGGAAGAAATCCCTTCTTCTTTAAAGTAAAATGTTGACCATTCGGAGTCAGCGTTAACTCTGTTTGTTTTAAATAATCAGTATCTAATTTCTGCTCCAACAATCCCTCAACACCAATATTTTCTGAATCTGCGCAAACAATTCCAGTATGCAAAGTTTCAGGACTTATATTATATTGCTGGATAAGATGAGGATATAAACTGGCTAAATCAAAACTAACTACCCAATTATGAAGACCAACTTGAGGGTCTTTAACATATCCACCTTCAATAGTTCTTGTTGAATTTTGTTCTTTTTTTGCTGGTATAGATATCTTCTTTTCTTTAAGAAATCTATAGATAATAGACTCCCAAGTCTTTACCGGTGAAAATACATCTTCAAAATTAATACCCGAATCATAAGCCATAGTAATTATTAAATCCATCAACTTCATCTTATCATCAAGTTTTTTTACAATTTCAACATCTCTTATATTGTAATTAATAAACTTTTGATAGTCAGTTTTATATAACTCATAGCCCGGTATTTCATCTTGATCTTTCCTTAATCCTAATTCAACTTTACCAATATAATCTAATCGATATGATTCTCTAATTTTATAAGTATATTTCTTATATAAATCAAGATAATCTAAAACCGAAACACCAGTAATTAAATATGTTTGATTATCTTTACCAGCTATTTTTATATTTTTTTCATATAGATTTTTTATTGGTGATAATAATTCTGCTTTTAAACCAAATCTCTTTAATCGATTTATTATATAAGGAATATCAAAAAACTTAATATTCCATCCTGTAACAATATCTGGAATATTAATTGCCCACCAATCTATAAACAATTTCAACATTTCACGTTCAGTATCACTTTCAAAATAACTTATAGCTTTATCTGGTTGATCAGGATTATACTTTCCCATTCCAAATACAAAATATCTATCTGCAGTACTACTATAAACTGTAATTGCTGTAATGGCCGAATTAGCTATACGAATATCAGGAAATCCATTCTCTATTGATGTTTCTATATCAAGATTAAATATTTCTATTTTAGTAGAATCCCATTGTAAATCAGGATATGTTTCCGTAATATATTGTGAAACATAATTACGATTACCATGAATAGAATAATTGACCGTACCATCATATGAGGAAAGAAATGATTGACAATCCTTAATTGAATCAAAAGTATGTGAGCCAAGGTACTCATTATCTAGACTCTTATAATCTGATTTATCTGGTGGGGCGGGAAGATATAACGTTGGTTTGAAACTGGTATAACCTGAATAGGTTTCACCTTTATTATCTACTTCACGTGAGTATATTCGATTCCCTATTTTAGCAACATACGTATAAAATTTCATAATTAATCAACAAATCCTTCACCTTTTAAAAAATGAGAAAACCGATGCTTAATAATTATAATAAACAATCTTAATACATTATCCTCAGTATATGCACCAGCATCACATTTATATATCCACATAATAATTATACCAAAAAAGAATCAAAAAAACAAGGAAGACTATAGACTTACAAGACCAGAACCAAATGCTTTATTCCATTCATTTGCAATAAGTTTACTTGGCTGTGCTATTGTCATTATAATATTTTCTTTTAATATAAATTCTTTATTTTCAGCATAGGGCATCCACGGACTAAAGGCTATCTTTTGATTATCCACAGGAATCATTACTACAGGACTGGTAATTACATTAGTGGAATCATTAAATTCACCAATTAATTCTTCACCACTTATTAATTTCACTATTTGTACATTCACGGGCTCATACTCCTTTCACATAAATTATTTCAAATGTAATATCCTTGGGTCATCATCTTTTAAAATGATGCCTTTATTGGTAATCCATCTACCATCTTTTAATTGGAAGATTTGTCCTACTTCTTTTGTATCTTTATCAACTAAATATTTTTTTGTAATATACGTACCTGAGGCAGTTCCTGCTGTACTAATAACATATAAGCCCAAACCCTCGCATCCTACAAATAAAAATATACTCAATAATACTATCTGCAATCCCACTGGGAAACCTTGAAAAACTTTATTCAAATATTTTTTCATCTATTTCTGTAGCCCCCTTAGCTTCTTTAGTAGTTTTAATACCAACATTACCTATACTATACTTTGCTTGTAAGTCCCATTCTGGTTTTTCACTGAATGGTAAAATTTTCATTTGTCTAATAGAAACCGTTGGTTGTGCTTTTTCTGGAACAACAATATCTACTAAATCCCATTCATGTAACAGATTTACAACTGTATTTCTTCGTTCAATATCATTCTCTGAAAGGTTTGTTGGCTTACCATCTAAAGCAAACAACTCTTTAAAGTGAACAATATAATATTTACCTTGTTTGTGAAGTATATGACAGGATTGATATAACTTTTTTTCTCTTCGAGAAGCTATTCCAATTCGTGTGAGAGTTTCTTTAACTTTGAGGAAATCATCATCTTCTTTTAACCTCACTTCAATCATATCTTCCATAGACCATTTAATACTATCTGTCATTGTCCCGTTCCTTTCAATTCAAATCAGCGATTATTATAACAACCATTACATAATATTTATAATATCAGGACTAACCACCTTTATTTAACTTATTCCTTATATATTCTATATCACCATCCGTAAGTACCGATAATGCAGTATTAGCCTTAGAATCACTATACTTAAAAAATTCTTTTACCAATGCTAAATGTTCGAGCTTCTTTCCCTTCACCCAAAACTTTTTTGGGCGCTTCTTTTTCGGTATAATGCTATGAAGAAAATCATAATGTAACTTGTGTGGTAGATCAGGAAATACATTTATTGCATTAACTAAATAAATTAAATCTGTTTGATAAGACATTGAACGATTGATAAGAAATTTCTTATAATCTTTTCGTTCTTCAACATCTACATCATAACTTTCTTTTGTCATCAAGTCATTCGCATACTCAAATGGGTTACTCATTATTCTCCTCATCAGGTGGTGCATCAGCGCGATAATCTTTAAAGTGTGCTGTCAATGATTTATCATTGGGGTTCCAATTTACATTATGTAAAGCAGCAAGCGGGTTCATTTTTCTTTTAGGTCTCATCCTCATACCCTGTGGATGCATGCTTGGATCAGGAAAAGGAGGTTCACCGGCTTGTTCTCTCATAAAATCCATTTCTGCTTTCATATCTTCCATTATCCTCCGCTTTTCATTATCTAAAAATTGTCTTTCACTTTTACTCATACGCTGACGAAATCCATCAACCCTCTTATTTTTTTCCTTACGTTCCGCATCCGTAAGTTTAGCTTCATTCTCTTTTCGTATTTGTGCAATAATTGCTTTTTTATCATCGTCTAAACTATCCCACTGCTTCATTAAAACATGATTTAAATTATCAAAAATCATATTATATAATTGTTCATTTTCTAAAGATGCAGCTAATGCCAACACCAAAGAGAATGTTTTATTTAAATCTTCAACATCTCCAAGATATCCAGTTTCATTATTCAACATATCACGACTAATAATCTCTACTGAACCATCTACATGAACAAGTAAAGCACTATCATCAGGGCTTAATTTTATATGCAGACAACCATCTTTGTCTATGTCTGGATCGTTATTGTTTATATTATTAATATCCATATGAGTTTCTCCTTTTTTCTACCCTACACTTATATATTTATAAGTCTAAATCTCTTCAACATATAACCATATACCGGCAAAAACAATATAATTCCTATACCTATTTTATAAATAACTAATGATGTTGCCATTTCAACCCAATGCGTTGCCATAAAAATATTTTCCGAACCACGAAATGCAACAATAAAAAATGTGTATGTATCTATAACATTAGCAATAATAGTCGAAAGCATTGGTGCAACCCACCAAGCATCACATCTCTCACGTATCTTTTGAAATACATGCACATCTATTAATGTCCCTATTCCATATGCACAAGCACTTGCTAAACCAATCCTAAGAGCAAAATAGAAACTCATACCCTCTAAATACACTACGAAAATTGAAACAATTATTGCATATGGAAACGCTCTATATATTGTTTTTGATGCTATATCCTTACCTAATGTCCGCACTGTTAAATCTGTAATAACAACTATAAACGGATATGTAAATGCAGCCCATGTTAATTTCATTCCCCAAAGGTCTAATGGGATATGTACTAACGCATTAGATACTGTAATAATAATAATATGTAATAATGCTAAATGGAAAACTTTCACATCACACCCCAATATGGATTATTTACTGTTATAAAATTCTTACCTGCAACAAATTGTTTATCTTTAATATTAAAATCCCACATAATATTAGCAGGGATGGCTGTTCCATTCTTAAATTTTGTTGAAGAAATATTAAAATCATCATCCATAAACATTGGACTTATCTCATTACGAAATAAAAATATATTATTCCTAGATTTCCATAAGCATGAAAATGATCCATCAACATTGGCAAGAGGGAAATGAAGTTTAGTAAGATTCCATAATATTAATTTAGTATCCCATGTTTCTTCTGTCTTATGAATCTCTTGTAATTTATTAACACAATCCTTTTTAATTATACCATTATGCCACAAATAATCACTGCGCCATACAGCTGGATGAATAGTACCATCCCTATTCTCACTTGTAGGTGCTTGCTGGTGAGCAATTATATATCCTGATGGAATTTCACGTTCATGAAGATTTAATGAACCGAGTCCTTTATGTTGAAAAAGGATGTCGTAAGTCTCCGGACATATTACAAATAATGAATGTGAATGTTCACCACGATACTTATTAAGTTTTGCTAACTCTTCTATCTTGTCCTTACTATATGAACCTATTATGGAACACATTATATAATCTCCTATCTTAAATTAGGACCAACTGTCCAACACGTCAATGAATATCTTGTTCCTTTTATTATTGGTGTAACTCTATGCCAATCTCTACTATCAAATACAACAACAGAACCTTGTAACGATGCTTGTTCTCTAGTCTCAGCTTTAGTTAATTTAGTCCCATTAACAACTATTTCCGTATAACCTCCATACTTATTATCAATGTTGCGTCCATTAAAAAATTCTAAATAACCACCCTCATATGTATCGCGATCTGATAAAGAAAGCGATAAAGATAATTTACGTGATTCATGGTTATTTGGGTCTAATAGAAAATCTTGATGCCAATCATAAAAGTAATCCTTCTGATATCTTGCAAATTGTAGTGGTTCAAAATAATCAATATTATAATTAAAAAAAAGTTTATTAGCTTCCATTACATAAGAATAAACCAATTTATTAATCTTATTATCCCCCTCAAAATACCAATTTTTATGCTCCGGATGGTTGTCGAAAAGGGAAATCTTATTAGTTTGGATCGGGCTGCTGTTATTTAAAAAAGCAACATCTGTTTTACGAAATGATGGATCAATTATTGCTTCTTTATCTATTACTGCTTCTTGAAATTGATCTTCAAGATTAACCAAACACTCGCTAATAATATGTTCACAATCCTCTTTACGTATAGCTTGGGGAAAAATATAAAACATTTAAATTTTCCATGGAATATCTATTTGATATTCAATTGGATCAACCATATCTAATTTCATAAAGGCGTTAATCCTCTCCGAACACGACGGACATTCTCCACAACTTTGTCCAACTCTAGGGTTATAACATGTCAAAGTATGCTCTAACAAATTTACAGCATCCATTTCTTTACATATTTTCAATTCTTCAATTTTCGAAAGATGTAAAAATGGTGCTTCAACAGTAACATAATGTGTTCTATTTTGTTTAGCAACGGCATTCATTGAATCAACAAATGCAAGAGTAGTATCCCAATAACCATATTCATCATGTACTTGTAATCCGGTAAACACCTCACTAATATCCATAGTTTCAGCATATGACAAAGCTAAGGTTAATAACATCATATTACGAAAAGGAACGTATGTAACTGGTTGTGGATCACCTAATACATCTTTAATGGTAGGCATCTCAATATCACTATCAGAAATATTAGCACACATTGGTTTAGCAATTTGACCTAATATAGATAAGTCAAAGATTTTATGCGGTAACTCAAGTCTGTCACATAAAGCTGCCGCACGATCTAACTCTACTACCTGTTTTTGATTATAATCAAAAGATATAGGATAAACACTTCGTGCACCATAATATTTTACCAATAGAATGGTCATAATAGTAGAATCCATTCCACCAGAAAGAATTGAAATAACTTTATCTGATTCTGGTAATACAATCCATTTATCATCAACCACTATTGAATCATGTTCAAATTTTACCATAATAAATCTCCATTAGATAGGCAATGCTACAATTGTTTTCTTTTCTACATCCTCCAAAGTTTTACATCTTATAATAGGATTTGAAACCATATGTTTAGAATGAACCTTAAACCATTTTATGAAATCTTCTTTTGTTTTAACATTAATTAAATCATTCATTGCTGGTATACCAGAATCAAAAATTCCTTCCCTCATATCCTTACGTGTCTGAATTATATCTTTACCAAATTTATAACATGATTGGAATGCCATTAACCATCTGTGATATAAATTGGTAGTAACTTGTCTTTTACAATCTAAATTATATCGCGCTGAAGTAGAAACATCGAAACATCCCACAATCTCAAAGAATTCTTCAAAATCCATATCATAATATTGTTTCAAGATATGACCATACTTTTCATATAAGAATTCATTTCCTTCTATAATATCTTTTTCGTGGGTATTACCTTGTTGCAACAAAGTTTCTTCACCATGCGGCTCTGTACCAAATTTATATGTTCTTCCATCATCACCCTCAAACTCTCCTAATATTGGTTTAATAGCATGGGAAGATGAATCAAAGGTAATATCCTTATTGATATAACCGGATTCTTTTAATAGCAATAATGGCCACAATCGTTTTATAGATCCAAATCCTAATACATGTAATTTATTACCTATTTCTTTTGGTATATCCATAAACCCATAAGAACCTAACATCTGTATAGCCTCTAATCTACCAAGACCGGTACAAGCAGCAGATAATGCAATTCCTGCCATTGATGAATAATATTCTTTAGGGATAACAGACATTGCATTATTATAATATTCTACAAAGTCAGTTACATTATTACCTTGACAAATTAAAAATACCTTTGAATCCGATTTCATTTCACGAAATACTTCAATCTGTCTTTTAACATTATTACCCGTATTAAGTGCTCTTTGTTTTGCCCATTCTTCTATATAACGTCTACCGGATAAATCAATTCGTGATTGCTTCCCTTTTAATTCAAGTACATGAATAGGTAGTTCATCAAAGCACATTGCATATGATGAATATTGTGCTTGTACCCTATATACTTTTTCTTTTAATTCCTCTGTAATCTCTTTACCTAAAGTAATCATCTGCAGCCCGCCAGAATCAGCATGCCACTTGGTTCCGAAGTAATTATATTTAGAGAAATAATTTACCATAGCATTTACTTCATTATATGCATTAAACATTATTTCATAATTCACACCAGAATCAAATTCTTTAATAGTATCAGTAACCATACCAGAATAAATATCACCATCTTGTTTATCCCCCATGCCCGGTTTTAATGCCATTGAGGCACCAGACATAATATATGTCATATCATTCATCGTATATTCTCTATGTAATTAAAATTAATTACAGCCCGTATTTTTTCATCCGTACAACTTACCCCCGAATGATTCCGCATACTATTAAATTTTACTAATCTATTAGCCACACTTTCTACTTTTTCTTCTGTATCCTTAAAAATCGTATAACCATTATTAGTAGTAAGATAATAAACGGCAGTAGTGCAATTATATTCATAGTCACAATGATACCCACTAATTATATGTCCATCTGGTGTACAAGTTGTTAAATTTGCTTTGCAGCGTAACAAACAAAACATTTTTAACTTCTTTAAAATTGGTTGTATAAGTTCTAAGTAACCACAAATTTCTTGATAACCATATTCTTTATTCAATTTATAAAAATTATGAATAAACTGAAAATCATTCCAAGAATCTTTCTCCGGTGGTATAAACATTCTTTTTTCACTAGGATCATATGCAATAAAATCATTATAATACCACGGAAAGTCAGGTCCTAACATAGTTTCTTGTATAGGAACAAACACATCCTCTGGCAGAAAGTTATCTATTACTTCCACTACTTCATGCCTTTCATATTACCCAACAGTGAAAAGAATTCGGATTTTAAATGATCTATCTTTAAAAAATCTCCTCGAAGTACTGAAGTCATCATATCACTCTCATGTTCCTTTACACCTCTTGCAGTCATACAAAAATGCTCTGCCTTTACAATAACGGCTACTCCTTTTGCCTCAGTTTCCTTTTCAATTGTATCTGCGATTTGTTCAGTCATCTCCTCTTGTATTTGAGGTCTTGATACAATCCAATCAACCAAACGATTAAATTTAGATAGACCAATAACCTTCTTACCCGGAAAGATACCAATATAACACTGACCAGAAATTGGTTGGAAATGATGTGCACAAGTTGAATCAACACTAATAGGACCCGTCATATATAACTGATCATATTGTTTTGCATTTGGAAATGCTGTTACTTCGGGTGGAGGATAATAACGACCTTTAAAAATCTCATGTACATACATCTTAGCAACTCTACGTGCCGTATCTTTAGTATTATGATCCTCTCTTGTATTAATAGCCAATGCTTTTAAGACACCTTGAAATGCTACTGCTACCTCATCTTCAATCTTTTGTAAATCCCCATCATCAAGATATGAATAAATCGTATCATTTGCAAAATGCTTATGTTTAATTGTTCTCATTCTCTGCTCTAACTCATCAGAAATCATATTACAGAACTCCCATACGGATTTTGATAGACAGCACTATTAGCACCATGTTCAAATACTTCTACACTAAATAAACTTACTCGACCCTTTGTATCAGTATATACTTTTGGTTGTACATAATTATATACTTTCTCTGCAAACTTCTCACAACCAACATCATCCATAACATTAATATCTGCTATCTCCTGATAAACTGTGTGCAAAATCCTTTCAAGATTAGGATCATCTTTTGCAACAGCTAATCTATGGTCAAATTCAATTTCTAAATATTTTTTAATCCATTTACAATCACCAAAATCATAAACCCAATTTCGTTCATCCAGAGTTGCAGCTTCAAATGTAAAA
>PBHE01000036.1 GCA_002719335.1 Acidimicrobiaceae bacterium
TGCACCAAATCATTGGTGGCGGAAGGTGTGGGATTCGAACCCACGGTGACCCGGAGGCCACAACGGCTTTCGAGGCCGCCCCATTCGTCCGCTCTGGCAACCTTCCACTCTTGATCCTACCCAGCGACTTACACTCCACCATGAACCAGAATTCGGCTCTCTGCGCATCATCGGCTTACTGACAACAGGCCAGGCAAAGTCCCGCCGCATAAGGCCACACTTCATCTTCGAGCTATTGCCGCTCACACAGGCTCGAACGCCCCCATATTGTGTTAATCAACTCAACTCCATCGAACGGAACAATCCCCCAAGGCACCCCGTGACCATCACACACACTTGGTCGGTAGGAGACCTCTGCGAAGCTGTTCGAGATACCTTCACCGCTGTTTTCCCCGACGAGTTATGGCTTGAAGGTGAAATCGTCGGTCTAAAAGACCATTTCTCTGGACACGTCTACTTCGATCTCATCGAACCCAGCACCACTGGAAATCGAGTAGACAAAATGTCCGTCGCGCTATGGAGAGGCCGCCGTCCATCCGTGGAATCCATTTTGAGTCGAGCCGACACCGGTCCGCTTGCCGACGGGATCAAAGTTCGGATCAGAGGTGAACTGACTTTTTATGCGCCTCAAGGCCGAGTGCAGTTGCAGATGACCGCCATCGACCCCCATCACACTCTGGGACAGTTGGCAGTAGATAAAGAAAAAGTTCTTCGAACGCTTTCTCTCGCTGGGTTGCTTGAAGCCAATGCAGCACTCGCCCTGCCGGCCGTGCCTCTTCATATCGGCTTGATCACCTCTGACGGGAGCGCCGCTTACAACGACTTCGTCGACGAGATCGCGTCAAGTCCTTACCCATTCAAAATCTCGCTCATTCACTCATCGGTGCAGGGTGCAGATGCTGAAACTGATCTGCTGACGGCGATCAGCGTAATGTCGGAACATCGCGTCGATGTGATTGCGATCGTGCGCGGCGGAGGCGCGCGCACCGACCTAATGACGTTCGATCTCGAGAGCGTCGCTCGAGCAGTCGCCGGGTCACCTGTGCCCATCTTTTCCGGAATCGGACACGAGATCGACCGATCTGTGGTCGACGAAGTAGCACACACAGCATTCAAAACACCGACCGCTTGTGCCGCCGCGTTAGTTCAACGGGTCACAACCTTTAACCAACGCCTAACGGAAAGTTCCAGAAGAATTGTCGCTCTTGCCATGAACCGCCACGACCGAGCCACAGCCCTGGTTTCTTCGACAGCAAGAACCATTAACGATCGGACACGTCGAACTCTCGATGTCACCGAGGAACGACTGGGAGCAACGAAGGCACGCGTCCAGGGTTTAGCGCGAATAGCCGTCAACCGAGAGACCCAACGCATCGACCGCATTGTTGACTTAATTGGAGCGCTTCACCCTGACCGAGTTCTTGCCCGGGGCTTCTCCATCACCCGAAACAAAGACGGTGAAATCATTCGAGGCGCCGTTGCACCCGGAAGTGAAATATCAAGTGAAACGGCGTCTTCATTGATAACCAGCACAGTTACCGAATCGCACCTTCGTCAGACCGAGGAGACAAATGACTGAGAAAACCCTGACCTTCCAAGCAGCTATGGAAGAGCTCGAATTGATTCTCGGGAAGCTAGATAGCGAGGAAGTCAACATCGACTCGCTGACCGTTGACTTGCAACGTGCTTCGGAGCTGATCGAGTGGTGCCGCAGTCGGCTGGAAACAACAAGAGTTGAAGTTGAACGGATAGTCACTGACCTCGAAGAGTCATGACTCGCGTTTCGAACCTATGTGTCGGCTCCTCAGCTTGAGAAAGTGTGAACCGGGGGAGTCGGTGGGGACTCCCCCGGTTCACGAAACGCCCTCGGACTGGTGGGAAGTCCGGAGCGCAGGCTTCGTGGCTCAGTAAGGAACTGCGCCGAGAAACTCGCTATGGACCCGACAAATCGGGCCTCTTCGGGGACGGAAACGTCCCACATGACGGTCATGCTAGTACGGGGCTACGGTTCAACCACCCAACTGTGACCGAAATTGAGGCCTGTTTTGGAAGAAGATCGCCCGTACGGCAGTTGGCCTTCACAACTCAGTTCTCAGGCGCTGGCGAGCGGTGCGATTCGTCGGTCAGAGCCCCGTGTTTTTGACGGACACGTTTTCTGGTTGGAGAGCCGCCCCGCAGAATCTGGTCGCACTGCCCTCGTGAAGTTCAACGGGATCGAATCGCAAACATTGGGGCCGATCGATCTGAACATACGCACACTTGTTCACGAATACGGCGGCGGCGCATGGCTCCCTACCGAGCACGGAATCTTGTTTTCGCGTTTCGAAGATCAACGGATATGGCTACTGCAAGATGACCTGCATCCTGTAACTTCCGAACCGAACGTTCCGAGATCCCAGCGATTCTCCGACGGAACTAGCGGGACGGCCAGCGACGAAACCGTTTGGGTCGTTGAGCGGCATCGTACCCAAGCCGCACAACCTCAAAATCTCTTGGCGACAGTCAGCCTTGACGGTTCCATCACACAGATCGCTTCGGGAGCAGATTTCTACTCTTCCCCAACGATCTCACCTGATGGTCAAACGCTGGCATATTTATCCTGGAATCACCCTTCCATGCCGTGGGATCACGTCCGGTTACATGCCGCCCATCGCGACAAAAACGGATGGGTGGACCATCGGGTGGTGCTCGACGGTCCGGCTTTGCAGCAACCCACCTTCTCGCCAGATGGGCTACTTCACGTTGTTAGCGACGCTACGGGGTGGTGGAACATACATGAAGTCGACATAAACGCGGAACGCTCACGACCAATCGTCGACGTTGATCTTGAGTTCGGCGTTCCGTCTTGGGTTTTTGGCCAAAGGACATACGCCTGGGGTGCTGAAGGCATTTGGTGCACTTGGACAGACCGAGGTGTGGGCCATATAGGTCAAATCGTCAGTGGGGATTTACATGAACTTGACGCTGGGTTCACCGAATTCAACGGCCTTGACGTTCTAGCTGACGGCCGAGCAGTAACCATTGCTGCTAGTTGGGAAAAAGGCGCAGCCGTGTACGCATTAGGAAGTGACGGCTCAGCAGAACAGTTGAGTGCTCGGGACTTGCTTCCCATTGCGTCCGAAGATATTTCAGTTCCTCAACCGATTGTCGTCAGCGATCCACATGGACAGCCGACCCACGCCTTTCACTTCTCGCCCACTAGCTCCATTTGCTTTTCGTCTTCTGGCTTACCGCCTCTGCTTGTGCTGAGCCACGGAGGACCAACAGCAGGAGCACGCTCGTCGTTCGATGCCGGTATCCAGTATTGGACTAATCGTGGAATCGCGGTAGTCGATGTGAATTATCGGGGTAGCACTGGATTCGGGACGACATACCGCAACAAGCTCAAAGGGCAGTGGGGTATCGCAGATACTGAGGATTGCATAGGGGCTGCCAAGTTCCTTGCCGATCGTGGAGATGTCGACCCTCGACGACTAGCGATAAAAGGTGGTTCGGCGGGCGGTTTTACGACGCTATGTGCACTGAGCAGCAGCAACATTTTTGCTGCAGGCATCTCCCGCTACGGAGTGGCTGATCTCGCGTCCCTGGCACAAGAAACCCACAAGTTCGAAGCTCGTTACCTCGACTCTTTGGTTGGAGCGTGGCCAGCTGAGAAAGAAACCTACATAGAACGATCACCCATCCATCACACCGAACGATTCTCAACTCCCATGATCGTGTTGCAGGGCGCCGACGACCCTGTGGTACCGCCGTCTCAAGCCGAACAGCTTGTTGATGCTCTGACTGCGGCGCAGGTTCCGCATGCCTACGTTCTCTTCGACGGCGAAAGCCACGGATTTCGCAAAGCCGAGACCATAGCGAATGCTCTCGAAGCCGAACTTTCGTTCCTGGGCCAGGTTCTGAACTTTGAACCGGCCGACCTCATCGAACAAATTGAATTGCGGTGACTTCAATCTTCGGTGGTCGTTGGTGCTATCGCATCTCCTTCGCTACCGGATAAAACCTCGGTAGTAGTCGGTGGCTCCGGAGCGTGTTCTTCGCATCGGCCTTCGACAATGTCGAGGATCCGGTCGTAACGGTCGCCACTCGAGATCGGGACAGCCCCTCCTGCGTAATTCAACACGTGAGGATGAAATCGGTAACCCTCGATGTACGAACCGTCGAACAGAACTTCCAGCACTCCGGTGTCGCCAGTGATGCCGTAGCGCGGATGCCAAGCAAAATTCCCTAGCGAGTACGCGATGACAGTGCGATCAAACGTTTCAATCGGTTGCAACACGTGTGGGTGGTGACCAAGGATTAAATCAGCACCAGCTTCAACTATTTGCTGTGCAAGAGTGCGTTGCTCTTCGGTCGGGCAGGGTTCTCGCTCAACCCCCCAATGCAAGCTCACAACTACTACGTCATTCCCTGCTGAGGCTGCCCGAACAGCCGCCAATACTCGGGGAGTTGCCCACTTCGCGTCGGCAACTCCGGGCCGGTCCGCACCTGCTGCGAAGCCACCGGGCACCACAGCGGTAGCAGACACAAATGCGACACGCACCCCATTGTCGAGAGTCAGAATTCTTGGGGCATACGCCTCTGCGTTGTTCGATCCAGCTCCGGGACGAAGAATACCTACTTCGTCCAAAACCGAAATGGTGTCTACGAGCCCTTCGCGTCCGAAGTCGAATACGTGATTGTTTGCGAGGGAGACGACATCGATTCCTGCGCCAGCCAGAGTTAACGCGGCCGATCCGGGTGCACGGAAAACGTAGTCCTTCTCATAAGGCTCACCCCGTTCAGTAATCGCCATCTCAAGATTCACGATTGCCACATCTGCGGACTCCAGATCGGGTCGAACGTTGACGAAGGGGTCGATCCCTTCGGGTTCGGTGCGATCGAGCAACACGTCCCCTCCGGCTAAGAGACTCCACCTTCGTTGGCTGTGAACTGTCGTAACGGTAGGCGTTACTTTTTCAGTGGTAGGGGAACCCCCCTCGTCTTCTTGCCGGGTGGGAGCGTCCAGTGTCGTGGAGGTGCTGCTAGAAGTTAAAGAGGTCTGATCCCCGAATGAACCGCTGGTGCTGCTGGTTTCGCGGACAACGAAGATTGCTTTCTCAGGTTCAGGGTCAGCACATCCAGATAGAGATAGCAGGCCGAGTCCCGCAAATACGAAGAGTGTGCAGCGTCGTAACACCGGGGACGAGTCTACGGGGGCGGGTAGCGTGCTCCCGATGTACCGCTTCGCTCGCCAACCCAAATGGATAGCGGCACACATTCTCGCGTTGTTGCTGCTGAGCGCGTTTGTTTCGGCAGGCGTTTGGCAATTCGGGCGCCACCGCGACCGTGGGCAACGCAATGAAGCCGTGTTAAGTCGAGCAGACGCTCCCGCGCTCAACAAACAAGACCTTTTTAGGCAAACCGAAGACATCGAGTTCCGTGTGGCAGAACTGCAAGGAACCTGGTCCACCAGCGATGCGGTGTTGATACGCAATCGCAGCCACCAAGAAGCAGCTGGATGTCATCTAGCCGTGCCCCTGGCGACAAGTGAACTCGAAGGCGTGCTTGTGGTTATCGGCTGGCTTCACGAGGTCGAATGCCATACCGCCATTGATGCCGCGCCAACTGGTTCTGTGTCTCTCGCAGGACGTGTTCGTTTGAGCCAAACACGTGGTTCTATCGGCGCGCGAGATCGCTCAACCGGAGTGATTCCTACCCTCGCTCGAACCGACGTCGCCCGAGTCGACGAGCAAGTAAATTTGGCGCTAGCACCCGTGTACATCGAGTTGATTGAAAGTATGCCCGAGGTCGAAGGTGCACTACCGGTCGACCGTCCGCCTACTGACCTTGGGCCGCATTTGGGCTACAGCGTGCAGTGGTTCTTGTTTTTTGTGGTCGGCGCAGTGGGTTACCCACTGGTGTTGCGACACCATGCGCGTCGTGGTGAAGCCGAAACTCTTGACCACATCAGCGATTAGAGCGCTGTAGCCATCCGCTCAACAATCATGGTGAGCATCTCAGGTGAGGTCGCGAAGTTGAGTCGAACGTGGCCCTCTCCCCCATGACCAAAATCCAATCCAGAGTTCACGGCAACTTGGCATCGCGACAAGAAAACCTCCGCCGGGTTCTCACCCAGATCTAGTTCACGACAATCCAGCCACGAAAGATACGTGGCTTGTGGAAGTCGGTACCTGACGCCGGGAAGTTGTTCAGCTAACAAGTCAGAAAGGAGGTGGCGATTGTGGTCTAGGCCTGCGACTAGCTCCGATATCCAGTCGTCGCCGTGTTCCCATCCCGCGACGGTGGCCACTTGGCCAAGACCATTGATGCCTCCGATCATCCGAGTCGAAATTTCCTTGAGGCGCGGCCCGTAACACTCTGACGCTGTGTGAACGAAAGCCATCCTCAGACCCGCCATATTGAAGGTTTTGGTGGCGGCAGTGATAGTGACAGTTCGTTCCGAAGCCAATTCACTGATTGATGCCACTGGTATGTGGCGGTGCGGTGCATAAACCAAGTCGCAGTGAATCTCGTCTGAAATCACCAGAAGGTCATTGCGTTCTGCAATATCAACCACTTTTGTGAGGTCTTCCTCAGTCATCACTAGCCCGCAAGGATTGTGGGGGTGACACAAAAGCAGAGCTGAAACATCAGGATCAGCCGCGATGCCTTCAAGATGATCGAAATCGAGCTCCCATCCGTCGTCGGTTTCTATCAGAGGATTGGATACCCAACGCCGTCCTGATGTTTCGATGGTCGAATAAAACGGTGGATAGACCGGAGTCTGAACAACAATGCCTGATCCGTCAGGGGTCAGGGTGCGGATCACCCACTCCAACCCTTGGATGACATCGTGAACCCGCAACACGTCAGAAGTTTGAATTTCCCAGCCGAATGCTTTTCCCATTCGATTTTTGAAGGCTTCCACAACTGGTACCGGCTGATCATAAAAGCCGTAGCCCAGGCCCCCGGATTCGATTCGTGCGATCACGGCTTCGGTGATGAAGTCCGGCACTTCTACGTCCATATCCGCAACCCATGCAGACAATACGTCATTGCCGTGCCGTTCCCATTTGATACCTGGCCGGTTACGGACGCGATCAAGATCAAGATCAAAGATCATGGGGGGAGGCTAGATGTTCGCCATCAGTAAAGCCCCATCATTCGGCCAGCGAGTGCCATGACTGCGACAATCAGCACCGGCCTAATAACTCGGTCCCCACCGCGGACAGCTATACGAGCCCCCAACCAGCCTCCAACCGCGAACCCCACAGCTAAGACCGCGGCGAAGCCCCAATCGACTTGGCCTCGAGCGATAAACACCGGCACTGCCATAGCTGTAAGAACCAGGATCACGACCACTTTGACTGCGTTGGCATTGATCAAGTCAAGGCCTGATCTCGATAATGCGACCACTATTAGGAGTCCAACTCCGGCTTGGAATGCGCCGCCGTATAGCCCAATTCCGAAAAACACAGCGGCGGTGAGAGCTGGATGCCAACTGATTTGGTGACCATTTGAGCGAGGGACGCGCAGGCTGAGGAACACCAAAGGAATCATCAAGACGCCAAAAATTCGTTCAAAAGTGGCGTCGGTGACGCTCGATACAAGGAGAGAACCGATGAGAGACCCCCCAGTCACCGGAAGAATGACTGGAAGAGCGCGCCGTAACCCGGAGATGCCTCCTTTGCGATAACCGGCGACTGAAGAGGCGTTTTGTACCAGAACGCCGACGCGGTTAGTGCCGTTAGCAATCAATCCCGGCAATCCGACAAATACGTTGAGCAACGCGACTGTCAACAAAGACCCGCCGCCAGCCATCGCATTCACTATCCCTGCGATTACACCAGCCCCGGCGACAAGAAGTGCGTCGATCAGATCCATCCCCGCCATCATTGCCGGTGAATGCGACCTAAATCGGCCGGGTTGTGGAATCTCTTCGTGAGATCGCCGTCGCGACCTCTACTCTCAGTGTTATGGCCGGCAGCACCTTTGGAGAGCAATTCCGTATCACGACGTTCGGTGAATCACATGGAGGCGGAGTGGGAGTTGTAGTGGATGGCTGCCCCCCCAGGCTCGAACTCGACGTAACCGACATTCAGATCGAACTTGATCGAAGACGCCCGGGGCAGAGTCGACTGGTGACGCAACGAAAAGAAGACGACCGGGTGGAGATCTTCAGCGGAATTTTCGAAGGGAAAACCTTAGGAACTTCGATCGGGATGCTCGTGCGAAATGAGGACGCCAAACCGGGCGCATATGAAGAAATGCGCGACGTGTACCGCCCGAGCCACGCAGATTGGACAACTGAAGCCAAGTACGGCATTAGGAATTGGCAAGGCGGAGGCCGAGCTTCGGCCCGCGAAACTATTGGACGCGTCGCAGGCGGCGCGGTCGCTCGGAAAGTGATTGAGCATGTCGCCGCTATAGAGGTGCTCGGCTGGGTCAGTTCTGTTCACGGCATCAACGCTGATGTCGATATGCAACTCGTGTCACGTGACCAAGTCGAAAGTGACCCCACTCGCTGTCCGGATACCGCAGCGGCGCAACTAATAACCACAGCGATTGAGGACGCTAGAAAAGACGGCGATTCCTTAGGGGGAATCGTTACTTGCGTGGCTCGAAATATGGCCGCTGGGCTCGGCGAGCCAGTATTCGACAAACTAGATGCTGAACTTGCTCGAGCCTTAATGTCACTCCCCGCAGCCAAGGGCGTTGAGATCGGCAGTGGGTTCGCTGGAACATTAATGACAGGCAAAGAACACAACGACCCATTCGTGCCAGGAGTTGATGGTCGGCCAACAACTACCAGCAACAACAGTGGTGGAGTTCAAGGTGGAATCAGCAACGGCGAAGATGTGGTGGTTCGAGTTGCATTCAAACCAACTGCGACAATTAGTTCGGCTCAACAAACTGTGAATCAGGACAACGAAGTTACGACCCTTGAAGCAAAGGGGAGGCACGACCCATGTGTTCTTCCTCGAGCAGTTCCTATGGTTGAGTCGATGGTGTGTTTGGTGTTAGCCGATCATCTGTTGCGTCAACAGGCAACAGACGTCGTCTAACGCGAACTATCGGTCATTCGTCACGTTGGTCGCGCAGGAATTTCTGGAATTCGGCAGCCAGGTCGTCCCCAGAGGGAAGGTCGGTAGGTACTGCTCGGTCAACTTCCTCTTCTAACTGGCGGACATACCCAACGATCTCAGAATCTTGTTCAACGGCGTCGCTCACTCGTTGTTCCCATTCAAGGACACTGTGGTCGAGGTCGCGGTAGCCGGTTGGGACACCGGTGACCTTTTCGAATTCCGCCAGTAACGCCCTTGTCCCCTTGGGGTTTGGTGGTCCAGCAACGTAATGGGGTACCCCAACTCGGAGCGAAATAACGGGTAGCTCTGCACTGTCGAGAGCATCGTGCAAGGTGCCGATGATACCGGTGGGGCCTTGATAGCTCGGCCTGTCCAACCCAAGTCTTAGCGCCAAGTCCGCGTTTGCCGCGCTGCCCTTGACTGCGGACGGGCGAGAATGAGGCACTCCTGCAACCATCGCTCCGAGCGTGACAACCATTTCGCATCCCGTGTCGCGCGCAATCTCTACAACCGAATCACAGAAGGTTCTCCACCGCATGCGGGGCTCCATACCTGACAACAACACCAAGTCGTGAGGGAAATCATTTTCAATTACGTGCGCATCAAGGGATGGCCATTTGATTCGTCGCTCTCCATTATCGGCAATTTCGACAAGTGGACGATTTTCTTGAAAGTCGAAAAACTCTTCTGGGTCAATTTGGGCTACTTGTCGAGCGTCGTATTGATCGACAATCCATTGAATGGCGCCCGTTGCGCATTCCCCCGCGTCGAACCAACCCTCGAATGCCACGACTAACAGCGGGTTCTGCAAGCTGGGGGCCTCACCCCAAGTGACTTCGGTCATGGCTCCACTATTACCTACCGGGCCACCCAAAGGCGGTCAACTCGCGGGCGGATCGAGTTTTTGTTTCGAGAAGTGTTGAGAGTTGTCAACAAACCCAGTCAGAACGCCAAAAAAGCTTGAGGTTCAAGGGTTTGGAGGTTGCTGGTGAGTAACCCAAGGGAAGAAAGTGTGTAAATCTGGTTTTGAATCACGACAGATCGTTGGATGGTTGCGCGCCAGTCGATGTCGGCCCAGCAGTGCTGTGTAGATACTTCGTTGCCATCTTCACGTTCTTCCACCCATTGTTCGCAACGAACTTTGGGCGGGGTTTTCAGGTGCGTAATCCGACCGCGTTCTGTCAGAGATCGGTTGCTCAACTCAAGGGCGACTGCACCAGAAAAAGGTCCAGATTCAGCTGTCTCAACTCGATGCGTTGTGACCGGCAAAACGAAAAGATTCTCTGACGGCCAATGGAGAAAGGCTCGCGGGTTGTATTCGATTTCGCTGTGGCCCCCTACGAGGCGCCATTGATCAATACGAATCGGGTCAGTCAGATCACTGATATCGAATAGAGAAACCTGGGTGCCTAAGGTTCGTCCGTCGTCGTGAGCATCTTGGCCGATCCCGAGCAACAACGTCTCGGTGACTGGATGGAGGTACGCGGAGTACCCCAAAATCTTTAGTTCCCCCAAGACGATCGGTGAGCGAGGGTCAGAAAGATCGATCGTGTAAAGCGGGTCGGTTTGGCGGAACGTCACGACGGTTGCGAGATCACCAAGAAATCGCACAGCATAGATGCGCTCGCCTTTGCCTAAGTTGCCCACACGACCAATCTCGATCATCGCCCCATTTCGATCTTCGAGCACCGTCACGTAACTCTCGCTGTTCGCTCCACCTCCGGGCGACCACCGGCCGTGTTCGGTGGTCGCGACGCGGAGGTCGCCGTCGTATTCCGACATCGAGTACTGGTTAAGCACCGTGCCGCGCACCTGGCCTGAAGCTCTATACAGGGTCTTGTTTGGATCACTGATGTCGAACTTGTGGATTCGCGTCATGACCGGCTGCGGTGTGTCCAAAGTTTGATCTTCGTTGGCTTCCAATTCGCGCCAATCGAACCACTCAGTCGTCCCAACATAGAGGTTCTCTTGGGAGGAATAGACAGTTTGCCCATCAGCAAGCACCGAGGTGCTGTCAAGTTTTTCTCCGAGCGTTTCTTCGGACAGATCAACCGTGATGATGTTCAACATTCTCAGGCCGCTGTTGGACGCTGGGTGGTAAATCCGATCGCACGGTGTCAAGGTTCCTTCCCGGATGAGGCTCCCCCGAGCATTTTCAAGGGCGAACCATGGGACCCAATTGTCCATCGTTGATTGCTCAATGAGTCGACGGTTCTCTTCCTCGGCTCGTCGTTCAGCTCGCAAACCTGATCCACTCGGATAGGACCATTCAAGACCTGTTGGCTGACTTTGCACCACAATGCGGACGACATCATCGACCATGCGGCTGCTGAGATACCCACCGTCAAGGTGGAGGCGGCGCCTAATTCGCGGTGTCGAGCTGCTGATATCGACCTCCACCAGAGTGCTAATGGGGCTGTACCAGCCGTGTCTTGGCGTGAGGGTACGCGGAACAGGTTTCATTCCGCTGTGGCTTTGACCGAACACAAGGATTCGATCCCCTGCCAGAAACATTTCTTGGGGCCAAAAAGTTTCGAACCGCAGCTTGCCAAGCAACCGAGGTCGATCACCTGTGACATCAATGACGCGCAGTTCCTCGTTGACTAATGCAACAATGCGCCTGCCGTCGGTTTTCAAAATGTCCGGCTCATCGACGCCTGCCTCTTGAACGTTGGTGGTGCTGTAATCCACGCCTGGCGTTAAACCGCCTTGGGATGAGTCGGCGGCGGCTTGGCTTCCGTCGCGCAGCACCTCTGACGACTCCAGCGCTTCAATCCTGTAACCCGCATCAAGTCCCCAAGGGCCAACCATTTCGAGGGCATTGGCCTTTATGTGTCGCAGGAACGGTTCACAAGACTCGAAGGGCGCAAGGGCAGCTGTTAGCTGAACCTGTGACGGGGGTAACGGAACCGTTCGGTCAGAAGCAGTGATGTCATCGCGGTCGTCGGCGCTGCAGGCGCACAAAACCCCGATCGACACGAATGCCGCTATAAGTCGTCGCACAGGAGCCTCCGAAATGGCGTCGAGCATCTAAGGAACGATGGGAGCACCTATCGGGTTCCCTTCTACAAGTTACGGAACAATGACAAATGGCAGGGGTCGGTAGGTATCGGCGGTTCAAACGACCAATCGACCCATCGATCAGCGAGACCGAAACCCGCTTTTTTTGCTAACTCATCAAGAGTCTCTAAGGCCACGGGCTGCACGGGCACCGTAGTGACACTCCCTTCAATAAATTCGATGCGGCGACACTCCAACCCGTCGGAGGTAACGACGACAGCGCGGTCCGTCTCTACCGCGATTGCATGCACGCCCCGGCCGACAGGCAAGCAGCCTTCCACCACAACCTCACCGTCGTTGATGACATGCGACCATGGCGCAGAGTCACCAATCGTGTCGTCGAGCCATAGGACGAGCGATGCAGGTCCGTCAGTGACCTCAATCCCCGCTTCGCTGAGCGCTTGAGCAAGATTTGGGCGTCGAGTTTGAAGTTTCACTTGTTGGTGGCTTCGGCTTATGCACCATTGAGCGATATCTGAGACATCAGACATGTTCGTCAAGCTAGCCAGATCTTCGGCTGTTCCGGTTGGGGTGATTACTGTCACTCTTGTGATTGGAGAGGCGTTCCTATGTCGTGACGCTGCCAGCGGCCGGTGCTGTCACCGCGGCGACATGACCTGCTGGTGACTACGGTTCTGTGGTTGAAGGCACTATGACTGTTCAGGCACGACATCCTCAGTTACTCAGGTTGACGGATCCTCCGATCATTTTGGGGCACCAATGCATCGGGTGTCGTCGAGTTGCCTTCCCTCCTGATCCTTATGGGTGCGAAAGGTGTGGGTCTCCACGCGAGGACCTCGAGGAGTTGGTTTTGGAGGCACAGGGAACGGTACGAGCTGTGGCAACGGTGCATCGCCACCATCAGCCGTCCCCGGCCACTCCGTTCACCGTTGCGGTCATCCAGTTAACCGGGGGGCCTGTCATCAAAGCGATCGTGGCGGGCGCTGGGGTTAGCGTTGGTACTGAGGTCGAAGGAGTTTTGGTTCAAGACGTTGAAGACGCCGAGGGCAACATATTGGTCGACTTACAGTTTCGAGTTATGACATGAACGAGACCAACGTATTGAGAGACAGCCCCGTGTATGTCGTTGGGATCGGGTTGCATCGGTACCAACGCCGCAGCGACACCACCTACGTTGAGCTCGGCTTGACCGCGGCGCGTTCGGCGTTGAGCGATGCTGGGATCACCTGGCCCGATGTGGAGGCGGCCTATACCGGTACGGCTTTACTTGGCATGGGTTCAAGCCGGATCATGCTCAGTCGGTTGGGCGCGACGGGCATTCCCATGACGCAGGTGGAAAATGCTTCCGCTTCGGGGTCTTCGTCAGTAGCTCAAGCGTGTCTAGAGGTCGCATCGGGCCGGTCCGATGTGGTGCTTGCTTTGGGGGTGGACAAGCCTCGTGGCGGCTTGGGCGCTGCTCCGAGTCAGGCGGGAATAGAGAATCTTGAGAGTGGAGCCGTTGTGCCGTTTACTCATTTTGCTCTGCTGGCTTCGGAGTACATGCATTTGCACGGAGTAACCGCCGAGCAAGTCGCGAAAGTAGCTCTCAAGAATCATCGGAATGGGGCCAGCAACCAGTATGCGCAACGGCAAAAGGTTCGGACGTTGGACGAAATTCTTGCCGAACCGATTTCTGGAGCTATGACACGTTTGCAGTGTTGCCCTGTCGGGGAGGGCGCCGCCGCCGTAGTGGTCGCATCTGAAGATGGCATTCGCCGTTTGCATCTGGATCGATCTCGAGCAGTTCGGATCGCGGCCTCTGTGACACGAACCGAGGGGCTTTATGACGCTGGGGTGGGTATCGACGCTGCCTTAACCGCTGAAACCGGCTCAGCGGCATTTGACCAAGCCGGTTTGGAACCCTCCGATATAGATGTACTCGAAGTTCATGACGCGTTCGCGATAGAGGAGTTGCTGTATGCCGAGGCGTTGGGGCTCTGCTCGCCTGGTGAAGCTGCGTCTCTGATTGAGTCCGGTGAGTTCGACCTAGGTGGCCGTTGCGCGCTGAGCCCCTCAGGAGGCCTTCTTGCTATGGGCCATCCGATTGGACCGACCGGGACAGGCCAGGTTGTCGAAGTGACCCGTCAACTTCGAGGTGAGGCTGGTAGCCGTCAACATCCCGGGGCTCAGATCGGTCTCACCCACATGGTTGGCATCGGCGCAGTGTGCGTTGTCCATCTTCTGGTGAGTGATTAATCACAGAGCCTTGTCCGCCAGCTACCAGTCAGTCGCGATGTATTGAGTTTCACAAAACTCAAGGATTCCTTCCTGAGCACCCTCACGACCCAGTCCGCTCTGTTTCATCCCACCGAATGGTGCGGCAGGATCGCTGACCGCGCCTCGATTAAGGCCGATCATTCCGGCTTGAATGCGTTCAGACACCGCCAACCCTTTAGCTAGATCTGAGGTGTACACATATCCGGTCAGCCCCATTTCGGTGTCGTTCGCTTGTTCGATCATCGCGTCAAGGTCATCGAATGGAATGATCGGCGCGACTGGTCCGAAGATCTCATGATGGACAATGTCCGCATTGGCGTTCACACCGGTAAGCACAGTTGGCTCATAAAAATAGCCGGGGCCCTCAATTGGGGAGCCGCCGATCACCACTTCTGCGCCGCCATCGACCGCCGCGGAAACGAGTTGGTCGATGGATTCGACGGCCGACTCGTCAATCATGGGACCACAGGTCACTTCGGGGTCAAAGCCATTCCCGACCTTGACCGCCGACATAGCTTCAGCGAGCTTGCCGGTGAATGCGTCAACAACTGATGATTCCACCAGAAATCGGTTCGCAGCAGTGCACGTCTCGGCGCTATGCCGCATTTTTGCGATCATCGCGCCTTCCACCGCGGCATCAACATCGGCGTCCCCAAATACGACGAACGGCGCATTTCCACCTAATTCCATAGCGACTTTGAGAACCCGGTCAGCGCAGCCGCGCAACAATATTTTCCCCACCTCTGTCGATCCAGTGAAAGACACCATGCGAGTCGCTTTGTGAGCGATAGCTGCGTCGAACACGGTGCTGGCGTTTTGAGAGGGCACGACATTGACCAGTCCGTCTGGAACCCCAGCTTCCGACAACAACTCGGCGACACGGAGAGCGGTAAGAGGTGCGTATTTCGGGGGTTTGATGACCACCCCGTTGCCCGCGCCCAATGCCGGAGCGACCTTGCGCGTGATCATGGCTGCAGGGAAGTTCCACGGAGTGACCATCACTACCACTCCGACTGGCGGGTGGTGAACGATCATTTTGTTTCCACCGCTCGGCGACACACCTATCGTGCCGTGAATGCGAACAGTCTCTTCGGCGTTCCATCTAAAAAACTCGGCCGCGTACGCGACTTCTCCGGCGGCGTCGACTCGAGGCTTACCGTGTTCGCTGACGATGAGGTCCGCTAACTCGTCGGTGTGGTCAAGCAAATTTTTCCAGCAGTGTCGAAGAATTTCTGACCGAACGCGAGGGGGTTCAGCGGCCCACCCGATTTGCGCGCTCGCGGCCGCATCCACGGCCGCGGTGGCGTCGCCTGATGTGCCTGACGCGACGCTGGCAAGTTCGGAACCTGAAGTGGGGTTCCAAACCGTGAATTCGGCACCGTTTTCGCTGTCGCGCCATTCACCATTGATATATAGCTGGGTACGCATCACGATTTCCGATCAGTCGTTCCGGGGGAAGCCCAGGTCGATTTGGCTGGAAGACGGGTCGGGCCAACGTGCGGTGACTGCCTTGGCCTGGGTGTAGAAACGCACCCCTTCAGGTCCGTACATGTGGGTGTCACCGAAAAGGGACGATTTCCAACCACCGAAAGAGTGATAGGCCACTGGAACCGGGATTGGCACATTGATTCCGACCATGCCGATCTGTACTTCGTGTTGGAACTGGCGTGCCGCTCCTCCGTCACGGGTGAAGATTGCGGCGCCATTTCCAAAAGGGTTCGAGTTGATCAGGTCAAGGGCTTCTCTGAAGGTTTCGACGCGGACAACGCTGAGTACCGGTCCAAATATTTCGTCGCGATAGCACTCCATTTCAGGCGTGACCTCATCCAAAAGAGTCGGGCCGTAGAAGAAACCGTTCTTTGGGAGTTCGGCCTTGCTGCCGTCAACTACTGCAACCGCACCAGCTTCTTGGGCGCGTTCGACGTAGCCGGCGACTCGAGCCCGGTGTTCTCCGGTGATGAGTGGCCCCATTTCGGCGTCGGGATCGGTGCCTGGAGCTACTTTGACGCCTGGGATTCGCGTCGAAATCGCTTCCACGAGTTCATCAGCAACAGATCCGACTGCCACCAGAGCACTGACTGCCATGCATCGCTCACCTGCGGAACCGTAGGCGGCACTGACCGCGGCGTCGGCAGCCATGTCAATATCGGCATCGGGCAACACCAGCATGTGATTTTTCGCGCCGCCCAAAGCCTGAACTCTTTTGCCGAGGGCAGTCCCTCGTTCATAGACATAGCTCGCTATGGGGGTCGAACCAACAAAGCTGATCGCCGCGACATCTTCGTGATCGATGAGCGCATCCACAGCTTCTTTGTCACCGTTGATCACCGAGAAGACCCCGGGTGGGAGACCAGCTTCGATGAACCATTCGGCGATCAGCATCGATGCCGAAGGGTCTCGTTCCGACGGTTTGCAGATGAACGCGTTGCCACATGCGATCGCTGTGGCGAACATCCATGCTGGGACCATGGCCGGGAAGTTGAATGGAGTGATGCCTGCCACTACCCCTAAGGGTTGACGCAAGCTATAGACCTCTATCCCCGCGGATACTTGTTCGTTGATTTCGCCTTTGAGGTGATGGGCGATACCGCAAGCAAACTCGATGTTTTCGAGTCCTCGTGCTACTTCTCCTGCGGCATCTGAAATCACTTTGCCGTGTTCGCTACTGATCACTCGAGCTAATTCATCGGTGCGCGCGGCAAGTAGCTCGCGAAACCGAAACATGATTTGAGTTCGTTGTGTCAACGAACTCTCGCCCCATTCGATGGCGGCCTTGGAGGCGGAGGCGACAACTTGATCGACCTCAGTCGCGGACGCCAAGTCAACTCGGGCCTGTACCGCACCGGTCGCGGGGTCGTACACGTCGCTCGAGCGTCCGCTGGTTCCCGCTCTCAATTCGCCGTCAATGAAATGTTGAATACGTCGCACCGCGTAACTCTAATGCCAGCCGATACAGCTCAGAGAGAGGCGTCCGGGTTTAGTCGTCGTAGAGGCCGTGTCTTCCGATTCGGTCGAGACTGACCTCAACGCTCCACGGCAGCATGGTCGCTCCGCAGCGAGCGTCGCGGTAGTGCTGTTCGAGTTTGTTAGGTCGAAGCATTGATCTTCCCCCACAGACGCGAATGGCCAAGGATGCCATTTCCGGGGCGCCTTCCATGACAGCGACAGTGGCTGTCCACGCACGTCGCAAAGCGATGTTCGTTGGGTCAACTGATGCTTCACCCAACACTCTGTAGATCAGCGACTGTGCCTTGTCGTAGATCATCTGCATTTCGGCCCACCCTGACTGCTTGACGTGATTGTCACGCCGAGATTCAACCCCGAGTTCACCTCGGAGATATTGGCGAGTGAGATCCAATATCGCTCGCATTAACCCCAGGTAAGTGAAGCTCAATGTCATATAGAAATACGGGAACCGCTGGGCCATGGCGTCGAACGCTCCAGGCGGCAGCACTTCGTTGTCTTCGGGGACGAACGCCTCGGTGAGGACCAGGTCACGGGAGTCGGTGCCTCGCATGCCGAGCGGATCCCAGTCACCGACAATCTCTACGCCTTCGCTGTTCGCAGGTACCCCAAGAAGTCGGGTCCGGTTGTCACCTTCGACGAGAGCCACCACATTGTGGATGTCCGCTATGCCGCTGAGCGAAGCAAAGATTTTTGTTCCGGTCACCGCATACCCACCCTTTACAGCAATTGCCGAAGTGCCAATCGGGGCGCCGCCCCCAGGGGTTCGACCTTCGGAAAAAGGTTGACTGTGGATGACATGGTCACGGCACATTCCTTCCCATAGCTGGGGCCGTGTCCGATCGAGGTGAGCTTGTTGTTCCTCATTCATGCCCAGTTGGTCGGCTATCCATCCGGCGAGAAGGGCTGTAGCGGTGTGCATGTTGAAGGTCAGCGCTGTCGTCGCACAATGACGTCCCAATTCTTCGCTTACGAGGGCGTACGTCACGAAGTCGCCACCGAAACCCCCAAATTCGACGGGAGCGCAAAGCCCGAGGAAGCCTTCGTTGGCGAGGTCGTGCCAGTTGTCGGTTGGAAATGATGCTTCGCGGTCGTGTGTCGCTGCTCGTTCACCAAATCGGGGTCCGATTTCGGTGATGCGTTCGACCAGTTCCATGCGTTCCGGTGTTTGGATTGGGTCAACCACGTCGATTCCTCAATCGTTGGAAGGCGGCCAGAGTAGGGGGAACCAGTCGTGGCGCATAACTTCGCCCGATTGGAGCCCCAAACCATCAAGGGGTGGTGAGGTCTCACCTTGGCGTTCAAGGTAGCGGACGTCGTCACCTAACCAGCGCGTCGAGAACGCCCGTCGACGGCTGGCTATTGGTTCGGCGGTGGTGCCGTGGAGGGTTCGGAAGTCAAAGCAGACAGCATCACCGGGCTCTAAGGCTTCAACGAAGATATCGGCGCCGTGAGGATCGATTTCGGGAATCGGGAGAAGCGTCGGATCGTCTTGGGTGTACTCATCGCCGGCACCGAAGTTGCGGGGTCGATAAGTTTTGCCGTTTTGGTGGGATCCCTTCACGAACCTGACGCCTGTTTGGGTTGGAGTTCTGTCAAGAGCGACATAAATCGACACAGTTTGAGTCCCATCTAGGCAGTAGTAGGGGAGATCGTGATGCCATGGAGTTGCTTTCTCTGTGCCTTGTTCTTTTGAGAAGGCGTGGTCGTGGAAAAACTGGGCTGTGTCGCTTGCCATTAGCTGCGCTGCGATTGACGCCGCGTCAGATGTGAGAACAAACAGCAGGTATTCGGGGATCAATTGCCAGTTGCAGTAACTGTCGAAGAACCGGCCCGTTTCGGTACCTCGGATGCTTTCGCAGGGGAACGCGTAGTTATCAGGGTTGTTCAGGTTGCGTTCGAGGCCACTGCGCAATGGTTCGACCCACGAAGGGAACGCTTGGCGCAGCACAACTACGCCATCTCGTTGGAATGTTTTGATGGTGGCTGTGCCTATTTCAGCAAATGGGCGGCGAGTTGAAGCGGCAAGAATCCGAACGTCATCTATTGCTCGCCATTGGGCTGCAGATTCGTTGCCTACTGTCATCTTCCCATTCTCGTCGGTTTGGAGCGCTGATCGTGGCAGTCTCTTGAGATGCGGTTGCGAATCAATGACAAAAACGGGTCGTTGTTCGTTCTGTTAGCGGGCGCTCTGTTTAGCTTTAGTCCACTTTTGTTTCGTTGGACCTCGGGTGAAAGCTCTGAGTGGCTGTTTCTGTTTTGGCGTTCTGTTGGAATTCTCATCGCTTCTCTGGTTGCTCTGAGTGTGAGGCCGCGGTCGGGTCGAGTTGACGCGCTGCGAGTTGGGTTCGCTAAGAATTTGCTTGCGGGGGCGTTGATGGCGGGCATGTCTACCGCTTTCATTGTGTCCATCGCTCGGATCGATGCGGCCACGACGTTGTTTTTGCAGAGTTTGGCCCCGTTCTCGGCTGCGTTGTTGGGTTGGCTGTTGTTAAGGGAACGCGTTGATGGTCACGCGTGGGCCGCTATGGGGACAGCGGTCGCGGGGGTGGCGATAATGGGTAGCAGTTGGGGTGCCAGCAACGTCGTCGGTCTTTCGGCTGCCGCATGTATCCCTCTAATGCTCGGCATGTACACGGTTTTGTTGCGCGATTCCCAGGGTCGAGACCTCCGCGCTCAAGTGGTGTTCGCCGGACTGACCGGCATGTTGATTGGGTCGGTCGCCGCGTTCGCTTCGGGTGGATTCGATCTACCGGTACGCGACACGGTTCTCGCGTTGGCGAGTGGCGGGATTTTGTTAGGTGTCGGGTTGCCGATCTTCAATGCTGCTGGGCGCTATGTGCCAGCGGCTCGCACCAGTTTGCTTCTCCTCAGCGAGATTGTGTTAGCGCCGTTTTGGGTTTGGTTGGTCGTCGATGAAACGCCTGCACAGAAAACGGTGATCGGGGGTGTGGTGATCCTGGTGGCGCTGGTCTGGGTGACCACACATCCGAACCGCGGCATCCAATCCCGCTCATCCCTAACGTAAGCAACCATTCTCCAAAGGCTTCATTGACGCGAGGGCATCAGTAATCGCGGTCCGAACAGCGGCGTCGTGTGAGGGTGCCCAGGCTGGAGCCAGGTACACCGTCTGGAAGGTGGTGTCGGGAACGGCGAATCTTCTGGGGAACTCTCGTTCAGCGAGTCGGCGACCCACATGGAAGTTCAATGCGGCGGCGTCGGCATGCCCCTCAATAACAAGGCTTAGGGCGTGGGGGTAGTTGTCGGCTTTGACGATTGAACATGTTGGGTACGCAGCTTGAGTGGCGGCGACCAATGGTCCGGCTGACGGTGTGACGATCCGGGTTGGCTCAGCCGATTGTTCCTGGAGGGTGAAGAGTGCTCCACCGGTTTGGATGATCGGCTCCCCAAAGACGACTTCGTTTTGGCGTTCGGCTGTTACTCCGAGACA
>PBHE01000037.1 GCA_002719335.1 Acidimicrobiaceae bacterium
ATCTACGCATGGCTGGGTCCCGGCCCAGCATTCTCAATCGCTGCATTGGCTATGGGAGGGTTTCTCGGACTCAGTTGGCTTCTTGATCCCCCACCTTTGGAAAAACAGCGATGACTGCTGGTCGCAGTCAGTGTTGCCGAGCGAACCGGTCGCGATTCGCTCAATCGGTTATGAGGCCTGCGCTGCTTGCTTTCTCTCGTGGTGAACGGCCGAGGACGAATTCGGGTGGTCGAAGGTCGTTGACGTCGGTGACACCTTCCGGGTCGCTGTAGTAACCCAGCGCGTAGCTGCCCATGGTGTAGCCAAGCAGTTCTTGTAGCTCGAGGTCAAGTTCCTTAGCGACATGAGGCGGACACGATAAATACTGGTTCTCCTCGGTGCGCAGCCACCCAAGGCAGTAGGTGATGTTGACACCTGTCCTGTCCGAATCTGAAAGGTTTTCACCACCACCGTGGATGACCGACCCCGAATACAGCAGCACAGACCCCGCCGTCATCACCGCTTGAATTGTCTCTTCATCGGTCGCGCGACGGTCGGTAGGCCAACTGACGGATCCTGGTACGACTCGCGTGGCACCGTTTTCTTCGGTGAAGTCGGTAAGAGCCCACATGGTGTTGAACTGCGGCTCAATATCGGAAGGCAGATAACCACCCCACGCAAGCCGGTCACGATGGCGAGGTTGAACGCCTTGCCCGGGCTGAATATTGATGATCTGGGTGAGATGCAACTGGATCTTGTCCGTGTACGGCTCGAGAAACTGACGAGCGAGGTCAGTGACCGTGGAGTGCATCACGAGTTCTCGGGATGCCTCACTGCGAGCGACCAGGGCCCCGGTTCGCCCTGTCAGCCTGCCGGTGAAGTCATCACGTCCATGGGGTGTCGCCTCAATAAACGGCTGCAATTCGTCGTTGACCCGCGACTTGAGATTTTCATCCATGACGTCGACGAGCACACAGGCACCATCCTCGCGAAGGACTTCCAGAATCTCTTCATTGTCAGCATCGGCGTCAAAGTAAACAAGTGCGGCCATCAGCCCAGCCTAGGACAGCAACAGGCACAGCTTCTTACAAATGATGTCCAACGAAGGTAAGGCTGTCAGACCTCTGTCTGACGGCGGGCCGTCATTTTCTGGAAGTGGGTGGCACCATTCATTGACGGCACTCGGCCTTCTCCCGGACCCATATCAGCCATGACAGTGAATTCGGCCGGTACGCGGAAACTGAAGCTTTGCTCCCCCGGAAGCCCACACGCCTCGCTGTCACATGCCTGCCATTGGACACGGCCGCTGATCGACACCCAGCGTCCGTCGTCGTCTTTTTCCATCGCTCGCCCATTTTGCGCTACTGGTAAACGAAGCACGACGTCGCCTTCGTAGACCTCGAGAGTGTGACCATCACCGCTCAGAGTCATAGACCGCGTTTGGGGAGTCACCGGGGTGTAGGCGATGACCCCGTCCGACTGTTCGTCTAGCTCGATGCCTGCTGCTACCAGCCCTTCGGGTACGGGTTCGTTATATAGATGCTTGCCCTCGGGTACCGAGAAGCGAGCGACGATTTCTCTTGAGATGCCCACCGGAAGGCTGTCTCCCTCTAATTCGATCTCGACGGCAACCTCTGCACCTGCGCCAGATCGCTCTTTCAGCAGTACTTCTTCGCCTCTGATCGCTGCGAGAAGTTGTTCTGGGCCTGGGCGCACGGTGAAATTGTTCTCAAAGAATTTTGCTGTGATAACGCCTTCAGCGTCTGTGATGTACACACCTGGATATGGAATCCCATACCAAGGGTGGTCATCCTCAGGGATGGTGGTGTTAAGAATCCCAAACGATCGAATGACGTCACTGTTCGGATCCGACAGCATCGTGAAATTGGCGTTATGAGCCGCCTTGTAGTCGGCTTGCGCATCAGCCTCGTCGTAGCTCAGGACGTACACCCTCGCTCCGGCAGCTTCGAATTCTGTCATCCCCTTTTCCAGCTCGACCAGCTGGGTGCGGCACGGGGGTCACCACACCACTGAACGGGTAAAGATGAGAACTACCGGTTGACTCTCGCGGTCATGGTGCAGGTCAACGATACGTCCGTCGGAATCTGAGGTGACGACGTCGGGGAGGCGTTCTCCAATCGCTGGACCCGTCGGGAATTCTCCCAAGGGGTTAGAACGGGGGCCTGAACCGGCGGCCAACGGGGCGAGATAACCCTCCGCGTCTTCATATTGGTTGGGACCCAGTTCGGCTCCCCGTGTATCACGCTGGATCTGCATGGAAGAGAACTTAGTTCGCAACGAACGACTACCGTCCAAATATCGCATCACGGCGAGGAGAACATAGTGTCCAAGTCACTTCGATTCGGTGTCATGTATGACTGTCGCCACGTGCCCGGTGGCGACATGTCAATGACAGATGTCTACTCGGCGACGATCGAACAATCAGTTATGGCGGATCAACTTGGGTTCGATCATGTTTGGTTCACGGAACATCACTTCCTCGAAGATGGCTACCTGCCGGCTTTCCAACCCTTGGCGGGGGCAATAGCGGCTCGAACCCAAAACATCCGCATCTCTAATGACATCGCTCTGCTGCCTCTGTACCACCCGGTCCGACTTGCTGAAGAGTTAGCGGTGCTTGACCACATCTCCAATGGTCGGATGGAGTTCGGTATCGGTATGGGTTACGTGCCGAAAGAATTCGAGGCCTTTGGTATTCCGTTACGTAACAGGGTGTCTATGACTGATGAAGCGATCGAAATTCTTCGTCTTGCTTGGAGTGACGGGCCATTTAGCTTCAGCGGCAAACGTTACGAACTGTCGAACATCAACGTGTATCCCAAACCGGTTCAACCGGGTGGACCACCGTTGTGGATAGCAGCGATGAAAGAACCCGGTGCTTTGCGCGCCGCGCGGTTTGGCACCAATTTGCTTCCGCAAGGACGAAGGGAGGAGGTGCTAGATCCTTGGCGTGACGCGGTGCGAGCCGACGGCAGAGACCCTGATGAGTATCGGGTTGGGATCATTCGTTCCGTGTACGTCACAGACGATCGCGACCGGGACTGGCCGATCATTCGCGAAGCGGAACGATTTCGCATGGGGGTGTACGGAACATTCATGGCCGAAACTCCCGACGACTACGGCTGGGGCAGCGAGGGCGGGATTCCTCAAAACGTCATAGTTGGAACTGCTGAGGAGGTAGTCACGCAACTAAGGGAGTTCATCGATCTATACGGCATTACCGATATTGCAACGTCGGGTTTGCCGCCCGGTATAGATCCGGAATTCATGGGAACGAATCTTGAGCGGCTCGCAGCGGATGTGATCCCACATCTTAGGTAGGCAGCTATGCCGAACCGAATATGTAGGGGTCTAGAGTTTCCTGTGCCCGAATGCGGAATTTATGCCAGTTGCCTCCCCCGTAGTAGGCGAGGCTTCCTGGTTCTGCGTCTCCGTGTCCGTTGTAATAGGAGAGGCAATCGCGAAGGGGAGCGGTGGCGACGTCCGCGTCGCGGCAGTGTTCGGCGAATTCAATTTCTGCTTGTTCGGTGACGTCCACAATTTCGTGACCTTCATCGCGCATCTCCGAAAGCATCCATACGATGTAATCCGCGTGGGTTTCGATGGCGTCGGTGAAGTTGAAGCTTCCTCCTCCCCCTTGGGGTCCAGTGACAACAAAAAGGTTCGGAAATCCGTTGCTGTGTATGCCCAGGAACGTTTTGGTCCCCTCGGTTTGCCACTTGTCTCTCATAGTTTGACCACCCCGGCCGGTGATCATGTTGAAAGTTGACGTGGCCATCCACTGAAACCCAGTCGCGTATATCAATACATCAAGTGGGTATTCGGTGTCGTCGTGCACCACACCTCTCTCGTTGATACTCGTGACGCCTCTCGGTGCAGTGTCCACGAGGTGAACATGTGGCAAGTTAAACGTAGGCAGGTATTCATCGTGGAACGTGGGTCGCTTGCAGCCGTAGGGGTAAAACGGTTTCAGAGCTGCAGCTGTCTTTGGATCTTCGACTATGGCGTCTACGCGTTCACGTATCTGTTCCATGATGCGGAAGTTTGAGTGCAATTGTTTTTGAACCAGCTCTTCGCGCGTGAGCTTTCGTGCATGTTTTTTTCGTTCTTTGAAATCGTCAACTTTGCCCGCCAAGTAGTCGTCGTTGGCTTTGATTGCTGTTCGTCCTTCCGAGATTCGCGAAAATCTTTTCCTCCGCTCGAGAGCCCATCCAGGTTCGGTTTTCCAGGACTCAATTTCGTCGGACGATGTGGCTCGTTGGTCACGCACGTCGATTGAGGACGGTGTGCGTTGAAATACGTAGAGATCGCCAACAATTCTTGCTAGTTCGGGGACGGCCTGAACCGCCGTCGCTCCCGTTCCGATGATCCCTACGGTTTTTCCTTCGAGGTCGACGTCATAACGCCAGCGCGAGGTGTGAAATGAATCACCTTCGAAACTTTCCATACCACCGATGCGAGCCAGCTTCGGGGTTGTGAGAATGCCGTTGGCCAAAATGACGTATCGGGCTTGCATGACGTCGTCGCGATCGGTGTGTACGGTCCAACGCCCGGTTGTTTCGTCCCAGTCGGTTCGTTCCACTGTGGTGTGGAAGAGACACTTGTCGTAGAAGCCGAACTTGGTTGCCATTGCTTGGCAGTATTCGAGGATTTCAAAACCCGACGCGAACTTCATCGTCGGGAAATAGTCCATTTCGTCCAGGAGAGGTAGGTAACTGTACGATTCCACGTCACACGCGATGCCTGGGTACCGATTCCAGTACCAGGTACCTCCTACGTCGCCTCCCTTCTCACAGAATCTGACGTCGGTAAACCCAGCTTCTTTTAGTCGGTACCACAGCAACAACCCCGCAAAGCCTGCGCCTACGACCAGGATTTCGCATTGATCAGTGAGGGGTTCGCGTTCAATAGGGGGCTCTGAGTAGTGATCTTCGAGGTACTTGGCGAACTCACCTTCCATTGACATGTAGTCAGCCGCGCCGCGACGCTGTTCTTTAAATTCGCGGTATTTGGCTTGCTCCACAGCGTCGAACTTTGCTCCGGCTGGGGCGTCGGGAAGAGTTTTGAGAGCTAGATCAGGGTTTACTTCGTAGCCGCGACCACGAATTTTTTCGCTGGCCTTTGCTGCGCGAGTGTCGAATATCTTCAAACCTGTATCGGGATCGATGCTGATGGCCATGCTGCCCTCCTGCTCGCACATGCGCGATGTTAGGCATGACACACCCACCCGTGCCTCATCTCCACCGGACAACTTCACTCCAACGATAATTGCTTGAGTGGAGGATGACCTATGAAAAGGTGAAACGGCAGGGACCTAAGTCCCATTGATTACGGCGTTGGTCGCCTCATGTTTGTGGCAGCCCGCACCTGGATGGCCGTCGTGCTCGCCCCAGCGACGGTGTTCTCGATGCGACCCTATTAGAGACTGCTTAGGTTCCTGAGGCGGTCTAGATTCGTCGTATGAGCGATTCCTTATCTGAATCTGGTTTCGATCTCGACCACGTCGACCGCCTACTCACTACCACGCGCGCGGTTCGCAAACGTCTAGATCTGGAACGCGAAGTCAGTGACAAATTGATTTTCGAATGCATTGATCTAGCTGAGCAGGCGCCGACTGGCGGCAACGACGCCAGTCGGCGGTGGATGGTGATCCGAGACCAAGACACGAAAAACGAACTAGGACGCTTGTACGCCGAAGTGGGCACACTTTTCATTAACGCTCGCGGACACCTTGACGGCACGGGTCACCCTAAAGAGAGAGTGGTTAGCTCCGGCGCGTATCTGGTGGAGAATTTTTCTAGAGCTCCTGTCCTGGTGATGTGCGCCATTTGGGGGATTCATGACAACAGTGGCCGTCCTGGGTTGTTCGACAGCGCTATTCCGTCAGCATGGAGTTTCAATCTGGCTTTGCGTTCGCGAGGGTTAGGTACCGCATACGCGACCATGCTCAACAACAAGTCCGATGAGGTCGCCGCTCTTCTCGGTATTCCTTCTGGTGTGACGACTTTGGTGTGTTTTCCTGTGGGCTACACGTGTGGCCACGAGTTTTCGCCTGCTCCCCGACGCCCGGCTTCCGACATCACCTATTTCGATCAATGGGGTTTTACTAGAAACCGGCCAAGCATAGACGGGAGCGCACGGATCGAAGATGGACCTGGCGTCGTAGTCGAAATCGACACAGACGCTCGACCCAAGGCCGTTTGGGAAGTTATTTCTGATATCGGCATGCCTGCACGTTTTTCAGAAGAATTGGTCGACGCCGAGTGGACAAGTGACGGCGACCGTGGAATTGGTTCAACATTTCGCGGTAGCAACTCAATTCCCGACGTCCGCGACTGGGACACCAACTGCATAGTCACCGCATGGAAGGATCGGGAAACGTTTGAGTGGCGCGTCACCGACGCACAAAAGCCGGGTGCAATTTGGCGGTTCGATCTCGTCGAACAAGGCGGTGGAAGCCGTCTACGATTTTCGATGACTATCGGCAAAGAGAACAACGGCACAGCTCCCCGGGCGTTGAAAGATCCTTCTCAGGAGAGCGAGATACTGCGCACGCGACGACTCATTCACAAGGCCAACATGCAGCGAGTGATTGAGGGAGTGAAAGGTCTCGTGGACGGTTGATTCATCGTCGGTCGATAATGACGTGTTCTTTGGCAAGGAACATCGTGGATCGCGAGAAATCAATGAAATTCGCCTCATCTTCATAAGCGCGTTTCGAGGCTGCCCGATTTTCCGGAGTGGGATTCCCCATTGAGCTTCTATCCATCCAGACTTCGGCATGACCAAGGTATGGCTCCGTTTCCGATCCTCTGGACCGATTAATCGCATCAGTTAGATCAGGTTCGTCGCGATGAACCTGCTGGTAGCGCACTATCCCAGAGCCATGAGCCTGGCGACGGATCACTGGCCCGTGGTGGGTTCGCCAATACCACTGAGCTTCATCGAAGGTTAGTGAATCCAAGTGGCGGAGCGGGAAGTACAACTTCACAAGACTCGAGCGTTCGGTGGCAACAACGTTTTCCGGAGTTGGGTTGACTTGCGGGTATTCGTAGTTGAACCACGCAACCGATCTCTTCAGGTCCAAGAAGTTTTTTTCGTCTTCTCGGAGCATCTGATCAACTTTTCGGCCCTCCTCAGAGCGGGTGGCCTCAATCATCGCTTGTTTGGATTCCCACCAGACTTCTACAACGCCGTCATACGGCTCTTCCATTTGGCCGCGGCGACCAGGTAGCCGCGTGTGGTCGTCGTCTGTGGTGTGCACTTGCACGTATCGGAGCATGCCGAGAGTACGAGAGTGACCCGCGACGAGGGAGCCGTGTTCTTCAAACCAATAGCGCTGCATGTCCTGGCGCGACATGTCTTCTCTGCGACGAAGTAGAAATGTCAACCTGAGCATGATGTTTCCTTCCCCGAACCGATCTTAGCTTCCACTTCAGAAAGGCAAATTTGAAGGTTGTCGACGTTTGAGAAAATGGAACGAGCTAATTTCGCCAGTTGTCAAGATCTAAATCCGGTGGAACAACGATAAACACTTGTCGACGCGGGGTTTGCACGCCGCGGCTGATGTGACCTTGGCCTGTGGTGTCATCGGCAAGCAAAATGTCCCCTACCCCGAAACGACGTTTCGATCCATCTCCAATCTCGATTTCGACCGATCCACTCAAATGAATAACAAATTGGCGCTGAGGCGCGCAGTGATAGTCATAGACGTCATCGTCGCCATCAGTGTGGGTCGTCCGAAAGAACGATGAGGTACTTGCTATTGACGAACTGATTTCGCCGCGTGGAGGACCGAGGTCGGTGCTTGGGATCTCGAGTTCTTCGAAATGGGATTGACCGTCGTCGCCGGTAAAGATTCTGGTGATTTGCATAACTGAAGTCTGCCCCTAATTCGGTAACGATTCATGATTTCGTACAGCAACGCAACGTTGCCGTACGAAAATGCTGGTCGTCTCGTTGTCATGGATCTCGAATCCGAGGTCTTAAAGAGCAGTCAGAGAGCAGAGAGCACTGATCATCAAATTCATTAGCGAAGAGGCAGTGCGTGCCTGGTGCGAAAGCGCTGAGTGTCCGGCCAACATCACCGAGCGCCTAGGCGCGTCCGGAGAGTTCGCGTTAGCGGCAGAAGGCCTTAGCTGAAGCTGAGATTTGGCCGGTAGGTTGTGCAGTGGGCGCCGGTGGCGGAACTGGCAGACGCGCCGGCTTTAGGTGCCGGTGTCTTAGGACGTGTGGGTTCGAGTCCCACCCGGCGCACCACTCACTCACCTACAACTCACTATCCGGTTAGCCGTTCCATACCCTGTCAAACCAGTCACTTACCGGTGAAGTCAGCAACGAAAACCCGTCGTCGCTGACGGCTCCACAGGTGACACATTCGATTCCCGCTTCGGAGCCTTGCCGCCACGACAGAACAGTGTGAGTTTCGTGTTCGACGTAAAGGTCGGCAATGTCGGGTTCACCAATAGGGTCCGTGCGCACGTCATACAGCTGAATCCAGTCGTCGCAGCTTCTGCATCTCAAGCCAATTCTGTTTTCATCCCAATCCTCATATCCCCACTCAATGGCAAGGTCATGTCCATGATGCATTGACCATTCGTCTCCCAGATTCAGGAATCGTCCTCCTTTCTCAAGATGGTCAAGGTACCGAAGTCTCCAATCGCGACCATGGGTGAGGCGGGCAACTACAACTGAATCCCCTTCGGTTGTGGAACGCTCAGTTGCTGCGCTACCGAGACGGTCAAGGATTTCTTCCGTCAGCCGTATGGACTCCCTCAGCATGTCAAGCCTGTTGTTATCAGGGTCCATTTGCGCCGGCCTCCAATGACAGCTTTACCACCAACTCACAAAAGATCGAGTGGGAAAACAATCAGGTCGGAACCTTTTAGGAAACCACCTTCAGTAAAGATGCACAATGTCGGGGATGCTTTCGCCTTACAGAATTCTTGATCTCACCGATGAACGCGCCAACCTCACCGGACTTCTACTAGCTCAACTTGGAGCCGAAGTCATTGCAGTCGAACCGCCCGAGGGAACTCGTTCTCGGCGCATCGGTCCTTTTGCAAATGATGAGCAAAACATCGACTCATCGCTAACTCATTGGGCCTGGAACCGCGGCAAAAAATCAGTCGCAGCTGACGTACCAGACATCCAACGCCTCGCCCGAACAGCTGACGTAGTTGTTGACTGCGGCGTGTTCGCGAACCTGGACTTGGCAGCCTTACGGGCCGAGAACCCCTCGCTTATCACCATCACTCTTTCTGCGTTTGGTTCTACGGGACCCAAAAGCGATTGGCTAGCTACAGATCTAACCCTTCTGGCGAGCGGAGGTCAGTTAGGCCTGACCGGTGATCCTGATCGGGCGCCACTGCAGGTAGGCGCCGTCCCCCAGGGATGGCTACACGGGGCATTGGAGGCAGCCGAAGCGACGACAATCGCTCTAGTTGAGCGAAGCAAGTCCGGCTGGGGGCAACACATAGATGTCTCAGCTCAACAGGCGGTCACTCAATGCACTCAAACCATGCTGATGACCACAGCGGTCGGAGCGCCCCTTGTGGCGCGTGCAGGCGGGGGAATCAAAGCTGGCGAGTACGTTCTCCGGACGGTTTACCCGGCATCAGATGGTTACGTCTCGATCAATTTCATGTTTGGGGAAATGATTGGTCCCTACAGCCGGCGGCTCATGGAGTGGGTGTTCGATGAAGGTTTCTGCGACGAGGCAACTCGAGATCAGAACTGGATTGATTTCTTCATGCTGATTTACACGGGTCAGGCCGACCCCGAAGGTCTGAGCGGTGCCCAAGACTCAATCGCTGCTTTCACCGCCACGAAAACCAAAGCCGAACTCATGGCCGGCAACGAAGAACGTCGGTTACTCATTGCTCCCATCGCGACGACAAAAGATATTGTCGAGTCAGAACATCTCGCTGCGCGAGGGTTTTTCGAAGACGTACCAGAAGTCGGTTGCGTCTTCCCGGGACGGTTCGCGAAATCCACTGTCCCGCTCACCTATCTTGGGTCACCCCCACAGCTCGGGCAACACACAGACGAAGTGATCGGGAACCTTGAAAGACGACCAGTTGCTCCTCCTCCAGTCGAACCCGCGCCCACTCGTCGACCATTAGAAGGACTCAAGGTTCTTGATTTCACGTGGGCTATCGCCGCACCCATGGCAACCCGAAATCTTGCGGACCACGGCGCCACCGTTGTCAGAATCGAATCCGAAGGGCGAATGGACGTTATCCGTAATGCCGGACCATTCGTTAACGACGAAACTCATCCCGACAACACCGCGCAATATCACTCGGCTAACGCCGGCAAATACCTATTGAGCCTTGATCTTTCGAATCAAGCGGCGATGGCAGTCGTTTGGGATCTCGTTGAATGGGCCGATGTGATCATCGAAGCATTCACACCCAAAGCGATGGCGAATTGGGGCCTCGATTACCAGTCACTTAAGGAGCGGAAACCAGAAATAGTGATGCTTTCAAGTTGTCTGATGGGACAGACCGGCCCAATGAATATGTACCCGGGCTTCGGCAACTTAGCTGGAGCTCTCAGCGGGTTTTATGAAATCACAGGATGGCCGGACCGGCCTCCCACTGGACCGTTTCTTGCTTACACCGATTACACCGCCCCCCGTTTCACCGTTACTGCTCTCATGGCTGCTGTCGATCACCGCAACAGAACCGGTGAAGGCGTCTACGTCGACCTCAGTCAGCACGAATCAGCGCTGCATCTACTTGGCCCAGCCCTGTTGGATCAGGCGGTCAACGGTCGAACAGCCACTAGATCTGGAAACATTAGCGATCGCTACGGCGTACACGGCGTGTATCCGACCGTCGGTGATGACAAATGGATCGCTATCGTCTGCCAAGACGACACCGCACAAGAAGAATTGAGCGAACTCATTGGTTCAACGCAATTAGACGATTCCGCGATTGCGGAGTGGGCTTCATCCCAAGATCGGTTTGAGCTACAAGATCTGCTGCAATCGCGTGGGATAGCTGCCCATGTTGTAGTTGATTCTGAGGACGCGTTGGCCGACCCTCAACTCACTCATAGGAATCATTTCCGGCGGGTGCCCCAGGCGTACTCGGGTGAAACCTGCATCGAAGGTTCCCATTATCAGATGAGTCGAACTCCCTCTGAAGCGTTGTGGGGTGGGCCACCAATCGGGGAACACACCTTTGAGGTATTAAGTGAGATGCTGGGTTACGGCAGCGACAAAATCGCAGACCTTGCTGCAGCCGAGGCGTTGTATTGAAACCGTCTTTACGGCCCGCCCCCGTGCGAAAGTTCGCTTCGATGCCTATCTTCACCAGACCGCACATCCATTTTGAGATAGTTGTTTCTTCGAGAGTTTGTGAACTATCAAAATTTCAGTCGTGGGAGCGAAGCGAGTCATTTGGTGCAAAAATCATTGAAAGGGGAGGCTCTTGTGGACCAACGTCAGCAAATCGAGCTAGCGAATGCCTTTATCGGGCAGCTTGAGGCGAAAGAGAAACATTACTCAATGGCAGACGCTGTCGAGGACGCCAGCCTTGAGAACGCTTATCTGGTGCAGGACTCTTTCATTGACATCATGCTGCAACGGGGAGAGCAAATCGTCGGTTGGAAGGTCGCTCTAACAAGTAAAGCAATGCAAGAGTTTTGTGGTGTAGATCATCCTTTATCGGGAGCTATTTTCCGAAGCCGCGTGCATGAGTCTCCTTCACAAGTGTCGTTAAGCGCTCATAGGCATCTAGGGATTGAGTGCGAGATCGCGGTTCGCGTCGAGAAAGACTTAGAGCCCGGGGCCGGCCCTCACACCAAAGCAAGCATCATCGAGGCAGTTGAGACCTGTTATCCAGCGTTCGAACTAATCGAAGATCGCGATGCCGACTACGACGCACTAAATCCTTTTGATTCAGTGTCTGAGAATGCTTGGAACGCTGGGGTGGTCCTGGGTGCTTCGATCCCAAATTGGCGGGATCTGGATCTAGTAGGGACGCCGACAGTTCTTGAGGTCAACGGAGAGGTTCTCGGCTCGGGCCGCACCGGAGATGCTTTGGGGCATCCGTTTGAAGCCGTTGCGTGGCTCGCTAATCACCTCAATAGCCGGAACCGTTCTCTCCGAGCAGGTGAGTTCGTTATGACCGGCAGCACCGTTGTCACGTATTTCCCTGCCGCGGGTGATCAGGTCGATTTTGTCGCGGGCACCAATCCCCCAGTAACTCTCGCTTTCTCTTAACGACCTAATACGGGTCTGTATCTATCCCCCCGTTTTTGGGCGGGGAGTACCAGGTCTAACTCATTTCGATGTTGTCGCTTCGGGCAACCTAAGCGAGACGTAGCGATCTAGGCTCGGCTTTCGCTAACACTTTTCTAGTGACTAGACGGGAGTGCCTGATGGAGAAAAACCTTTGGCTCGGATGGTTGCAGATGCGAACCTCCGACGTTCGGATGATGGTTCCTACCTACGTAGCGTTTTCTTTCGGCATGCTGGTCTTGCTCTCGTTTGGGTACGACCACGTGGCCAGCATGAAGTGGCAGACCGCGATAGTGGTCGTCGTGGTGAACCTATGGGCCTTGCTGATTAACGACGGCGTTATCGCTGACATCGCTGCTGGCGCTGAAGATATGGATGCCACATTAGAAGACACGGCGTTGGGTCGAGAGTACAAGAAGGCGCCATTCGCAGTGTTTCGTGTCATATTTGCGGCTGGTGCGGTGCTGGTCGCCGTTGCCGAACTCGCTGCCTTGTATCGATAAGAGAACCAACCCAAATTTGCAGCGCGCAACTATCAGATAATGGAGCCAGCTTTACGAGTACGTGTAGATGACAACAACTTCAGGTGACTAACCTTGTTGTAGGGACGGGCTTTGTTAAGTCAAGGGGAATGCGATGAGCGGTGTTCAGGTGACTCCAATGACAGAGAAGGCATTCGGGGCAACGGTCACCGGTATTGATCTCAAAAATCTGAGTGAGACCGAATTCGGCCTTCTTGTTGAAGTATTCCTGGAGAAAGGTTTTCTTCTCTTTCCTGATCAACACCTAACAGAAGCCGAAAGCACTGCGTTCGGGGAGCGTTTCGGGGAACTGGAATTTGGTGGTTTGCCCATGGCGAACCAGAAGAAACACCACGACGGAACATTCGGCGAGATCTACGATTTGCAGTCGCAGTTGATGCGCACCAATGTCGGAAACGAAACCTGGCATACCGATTCGACCTATAAACCGATATCCAGCAAGGTTGCGATGCTGTCCGCAGTGGTCGTCCCCGAAGAGGGCGGTCAAACTGAACTAGCTGATTTGCGCGCTGGATATGAAGAACTTGGCGAAGACATCAAAAACCTCATTTCTGGGCTCAGTGCGTTTCATTCAACGAACTATTCACAAGCCAACGATTTAGGAGACTTCCCCGATACCAACGATGACGGCCTATACGGCACCGTCTACCACGGGGAGGCCTATCTCAGGCCTCTGGTGAAGGTACACCCCGACACTGGCCGACCTAATCTTTTTGTTGGTCGTCACGCGTTCGGGATTCCCGGCCTCGGGCGAGACGAAAGTCGAAGCCTCATTGCGTCGCTTCTTGAGCACGTTGTGAGCGACGAGTCCCGCGTTTACAGTCACAACTGGAATGTTGGTGACACGCTGCTTTGGGATAATCGACGAGTTCTGCATCGCGCCCGCCCCTACGACTACGCAAAACCCCGCTACCTGATCGGGACCCGCGTGGCCGGGGACCCCGCTAGCGAATTGGCGTATTACCCCGAAGATCCTGAAGCCGAAGCCGGAAGGGAAGCGCTGATAGCAGAGCTCCACATCTTGCAACAGGTTTCACAAGACAGAATGTATGGAGCTACCACCGCCACGTTCTAGACGCGTTCAAAGTGAACCCGGTTTTTCAAAGAACCGACTACCGATGACTTCTCAAATTGATCGGCATTGAACCCGACGATTCTTTAGATTTTCGGCCCATTGATCGGTGACTGGTTCTACGACTCTTTAGTTTGGGCGTAACCCTCCTGCATGAAAGCCCGCAAATAATCTCCATAGCGGTAGCTCTCACGAACCCGGGGATGTTGGTCGTCAACGCAGCCTGACATGGGTTCGATAGTCGTGTCGGGACGGGGGTCAAAGAAGAAGGGAAGCGCGTAGCGATGGTCCTCGCCGCTGTTTAGCGCTCGATGCTTTGTTGAAAGGAATCGGTTATTGCTCCACGCCCTGAGTGTGTCCCCAGCATTTACGACGAAAGATTCAGCTTCTTGTGCGACACCGAACCAGCCATCAGCAGCTTCGATTGATAATCCGTCAATCTTGTTTGTTGGCAACAACGTCATAAAGCCTGCATCGCTGTGTGGTTCGATTCCCCACTGATCAGGCGCCGCCTTTATAGGTGGGTAATGAGTTACGCGCAGCGTTGCAAGAGCAGGGTCGAAATATTTGTCGAAAAAATCGGCGGGCATGCCACCTGCGACGGCATACAGCGGGAGCAGTCGAAGACACAGACCCTCTAAGAGTGTGTAATACCCTTCCGCCGCTTCTCTAAAGCCAGGCAAGGCGGACTTCGCTGGAAAGCAGTTACGTGCCGAGCCAGGCCGTCCCATAAAAAAGGCGGCATTTAATGCGTGGGGTCGATTCTCGCGCTGCGCTCCGCCGAACCCCATGTATCCCATTTGGGTTGCGCTCATCGGATGATCGAACTTTTTGGCATCTGATAAAGCGTGATACTTCGTAGCCCATTCATACATCCGTTCAATGTTTGTCCACTCGATCCCGTGGCCGACGATAGAAAAGAAGCCGACCTGTTCAAGTGCTTCTCGAACCTCGCTGGCGGTGGTGGCTAGAGCGCCGGGCGCGCCTGCTAAAACCGGGGCCACATCAATCAGCGGAAGAGGGTTCACAGCGTGCACGGATTTCATATCAGTTCTTCCCCCTCAAACTGGCCACCCATTTGCATCGTTCGATTGTCCGCTTTTTGTTGAAGCCTCGAAACCGCTGAGACTTAGGAATCTCCACCGTTGCGTGCATTTGCGTGTAGAGGGTCGACGTCGGGAGCGACTCGGTGCTGTTCCCAATGGGCAAGTATGGGACGAGCCGATGAACGAAGCTTCTGGTGCAACTCTTCATCACCAATATCGGTTGTCAGCTCTAGTCGATGACCACTGGGGTCATGAAAATAGATTGACTCACAAAATGAGTGATCGATCGGCCCCAGCACCGAATGGCCACCCTGTTCAAGACGTTGCTTGTAACCCAGCAACGCATCACGGTTTTCTACCTTTAAAGCGAGATGCTGCACCCAATCTGGAGTGTTCGGATCAGGTGTCATTTTCTCCGACTCTGGGAGCTCGAAAAACGCTACTGATCCCCCATCGGCCATCTCCAAGAAAATGTGAATGTGTGGATATCGCTCCCCTGTCGACGGCACAACATTTTCGGCAATCGAGGTGGCAAGTTCAAGGTCCAGAAACGTCTCATAAAAATCGACTGTTTCTCGCGCGTCGGTGCATCGATACGCAACATGATGTAACCGCTGAACGGTCATAGCTATGCCCCCTCTGGCCTCACAAACAACAATTTAGCCAATACGTGCGGCGGAGGTCAGTATCGAAGACCGAACAGAACAATATTTTGTCGTGGCAATGAACTCTGCGGTTAAGACACGTGTTACTAAAGTCCCGTTGGAGTTTCTAAAGAATTACAATTCACAGAGCACGAAACACGAGGGGGCAATAGTGACCGATCTCGCTGAAGATCAGGATCTTTTGACGCAAAGCGCGACATTCGGTGCAATGACTGAAGCAACTCCTCTGGACTGGCAAATCATCGCCGCTCACAACCGAGTTTTCGCCAACGACGTAGCCAAACGAGTAATCGACCATCTATGTCTGTTGGATGGTGATTGCGGTGGGTTTGCAGTCGACCGATTGGAACATTCAGTCCAAACTGCGACTCGCGCGTACCGGGCGAACAAATCGGAGGAATACGTAGTGTGCTCGTTGTTGCATGACATCGGAGACACCCTGGGCTCTTACAATCATCCAGATATCGCGGTAGCCGTTCTTAAACCATTTGTCTCAGACGATCATCTTTGGATGGTCGAGAAACACGGCATCTTTCAGGGTTACAATTTTTTTCATCACCTCGGGCTGGACCGCGATATGAGGGATCAGTTCCTCGGTCATCGCGCCTACGACCTGACAGTCGAATTCTGTCAAGAATTTGATCAACCAGCTTTTGATCCCAGCTACGGCTCAATGCAGCTTTCAGAGTTCATCCCGGCAGTAGAGGCTGTGTTTGCCGAACCAAAGAATTCGATTTATCTCGATGAAGAAGGCCAAATGATCGGAACAAATTCGTAAGTTCCAGCCTGATAAGTCAATGAACACTCGCGAGAAAATACGGTTTTATTCTGTCAAGTTCGAATCGGCGTGCAACGGCGGCGATTGGGTGTGCCAGTCAGTGAGTTGTTGGTAACGGTGGCCTAATCGTAAGACGACATCATCTTGAAATGGTCTCCCGATTATCTGCATTCCGCAGGGCATCCCATCTTGGTCAAATCCCATCGGTACTGACAACGCCGGAAATCCGGTCGAATTCCATACAGGAGTGTGAATTGCAGCTAAGGAAATCGCCTTTCGGTCAGCTCCTTCGAAAGGTGTCGCTCCGTAACCGGTAGTGGGACTCAAGAGCACTTCAACACCAGCTTCGTCCATCTGAGCCAGCACTGCTTTTCGCGCAATTTCTCGGACGCGCTCTACCTGAACGAGATCACCGGCCGAGATAAGCGCACCCTGGGCAATCGTGATTCGGGTCGGTCGTCCGTATTCGGTCCATTTGTCGCGTAGCTGATTGCGGTGCCATGAGAAAGCTTCAGCTTGTAACGCTAGAAATGTGCCATCGTGCATCGCTTGGTAATGGGGGACCTCAAAGGGCATCATTTCTACGCCCGCGACCCGCATATCGTTAACCGCGTCGTCAAAGACCGCCATCATTTGCTCAGAACTCGCGTCTATCAACGACCGGTTCGTTACGACACCGGCCTTTTTTGCAGCCTTATCTTCGTTGAGGGTCGCGACGTAATCGAAGGGCGGCCTTCGCACCGTGGTCCTATCAGTAGGGTCGGAGCCAGCCATGACAGTCAGCATCGCAGCACAATCCCACACCGAGGTCGCCATCGGACCGATGTGGTCGTAACTGAGCCCTAGGGGGATACAGCCGCTTTTTGGCACCAACCCAAATGTTTGTTTAAACCCGCTGATGCCACAGTAGGCGGCAGGCAACCGAACGCTTCCACCGGTATCTGTTCCCAATCCGCCGAGAAATTGACCGGACGATATGCCGTTAGCTGTGCCGGAGCTAGAACCGCCGGTCCAACGGTCAGCATTCCAGGGATTGCGCGGCACCGGGAAAGGTTTGTCAAAATCGGGGAATCCGATGGCGTACTCCATCGTCGTTGTCTTCCCCATGACCACTGCACCAGCGCCCCGAAGACGTTGGAGTAGAGGCCCATCGCCCTGGTCTCCCCAAGATGGATCTTGTGCTAGTGATTGGGCCGAGGTGGGTCCTTCGTCGGTTGAGATGATGTCCTTAATTCCCAAAGGGATGCCGTGCAAGGGTCCCCGATCCATTCCGGACTGGAGCTCACTGTCGGCCTTATCAGCAGCATCGAGGGCACTCTCATCAAAGCGACACAGGTACGTTCCCAGAATTGGGTTGAGCCGGTCCGAGGCCTGTAAGGCTCGCTCTACCAACTCGCGGCTAGTGATTTTCCCGGCGCGGAGGTCGCTCGATGTCTTTTGAATCGAGTTGCTTTCCACGATCAGGAATCCGACTCTGCTCGAAAGATCGCGGCTGTTACCCCGTCGCCGGTGTCAACGTCATACATCCGGTCGACTTTTCGTCTCAATGCGGGGAAGATTCGCCCCAGCGAAGCAAGGTCCGCCCCCGTCGGTTCGATTCCTGCAATGCCAAGCATCGCTTGGATTTCAAGCAAAGAATCAGAACTGGAGGGGTCTTGTACATCAGCCATGATTCCACCTTATGACCGAACACCTAACCGCTGCCGACAGCACCAGGTTTGAAGCGCCATTACAGGACCGGTTTACCATTCATTTCGCCCAACGAATCAGCCAATAGTTCCAGGCGTTCGCCATCGGGTCCGTTGAAGTAAATCGAGTTCGCATGCTCGAAAGTGATCTCAACCCCAGCTGCTTCTAGTTTCGAACGTAAGTGAATTTGCTTGTCGCGTGTCACAGAGATAGCCAGGTGATGCATCGATCCCAATACCTCAGAATATGAGTCGAGGTTCAGGCCGGGAAAGTCGAAAAACGCAAGAGCGTTACCGTTTCCAACGTCGAAGAAGAAATGAGTTGAGCCTCGGTAGTCCCGATTTTCGAACAGTTCGGTGAGAGGGAATTCGAGGACTCCTTGATAAAAGCCGATCGTGCGTTCTACGTCGGAACTCAGAAGAGCTAAGTGATGAACCCCGCCGGCCGACGAGGCAGGTCGGTGGTCGGCGGCGACAAGGTGTACGTGCCTGAGTTGTTCCCATTCAGCGCTGCGGTCTTGTTCTTCGCCATGTTTAGATTTGTTCACTGTTTCACCTTCGGTTCAACCAGTCTGACACTCAACCCTGAACACTCCAGTTTCACCCTCGGAGCCATTTCATGGCCACGTGTTCGCCGGGGTTAAGTTACCTCCGCCTATTGTGTCGATCATGACAACCGTTCATTCATCAGCGTCGGCGTCAGCCGCTTTGGAAAAGTTCAATATCAAAAACTCGACTGCCATTCAGGTCGGCGATTTGTACCTGTTCAGCGGGATGACCGCCGTCGATTTGGACACGTTCGAAGTAAGCAATGGCGACCTAGCAACTCAAGCCCGTATTACTCTAGAAAACTTTGGTTTAATTCTCGAAGATTTTGGTCTCTCCCTCGATCATGTTGTGAAGGTCAACGCCCAACTCGTCAATGTTGACGACTTCGCTTTGTGGAACGAGGTATTCCTCGACGTGTTCGAGTCACCGTATCCATGTCGGACGACAGTGGGAGCGCCGCTGGTGGTCGGAGACATTGAAGTTGAAATCACGGCCGCGGCGACACCCCGGCGTTAAAGATCTATCAGTTGTCGTGAAGGAGTAACTTCACTTCGGGGGGACCATGCGACTTTTTAGTAATAAGCGACGACCAGTTCATCTAGGACCATATTGCGCGGAACGGCTTCCCCGTCTCGCTCCCGAAGCGCACCTAGACGGGTGGCCCGGGTTGACTCCGGGTCTACCCCGCGAAAAGTCAGCTCCCGGCCCACAGTCAGTAATGAACGGCTTAGCCCGGTACCAAGCACTGTTCGACGCTGCGCGCCGAGGAGAACCTGCCCCGGAGCGGGCACCTATTCCAGGTGGGCCTGATGATATTTCGGCGAACCTCACCGCCGGCTGCTATTTCCTTGACGCCGACGCCGCCGCTACCTGTCTCGTACCCAGCGATGCATGGTTCAGCAACTCAACTGCCGAAATGGCCACCCATCGTTGGGCTGTGGTCGTGCTCATCGATTTTGCCCACGGCGTCGAACCAGGCCGCCCCGGCGACGACTGGCTAGTGGGGAGTCAACAAGCGGCCGCAGACCTGAGGGCCGCAGAGCTAGCAGTGATCACCGCTGGATACATTCGCAATCTGGGATACGACGCCACTGCGCACACTGCCCAGGCCAGTGACCTGAATTTAGGACGTGTTGCTTTACAAGCTGGTCTCGTGGAAATCTCCGACGATGAGCTCCGTAACCCCTGGTCGAAACGCGGCTTTGGAATCGGAGTAGTGACTACTGACCTCGAGGCGACACCGCAAGGTCCGTTGGCCCCCCGTTCTTGGGGCGATCGCATTCGCTCCCACGGGCCACTGTGGTGGTTAGGGTTCGGCGGCACCAGGCCCGGGTGGGGCAGGCTGCGAGGCGAGCACCGTCCTCTGCACATGGGTAGCTACCCCATGGAACGCATCCAGCGAGTTGACACCGCAACCACTTTAGTAATCGATGAGGAGATCCCGAGAGTGCCCCAACGGGCAAGTTTCTTCGACCGTCCCATACATGGAGACTTGGGGACCAAGTTTGTCGAGGATCGCAAAGTCTTCGCTACCAAAACCCCGTCCGCGCAGGCTTACGTGTCAATGATCCGTTCTATGGTCCCGCACCAAGACGGGCCAGTCGCCACGGACATGGCCCGCGGCACTGAAGATCCCAACGTCAACGCGTCAGCTGTCAAGGCACTTGCCCATTTTCTCGGTGGGGACATGGTCGGAATCTGCCCGGTTCCTCGACATGCGTGGTATTCGCACGACGCTGATGGCGAACCGATCGAGCCCTACCACCAAAACGCGATAGTCATCCTTCTTGATCAAGGCTACGAAACCATGGAGGGCGCTTCAGGTGACGACTGGATTTCTGGTGCGCAGTCAATGCGGGCTTACATGAGAGGCGCCGAGATAGCAGGTGTCATTGCCGAGCACCTACGGGGCCTCGGCTGGTCAGCCCGCAGTCAGACCAATGCCCGCTCACACGTCCTCCACATACCGCTAGTGCTCAATGCTGGTCTCGGAGAGTTGAGTCGAATCGGTGAGTTGGTCTTGAACCCATTCGTTGGCCCCCGGTTCAAGTCGGTGGTGGTCACGACTGACATGCCTGTGACCCCCGACCGTCACATCGACTTCGGCCTCCAGGATTTCTGCCAAAAGTGCACCAAGTGCGCCCGAGAGTGCCCTTGCGGCGCGATCAGCTTCGGGGACAAGGTCATGTTTAACGGTTACGAGATGTGGAAACCGGACGCAGAGAAATGCGCCAAATATCGACTGGGTAATCTGAAGGGTTCCGCATGCGGACGTTGCATGAAGACCTGTCCGTACAACACCGAAGGTTTACTGTCTCAGCGAATGTGGTTGTGGGCTGCGATCCACCTTCCGTTTCTGCGCGGCAGTATCGCTCGCTGGGATGATCGCGTTGGGAATGGTTCTATCAACCTGTTGAAGAAGTGGTGGTGGGATCTCGAATTCGTCAACGATCGAACCGTCGAACCTTCCAAAGGAACCAACCGGCGAGAACTTGACCTGAACGGAGGCAAGTTTGCTAAACGCCAAAAAATTGCGATGTACTTCGCCGATCAAAACCCACCTCCCGGTGCAGTAGGGGTGGCCATCAAACCAAATCGCAAAGAGGCAGTCGAGCGAGGTGCTGCCGCTGAGTCCCCAGCCGCGGCACGCGACAGGCTGGATGCGTAGTTCCATGCCCCCAAGTTCGGTGAACTCACCCGATTCTCGGCTTCGTTGATCTGAACCCGGCGGGTGTAGCAGCAACGCTTAATCTTTGAGGGGCTGTCTCACCAGACCAAAGATCTCCCGGTAGTACCAACTTTCTACAAAAGTGAAGCGCCCGGGGCCGTGGTTCAAAAACGAGTCTCTCGGCGACGAACAGGGGCGATCTGTTAGCTAGGTGGCAAAAGTCGTGAAGAACCAAAGCACTGAGCCGGTCGTCATCGCCGACGACACCTTCGACTGTGTAGTGGCGCCGTCTTCAGCCCACAACGAAAGATCTGTGGGACATGAAAAACGCCAGCTATTAAATACAAACTGATCTATAAAGCGTTCAGCGCGCCAGCGGACCTCGTAAGAGACTGCCTGGAGTCAAACCAGTTGTCTCACCGTCTTCCACCAATACCCCGCCGTTCACGATGGTGGCTCTGAATCCTGTGGCGGTTTGGCGAAGGCGCGGCGCCCCGCTTGGGAGGTCGTGACGTAGTTCAGGCAAGTTAGGAGCGACTGTCTCAGGGTCGAACACGTTGATGTCTGCGGCCTTACCTTCGGCGAGCACCCCACGATCATCGAACCCCCAGGCCCTCGCGGGGACTTGGGTCATTCGATGCACGGCCTCTTCCAGGCTAAATGCGCCTTGGTTCCGTACCCAGTGGCCAAGCATGTGACTCTGCAAGGAGGAGTCCATGATTTGAGTGACGTGGGCGCCACTGTCGCTGAAGGTTGGGATGGCGTATGGGTGCCGTAATAGCTCAAGGACCACGTCCTGGTCCTGGTTCGCTGCAGCTTGAATGAAGAAAATATCGAGATCGTGTGCGAGCGCTACATCTAAGAAGACTTCCATCGGGGTTGCATTGCGTTCAGATGCAAGATCGGCGATGGACTGAAAAGGTGGAAGCGCTGAGTTCTCCATGGGATAGATGTGTTCCCATTCAGGCTTCCGAGCTTCGGCGCCTATGGAACGTCCGTAGTCACCGTGAACTGCCTCTTCGATCAGTCGGGTTCGCGTAATTGGATCCAGGAGAGCCGCCTTCTGCTCTTCCAATGAACGGGTTCTCAAATCAGCCCATACCGGCAGTGAATCAAACGGGAGCCTCGTTGCGAAGGAGAGCAGAACACCGAAGTAGCGCGTATGCACCTGGGCCCATGACCGGCCTCCGCCATTGTTGATTCGATCCAATAATTCAACCACCGGTTTCCAACCATTGTCACCCTGATTTGTGGCCAACATGCCGTAGGTGACCGGTACGCCTGTCCGGATCGCCAAATCAACCAGACGACTGATGTACGCCTCACGTTTTACGGGATCTCGCGACCGGAGATGATGGTGATGAGCCAGTTCGAAGATGCCTGCACCGATTCGTCCCATTTCCCCAACCAGCACCTCGATCTCGTTCCATCCGGCCATCCGACTGGCGACTGGGCGATCATCCGCGGTCGCGTGGTTGACTGAGATTGAGGTCGTAAAGCCCATAGCGCCGGCCTGAATGGACTCCCGCAATTGTCCCACCATGCGAAGAAGGTCGTCTTCGTCGGCTTCTTGCTCAAAAGCCCGCTCGCCCATCGCCCAAGTGCGAAGGGCAGAGTGACCCACATACCCGGCATAATTGATGCCCTTCGGGGTTCGGTCAACGAAGTCAAGATATTCCGGATAGGTCTCCCATGACCAGTCGATACCAGCAGCCATGGCATCCGCCGAAATGTCCTCGGCTCGTTCGAGATTTCTGACTACAAGGTGTCTTTCGTTCGCGCGTACCGGAGCCAAAGTGAAGCCACAATTGCCCATGACCGCCGTCGTTACTCCATGAAAACACGAACTTTCGCCAAGAGGGTCCCAAGCAATCTGTGCGTCCATATGGGTGTGGACATCAATGAACCCAGGACTCACCACGTGACCCTCTGCATTGATTTCTCGGTCTGCGCGACGGCCGCTCAGGCTGCCGATCTCCGCGATTACCCCGTCTTGGATCAACACATCGGCCCGTCGACCGGACTGTCCGGTGCCGTCGATCACGGTTCCACCACGAATAATGAGATCGCTCATTGCTACCCCCTAGCGATGCCGGAGATCCCCACCTCTCGGCGCAGACACGTTAGCGCCACGACCCGAGATGACTGCACCGTCAGCGAAGAAATAAATATCGCCCCGAATTATTGGGCTTTGCTGGTGGTTGTTGCCGTTCATGAGGCCGGAGTTCCTACAGAAATACAGGCACCTGCAGCTTCAGCCTGAGCCTGATCACCTGCCCCTATGCAAATGCCATCTTCAGGGACGCGAAGGTCGAAAGATAACGAGAAGGCGCCATCGGCCGGCATTCCAACTTTGAGGTTGCTGAAATCACAGGTACTGGTACCAGTTCTCGTCAAAATGACCACGTCAGTCGCGGTACATATCAACACGTAGACCGGCGGACCAGCCCAACTCGTCCCAGCGACCTTCATCGTCCACAGCCCAGCGCTAGACACCGACGTCTCTTGCGCTCCATTGGGCTCCAAAAGAATCTCTACCTCACCAAGAGGTCCCGCCGGTGCGGTCGTCGTCGGTGCAGCAGTCGTCGTCGGTGCAGCAGTCGTCGTCGGTGCAGCAGTCGTCGTCGGTGCAGCAGTCGTCGCTGGCGCAGCAGTCGTCGCTGGCGCGGCAGTCGTCGCTGACACAGACTGGTTCACAGTTTCCGAACCAGAACCACAGGAGACAGCGATAACGCTAGCTGCACAAATTATCAACCAATAACGCACAAGTACTCCCTCACAACCACTAATGGCGAACCCTGCCAAGACTAGCCGCTAAGGCCTCTGAGACCGTAGCCGGCAGACCAGTGTCAGCGCCTCGCACAACAATTTTCCCAAAGCGCCCGTCTCATAATTTTTGGGCCAAAATCAGTCATCTAAAGACGGGCGTTGGCGTTGTTGTTTGAGTCGACCTCGGCGAGTTTTGGCATCAGCTCGTTTGCGTTTCGCAGATCGACTTGGTCCAGTGTCCTTCCTTGGGCGGTGTACGTGTAAGCCATCACGCACTTTGGTTGATAGTCGTTGTAACGCGTCGTCTTTATTACGTTTTTGGGAGCGATGTTCGTCGACACGAATAGTTAACAGTTCTCCGAAACGGTCAATCAGATGGGTGCGTTGTTCATCGGTTCCAGCTTCCGAGGTGGCGATGTTCCAACGAACTTCAGCGCGTGTCTGTGAGCGATTTGCGTGTTGGCCCCCCGGACCACCCGAAGTCGAAAAAAGCCATTCAAGTTCCCGACCATCAATGATGAAGTCGTCTCTGATCTTGAGATGTGTGACTGCCATAGAACCATCCTGATATGAGCGAAGGGTGAAAGACAAAGGGACCCCCACCAATTATGTGGAAGTCCCTCACGTGCCTATCTTATTTTTGTTAGTTAGCAGTCATGACCTGCAGGTGACTGAGAGCAGGTTTCATCTAATTGCGCATCAGATACATACGCCTTCACTGTTCCATCCCAATGGATAGAGGTTGTACATGCTTTACACCTGTAGCTACTGCGATGCGATAACTCCCTACCACTTGCGTGGTGCGGATATTTCATATTTCTCTTTCTCTTTTCTAATAGTTAGCTAACTGAAGGCACATGTCCAGATTGACCGGATGCACCATCAATAGTTATCCCCGTCCCCCAATCTACCGATAACTAGTGGCCTATTGCACTATGGAGCCATGGTGTAGCCGCTAGCGGTCCAGGATGGTTACAGGTGTGGGCGATACAGAATACGTCCCAATAAAGACAGATGAAATCCGAACTTCCCGCAAGAACGCAAAGGCGACTGGCTCGTCGCTGTGCCAGACTGCCCCCATGGCTGCATATTTCGTTGCTCAATACGTTGTTAACGACTTGGACTTGTACCGCGAGTACCAAAAGGGCGCCGGGCCGACCATCCAGGCTGCCGGGGCCGAATTGGTCGTGTTCGACGCCGCTGCGGAAACCATTGAAGGAAATCCGCCTGGCCCCCAAACTATCGTGCTGAAGTTTGAAGACACCGCTGCAGCTAAAGCCTGGTATGGGTCTGAGGAATACCAGGCGGTTGTGGGAAAGAGACTTGAAGCCACCGCAGGTTTTGCGGTGATTTCCCAGTCGATGAACGCTGGCTAAAACTCGACACATCACCGGGTAACGCTGCTGTTAGATACAGCCGCTGATAGCTACCCCTAACTGCCCCATTTACGTGGGTAGTACTGTCTGTACGTCGTCACAATCACTCCGGCACACCAATGACGCCGTCGACCCTACGGAGCCGACGATTCTCGAAGTTCCGCTGACCTCATCAGAGGAGTGCTCCTTGCTGGTGCTACCTCTGCACGCTGGCTAACGTTGCCTGATGAGCGACGACCGAGATTACGAGGCAATTACCTACGAGGTTCCCGCAGAGGGTGTGGTGCGTATCATGCTCGATCGACCCGAGGTGGCTAATGCCCAGAACAAGCAGATGCTTTACGAGCTGAATGCGGGGTTCGATCGGGCAGTGGCAGACGATGACATCAAAGTCATCATCCTCGGTGCCAACGGCAAACATTTTTCGTCGGGCCACGATCTACGTGACCGGAGCAGTTTCGACGATTTCGACACGGTCGGGCCCGTGGGCGGTTTCTCCAAGCCGGGTGATGAAGGGATGATGGCGCGCGAGGAGGAGATCTACCTAGGTTTTTGCAGCCGTTGGCGCGTTCTACCCAAACCAACGATCGCTCAAGTGCACGGGAAGGTGATTGCCGGTGGACTGATGCTCATGTGGCCGTGCGATCTCGTGGTGGCTAGCGAGGACGCCACCTTTTCCGATCCAGTTGTCGCGTTTGGCGTGAACGGGGTCGAGTACTTCGCTCACGCTTTCGAGTTCGGGCCGCGACGGGCGAAAGAACTCCTATTCACCGGTGAGGCGTTGAGTGCTGCGGAGGCCAAGGAGGTGGGGATGGTCAACCGGGTGGTGCCACGCGATCAGCTGGAGGCTGAGACGCTGTCGCTAGCGCAGAAGATTGCGTCGCGGCCGAGCATGGGTTTGAAGCTGGCCAAGATGTCGGTGAATCAGTCGGTTGACGCCATGGGATTCCCCATTGCCCTCCAGTCGGCGTTTGGATTACAGCACGTTGGTCACGCCCACAACCAATGGGTCCACGGCATGCCGGTGGATCCGTCGGGAGCAGAGGTCATTCGGTCTGACGCCAAAAAGGGTTGAGTATTGGGGTTTTAGTTGTGGGCACTACAGGTCTCGATCCCTAAACAAGATCTAAAGAAATAGGTCCTCAACTCAAACAACATCAACGACGCCGCGCCCGGTGCTAGACCTTTGGCGGTGGCAAGGGGAGCCGCCGAGTTGCCGGGGGTAGCAATGAGTACGACAGAAAAAGCCGTGTGGCTCACCGACAAGCGGTGGCACCACGACCACCCGGAGTTGGGCACGGACCCGATTCCGATCGCGCCATATATCTCCGATGAGCAATTCGAACTCGAGCGAGAGCACATATTCGGCAAGGTGTGGCTTCCGGCGTGTCGAGTCGAGGTAATCCCCGAACCCGGAGACTTCTACGTCAAGGACGTCGAGGTTTGTCGAACTTCGATCGTGGTGACACGCGGCGACGACGGCGA
>PBHE01000038.1 GCA_002719335.1 Acidimicrobiaceae bacterium
AAAGAGCCCTGTGAAGAAGAAAGCAGTGGTGAAAAAGAGCCCTGTGAAGAAGAAAGCAGTGGTGAAAAAGAGCCCTGTGAAGAAGAAAGCAGCGGCAAAGAAGACATCCGCGAAGGCGCGTTTCAGAGCGCCCTGGTTGAAAAAACAACGCGAGGCGCTGCTAGCTGAGCGGGGCCGGTACACCCAACATGCTGAATTTCTTGAAGCCGAGGCTGACCAACTGGCGAGAGATCGCGAGCCGGGCGATGTCCAGTTTGACGAGGAGTCGGGTGAAGGAGATTCGATTGCGGTGGAACGCGATCGAGATCTTCAGTTATCCGCCCAGGCGAGGGCGGCGATTGAAGAGATTGACGCTGCACTCGAACGGATCCAAAAAGATACTTACGGCATCTGTGTAGTTTCGGGCCTGCTGATTCCAAAGGAGCGCCTAGAGGCGATTCCACATGCCAACATGCGCGTTGAGGAGAAAGCCACCGGCATGTCGTGGCGTTGAGCTTGTGCCGGTCTTTACGAAAGTGTCTAGCGCTCGTTGGATAACCTTTACTGGCTTTACGACGCTTGCTTTTGATCAGGTCAGTAAAGCTTGGGCGGTTGAGAGCCTTGACGTTCGGTCAATTGAAATTTTCTGGAAGCTCCGACTTCACTTAACAACGAACACGGGATTCGCATTCAGCAGCGGTAAGGGCCTGGGTCCTTTTTTGGGGCTTTTAGCCGCATGCGTAGTCGTTTTTCTTTGGAGGATGCGAGGCCGGTTTACCTCGCATCTCGGGACTTTTTCACTGGGCTTGGTGTTAGGTGGCGCGTGTGGGAATCTAGCCGATCGTCTTTTTCGAACCCCGCGCTGGGGACGCGGCGCAGTCGTAGATTTCATTGATTTCCAATTCTGGCCTGTTTTTAATCTCGCGGATGCGGCGATCGTGGTTGGTGTAGTCATGCTGAGTGTCAGCAGTTGGTTCGAACAACGAGGAGCAGCGCTAAATGCGTGAACAAATTCCTGCTGCGTTAGATTCCGAACGCGTGGATCGTGTGGCATCGCTGATGACTGGGCTTAGCCGAAGCGTAGTGGCGTCTCTAATTTCTGCAGGGGAAGTGATACGCAACGAGGAGGTCGTTGTCGCTGGATCCCAACGTGTAGCGGTAGGAGATTGGATCGAGGTTGAGATGCCAGCAGCCGACGACGTCGAGAGTCGATTGATCCCAGACCCGGAAGTGATTTTTGATGCAATTCACGTTGATGATTCACTTGTCGTCATCGATAAACCGATTGGTTTGGTTGTTCATCCGGGGGCTGGAAGTTCACCGTCGACTCTGGCTCACGGGCTACTTGCTAGATTTCCCGAAATGGTGGATGTAGGTTCGCCAGAACGCCCGGGGATAGTTCATCGCCTCGATCGAGATACGAGCGGGTTATTGGTATGCGCGCGGACAAATGAAGCGCTGCTGTATTTGAAAGAGGAACTAGCGAGCAGGTCCATGCGCCGCAGCTATCTGACCATTGTTGCTGGCTGTCCCGAAGCGGCTACGGGCACCGTTGATGCACCTATTGGTCGAAGTCGCCGGACACGAACAAGAATGACAGTAACCGAGGATGGCCGAGAGGCTCGAACGCATTACGAAGTTCTGGAGACCTGGCATCAACCGGCGCACGCGTCCCTTCTGCGGTGCACATTGGATACCGGGCGAACGCACCAAATTAGAGTTCACCTGCGCGCGATCAATTCACCGGTGCTTGGGGATTCCACCTACGGAAAGCCTGATCCATTCAATATTGGGCGCCCTCTGCTACACGCCGCAGAAATATCGTTTATTCATCCTGCCACGCGTGAACGTGTCGAGTTTTTGTCGGAACCTCCAGACGACTTTATGGGGGCAGTTGAGATGTTTAGGAGATCAAGTTCGGGTTCTTGACAACTTTTGGTACGGATTTAGAAGCTAGGCCCTTGATTTTGGCGTGATTTGCTGGCAATTCGTGATGGTGGCGGGTGCTGGTAGATGTCGCGCCCTAGGGTGCCATTGTGGTTGCGAGTTCCGAGATGATCCTTCCCTCCCATTCGGGGTTGTCTATCTCATCGATCGTGCCTGCAATCGTTATGGGACAAGCCAATGAACTAATTCCAGAGGAGGTTTTTGATTCAGGCCGCGTCGTGTTACTTGTCGTCGATGGCTTGGGATGGAATCAACTTGAACGTAACAGAAGTGAGGTTCCGTGCCTTGCTTCGGCCCGCTCGACTGCCATTACGACGGTGGCGCCTAGCACTACGGCTACAGCTTTGACTTCGCTGTCAACCGGGGTCGCACCTGGAGAACACGGAGTTGTTGGGTACAAGATCCGAACGCCGCACGGTTTACTCAACTGCTTACGGTGGACCACTGGCTCAAGAACTGCCACGTTTGACATCCCGCCTATCGACTTTCAACCAGTGGAACCCTTTCTTGGTGCTCGGCCTCCTGTAGTGACGCGAGCAGAGTTTCAGGTCACGGGGTTCACTCAAGCTCACCTGCGAAATGGAAAATTTTGTGGCTGGTGGTCGCCGGCGACCCTTGTGACTGAGATTGTCCGCCAGATAGAAGAGGGGGCTCCGTTTGTGTACGCCTACTACGATGGCCTCGACAAGATTGCTCACGTCCACGGACTCCAACGACACTGGTTGGATGAATTGCGATTCATTGATGCGCTGGTGGCTCGCGTTATTGATGAGCTTCCAGACGACGTGACAGTGCTGGTTACCGCCGACCACGGAATCGTTGAAGTCGGGGATAACGTCATCGAACTTGATGCTGATTTAGTGAATCGAACTTCTAGCACCTCGGGGGAGGCAAGGTTTCTATGGCTTCACGCCAAAGGTGGGGTAACGCAAGGACTTATCGAAGCGTCTGAAGTTCATTCAGACGTCACATGGGTTGCGGGAATCGACCAAGTGCTTGATGAGCGTTGGTTTGGTCCCCTTGTTACCCCTGAAGCGAGAGCCAGATTGGGGGATGTCGCGCTCGTGGCGCGCGAGCCAGTAGGGCTCTTGGACCCCCGACTTCCTGATGCACCACAGTTGGTGGGGCGGCACGGGTCACTAACCGAGGAAGAAATGTTTGTGCCCTTTTTGAGGTTCTCTCGCTGATTTCTGGATGCGACGCGACGCCTCGCCGGTAGAATTGCTCCATGGTCGAGCAGCACCCGGTCTCTCCCGCCGAATCTTCCTTTGATGGAGTCGAAGAGGATGTTGAGCTAATAGAGCCGAGTTCTGACTCGGAAGTCGAAGAAGAACTACCTGCCATTTCGGAACCAGCCAAAGTAATGCGTATCGGTTCGATGATCAGGACGTTGCTTGAGGAGGTGCGCGAAGTCGAACTGGATGAGGCAAGTCGCGACCGCATGAGAGAGATCTACGAACAGTCAGTACGCGAACTCTCAGAATCTCTCGCGCCGGAACTTCGCGAAGAACTAGCCCGTTTAGCCCTGCCCTTTAGCTCCGAGGCGCCATCGGAAGCTGAACTTCGGGTAGCCCAAGCACAATTGGTGGGTTGGCTGGAAGGGCTATTCCATGGCATTCAAGCCGCCGTAGCAGCACAACAAATGATGGCCCAACGTCAACTTATGGAGATGAGACAAGGTGCTTTACCTCCAGGGGTAGCTAGCGCTGCCGGCCCAGAGATCAGTCAGCCGGACACGCGGCCAGGCGGGGTTTATCTATGAATGGCATCTTCGTTTTGCGCAACTGCCGTTCATCGACTGGACTAGTGCATCGACGACGCGCACTGATGAGGGATACTTCCTGATGGCTCTGACGGTCGAGACCAAAGACTGCACTGCATTAAGCGATGCCGAAATTGAAGAGATGGCTGATCTCATCGACGATGAACCAGTCATCTTCGACGTGGGAGAACTATCTAAGCAGCGCGATTCTTGGGTTCTCGTAACCCAGGTACGAGATGGAAACAAACTCGCCGCGTATGGGTTTTGCACTCTTGAACGCGTCGGTGGTGATCCCACCGTTTTGATCGGCCTCGCGGCAGTGCGACGCACCAGTCGCCGTGACAGTGCCTTAAAGGCAATGATTACGGACCAAATGCGTCGCGCTGTGCTCGCGTTCCCGGACGAGGACGTTCTGGTAGCAGCGCAGATAGCCGACCCCGCAGCCTTTGACGCGTACAAGCCACTCAGCGACGTTGTGCCCCGACCTGGTTATGAAGCCAATGGTGAAGATAGGGCGTGGGGACGCCGGCTGGCGAAACGTTTTGAGGTGCGTGGCGAATACAGAGCAAAAGAGTTCCGCGTGTACGGTGAAGGCGCTCCGTCGTTAGTTCTAAATCACAGTTCTTCGAAACCTGAAACCATTAACCCCGCAGTAGCGGCTCTCTTTGATGGGCATGATCGTTCTCAGGGTGATGCTCTAGTTGTTTTCGGGTGGGCGACCCGCGAGAAACTCGCTAAGTTACTCTGACTCTGCGGCGCGACTTGTGGACTTCGCAGACCTAATTCGTAGGCGCCAGATGACCAGATCTTTTCGTGCAGAGCGGGTCCCCAAAGTTGTTTTGGATCGGGTGTTAGATCGGGCGCGTCGTGTGCCTTCGGCCGGAAATAGCCAGGGTTATGACTTCGTGGTTCTCGAAGGCCCGCAGACCGCTCGATATTGGGAAGCCACACTGTCACCTGAAGGTAGAGAAGCCTTCCGATGGCAAGGTCTTTTGGCGGCACCAGTCGTGATTACCGTTTGGGCTGACCCCCAGGCTTATCTTCGCCGCTACAGCCAGCCAGACAAGACAAAAACAGGATTGGGAGAAAGTCTTGACGCCTGGACCACTCCCTATTGGTTAGTAGATGGCGCTTTCGCGGCGATGGCCTTGCAGCTCGCGGCGATTGATGAGGGGCTTGGGGTACTTTTTTTTGGGATGTTTGAACACAGCGAAGACGTTGCGAATGCTCTAGGGGTTCCAAATGATCGTGTGCCTGTGGGCTCTATTGCGCTCGGATTTCCCGATCCAGATGCTGAGGAACCGGGACGTTCAGCGCACAACGATCGCCGGTCTTTCGAAGGATCGGTCGGTAGCGTTGTTCACCGTGGCGGTTGGTGAAGAGCCCGAAAGTAAGAAGACGCACAGGTGAACGGTTCCGATAAAGGCGAAGAGCTTGCCTACGAGGCTCTCAGCGAGCTATTCCATCGTTACCTGACGGGCCTGATACTTGCGATCGTCGTTGAACTTGGCGAAGGTAGAGCCGCCGATGTGATGAAGGCACTATTCCGCCGTCAGCAAGAAGAACGGTTCTTGCCTGGTTTGAAAAAGCTGGGCCTTTCCGACGAGCCAGATGCCATTGCATGCGCGAAATACCACTTCCTCTCTAACCACGTCGGCGGGGTTTCTGTGGCGTATATCGCAGAATCCGACACTAAAGCCTGGATTCGCTATCTTCCGCCGCGTTGGATTTTCGATGGAACTGCGATCGCCGCTATCCCCACACAGGTTGCTAGGGCGATGCTGTGGGGCTGGCACGCCAACAACGGGGTGTTACTGGGTAATCCGAGCTTGGGGTTTGTGTGTACCGGACAAACGATCGACGGCGCATCAGGGCTCGAGGGCTACTACATCCAAGAAGACAGGATCCTCGAACCTCACGAACGGCTTCGGTTTCGTTTTGGTGAGAGCTGCCCTCCCATTGACTATGAGGCTCTACCTAAACTCGATAGCCAACAATGGCCGAGCGAGCGGCTAAACAAAGCGGCTCGCAATTATTCGATGGATTACATCAGAAACATCGTTCCGGTGATGTGTGAGGAATTAGGACCTCTAGTTGCACAAGGTGTCCTGTACCGGACTGGCCGCAAGATCGGGATGCAGTATTCGCAATCAATTCGAACAACCCTGGGTCTCGAAGATCCCACCGAGGTTCTCGAAGCACTCTTTAGCGCGCAAGGAGACGAAATTTCCCGCCACGAAAACGAGATTGCGCAAACCACCTGGAAGTTGATGAGTGGTTTAGAAGCGGAAAATCTGCCCGAATGGATGGACGGATTACGCGGTTTATGGGAAGGCGTTATAGGTGTTGCCCATCCAAATTTACGATTGGATTTATTGGATCGCCTAGACACCGGTGGAGATTGCTTCCTTTGGCGGTGCTCCGCGATCTCAAGGCCCTCCAAATTTTAGGAGCTAAATGCCTCTAAGACCGGGGTCAGTTCGTCGAGATAGCGAAGCGTGTCATCTGCCGCGGGCGCGTCAAAGTTCACAGGGGTGAAAACGAATTGAGTTACACCCGCCTCGGCATAGTCCTCAAGTCGCTGCTGCCGAGGAAATCCCCATATGTAGAGGCTGATGGGAATAGATGAGCCATCGCGCCCGGCTTCGTCGGCCAAGCGACGAAATCGCTTGATCCCCCCCAGCACATCCGGCTTTCCGTCGACATTCATTACGCCAACGTCAATAGGCGCCCACTCGTCCGCGTACTCAGCAGCATGCTGGATGCCGAGGGGACCTGCGTTCCCGAGAGCAATGGGCACCGTCCCCGCTACGGGCTTTGGAAATACCCAAGAAGGGGAGTAGCTGTCCCAAGTTCCCTGAAAACTTGCTTCATCCTCTCGCCACGCAACGCGAAGGGCTTCGACGCGTTCGCGCATTGCTGAATACCGCTTTCGAAACGGTAGGTCAGGTCGATGGTTCTCCAGTTCTTCTTCATTCCACCCAACGCCAATACCCATCACAACTCTTCCTTGTGACAGAACGTCGGCTGTGGCAACAGTGCATGCGAGATCTAGCAGATCGTGTTCGAGAATGAGACAAATCCCCGTGCCCAAAGTCAACGTCGTAGTCTCAGAAGCTGCAGCCGTAATAGAAACCCATGGGTCCATCATGTGGAAATAGGTCTCGGGTAGCTGGCCCCCATTGGGGTAAGGGCTTCGCCTTTCCACTGGAATATGGCTGTGTTCTGGGAACCACACTGAATCGAAACTGCGTGCTTCGAGTTCTCTCGCTAAGTGGCCCGGAAGTATTCCGCCTGCGTGATTCCCTGTTAAGTAGCCAAACTTCATAAATGAATTCTACGACTAACCGGGCACCGCAAGCTGCGTCTTCTATCGTTCGCTACATGTATTTACGACTTGAGGGAAAAGTCGCGCTTGTTGCCGGTGGATCGCGAGGCAGTGGCCGAACCATCGCAGCCGCCTTCGCGACGGCGGGAGCAAATGTAATGGCCGCGTCACGAAACGCGGAAGCCTGTGTAGAGGCCGCTAACACAATTGAGAAAAACTGCAAATGGGTGGCTTCCAACGTGGGACATGGCGGTCAAGTAGAAGCACTCGCCGCCGTTAAACCAGAACCAACTAAATGACTTCGAAAAAAATTTGGCTTGCTGGGGCGCGACCTAATACGTGGCCTGCCGCAATTGTGCCGGTCGCTGTAGGTACCGCTGCAGCGCAAAGCGACCCGGATTTCATGCGGGCGATCCTGGCGCTGTTAATTGCTCTCTCGCTTCAGATCGGCGTTAATTACGCCAACGACTACAGCGACGGGATCAGGGGCACAGATGACCGCCGGATAGGTCCCATGCGGCTAGTGGCATCGGGAGTAGCGACTCCTGGGGCAGTGAAGCGAGCGGCGGTAGGGGCTTTCGTGTTGGCGGCGATCCCGGGGATCTATCTTTCGCTGGTTATTACCGGGTGGTTGCTCTTGGTGGGAGCATTGTGTATCGGTGCTGCGTGGTGCTACACCGGCGGACCGAAGCCGTATGGCTACAGAGGGTGGGGAGAACTTTTTGTGTTTGTTTTCTTCGGACTCGTCGCTTCAGCCGGGAGCACCTACCTCCAAGACGAACGAATCACGGCCTTAGCGATAGGGGCTTCGGTGCCGGTTGGTCTCTTGACAGTCGCCTTGCTAATCACGAACAACCTTCGGGATCTCCCACGCGACAAGACTGCCGGAAAGCACACACTTGCGGTCCGCGTTGGAGATCGAGCCACGAGAGTGCTGTACATAGCGATCATTGCGATGGCGTTTCTGTGTTTGCCGTACCTGAGTTTGCTAAGGCCATGGGCGTTATTGACGTTTCTGGCGCTACCGATGACGTTTAAGCCAATTCGAGCCATAGCGAGTGGAGCCAAGGGACAGTTATTAATACCGGTGCTGGGTGCTACTGGAAGGCTGGAAATGGTTTATGGGGTGCTGCTTGTGGTCGGACTAGCAATCGGCAGGTAATCACGTTCCTTGAGTGCCGAGAAAAAGTTGTGTGATTCCGCCAGTAAGAGGGATCCTGGCGACATCGGTGAAACCTGCTACTCGAAGTTCAGTCAACATTTTCTCACTCTCGGGCAGATAATCGACCGATTTCGGAAGGTAGCTGTAGGCGTCCGCGTCCGACAGCAGAGCTCCGATCTTCGGAACTAACGTGCCGAAATAAACGCGGTGACCCCAACGCAGAAGAGGATGGGAAGGTTGACCCACGTCGAGTAAACCAATTCGGCCACCTGGTCTGACCACACGAGAAATTTCATGGAAGAAACTGTTTAGGTCTTTGAAATTTCTCAACGCGAATCCACAGGTGATGCCGTCTACGTGGGAATCAGGAATAGGCAACCGGAGAGCATCGGCCCTAACCAAGGGCGCGTCGGTTGCGGCTGCTGCCAACATTCCGGCACTGAAATCGATGCCGATGGGATTCAATTCATAACGCATGAGATCGTTGCAAAAGTCGCCGGTCCCACATGCGAGATCGAGCACAGTCGACCCAGGCTCTAAAGCAAGGCCTCGTACCGTTCTGCGTCTCCATCTAACATCCATGCGGAAGGTCATTAACCGGTTGATCAGATCATATCTGTGAGCGATTTGATCAAACATTTGCTCGACGATGATGGCTTTGTCTTCGCCCTGAGGGAGGTCGTTGTCTTCAAGCACAGTCCCGCGATCGACTTAGAGGGTGTTCAGGTGTACGCCCGATATATGCATTCCGCTACACATGCGGGTCTCTCAGAGCCTTCAATTTCAAAGACCAACTCGGCAATATATTGCGCCCCGCCTTCAAAACGCGAGACATCTTTGAGCGTGGCGCCCATCCGCACATCTGCGCCTACTGGGACGGGAGCAGTAAAGCGAAGTTTGTTTGCACCGTAATTGACACCCATTTTGACGTCGCCGCCAATAACGAATGCTTCTGACATGCACATTGGGGCGAGCGAAAGCGTCAAATACCCATGCGCAATGGTTGTCCCAAACGGTCCTGCTTTTGCGCGTTCCTCATCGAGATGAATCCATTGGAAGTCACCGGTAGCTTCGGCGAACTTCTGAACCTGTTCGGGGGTGATGGTGTGCCAGTCGCTGTAGCCAAGGTGTTGCCCGATGCGACTTTCGAGATCGTCAATTCCGTCTATTTGGGTGGTCATGTGTGGAAGTTTACGGCCATTACTTAGCTGAACCAGATTCGGCGGTAGCCGTTACTGTGCGGGTGAAGAAGTAACACGACTAGGACCAAGTCGAACATGAGCCGCAATAGAAAGCCAAGTAACTCGGCGTCATAACGAATTCCGATCCACAAGGTCGCGACGACTGAATACAGCGCTGCCGCAGCAGCCAATCTGAAACCCCACTTTTTTTCGTTAGCAATGCCGAGACCTCCTCCAACTAACGCGATCAACATGACGACAGGAAGGACCCGTGAGGCGAAAAGCCCGAGAACGTCATAAGCCAGTTGGCGGTAATACACACTGCCGAACAGGACAATGCTTATCGCGCGAAAATAGGCGAGCATGACCGCGCTGTGGAGTGTCTGAGGTTGGCTCGGGTTTATCCAGCGAAAATTATTCACCCTGTCAGTGTGGCAGAGGCTGACTCAGATACCTATGCCTTCTGACGTTGGGGTTTTCCTCGAAGCATGACTTGCTGCTCCGCGCGTAACTGTCCACATGCAGCGTCGATGTCTGTTCCGCGGTTAGAACGAATGGTGGCGTTGACTCCAAAAGATTCAAGTAGATCTCGAAACCAATGGATCAATTCGAGATCTGTCCCAGGCGTTGAAAAGCCAGGAGTTGGATTAAGCGGAATCAAATTTACGTGTGCGTTTAATGGACGAACGAACGCTGCTAACTCCCGTGCCGCGGTTTCGCTGTCATTGACGCCAGCCATCATTGCCCATTCGAAACTAAGCCGACGGTTCTTTGCCCTTCGGTAAGAATGAAGTGCTTCTGCGAGCTTGCGTAAGGGATAGGTTCGGTTGATCGGGGCAATGCGACTGCGCACCCGGTCATTCGCGGAGTGTAGAGACACAGCGAGACTGACAGGTAACTCTTGTCGCGACAGGCGTTCAATTCCGGGCACCACTCCCACTGTCGAGACAGTGATTTTTCGTGCACCTATACCGAGGTCGTCGTGGATGCGCTCAATCGCTGGCCACACATTATCGAAGTTGGCGAGTGGCTCACCCATGCCCATAAACACGACGTTGCTGACGCGTCGGTCACCCGAGCGTTGAGCAGCTCGCACTACCTGCTCGACAATTTCGCCGGTCGTCAGATGGCGGTCAAATCCCACCTGTCCTGTTGCGCAAAAACTACAAGCCATCGCGCATCCAGCCTGCGAAGAAACACATACTGTGGAACGGTCTCGATAGTGCATGAGAACTGATTCGATCAAATGTCCATCAACAAGTTGCCACAGCTGTTTAATGGTCTTGTTGTGGTCGGTTGCTACTTCTTTGATGGGCGTGAGCCCCGGTGGAAGAAGCTCTTCGATTGCGCTGCGGAGGGCTTTCGGTACGTTGGTCAACTCAGCAGGTTCGCGGTGTTGTGTGTGTAATCCGTCCCACACCTGATCGACCCGGTAGCGGGGTTCGCCTTCCAGTAATTCGGCGAGCTCCGAACGAGACAAGTCATAGCGGGTGGTCACCACTCTTTAAGGGTACGGCGGGTAGCTTCAAATGCGTGGCTACTCATCGCTATGACGATCATCATCGGGATGTGCACGGAAGCGGGGTTCGAGCAGCAGTCTTCGGAGCATCCGACGGCTTGGTGTCTAACGTGCTGCTGATAGTGGGCTTGGCTGGCGCGGACGCATCCGCGGGAGTGCTGCGCGCAGCTGGTGTAGCAGGGCTTTTCGCGGGCGCGATTTCGATGGCTGCTGGCGAATATGTATCGGTTCGCGCGCAAAACGATCTCGTAGCTGGCGAATTAGAAAAAGAACGACAAGCGTTGGCTGACGATCCAGAAGAAGAAACTGAAGAGTTGGCAGAGGTGTATGTGGAAAGAGGCATGGCACCCGAGCAGGCCAGAGAAATGGCGCGGTTGGTAATGCAAAATCCCGATGTGGCCCTAGAAGTTCATGCCCGAGAAGAACTCGGAATTAGCCCCAATGATGTGGCCTCTCCTGTGATCGCCGCCGCATGGTCTTTCGTTGCGTTCGCGATTGGCGCGTTGGTACCTCTGGTCCCTTGGTTCTGTTCCTCTGCGGCGGGCGTTATTTGGGTGTCCGTGGCCGCCGGAGTTAGCGGTGCAGCAACGATCGGAGCGACCTTGGCCGTTGCTACAGGACGTTCGATTTTTCGAAATGTTGCGCGGCACGTTGGGATTGCCGGTTCTGCGGCGATAACGATCCACTTTGTTGGGGTAGTCCTCGGATCTGTTGTGCAGCTTTGATCTGCCAAGCACTACCTCTGGTACAGGCGCCTTACTACCTGCACTTCTAGGCCGATATCTCGATACAGAGTGACGGCAGGCGTGTTGTCGGCGTCCACATAAAGCATGCCTTGTGTGACTCCAGCCCCTTCGAGATGTTGGTAGCCGGCGAGAGTCAATGCTCGACCCAACCCGAGACCATGGAAATCTGGATCTACAGCGATGACATAAACTTCTCCGACCAGCGGCGTGTCCTCGCTGTGGATCTTTGTCCAACAAAAAGCCGCTATTCGGCCATCGCGTTGGTGAATCAAAAAGCCGCTTGGGTCGAACCAAGATTCAGTTTGTCGTTCCCTGACAAGTTCAGGCGTCCATCCGCTCTGTTCGCGATGCCAAGCAAAGGCTCGGTTATTTACACGACACCATTCCTCCTCGTCCTTATCGACTATGAAGGATCGAGTTTCGATGTCCGTTCGCTGCTCCATCGGAAGTGGGCGCTCCATTCGGAAGAGATCACGTTGGATCTGGAACCCAAGACGAGTTAATGAATTATTGGTTTCATCAGACGGGTGATCGATCCAGATCGAAACCCCTTGCGGAGATTGATCCAAGATGCTGCGGAGCGTCATTGCCAACCCATCTGAGCTCCACTCGGAGGCGTCGAGCTCTAGTATCGCTCCGTCTCGATCTTCGCTTACCTTTACGACCGGCTCCTCGTTGGCAGCTTGGCTCACGCCACCGAAGGTATCGCTTGATTGTGGTCGCATGAGGTAAACAAGCGTAATGGGGAAGCCTCGATCACCGCAGGGAAGAGCCCGCGCGGTACACGACCGCTTGAAATCTGAATACGAGGCTGTGTGCGAACTGAATCACGAGGACCCTTTCCAATTACTCGTAGCTACGATTTTGTCCGCCCAGTGCACCGACGTTCGGGTCAATAAAACAACTCCTGCTGTTTTTGACCGATACGGCGACCCTGTTGCACTTGCTCATGCTCATCAAGGAGAACTTGAAGAATTAGTTCACCCAACGGGTTTCTACAAAAATAAGGCCCGAAATCTAATAATGATGGCGAATCAGCTTTTAGACGACCATGAAGGAGAAGTCCCGACTGATCTACCCGACCTAGTGAAATTGGCGGGCGTTGGGCGAAAAACAGCAAACGTCATTCGTTCCGTTGCGTTCGGACTTCCTGGTTTGCCAGTCGACACTCATGTCGGGCGGTTAGCGCGACGGCTAGGTATTACGGAGGAAGAAGACCCCGTAAAGGTAGAGATGATCTTGAACCCGATGATCCCTCAGTATGAACGCGGCGAATTCAGTCTGAGAGTGATTCTCCATGGGAGACAAGTATGTTTCGCTCGGAGTCCTCAATGTGCTGACTGTGTTCTCAATGATTTTTGTCCTAGTGCATTTAATTTTTGACACTTTGAAAGGAGACTCGATATGACCATCCGTCGAACGGCGCACTTCGTCCCGGGGGCTAACGAAAAAATGTTCGATAAGTCGCTGAACACAACGGCTGACGCTCTCATTCTCGACTTGGAAGACGCCGTCACTCCTCAAAATAAAGACTCGGCTCGCACCACTGTCGCTAGTTGGCTAGAGCACGCGGAATTCGGACAAAAGGAAAGAGTCGTGCGTATTAACCCGATCGGCAGTCCGTGGTTTGAACGTGATGTCGAGGAAACAATGGTTAACCCGCCTGACTCTTACCTCGTTCCTAAGGTCAATGATGCGAATGAAATCGCCCTCATCGACAAAATAATCAACGAGCATGAAATCACTTACGGTCATCCTGAAGGCCAGGTCAAACTGCTGGTCCTTGGGACTGAGACCCCCCAAGGTCTTCTGAACATAGGGGAATTGGCGGCGAACTCGAGAGTGGATGCCCTTACCTGGGGAGCTGAAGACTTGTCCGCTGCTATTGGCTCGAGAGGTAATCGCACTGCTGATGGAAAATATTTGCCCATATTCGAGCATGCGAGAGTGATGTGTCTTCTCGGTGCGACAGCCTGGGAAAAGCAACCACTTGACACAGTGTTTGTTGATTTCAACGACCCTGAAGGTCTACGGGCCGAATGCCTTGTCTCCGCTGCCATGGGATATACAGGCAAAATCACAATCCATCCGAACCAGATAGAAATTGTCAATGAATCGTTCACCCCGTCTCGCGAAGATGTTGAGGAGGCTCGCGAACTTCTAGAACTATTTGCCCAGAACGAAGCTCAGGGTGTGATGGCATTCAGTTTCAGGGGCCAAATGGTTGACGTTCCTCATCTGACTAGGGCACGGAAAATTGTTGACATGGCAGAGAGACTCTCGGACCGGAGTTGAATTCGCGGTCCGCTAATGATTTAGCCCATCGGTGGCTTTGATGATGCGACGTTCAGCTGTTCGAAGGCTGCGTTCAACGTCGTAGAGATCAACAGCGACGTCTTCATCGCTGGTTCCCACAAGTTCGTCGGCCGCTGCCGTGATTCGTTCACGCAATTCTCTAATTGCTGTCTCAAGTGACGATAATTCAGCCGGGGAAACCACATCTGCACCCTACATCTGCGTTTTAATCAAGCGATATCCGCTTCAGACAGGCACTCGGGCACCGGTACCCTCGGTACTGTGCTGCGACGTATCGATCTTCGTGGAGAAAAGGGACCGCTGACGGGTCAGCTTCCGCGCCCTGATCCGGGAGGCGGAGCTCCTTCCGTAGCGGTCCGAGAATTGATCACCGAAGTGAGAGACAGCGGGGATAGGGCGATTCGAGCCCTAACTATGCGATTTGACGGTGTCGATGTTGAGGTTCCTCTCGTCCCTCAGGAAGACCTCAAGAAAGCCTGGCAATCTCTAGAGGTAGCAATGGCCGACGCCTTGCAGGTCGCCCACGACCGGATTCTCTACTTCCATGAACAGGAAGCTCAACAACCCCACGTAGTGACTCGGGAAGGGATAGCCGTCACGAGCGTCCCCCAACCAGTAGAGCGAGCTGGCCTGTATGTACCAGGGGGACTGGCAGCCTACCCCTCGACTGTTCTGATGACAGCTCTTCCAGCGCGAGCAGCCGGAGTTGAACAACTAGCGCTCTGTACGCCACCGAACTCCGAAGGCGGCGTCGAGGCCGTCGTGCTGGCTTCGGCGCACCTGTGTGGCATAACAGAGGTCTACAAGATTGGCGGCGTGCAAGCGGTAGCGGCAATGGCTTATGGGACCGAGTCGATAGCACCAGTCGATGTCATTGCGGGCCCAGGCAACATCTGGGTTGCTAGGGCAAAACAAGAAGTTGCGGGAACAGTCGGAATTGCTTCTGCATTTGCGGGTCCGTCAGAGATCGTGGTGATAGCTGATCAAAGTTGTCCCAGCACCTCCGCTGCCGTCGACCTCGTCCTCCAAGCTGAACATGGTCCTGGAGGCCGAGCCTGGCTAGTCACTTGGGATGAGACATATGCCGATGAAGTTGAGGCGGCGGTCAAACAGATAGTGCACTTATCTCCGCGTCGCTCCGAGACCCTAGATACCTTGATGTCGGATGGTTATGTCTGTTTAGTTGACGATCCAGAAACTGCTGTCCGGGTCGCCAACGAGATAGCACCCGAACATCTTCAGTTGATGTGCGCCGACGCATCTGACTTTGCTCGTCAAATAAAGAATGCAGGAGCGGTCTTTGTGGGCATATGGGCACCGGCATCGATCGGTGATTACTTAGCCGGACCTTCTCACGTGCTGCCAACGGCTGGCACGGCTCGATTTAGCGGTGCACTCACTGTCGACGATTTCCAAAAACGCATGCACATCATCGACGTGTCAAAGTCAGGATTTGACGCTGTGCTGGGCTCCGTCGACCGTTTAGCTACAGCGGAGGGCCTATGGGCACATGCGGCATCAGTTAGAGAGCGCGAACGTTGGGCGGAACAGGGAGTTATCTCGTGACGCGCCCCACCATCCGCCCTGATCTGCGGACTATGGAGGGGTATCACTCACCTCAGCTTGATGTCGAAGTTCGTCTCAACACCAACGAGGCGCCGTTTCCCCCGCCAGCGGGGTTCCTTTCGGCGTTTTTGGATGAAGTGGGCCGTATCGACTGGCACCGATATCCCGATCGTTTGGCCCAAAGTCTCCGTGAAGATATTGCCGCTGTCCACGATGTTGAGCCCCAACAAATTTTTGTTGCCAACGGTTCTAACGAGGTTCTTCAGACCATTTGTTTGACATTCGGAGGCAGTGGCCGAAGCGTCGCGACATTCGAACCGACTTATGCGATGTATCAACAAATCGCCCGAACAACCCAATGCGAGGTAATCGAGGTGGCACGTGATTCTCAGCATCGCGTTTCCTTGTCCGAAGTGATCACCGTCGTAACCCGTCACCATCCAGACATCATTTTTTTCTGCTCACCCAACAACCCGACCGGAACTCCTGAAAGTCTTGAAGTCATTGAAGCTGCGCTCCAGATTTCCGATGGCGTCGTCGTAGTGGACGAGGCCTATGGCCAGTTCGCGGATTTCACAGCTCTTGATTTATTGCGGGGCCCCTACGCCAGCGAATCGCTGATCGTCACACGAACGTTTTCAAAAACGTGGTCCATGGCCGGTGCTCGTTTGGGTTACTGCGTAGCTCCATCATGGATGTTGCCTGAATTTGAGAAAGTTGTTCTTCCCTACCATCTGGACTCTGTTAAGCAGATTGCTGGTCGCGTAGCGCTGCGTTTCCATGACGAGATGGAACACAGAGTGAGGCAACTGGGATCTGAACGAGACCGAGTCGCTGCTGCTTTGACTGACCTAGGGCTAGATGTGTGGCCGTCGCAAGCGAACTTCATTATGTTCCGGACGACCCCATGCTCCGTGAGCGGGGACCATGTCTGGCAACGCTTGGTGGACCAATCAGTGTTGATTCGAAATTGTTCGAATTGGCCTGGTTTATCCGACTGTTTAAGAGTCACTTTAGGTACTGAATCAGAGAACCATATTTTCCTCGAAGCCCTTAAGGAGGCGTTGACATGAAACGGCAAGCGAATCGTCAACGGATTACTAAAGAAACACGAATCGATTTATCTCTAGCACTAGACGGAAACGGTCAAGTTGAAGCCAATACAGGGCTGCCCTTCTTCGACCACATGCTGTCTCAACTAGGCAAACACTCTCGCTTCGACTTACGTGTCGAATGCAATGGAGATATCGAAATCGATGCCCACCACACCGTTGAGGATGTAGGAATAGTTCTCGGTGAAGCGTTAGGTGAAGCTCTCGGCGCCAAAGAAGGAGTACGTCGTTTCGCGGCTATAACCGTTCCGTTGGACGAAGCAGCAGTCGAAGTGGTGTTAGATCTTTCGGGCCGGCCCTTCCTGCACTATGACGTAGAGCCTCCCGGCGAAAAAATCTTGGGCGAGCCACCTTTCGACCCTCAACTGTGTGAAGAGTTCTGGCGTGGATTTACCACCGCGTCAGGGATCACTCTCCACATAGTTTTGTTGCGCGGAAAAAACACCCACCACATCATTGAAGCGAGCTTCAAAGGGGTCGCCAGGGCCCTCTACGATGCGATCCGAGTTGTCGATGACGTCATGCCCTCCACCAAGGGCGTGCTGTGAGGATGCTGAGGTGAATGGGTCTGATGAACCGCCACTCATAGCGGTGTTGGACTACGGCATCGGAAATTTGAGGTCCGCCCAGAAGGGATTCGAACGGGCAGGCGCTGATGTTCGTCTTACCGCCGATCCAGCTCTTATTGCTGACGCCGCGGGTGTCGTCCTTCCCGGAGTGGGCCACTTCGGCGCGTGCATGCGCGAGTTGAGAGCAGCGAAACTTGATGGCTTGGCGATCTCGGCCATCGACTCAGGCACCCCGTTTCTCGGAATTTGCGTAGGGATGCAGATGCTGTTCGAAGGTTCAGAAGAAGCACCCGGAATCGAAGGTTTAGGTGTTTTGCCTGGCATGTCGCGGTGCCTGCCCGATGGCTTGACCCGGCCCCAAATGCAATGGAATCAGTTAGATATCCGCCTTCCGGGGTGCCCACTGCTTCATGGAATTGAAGATGGAGCGTGGATGTATTTTGTTCATAGTTACGCGGTTGACACTGATCCTGATCTAGTAGTTGCTACCTGCGAATATGGGATAGACGTAACAGCGATGGTAGGGAAAGCGTCTTTGTGGGCAACCCAGTTTCATCCTGAAAAGTCAGGCGAGCGGGGACGATGTCTCGCTCAGAACTTCCTTCAGCAAGTAACCAGCTCATGAGTTTCGAGCTATACCCCGCCATTGACATAAGGGATGGACAGTGCGTGCGCCTTGTCCAGGGGGACTACGACCGCGAAATTCGGTATCAGACTGACCCAGTTGAAGTAGCGCGATCGTTTCAGGAAGCCGGCGCACGATGGATTCACGTCGTGGATCTCGACGCTGCACGTTCTGGAAACCCTACGAACCTCGAAATCGTAGGTGCGATAGTTGAAGAAGTAGACATCCCGGTACAGAGCGGGGGTGGAATCAGAAGCCTCGAAGCCGCCACATACCTTTACGAAGTAGGTGTGTCCCGCTGCGTGCTCGGCACAGCGGCAATTGAAAACCCTGCCCTAGTGCACGAGTTGGCCAGTATGGGGTACCGGGTCGCGGTAGGTCTCGACGTCCGTGGTGACCAAATAGCAACTCGAGGTTGGCGAAGAGACAGCGGCCAAAGCATCTTTGATTTGTTACCAAGTTTCGAAAACAGTGGTGCTGAGGCAGTAGTAGTGACCCAGATCAATAGAGATGGAATGGGGACCGGACCAGATGTTGAGGGCCTCAGAGCGGTGCTCAGTTCGACGTCGCTGGATGTGATCGCCAGCGGGGGAGTTGGCTCGGTTGTGCACATTCGCCAGCTTGCAAAGTTAGAGATCAACGGACGACGCCTCGCTGGGATCATCGTTGGCAAGGCAATTCACGATGACGTCATCGAGGTTTCTGCCGCCGTTGCAGCAACGGTGACGTCGTGAAAACAGTAAGGGTGATCCCTTGTTTGGATGTCGACGCTGGGCGAGTCGTCAAGGGAGTCAATTTTGTTGCGCTTCGAGATGCGGGAGACCCAGTGGAACTGGCTGCGCAATATGACGCGCAAGGTGCCGACGAAATCATTTTTCTCGATATAACAGCAAGCTCCGATAACCGCGAAACCATTGTTGAACTAGCTGAAAGGGCCGCTGAAGAGGTTTTTATACCGTTCACAATTGGTGGAGGAATTAGATCCGTAGATGACGCACGGCTGCTCTTGCGAGCCGGTGCTGACAAGATATCCGTTAACTCAGCAGCGGTAGAGCGCCCTGAGTTGGTATCTGAGCTCTCAGAGGCGTTCGGCAGCCAATGCGTGGTGGTTGCTATCGATGCCAAATCGAATGATGACCAGACGTGGAATGTGTACGTCAAAGGAGGGCGAGAAGACACAGGACTGGACGTAGTTGGCTGGGCAACAGACGTAGCACACCGAGGAGCGGGAGAAATTCTTCTTACCTCGATGGACGGAGATGGCACTCGAAACGGCTACGACCTCGAACTTACTCGTGCTGTCAGTGACGCAGTTATTGTTCCGGTCATCGCAAGTGGGGGCGTGGGTTCGCTCCAACATCTGATCGACGGGGCTATTGACGGTCGCGCTGATGCGCTGCTCGCAGCATCAATATTTCACTTCGGAGAACACACCGTGTCAGAAGCTAAACAGGCCCTTCTCGGTGCGGGTGTTGCCGTCAGGCCACCAGCAACCGATTAACAACTATCGGGAATCGATTAGCTTCAAGACATGAGTTATCCAGGTACCTACGCGAACGAAAAGCCGGATCATGCGGCGGTGATCATGGCAGGCACAGGAGAATCTCTCTCGTACCGTGAACTCAACGATCGGTCCGCTCGGTTCGCTCAACTCATGTGGGACGTCGGCCTACGAGTGGGTGACCATGTCGCTATTTTTGCAGACAACCACATCAGATATTTCGAGGCTTACTGGGCGGCACTCCGCAGCGGATTATTTTTCACAACCGTCAATCGCTTTCTCACTGCCGAAGAAGCCTCCTACATCGTTCAGGATTGCGAAGCGAAAGTACTTCTCGCTAGCTACGCGGTAAGAGACGTCGCCATCGAAATGCTCCCCGACATAGGTACGTGCCCTGTCCGTCTAATGTTTGATGGAACTGCTGAAGGTTATGAGAATTTTGAATCAGCAATTGGGCGCTACCCAGCTGAAGCTCTCGCAGAGCAGCCGCGAGGATCGATTATGAATTACAGTTCCGGAACTACCGGGCGCCCCAAAGGCATAAAGAGAGACCTCGACGGCTCTCAGATTACCGACCCGGACCCCATTGGGGCTGTACTTGCGGGCGCCTTATTTGGGATTAACAGCGAGTCAGTTTATTTGTCTCCAGCACCGTTGTATCACTCCGCTCCATTGCTGTTCAGTACCGGAACTCAATCAGTCGGTGGAACAGTTGTCGTTTTGGAAAAGTTCGATCCCCTCGGGGCTCTCCAAGCGATAGAAACGCATGAAGTTAGTCACTCGCAGTGGGTTCCGACGATGTTCTCGCGAATGTTGAAGCTGCCGGAGGCAGATCGAAGTTCCTATGATTTATCAACCCATAAGGTGGCTATTCACGCAGCAGCGCCCTGCCCGATAGAAGTGAAACATCAGATGTTGAAGTGGTGGGGACCCATTCTCCACGAGTATTACGCCGGGACCGAAGGCAATGGCTTTTGCTACGTAGGTCCAGAAGAGTGGATTGCTCATCCCGGGACTGTAGGAAAGCCGCTAATCGGAACCATTCACATTTGTGACGAGGACGGTGTCGAGGTTGAAGCTGGCGAGCCTGGGCTTATTTACTTCGAACGCGAAGAGCAAGCTTTCGAATACCACAACGCCCCTGATAAGACCCGAAGTTCACAACACCCCGACAATCGTTTTTGGACCACTCTGGGTGATGTTGGTCGTGTCGACCAAGAAGGGTTTCTCTACCTGACTGACCGCAAGGCGTTCATGATTATCTCGGGTGGCGTAAACATTTATCCACAAGAAATTGAGGACTGCTTGATTCTTCACCCTGAGGTAGCAGATGTTGCCGTCTTCGGGGTACCCAACGCCGATTTTGGCGAAGAGGTCAAAGCAGTGGTCCAACCAGCAGAGGGCACAAAAGGAACACAAAAGCTTGAGAGGCGATTACTTGATTATGCGCGCGAGCACATCGCCAGTTTCAAGGTTCCCCGCTCGGTGGATTTTCGTGATGAGTTACCCCGGCTACCCACTGGCAAGTTATATAAAAGACTTCTTCGCGACGAGTATTGGGGCAGCGACTTAACAGACCAAGTTTCTCCCATCCAGCGAATCACCGAATCTTAGGCTCACGTCTCAGCGCATTACTGAATGTCCTTTGATCATCTGCCTTGGGCAGCGGACGCGGTGAAGGTAAACCTCCTAGAGTTGGGGACACCTGCGGTACGTGGGCGGACAGGGGGGCCGAAATGTCGGTTTATTTCGTTGTGCAAGAACAGGTCAATGACCCGGCTGGTCTACAGAACTATATGAAGGCTGCCAGGGCGTCCTCGCTTGGGAGGGGGCGAGCGATCATCGTCGATG
>PBHE01000039.1 GCA_002719335.1 Acidimicrobiaceae bacterium
CGCTCGACCGGACAGGACTTCGACCCTCCGGTCGACCTCGTCGAGGCGACGACAGCATTCTTCAGCGGGTTCATCACCGACGACAGCCGGGCAGGCGGAATGTTCGGTCCTGAGGTGGAAGTCCCAGACGATGCCTCCGCTCTGGATCGTCTACTCGGTTTGAGCGGTCGCACGCCCTAGAGGGAGTTAACTCACTTGTTTCGGGGCAGATCCCGTATCGCCCACACTCAGAATCACAAGGCGTCGAGTCGAGAGCTTTGGTTGTTGAACACCAGCTGTACCAGAGCTTTCGTTTTGGGCCGTGAATCGTTGGTTGGGTTTTTGAATGCCGCGAGCTTCGCTTGCGTCTCAATCAACGCCCGAGTCGGTTCGTCAACCCGATGTGCTTTCAGAGTTCGCCTTCTGTGGCCAGGCTATTGTTGACCAGTAAATCTAGGGAGGGTGTCATGGCGAGACCAGTGCTAAGGGTTGTGCCGGGGTTTGACGCCTCCGGTAAATCGTGTGTAGGTCTTTCCCGCCTGGACAAACGGGGGTGTTGGACGTGAATGACAGTTCTCGTCGTATTTACGACTCGGTTCTCGGTTTGCTGTCGAACGTCGATAACCCCACTCCGATGGTTCGTTTGTCGCGCCTGGTTCCCTTCGAGCACGCCGAGGTGTACGCGAAGCTGGAGTGGTATAACCCGTTTGGCGCTGTCAAGGACCGGGTCGCGTGGAACATGGTGCGTGACGCGGAAGAGTCCGGGCGGGTGGGTTCGGCTCAAAAGCTGGTGGAGCCAACTTCAGGCAACACGGGCCTCGCTCTCGCCATGGTCTCGAATGCGAAGGGTTATTCCCTGACCACTCCTCTCTCGAACCAGATCCCGCTCGAGAAGCGTACGGTTCTGCGTCTCGCAGGGGTCGATGTGGTCGAGCTCGAGGATTCGTTGTGTCCGGCTCCGGGGGCACCTGAAGGTGCCATTGCCAGAGCTGACGAGATCGCGCAGCAGCCCGAATTCGAAATGTTGAACCAGTACACGAACGGGGCCAACCCGGACGCGCACTATCGCACCACGGGACCTGAGGTGTGGCATCAGACCGCCGGTCTTGTTACCCACTTCGTTGCAGGTCTGGGTACTTGCGGGACCATCAACGGTTCGGGACGCTTCTTGAAGGAACAGGACCGAGGTGTCCAGGTACTTGGTGTGCATCCGGCCGCGGGTCACGACATTCCTGGTGTTCGCAGCCTCGCCCAGCTGAGCCAGACCGAGTTCTTCACTCCGGAGAAATACGACGGGCTCGTCGAGGTGGAGAACAAGTTGGCCTTCGAGATGTGTCAGCGGATCAACCGAGAAGAGAGCCTCACTGCAGGGCCCAGTTCGGGTATGGCGCTGGCGGGTGCGTTGAGGTTGGTACCAGACGAGCCAGGCAACGTTGTGGTGGTGATCTTCCCTGACAGCGTTTTCAAGTACGCCTCATCGATTCTGCGCAATGTTGCCGGGCTGGGAACAGCGCCGCCGTCGGGAACCAAACGCGAGCAGTTGCTGGATTCGATGATCGAGAACGCTCGGGTCAACTCGAATCTTGCCGTCGACGTCGACGCTGCTCACGACTTCTGGCAACAGCACGAGCCCTTGGTGATTGACGTGCGCGAGCCCGACGACCACCGCCAGCGACACATCCCCGGTGCGATCAATATGCCGCTCGACGAACTAGGCGACCTCGCTGCATTCCTTCCAGACGACCGCGACGCGCCGTTGCTCAGCGTGTGCGAGCGCGGGAACCTTTCACTATCCGGTGCGTTGTTCCTGAACAGCCTCGGCTACCGAAACGCGAGAAGTATCACCGGCGGCACACAGGCCTGGGACGAGCAAGGATTCGCCGTCACGTCAACCTGAGGGGCCCGCCAAAGCTTAAGTATTCAAGGCTCCGTTTATTTCTTACAAGGAGGGGTCACAGGTTCCAGTCCTGTATCGCCCACCCCGATAATCAGAAACGGCTTCGGGCAGGCTTCACTCTGTGTTTGAAAACAGAGGTACCAGGTTCTGCGTGCCTAGCTGTGGGCGACATCGATAGTGCTGCCATCGGCGAGTGCGATCGCTTCGATCTCGAACATCAACTCGGGGTACGCCAGGGCCCGCACCTCACAGATCGTGTCAGCAGGATATGGCTGGCTGAATACCTCCTCACGCAACTTAACCACCTCGGGAAAATGGGACATGTCGGTGACGAAGATGGTGACCTTGATCACCTGATCGAGACTCGATCCCGCTGCTTTGAGGACGCGCTCGAGATTGCGGACCGCCTGGCGGGACTGAGCGCCGAAGTCGCCAACGCCGACGACCTCACCCTGATCGTTCACAGCGGCTTGTCCCGACACGAAGACGAGATCGCCAACCCGGAACCCTTGGGAGATGTGAACCGCGGCGAACCGGTCAGGTTCGGTGCTGATGCGCTGAGCGTCGGTTCCCATCTCCGGATCCTACTTCGACTATGGGTTGGCGAACTTTGCCTCACAGGTGAATTCCGTAGCCAGTCGCCGCCGGAGGAGGCCATTCGCAGATACACCCCATTAGGTCCCGCCAACGTTGATGGTTATGCGGCCGCTCGAGTGAAGCGAACAGAATCCCTCGACGGTGGCGGCCTCGGCAAACCTCGTATCGAGCCGGTCGCCAGCGGGAATGACGAAGGGACCGATCTGATGAGCCGTCGAGTCTTCGTTGATCACGGTGAGCTGGTCCCGAAGCCTGAAGTCGAGGTTTGCAGGGATGATGTCGACGTCGCGTCCCAAACTGAGGCGCATCGCCGTCCCTTCTGGGATAGTGATCACGTGCTGTTCGGGCTCTGGCTGGCCAACAACTCGGCTGAGAGTCACGCTGCCGACGACCATCGCCGTCGCCACAATGGCGAAGAGGACCAACACGGCTCGCGAGGAACGATCCGAGCGACCGTCGGAAATCCTCACCCAGGAAGCGTCCACGACTCCCAAATCTAATCGGTGTTCGATAGAGTTTCAGCGGTTTGCTGCGTCGGCAGCGGAATAGCTGATGGGAGCTGAGGCGTGACACAGGTCGACGACTCGGTGCTCGGGACTGGCGAACAACTTTCGACCGGCCGCCGGGACATTGAGCGAGTGCAGCGCCGGACCGTCCAAACGCTCCTCACGAGTCAGATTTGCGGCGGAATCGGGTTGGTGGCTGGCTACTCCGTGACGGCTCTGCTTGCGGATGACATCACTGGCTCGAAGACCTTGGCGGGTCTTGCCGCTGCCTCTCTGTCGATCGGCGCCGCGATCGCGTCCTTCCCGTTGGCGCGCATAATGGCTCGAAGCGGCCGACGTCCCGGTCTGCGGACGGGCTATGTCCTTGCGTCGATCGGTGCGTTTCTTGCTGTGTTGGCGGCAATCACCCGGCAGTTTCTGTTCCTGCCTCTCGGAGTGGCCCTCGTCGGCGTCGGCAGCGCTACCAACATGGCGACTCGCTACGCCGCAGCGGACCTCGCTAAGCCCGAGCGCCGAGCGTCGACGATCGGCTTGGTCGTCGCAGCCACGACGATCGGTTCGGGTTTCGGATCGCTGGTCTCTCTGTCGGTGTTCGACCCCATCGGGCGCAGCGTCGGTCTCCCCGACTACGCGGGTTCGTTCCTCACCGGCGCCTTGCTGTTCCTGGTGGCAGCCGCGATTGTAGAGATTCGATTGCGGCCGGATCCGCTAGTACTCGCCGGCGGGGTAGGTAGCGACGACAAAGACACAAGGCTGCCGTTCAGAGCTGCGCTGAGGCTGATCCTCGCGAACCCCAAGGCTCGAATGGCAGTGCTCGCTATGATGATCAGCCAGGCCACGATGGTTGGCACCATGACCCTCACGCCGCTGCACATGAACGACGGCGGACAAAGCAAGGGCGCGATCAGCATCATGCTGTTCAGCCACATCCTTGGCATGTACGTCTTGAGTCCCCTGGTCGGTCGGCTCGCCGACCAGATCGGGCGCTACCCAATGCTGGTTTTTTCTGGGGTGCTCTGCGCGGCCGGTGCGTTGTGGGCAGGATTCACGCCGCCCGAAGGATTCATCGGAATCACTGGCGGCCAGACCGTGATTGGCCTCGCGTGGTGTTTCGGCGTCATCGCAGCGAGCGGACTGCTAACAGAAGCGTTTCCGGTCGAGCAGAGTGCCAGCGTCCAAGGCGCCGGCGACATGTGCATGATGGCGTTTGGGGCAGTCGCCGGTATTTCGGCCGGCGCCATCGTGTCCTATCGCAGCTATCTCGATCTCAATTTGGCCGCTGCGACCCTCGGCGTGGTCCTGGTGGTCGCGGTGCTGTTCACCGTCGCCACCACGGACCGGGGCGGCCAGCGCGGGCAAACCGTATTCGCTGTCACGCCAGCGCCCGGTCACTGAGCGTGTGGCGAGCCCGCCGTCTTAGTAACGAGGGACTCAAGTGAACTTTCATCGCTGGATTCTTCGAGTTCTCAGCAGCTGCGCATTTCGTTGAGGTCAGCTTGTGTTTGGCACCCAGTAACGACAACAGCTGTCAAGGCAACCAAAGCCCACCATCGCCGCAGACCGGACAAGCGCCCCATTTCAAAACTCTAATGCTGTTAACGGAGAGAGATTCAGCTCACTGGTTTTGGCATGGATCATGTATCGCCCACCACTTGAAACCCCTTGACGCTAAGGTGCCACGGACTGAACAACCGAGGGAGCGGGCATGGCCGATATCACCGTTTTCACGGCGCGCCGGGGTCGCACGATGGAGGCGTCGATGCCCACGGCCGAGGCGGTGGCCGTTCGCGATGGGCACATCGTTGAGGTAGGGACCTTGGAGAATATGGCCCCGTGGATCGATGGGTACGACCACGAGATCGACGACACCTTCCGCGACCACGTCATCATGCCCGGCTTCATTGACCCCCACCTCCACCCGTCAATGGCTGCAGTTCTCCTGCCCATGGAGTTCACCACCGTCGTGGAATGGGATCTGCCATGGAGTGAGATCGGCGCGGTTGGCGGCAGGGTCGAACTGCTCGATCGACTGATTGAGCTCGACGCTGAACTTGAGCCAGAAGCCCCGCTGTTTGCGTGGGGTCATCATCCAATTTGGCATGGTGAAGTCGACCGCGAGACCCTCAACAATATCTCTGCTACACGGCCGGTAATTGTCTGGCATCGCGGCTACCACTCGCTGATTGTCAATGATGCCTGCTACCGGTGGATGGACATCGACCTCGAAGCCGCGCGGCGGCATCCCCACATCGATGTTGATAGGGGTGCGTTCTTTGAGACAGGTCTCGGGGTCGCGTACCGGCATATGAACAGTTTCTTGCTCGGAACCGAACGGTTCCGAGCCGGGCTCGACCGGATGCGTCAGGTCATCCACCACGGTGGACAGACCACCATCGGCGACGCGGCCATGGGGATGTACGGCTTTGAGGAGGAGTGGGAACATCTCAAAGCGGTGATGGAACGACCAGATACGCCGTTCCGCATCCAACTAATGCCAGCCGAGATGGGCCCCGTCGGCGACGAGCAATCCGATGAGGCCATGATCGAACGGATCCTCGCCTACCCGCAGCGCAACACCCATCGGCTGCGATTCAGCGACCACGTCAAGATGTTCGCCGATGGGGGGTTTTTCGCGGAGTTGCTAATGCTCAAGGCACCCGGGCACCTAGACGGGCGACACGGTGAGTGGATGACGCCTCCTGAACGTTTCGAGCAAGTCGCACGCGCATTCTGGAACGCGGGCCTGAAAATTCACGTCCATTGCACCGGGGACCTCGGCGTCGAGATGGCGCTATCGACGCTCGAGAAGCTGCAATGGGAACGCCCACGCTTCAACCATCGCTTCACCTTCGAGCACTTCGGGATCTCGAGTGCCCAACAGGTCGCACGGATGGCCGAGGTCGGTGCGTTGGCATCGGTCAACGCCTACTACGTATATGAGCTGTCGCGGGCGTTCGCCGATCACACCCTGGGTTATGAGAGGGCATCGCAGATGTCGCGGCTTGGGTCACTGGAACGGGCCGGTATCCGCTTCGCTGTGCACTCCGATTTCACGATGGCTCCTGCCAAGCCCCTCAACAATGCGTGGGTGGCCGCTAATCGCCTGAACGAGTCGGGCGAGGTGATGTGTTCCAACGAGCGAGCGTCACTTGATGCTGCCATCAAGGCCATCACCTGCAATGCGGCCTATGTGCTGGGCCTGGAGGATGAGATTGGGTCTCTACGCTGGGGGAAGCGGGCAGACTTCACGATTCTTGAGGCCGACCCGTACGACGTCGGCGCTGAGGGTCTTCGCGACATCCCAATTTGGGGCACGGTGTTCGAGGGTGAGAAGTTCCCGATCTGAGGGGCCGACAAACGCTAACGATGATCTCATCCGTCGAGCCCGTACCCATCACCGTCCTCGGAGGCTACCTCGGGGCAGGTAAGACAACCCTCGTTAATCGACTGCTTTCCGGTGACCACGGGCGGCGCCTGGCAGTTCTGGTTAACGATTTCGGGGAGGTGAATATCGACGTAGACCTCATCACTTCCCATGATGGTGAGACCATTAGCCTGCAAAACGGCTGCGTGTGTTGTTCGATCGCCGACGCCTTAGGTGAGAGCCTCGATCGGGTTCTAGCACTGGACCCTGCGCCCGATCAGATTGTGATCGAAGCAAGCGGAGTCGCCGATCCGGCCAAGGTCGCCGCGTACGGCTACGGGTGGCCCGGTTGTCGGTTGGACGCGGTAATCGTGCTTGCTGATGCCGAGACCATTCAGGTCAGGGCGAAAGACCAGTTCGTGGGCGAGCTCGTCACTCGCCAACTGCGCGGTGCGAATCTCGTGCTGGTCACCAAGAGTGATCTGGTTAGTCCAGAGGTCCTCGATTCCGTCCTCAGCTGGGCGCACGATGTCGCGGAGGTGCCCGTATTGCCCGTGACTCGCGGTGAGGTCGAGCCAGAGGTCGTGCTCGCCATGTCGCGGTCCGATCTTGACGTCGGATCAGCACGAGTCGCGACGCGAGACGCACCCCCGTTGACTGACGCTGATGCCATGTTCGAAACTGCGACGCTGAGGTTCCCCGGACCTCTGGCGCGGTCTCGGCTGGAAGCCGCCCTGACTTTGTGGTCGCAAGATGTTGTACGAGTCAAAGGCATCGTGTGGTTCGCTGAGGCGGATGGGGGCAATGCCGAACCCCATGTCGTGCAGCGAGTGGGCCTCAGGTGGTCGATTGAGCCCGCCACCACCGAAGTCAGCCTGGAAGCCGGTGGCGGTCGACTCGTGGTTGTGGTGCGCCGTGGCGCGCTGGAGGCAGCAGCCTTGATCAGCGATCTTGTCGAAGCTTAGTAATGTTGACCGGAAGGAATAGAGAAACCCTTAACGGGGTCAGATTCACTGAGATTCCATGGCAATCGGCGAGTTCATTGTGGGGTAGCGAATCTGATCAGCCAGCGGAGCTCGAGATCACCAAATGTGGTGAGCTCGTGTTCTGTCGAGTGAGGTAGCACGGTTGCGGCAAGATCTCCAGGCGCCGCCACTGCTCGAAGACTAGATCTCACTCGAGTTTCTTGGGGCAGATCCTGCGTCGCCCACGCCGAGAAATGCAACCGAATGGCCGCTCCTTCGGGGCGGTCTTTTGTCGTTTCTCGTGAAGTACGCTTCGAACGCTTGACGATACGCAAAGGTGGAATGAAATGGATTTAGCAGTCGTTTTTGAACTCCTCGGAGACTACGACGAGTGGCGCAAAGTTTTCGATGAAGACCTACCAGCACGGCAGGAGTTTTCAGAATCAATGATTGCTGGCCCAATGGACAACGGTCAGGTTGTGATTCTTTCCTACGGAGTGGACATGGAAAAGATGGCGGCCTTCATGGGCACCGAGGAGTTTGCTGAACGCACAGGCAAATTTCACGGACCGCCAACGATTTACCAGTTGACCGAAATGGCACCGCCAGCCTGAGCCTTCAGCTTGGTGACATGGGCCGCTCCTTCGGGGGGCGGTCTCTTGTCATTTTCAAAAGCCCTACGATCGTGGCAGTGAATCTGAAAGATTTATGGGCCGGGAACCGGCCACAGGATAAGGGCACTTGGCGCTACGTCTACATCTTCGGTTTGATCGTTCTTGTTTCGTTGGTGATGCGAGTGGTCCAGTAGCCATGTCTACGCCGCTCCTTCGGGGGCGGTCTCTTGTCGTTATAGGACGACGACAATCACAGCGAAAACGATCGCGATCGACACGACCCAAACCACTCCGTCTAATGCCTTCGCTGAGACGGCGGCCACGCTTTTCCAATATCCCACGATCTTGAAGGTACCGAATCTTCTGCTTCAGGCGCAGCGTTCTTCGTCGCCGCCGTTGCCAACGAAGTTTGGTGTCCGGCGAATTTGGCTGCGGCTAATTGCGTAGCCGATGACGTATAGCTCGTGGAGTTGGTCGTCCGAACTCGACGTTCCATCGTCGCAGCTCTTTCTTATGTAGATGCCTGCTTTGGTCTTCACCATTAGATATCGGATCCCGTTCGCGGTCTGCCCCACGAAGGGTTTGAATGGCGGTACTTGTAGGCCTACTGCGCTGTATCGCCCACACCGATACATACGAGTTGGTCGGGGACCAGCTCTTGGTGGTCTTGTAACCAAAGGGTGCAAAGACTTAAGAGAAGGTTGGTTGTTTGACCAAAGATTTCGGTCGCCGTCACCACCCGGAGCTGACCCTTATTGTGGTGCTATGGACGAACGGGTGGACGAACGACTCCTAGTTGCCGGAATAGGAGCCGTTGCGCTGGCGTTTTTGGTGGTATCGGCTGCGCAGCTATTCTTTTCGGTGGGGTCGAGTTCGTCGGCAAGCGTCGTGTTCGGAACAAGTTCCTGGCCGAGTCCCTGCTTGGGGCCGAACTGGTGTGCTACAAACCAGGCCAGGGAAGGCGAGAGCACTTCCACGAGACCCAAGAACACATCTGCTAGATCGCTAAAGGTCGCGGGCACGCGAGCTACCGAAGGTAAGGGCTGACCATGGGTGACATCGTTCTCTCCGTAGCAGCGAGTCATGCTCCCGGTCTGGCGGGGCTGTACAGCGGCGCTCCTGAGGACACTAAGGCTGAGGTCGACAAGATGTACGGGACCATGGGTGCGGAAATCGTGGCTGCGGATCTCGACGTACTGATTCTCGTCGGCAACGACCATCTGGCCAATTCCAGAGTCCTCGAGTATCCGGACTTCCTTGTCGGCATGGCCGCTGAGCACATGGGACCATACGAGTGGTTCAAGCCCTGGTTGAACTGCCGGGACTACACGCTGCAAGGTCGACCCGAGGTCGCCGAGGCGCTGATTTCGGGAATGGCCCGCCGGGGTGTCCTGTTCGTCGGCCGCCGCGAGAATCTCCGCTACGACGACAACCTGTCCATTCCGACAGTGCTGTGCGACTTCGACGCCAACGATGTGCCCGTCGTTCCCATTTTGATGAACTGTAACGTACCGCCGGTACCGGATCAGCGACAGTGCTACGCCGTCGGTGAGGCGCTCGGCGACGTTATCCGCAATGACCTGCCGAACGGTATGCGCGTGGGTCTGTTTGGATCTGGGGGCCTCTCGCACGAACCTGGCGGGAAGCGCTACTTCTTCATTGACCAGGACTTCGACCATTGGTTTATGGACATGCTCGAAGCGGGTGATCACCACAAGCTGTTGAACGAGGCAACGCCTGAACGTATGGAGGAGTCAGGGGCCGGAGGAACGGCTGAGTTGTTCGCCTGGTTCGTGGTCCTCGGTGCAATAGGCAACCGACCGTGTAGCCGACTCGGCTATACGGCCTACGACAACTTCAAGTGCGGCGTCGGAGCCGTGCGCTGGGAGATGGGAAGCTGATGGCCTTCGAACAGATCGATAAGACATTGGTGACGCACGACCTAGTGCAAGATCTCAAGTGGGATGCTGAGCTTCGCGCACAGTTTGAGGCCGATCAGGTCTCGGTCCTTGACCGCTACCCCCTGAAACCCGAGGAGCGAACGGCCATCGACACTGGAGACTTTCGCAAGCTATACGACATGGGACTGCACCCCTATCTGGGTGGCCAGTTGGCCCGACTGATGTACGGCAACGCCGCAGGGCCCGATGCGACGAGGGCGGTCAACCGGTTGATCGCCTCGCTGACAGGCGAGGAGCGCCCCGACGATCGCACCACAGCCTGACACCCCATGACGAGACACCAACTGCCAGCCAACGAGACGACGGTGCGCGTCGGGGTGATCGACGCCTCCATCGAGCCCGTGCTGTCGATCGCAGACGGCGACGACGTGGTGATGCAAACCTGGAGTCACTGGGCGGGGCAGGTCTTGCCCGGCATGGACCTCAAGGGCGTGCTGGCCCTCCGAGAGGATGCTCCCCTGGGCCCGCATTCGATCACCGGACCAATCGAGGTGGTCGGCGCTGAACCCGGCGATGTCCTCCGGGTTGATGTGCTGGAGTTGGCGCTGGGTGAGTGGGGCTTCAACCTGGCCCTGCCGAGCCCGCTCGGACGTGGCGTGTTGGCCGACCAGTTTCCTGACGGAGCGCTACGTCACTTGCGCCTCGACCGAACCACCATGACGACAGAGTTGTTACCCGGTGTAGCGCTGGCGCTGGACCCCTTTTTGGGGATCATGGGCGTTGCGCCACCGGAAGACGGTCCGCACTCCTCAGTACCGCCAGGTCCGTACGGGGGCAACATGGATTTACGCGATCTCGTCGTGGGCTCGTCGCTGTTTCTTCCGGTGTTCCGACCGGGGGCCGGGTTCTACGCGGGCGACGCACACGCGGCCCAGGGCGACGGCGAGGTGAACCAGACCGCCATCGAGACCTCGATGGAGCGCGCACACCTTCGTTTCGAAATCGTCAGGGCAGCAGACCTTCCCGACCTGCTCCGACTCCCATGGGTCGAGACATCGACCCACCTGATCACCATCGGACTCGACGAAGACCTCGATCTAGCGGTGCGTCAGGCAGTCGAGTCGCTAGTCCTCCAACTCATCCGCAGATTCTCACTGGACGCCGACGATGCCTACGCTCTGGCGTCCCTCGCCGCCGACGTAGAAGTCACGCAGGCAGTCAACCGAGTCAAGGGCGCCCACGCCCGACTCCCATGGATCACAATCGGTCTCACTGACCCGCGCCACTGACCCCCCAGCCACGAGCAATCGATACTCGACATCGGTCAGAATGAAGCAATGACGCTCCACCCTCAGATTGAGGCCATCATTTCTTCTATGCCCATCCGCAGTTTCGCGGAGATGGACGTCGGGGAGGCACGACAGGCCCACGCCGCCGGCGCGGCGGCGCGACCGAAGGGCCCGGACATGGCTGATGTCAGCGAGGTCGTCATCGGCGGCTGTGAAATGACGCGTCTCAGCCCGAAAAATGCGGACGGTTCGGCCGTCGTGTTCTTCCACGGCGGCGGCTGGGTGCTCGGAAGCAGGGCGACGCACGACGGTCCGTGCCGCCACCTCGCCGCAGGGTCGGCAGCCACCGTGTTCAACGTCGAGTACCGACTAGCCCCCGAACACCCCTTCCCGGCGGCCCACGACGACGCGGTCGACGTGACCCGCGCGTTGCTGTCTGGAGCAGACGAGTCCATCGACTACTCGCGTGTAGCGGTCGCTGGCGATTCCGCTGGAGGCAACCTTGCTGCGGCAGCCGCGTTAGCGCTGCGCGATGAGCCCGCTACCCCTGCTGCACTCTTGTTGATCTACCCCGCCCTCGACGCCACGATGAGTACCCCCAGCTACCTCGAGTTCGCGGACGGACCATTTCTCACGGCGCGCGAGATGGCCTGGTTCTATGACGCCTATGCCCAGGGGACAGACCCACTGGACCCACGGCTCTCCCCAGCGTGGGCGGCGCAGCTGGACGGATTGCCCTCAACGCTCGTCATCACCGCCTCACACGATGTCCTGCGAGACGAGGGCGAGGAGTTCGCACGGGCGATGGCGGCAGCTGGTTGCGACGCCAGTGCCTCTCGCCACGTTGGGGCGACACACGGGTTCTTCGGCTGGAGCCACGCCGCCGCGCCCAGTCGCACCGCCATGACGCTCGCGGCCGGTTGGCTGTCTGAGACCCTCGGCTAACGCCAAGATACGCGTGGTGACTTCTTGGCATGTGTTCCACGCGTGCGCACGTTCACTGCAGCAATGTGTCACCGCGCTCGGCTCGTCTTCGGTGCTTCCGCACAGGTAAATGGCCGCGGTTTTGCTTTCCATGCTCTAGACACGGGCGGACTCCCTCGTGTCGTTTCACTAAGTGGGTCCGTTTCTTGCCTTCTTTGGTATGGGCGTTTAGTTCGGTGCGATGTCGGGCTCGACGTCGTCTCCGAGCGTGTGGGGCATGTTTCTTTGACCGAAGCGCTCGGCGGCTTGACTGCTGGCCGCGGTGGGGGCTAGCACTTGGGTGAGGATCGCGTTGATCTGGTCAGGAGCTTCGTAGGGGCTCCAGTGACCGGCGTTTGTGATGGTGTGGCATTTCGCGTCGGGACGTGAACCCAAGATGCGTTCGAGGCGGACGCTGGGGTTGCCACCGCCAAACGCATCGCGGTCGCTGTAGACCACATGCAGTTCCGCGGTCAGTTGGCCGATGACGTCGAGGAGCAGCGTCGAGGACGGGATCGAGCCGGTCTTGAATCGTGTTCGGTCTTGGCCATCGAGGTGAATATCTAACGCGGTGTCGTCGGCGGTATGGGGGTTCGCGAACATGAAACGGATCAACTCATCGCGTGGACCTCTTCGCGGCCCGCCCGCTACACGTGCATTGATCCCGATGCCACCAGCGGAGATGACTACGAGATGCTGGGCGCGTTGGCCCATTCGGTGCGCAGCCAACCCAGCAACGATGCCACCGAAAGAAAAACCGACGATATCGAGCTGCGCTTCTGCTCCGATCACGGCGTCGGTGATTTGTACCAACGAGTCTGCAAGGTGTTCCGCGTCAGGCGGGCCGGCGAGCGATTCCGAATCACCGAATCCTGGAAGATCCGGGACCACTACCCGGTTCCGCTGAGACAAGGGGCCAATGTTGCGAACCCAATGAGTCCAACAGCCGCTGGCACCATGCACTAGAAGGACAACTGGTCCAGCTCCCCAGCTCCGACAGGCAACGGACCGGCCGTCGATGTCAATATCGTCGCGATCAGCGATTGCATCGAGTTGGTCAACCATTGACGGCGTGTCATTCATGGCGGGCCGCCCACCGATCGCTGCACGGTGCTGGCATGTCCACCGTCCCATCATGCATCAACTCACCGAAAAGATCCGTATTCACCACTGTGGCAAGTGACGTCTGGTACGAATCCAGTATCGCCCACGTCGAAATGTTGAGTTTTCGGGACTGGCTGGACATGTGTTATTCGGTTGATGACTGAGTGACCTTCGGTTGAGGGCCACCTATTCCAGTAGTCAGCTTCCAGCCGACAGTTAACAGGACGATCATTGCGGCTGAAGTGACAAGCCACGCTGCGGTGTTCCCGGCCCTGGCATACACCGCGGCTAACCCAAGCGCTGCCATGGCCGCTGTACCTACCTCGAACGCGCTTGCCAGGCCCTGCGCGGCGGCTTGGCGATTTTCGGGTACGGAAGCTGAAACCAGCATTGGGCCAGAGGGAAATCCGAGACCCTCTGCAAATCCGCACCCTACAGTGAGCAATATCAGCACCAGAAGCCCTGGAAACAAACCGAACAAAGCGGAGGAAACCGAGCAGGTAGCCACCATCGCCACCGCCCATTTCCGAGAGCCGTAACGTTGCGCGAGTGTGCCGCCCCATGGAGCTAGCACGGCGATGGGTAGAGCAATAAAGGTCACCACCACACCGATCTGCCATTGAGAGGCGCCACGGTGGTCCATCTCGAGAATCCACACTGACTCGAATGCCCCGATAAACACGAAATACGCGGACACCACCGAACACGCTCCCAGCAGATGCCGGTTTCTCATTAGGTCAGTTAGACGCCGACGCGCCACATCTTTAGCGGCACTGTCGCTTTGGGCGCGCCATGCGGTGGGAATAAGTAGCGCTAAAAGGACTGCCATGGTCCAGAACGGGACGCGGAAGCCGCCAATCGCATTAAGGGCTGCAGCTGCAGCTGGCCCGACAACAAATCCGGAAACATCGAACGCTCCCAGACGTCCCAGGTTGCGGCCAAGGTTTTGGGGGTCGGCGACAATCACTGTGCGCCGAGCAGCCGGTTGAGCCGCACCAAAGGCCACACCCATCAACACCCGACCCAACATGAAATGCCAAAATTCTGTGGCTACCGCTACTACAACCAGCCCGGCAAGACCTAACAAAAGCCCGGAGCGCAGCATCAACGGTGCCCGGCCCCGGTCTGCTTGAGGCGCTAGCACTAACGTGGCGACGAAAGCTGCTCCCAATCCGCCGGCGACAGACGCGCCAATGCTGAACTCAGAAAACCCAAGGTTGTTTCGGAACTCGGCTAACAGCGTTACAACGCTCGCCAATCCCGCCGACATTCCGAAGACAGTCAGGTAATACGGCAACAAGCTTGGCCCGGATCTAGGAGTATTTGGCGATGTCATAGCGGTTTTTTGTCGTTGTGGTTTGCCCTAGTTATCCACAGCTCGAACCTCGTGCGACCCCGGGATGATCCCCCAGCGGATCCGGGCCCAGGAGCGTTCGTGGAAGAAATAGAGTGCCAACTTTGTGAAGATCTCGAACCCACCTATTGAGATTGCTGTCGCCAGATTACCGGTGAAGATGAGCCCGAGCACCATGGTGTCCAAACTCGCGACCACCCGCCACGTCGCGGTCTTGGTGGCCGAGCGCCGCCGACCGTCCCGGTGGTGGCCTTCCTCGTCCAGGTCGCGGTCCCAGTGCAACCGCGTCCAGAGCCGCTCATGCAAAAAGTACAGCGTCAGCTTGGTAGCCACTTCGGTTAAGGCGATAGAAACAGCAGTTTTTGCTCTGTCGCTGGCGCTTACCTCGTCAAGGCCGAAGAGCGGACCGAGAAAACTCAGGACAACAAAGGACAGGACCAATGTGTCAAGCGTCCCCACCGCCCGCCAAGAGATCGCCTTGGCGATCGAGCGAGCCGGGCGGATCTCCGGTGGGTTTGGGGGATCGAGGCGCGGATCCTCAGGACCGAAGATCGGGCGTTCGGGTTGCTCTCTCATTATCACCTCTGCGGTCCTAACGGCCTACGCCCTCCGAAGCTAATGACAGCGTATTGGCAACGCCCTCTATGGAGGCGATCATTTCTGTCAGTAACTCGGCAAGGGCCGCCGCGGTGGGGATTCTCGACGACCGGGCGGAATAATACAGTGAGGGCCGCGTTGTCGCGGTCGTAGGGGGATCGATGACGCTCACCTCTGGCCTATAAAGTGAAAACCCTCACCGTCAGATGAATGAGATCATCGAGTGAGGGCCTTCAGTGACCCCAGCGCAATGCAGCCGCACACGCTGAGATCGGCCGTAATCTACTGGGCTTTCGGTCGAAGCCCTCGAAAACGACAAAAGACCGCCCGCCGTAGTTCATTGACGACGACAAGCAGTGGGCTAACGATGGCCTCGGTTTGTCCAAGGGTTGCATCCTTGGTACCCGTCAGGGTTTAACTATTAGAGCGAGTCGGTGCCGCCGGTAATCACCACCACACCAACCAGCTCGCGAAGGTTCTGCGTCATAAGCTCAAGGGTAGTTTCACGAGAACCGCGTGTAACTTCTCAGCGGTGAACCGCGACCGTTTGTATGAGATCTGCCTCGCTCAACCCGAAGCAGTCGAGGAGCATCCGTTCGGACCTGACTTAACTGTGTTCAAAGTGGCCCAGAAAGTGTTTGTGATCGCCACGGCACACGGAGACCTCACCATGAACGTGAAATGTGACCCTGAGGTAGCTGAAACGCTGCGCGGCACGTATGACTCTGTGCGGGCCATGAGCGTGTGGCCGAAACACTGGAATTGGGTTGATATTCGTGCTGGGGAGGTAGCAGACACCGAACTTGAACACTGGGTAGAGGATTCCTATGACCTTGTTGTCGACAAGCTTCCAAAAGTTCACAAACTGCGCCTACAAGGAGAGGTTGGAGGTATCGACCTAGGCTCCACGGCGTGAACGGGTTCGTGGCGGCCTTCCGAGATCGGGTGAGCACTGCGTCGTCGGAGCCTGGGATGAGCGCCGGTCCGCTGTATTCAGTCGAAGACGCCGTGGCGGGGTCGGTACCCATACGCGTCTACCGCCCAAGCAGTGAGATCGCACCACTGCTGTGTTACTTGCACGGAGCCGGGTTCATCGCGGGAGACCTAGACTCTCACGACCAGATCTGCCGGCTGCTGGCGTCTCGGATCGGCGCGGTCGTGGTGGCTGCGGACTACCGGTTGGCCCCCGAACACCCATTTCCCGCGCCGGTAGAGGACGCGTTCTCGGCGGTGGAATGGATCCTCGATCACGCCAGCCAGCTCGGCGCCGACCGGACCCGGTGGGCGGTGGCGGGTGACAGCGCCGGCGGGACCCTGGCCGCCGCCGTTGCTCAGCATTGGCGTGACCGGTCCCACAGCCCGGTGATGCAAGCTCTTATCTGCCCAGCCTTAGAGTTCGCGGACTTCGATCTCCCCTCGCACCGTGCGTACGCCGAGGGCGACGGTTTCACCACGGCGATCATGAGACAGATGGCCGACCTCTATCTCGGCGGTACGATCGACCGCCGAGATCCGCTGGTATCGCCAGCACGAGCGGAGTCATTGACAGGGTTAGCGCCGGCGGTGATCATCAGCGCCGAGTTGGACCCATTGCGTGACGACGGTGAAATGTATGGCAGACGCCTCGTTGAGGCTGGCGTACCGGTCATGTCGTTTCGCCAACTCCAGATGGTCCACTACGGGGTGTTGTGGTGCCGGGCTGCTCTAGAGATAGCCCCCGGTTTTAACATCGTTGTTGGCGCCCTCTCGCGGGCCCTCCACCACAGTTCGCCATAGTCCGCTTTTCGGTTTTCCTTCGGTCGGATTCCAAACTTTTTGTGGGCATTCACTCTCTCCGGTTAGAGAGTGAAGTTCGTGAGTTCGGTTCATTGGTGAATCCTGTATCGCCCACCCCGAAAGACGTAAATGGATTTACACAGCGGTCCCTCGGTTTGTCAGCTACTGGAGGTACCAGTGCCTTAGTTGTCGGCTAGGAATCGGCGCGCGAAGCTCGTGTCATGGAGATCGAACCCCTTCACGACGACTTTGGCGCGCGAGTCCGTGGCGTCGATCTAACCGGGCCGCTTCCGCCTAACCAAGTAGACGCGTTGCATGCCGCGATCGATGAACACTCGGTCCTGTTGTTTCCCGAACAGGACATGAGCGACGAAGCCCAGTTGTTGCTCACCAAGGCCCTCGGGGAGCCCGAAGAAAACCACCTTCTGTTCGGACGCACCGGCGAGATCGCCCACATCGGCACCATCGGCAACGTCATCGACGCCAAAACTAAACGCGACGAGTCCGACCCGCACACCCAGGCGCTGAAGGGCAACAACTTGTGGCACTCCGATTCCTCGTTCCGGCTTGTGCCGTCGTACGTGTCGATCCTCCACGCCTATGAGGTTCCCGCGGAGGGAGGTGTGACCGAGTTCGTGAGCCAGCGCGCCGCTTACGAGCGGCTGACCCCCGCGAAGCGAGCCGAGATCGACAGCCTCCATGTCCTCCACGACTACGTCTTCAGCCGCACCAAGACCGCACCGGTTGATGACAACCACGCGGCGTCCCTGCCTCCGATTGAGCAGAAGCTCGTGCGAACCAACCCGCGGAACGCGCGGCGCAACTATTACGTTGGCTCACACGCCCGTTCGATCATCAGCTGGAGCGGGATCGACAGCCGGCGGTTGATCGACGAGCTCAACGAGTTCGCGACCCAACCCGAACACCGCTGGTCCCAGGCGTGGCAGCCCGGCGACACTGTCTTTTGGGATAACCGTTGCATCCTGCATCGGGGCACGGGCTACGACGCCGATCGCTTCCGTCGACACATGCGCCAAACGCGGGTACGAGGTGCTGGACCGACGTTCGAGGAATGACCCCTGGGTCTGGGAGGTGTGGAATCAAGCCCATTGAGAGGGGACACTCTCGTTTCTCGGGTCGACTGCTGTAGCGCTCGAGTTCTGTAAGCAAGGGGCATAACAGAACAACGCGTAATAACCGGTTTGGATCACTAGGGGTGAGAACTTTCTTCGACAACAGTTCGGACCGCAGCCCGGATGGTAACTCCTCTAGCCGCTATTTTCGTCGTCTCGAATTTCTCGATAGTGAGCAAGAGCCTTTTGGTAGTGCTCCACTTCGACAGCACCAGAAATTAGGTACCTGTTATCGATTACTACAGCAGGCACACCATTAACGCCGCTGCTTAACGCCTCGTTGTACTCAGCGAACACCTGACTCTCAAAGTTTTTTCCATTAGTTATCCGAGTTTCCTCGAAAACGTCGGTATCGATGTCTGCTTCGTGAGCAACTTCTAGGAGGACGTCAGAACTCGAGATGTCACGGTTCTCGATGAAGTACGCTCTCAACAGTTTTTGGTGATAGCGGCGCCAGGTCTCTTGCCCGAACGTGGCAGCGGTTTTGCCGGCAATGGCAGATGGCAAAGAGTGCGAGGGTGGCGGGCTGGCGCCAGACCAAGGAGTGTTGAACTGAGCTAAAGGCTCAAGCCCCGCTGGCCTTTCCCAACTTTTCGTGTATTCGGTAAATTCTGCGAGTGTCCTCTGCTCAGGTTCAGGTCGCAACAAGAACGATTTCCATTCGATAGCAATACTGTCCCCCTCTTGGTCAGCTAATTCGTCAAGACGTACCGCCCCAACCCAACACCAAGGTCAGAGGTAATCAGACCAAACAGTTATCTGCGTTGCTTCGGAAGACATGGCCAAGAGCGTAGATCACGACCAAACCCCTTACCTCTACAACTCAACCCGCGATAGGTCGCCCTGAAGGAAAGCCCGTGCCGGTTGCGGTTTTTGAGACGAATCCCCTACCTCCCACAAAAACCTTAGGTAGGGCCGGTGGTTGAGAAGGTGCGTACCCTCAACATGACATTGTCAAGGAACTAGCATCCGGCCGTGGACCAAATTTGTGATGACCTGGACGCCGAAACAGCCGCGTTGTCTGCCGTCGTTAGCGACTTGACTGAAGAGCAATGGCGGGCCCCAACCGTCGCCGAGGGTTGGGATAGCCATGAAACGGTCCTTCATCTTGCCTCCACTGATTGGATATGTCATCTCGCCCTAACTGACTCGACATCGTTCGTCGCCACTCGAGGGCGGGCGTGGAAGGGTGACGTTTCAGTCCATGAGTTGGTCGGCCCTGAAGTGCAAACAATGTCAGGCCGTGACCTATGGGAGTGGTTTCTCAAGGGCCGTGCCGCAATGATTGACGCGTTACGAGAGGTGGACCCTAGGGACCGCATCACCTGGTTGGGTCCAGATATTGGTGCGCGATCGTTGGCGACCAGCCGACTATTAGAAACGTGGACGCACTCCCATGACTTGGCCGACAGCTTCGGCCGTCAGTATCCGCAAACAGACCGCCTTCGCCATATTGCGCATATCGGTGTGGTCACCCGGGAGTTCAGCTACGTCAATCGCGGGTTATCTCCACCGACCGAACCAATACGGGTTGAACTCACCAGCCCCAGCGGGGAACGCTGGGTTTGGGGACCCGAAGACGCCACGAACAGCGTGACCTCAACCGCTTATGAGTTTTGTAAGGTCATAACGAGGCGAATACCGCTCAGTGAGTCAGCAGTTGAGACCGAAGGTGCCCCAGCAACGGAGTGGATGGAAATCGCCCAACCATGGATTGAACCACCTCGTATCAGCGACCGGGCCTAAATGTTTTAGGGTCCGTCTGCTCGATAGTGGGGCTTATTGGTTGTAGAGCAGATCTTGTATCGCTCACCCTCACAGACGGAATTCTCGCACTCATTACTCAGTCGGTTGGATATCACGGGTACCAGGGTCTTCGTTTTCGGCTGCGACTCGTTGCCTCAGTTGTTCAGTTCGGCGAGTTTCGCTTCCGCCTCAGCTAAGTCGCCAGAAAAGCGAATGAGGGCGGTCACAAGTCAACTCTAAGCAGGTGAAGGTTCTTCTCACCACGCCATGGACTGCTCAGCGAAATGTGTCCAAATGTGGACCTAGTGTTCTTTTCGCCCTGTCGCGATGTCAGGCAATGAACTTCAGGAAGCTAATCCCCATTGGACGACGAGAAGATTTTGACTAGGACGAGGTAATGTTCGACATGGCGACATCACAACCCGAGGCCCCCTCTCGAGTTCTTTCCGGTTTTGAAATGGAAGCTCTCCGACAAGATGGTGTGATTTGCGCCCCTCAAGTTTTGTCCCAGGCATGGGTGGATCGGATCGCAATCGGCATAGAAGGAACGCAAAGCGCTCCTAGCGCGCTCGGTGAAATTCTTTCTCTGAAGGACCGAGGCTTTTTCGCTGACCTCTTTATGTGGCTTGAGAACGACGATTTCAGGCACATAGTTTTTAGCTCGCCCCTCGCACGGTTGGCTCAGCAGGTTCTCGATTCGCCGACGGTGACCCACTGGTACGACCAGTTGTTCTTAAAGGAACCCGGATCAGATGTCCCTACGCCGTGGCATCACGATCTGACTTTCTGGCCAATTAGCGGAGACCAAATCGTCAGTATTTGGATACCTATCGACAGCGTTACTTCTGAATCGAGCGGGCTTGAATTCGTGAGAGGTTCTCATCGGTGGTCAAACCGCTTCAAGGCGATTACCCCGGATTACAACTCTTTTATGGTCAATCCAGAACTTGAAGATATGCCTGACATAGATTCCAACCGCGACGAATACGAGCTTCTTTCGTGGGATCTTGAGCCAGGTGATGTCTTGATCTTTCACCCTCTCGTCGTTCATGGTTCGTCAGGAAATTCATCAAGCAACATGATGCGACGTGCACTATCTAGCCGCTGGGTTGGCGCAGACGTGGTGTACGACCCGAAGCCGCACACCATGCCCTTGCCGCGAAACCATGGACTAGACCCAGGTGATCGCCTCGGTGGACCAATTTTTCCCACCGTTTTGTCGGGTGAATAGCTTTCAATTAGAAGACCTTGACGGAGGTCGGTCGGATTCTGAAGTTATTGTCGACACTCACACTCTCTCCTGTTTGAGAGTGATTTGTGGGGCTCACGTTTCTTAGGGTGAATTCTGTAGCGCCGACGGTCCGGTACCAACCGAGGGTCTCAAGTTCCCGCATTAACAGCTGTTTGGATCGCTAGGGATGCTTGATAGCACCTATGAGGGCGGGCCAACATAGGTCCATGAAAGGGACCCCGATGCTACGGAAAATTTTCCAGCACCTGGTGTCAGGATTGGTTGTTCTTTCCGTGGGCTTGACTTCATGCACCGGTACTCCCCGATGGAATGAAGCTCAGGAAAAGAATTTCTTGAGGTCATGTCTTCAGCACGCCAACTGGGCCTCGCGAGATAAGTGTGTTCCATTGTCGGACGAAATTAGGGACTTAGTCCTTGCAGGCGCCCCACAGAAATGTGTTTTGACGGCAGCGAACAAAATCATCATCGCGCCCGACACAGAAGCCGAGGACGCTGCCCGAGCCGCGTTAGCGCTCTGCCTCGAATCGTAAAATTGGTGAGTTGAAGCGCCTGTCGCCTCCGTCACTTTCGGTCACACCCACCACCGTCACTCGACTTTCGAATCCAAACAACTGCTGCACTTGCTTCCATACAACACAGTTTGGACCCCTTTCATAGTCGGCCCCGGTGGATTCACGGCGTCGGTGTTGCGTTTACCTGCGGATGCTTAACGCTGTAACGCCCATAGCTCAACCCCCCCGTGGTGCACGAGGTCCATTTTCGCTACACCCGATGGGGCTTAGTGGGTATGTCTCGATGAGGGCCCGAGTCTCAGGCCTCGAAGATGCCCCTCACAAGGTCCACCATTTCACCGGGTTCGCCATGCCGACCCGTTTCGTCCTTGGAGTAAATCAGATCCCCATCTACCCGCACGTCGAAAACACCCTTGTCGCCCGTCACCAGGTGCAAGGCCGTTATCTGGTGTTGGTAGTTAGAGAGCAACTCGCCCGCCACGCTCACGGCGTGGGCTGAATAATCTCACGGGACGCAATACGTGATCTCGATGTGGTGATTGCCCATTGAGAGGAGCCTTCCTGGTTGTGGGTTGAACTCTGCAGCGCCCACGGTCTATCTAAAACTCTGGCACTAGGTTTCCGTGTGTTTATGAGGTTAGAGCACGAGCACTCCAGGGCCGGTTTCCAGAGCGACCGGACCAAACGCGTAGTCATAGACGCTGGGTCGCTCTTGGGGGCTACGGTTTCAAATGGTCGTTGACGGCCAGGAGGTCCCATGGATTATCAACAGATCAAAGTGGAAGATCGGGAAGAGGTTCGGCTTTTGGTTCTCGCCCGGCCCGAGAAGCTAAATGCCTGGACAGAGCGCATGCATGTTGAGTTGGTGCACGCTATTGAAGAGGGCAACATCGAGAAGTCCGTTGGCGCGTTCGTGGTGACGGGTGAAGGCAGGGCCTTCTGTGCTGGCGCTGACATTGGCGATGTGTTCGCTAAAACGTTGGATGGTGAATCGCAAGGATATGGAGAGCTAACCAAGTCAGTGAATTGGGTAGGACTGGTGCGTGAGTCCAAGCCCATGGTGGCCGCTGTTAACGGCCCGGCGGTTGGGCTCGGGCTGACCATGTTGCTGTCAATGGATTTCATAGTGGCCCGATCTGACGCCAAGCTGTCTGCGCGGTTTGTGAAGATGGGCGTTGTCCCCGAGTTAGCTTCCTCTCACTACTTGGTGCAACGCTGTGGTTGGGGGATGGCCTCCGACTTGGCTCTGTCGGGTAGGACTGTTTCGGGCGACGAGGCCAAGGAAATTGGTCTCGTTGATGAAGTTGTGCTTGACGACGTGGTCGATGCCGCGGTCCGACGGGCTCGTAGCTACGCCGAGAATGCTCCCTCATCGGTGCAACTCACTAAACGGTTACTGACTGAGAATGGGAGCGAAACCGACTTAGATCTTGTCCAGCGTCGTGAGGGAAGGTCGAACGAGGAAGCTGGGCTGACGCCCGAACATCGTGAAGCTGTTGACGCTTTTCTTGAGAAACGGGTCCCAAATTTTCGTGAACGCTGATGGGAACACCGTGTTCCTCTCTGTCAATTTCGACCACACTCGACCACATTGGGGTCGTTGCATTTGGCAACCTCGGTCGGTCGTGTCGCTGATCGTCCGAACTAAATGTGCCGTCATCGGTCGACTTCCGAATGGGAATAGTTGTTGAATTGCTTTCCATGCAAGACATATCGGGTCCCCCTCGTGGCTGCTCCCATGAAATGCAGATGTAATTTAGTTGTGGAGGGTGAATCCTGTGGCGCCCACAACTAGAACGCTAGGTCGTGGCCTACAGCGACAAAAGTCTGAGAGAATGTCCAACAACACGACACAAAGGGCGAAAGAGATATGGAGTTCGAGTTCACGCAAGGCGATCCCATCACCGAACAAGAAGCACTCGCTGAAGCCGAGAAGATGGGTCTTCACGCCGTTGCCTATGACACCGAACACACTGAAGATACAGAAGTGCACTGGCACGAGTTCAATGTGAACATTTGGTTGATCTCAGGTGAAGCTAATTTTGCCACCCCCGATGGCACTGTCTACGAAGCGAAACCTGGCTGCCGACTGACAGCACCTGCAGGGTGGTTACATCAGGAACTTGTCAGTTCAACCCACCGACTCGTCGTCGGAACCAATATTCCAGCAGCGGAGTGGACTCAACCAATCAATAAACCGGCAATAACGGCGCTTCCCGCGTAGCGTCGAGAACGACAAAAGACCGCTCCGAAGAGCGGCGTCTGTCATTCCGATTAAGTCAGGCTGGTAGTGAATCGCGAATAAATAATGAGGGGGAAATGTGGGAGCGCAATCGGACAGATATCAAGCCGGGGCACGCAATTTCGAAGAGGTATATCCACGTCAGGCCTCTGAAGATCCCGAAGAATTTGAGCGAATGGCAATGGAAAACCTTTTTTCGGAGTACTGGTCGCGTGAGGGTCTCAGCACCCGTGATCGGCGGTTGCTGATTCTCGGCATCGTTGCCGCCCAAGGTAATGACGCCATCCTCAAGCTGCAGTTCAGCGCTGGAATGGCGAAAGGCGATCTCCATGAAAGCGATCTGACAGAGATACCGATCTTTGTCAGCCAGTACGCGGGCTTTCCGCTGAGCGTTGTCGCTAACACCGCCGCTCGGAAGGTCCGAGACGCCCTGTCTTCCTGACAGGGTCGGTTCGTATCAGTCGCGGAGTTGATATCGATGGAACGAGATTGGAAGTGCTGCTGGGTCGCTTGTACGCAGATGAAGCCTTCGTGCTTCGGAGGTTTCGCGAAAACTGAGCGACGCACCGTTTTCGCAAAAGACAGAGGAAAAGACCTCCCGGGAGAGAGGTCGGTTCGTTAGGCGGATTTGGCTAACACCTAGGCCTCGACTAAGTCACTGACCTGCGATGCCAACATCATCTTTGATTGCTTGAGTTCAACAGCGTCGGTCATCGTAAAAGATCCGGCAGCTCCATTTAGAGATTTCATCGCTTCGCTGGGATCAAGATCCTCAATCTCATAAATAGCTACGTACTCGTGCTCTGTAACAGATGGCAGCATCTCGCCGGCCTTAAATCGCTGCGCCCGGACAAAGCCGTCCGCTGTAAGGACTTCCCCGAGGTGCACGTCGTTATACCAGGCGTTGTACTCGTCCTCTCTGCCCTCGACCGGACTGGTGAACACCAGTAGTACGTGTTTAGTCATCTCGTTCTCCCCTTGTGCGTCCCCGACGCTACCGCCCGTCCCGCCGATGTGCCGAGGTGGGTCACGCGGTTGCTTCAAAAACTATGCGCTCGGCATCGAGGGCTGGATCTTGCACCTCGAGAGTTCCGGTAACTCGGACTTCACCGAACCCCGCTTCGATGAGCATGTTCTCCACCTCCGTAGCGGAATAGCTACAAATCACGATCGAATACGCGTCGTTTGCGACCTCGATGCCATTATCGAACTGGAGGACAGAGATTTCGCGCACGATGCTCCGTGCCGCCATGTCGACCCCCACGAGACGGGTGCGTAACTCCAACTCGCCTCCGCCGCTCATACGTCGACGATCGCCCTTGTCGGGCCATGGACCAGGCAACTCAAGATTCTCGGGAATCTGCCACATCGTGTCCGAGTCCAAGTTGTACTTTCCTAAATGGTGATCCATAACGAGTGTTCCGCCTGATTCCAACTGCGAGTGAATGCGCCGCAAACCTTCAAGATCAGTTGAGCGGTCGCCACCTAGGCCAAATGCGCCGCAAAGGACAACTGTGCGATATCGGCGCGGCAGGTCCAGTTCGTGCATTGCCTGCGTATAAAGGTTGAGTGACAGTCCGTCGGCTTCAGCCTTTGCTGCACACCACGCGATCATGTCCGGGGAAACGTCGCTGCCATCTACATCTAAGCCTGACCGTAGGAATGGGAGAAGCAGGCGACCGGTCCCACAGCCCGCTTCCAAGGCGGCTCCGCCGCAACGTTCGATGACGTTTTGAAAAAATGCTATGTCGTTTCCGCCTTCGTTAAATTCTGCCCACCAGCGAGCAACCAGGCCGTAGTGCCAAGTTTGGATCTCATTGCTCATTGTTCCATCGTAAGGCCCCCCGCCTAGACCCTCCGAACAAGAACGAACGCACTCCGACGGGGGGTTTTTGTGGTGGGCGGCCAAATGGGACCACAAGTCCTGCATCACTCGCACCGATGAACGAGATCCCCAGATGTCGACTTATTTTCCGAGTTGATTGAAGTCAGAGTTCGACGAGTGGGCGTGTCGGCAGTGCTTCGCATGACGTCGCGCACGCTTAGCCCTAATAGATCTTTCCTACTAAGTCAGCTTCCACGATTGCTTTGCGAAGGTCCGACCACCCGTCGTCGGTTGCGCGAACCCATTTTGTTAAATGTTCCATCCTCATCATTTCTGCGATGTCTGGATCATCTGGATTCATGGCGAGCAGGAGGTCAACGAACTGGTCGGACCGACTTTCGCTCAGCGCAGGGCCGGATGTGAACGCGCAATGTGCGTAGCCACGCGTTTGCCAGACAGTTCTTACGTCGTCCCCTTCAAGACCGTGTCTGCGCATTAGAGGCCGCAGCCAAGGTTCAAAAATGATTCCGCCATCAGCTGAATAATTTATGACTGCGTCGAAGATAGTTTGGTCATCTACCCAATGCTGCAGGTCAGAATATTGAGTTGGCTCCAGTTCAATTAGCGAGCATTCATTTCTAACGTCTAAGCCGTCTTCGACTAGTTGACGAACAGGTAAGAGCCACAATTCGCTTGAGGTCTCTACACCTAACGCAAGGCGGCGGCCGCGAAGATCTTCAATCGTTTCGATATCGCTGTCGCCACGGACAATCAGCAAACTCGTGACGTCTTCGTCAGTGTCGCGCATCGCTAACGTGCGACAGTCAGAGTTCTGTTCGAGTAGTTGAGCGTGGGCCATTGGAGCATTCCAGGCGATGTCGATATGTCCAGCGAGAAGTGCTGATGACATAGCGTCATAGGTTGAGAAAAGGGCGTACTCGACAGGAAATCCGGCCTCTACGAAGTACTTGCGGATGGCGTTCCAAATCAAAACTGCTCTTTTGGGATCTGCCGCAGTAGCTCCTAACACCAGGGGTCCTTCAGAATTCGACATGGTTTGGTCCTTCACCTGGGCGCTGCCGCTAGTTCAGCACAGTTATGTTCCTTCAGAAGGACTGGCTTCAGACGAGGCGACTGCGTGCCCATGGGTGATGCAAAAATGGACTCGCGGACCAACAAGTTCGCTGCAGTAGAAAGCTAATGTGCACTCGAGCTGCGGATGAAGGGAACGTACCTATGGAGTCAAGGTTTTCGGCTCGATTACCGCACCCCTTTTATTCGGACCACGTGCTGTACCACGCCTACAACTGGGGTACGACTGTTCCAGGCGTGCGGGCCTGGGAGTTCGGCGGTTGGCAGCTCGAGAGCCGTTCCTGGGTCGACGGCTGCTACATCCACGCGGGATTATCGAGAACTGGACCCATCTCAATCACAGGACCAGGCGCGTCTAAGTGGCTTGAGAGCCTAGTTATCAACAGCTTCGCAACCTTTCCAATCGGTTCGATGAAACACGCAGTGATGTGCAACGACGAAGGGTTGGTTGTTGCACACGGCGTCGTGGAACGGAAAGCGGAGGATGAATTCGAGTCATTCGCGGGCGGACCGCCCGGACGCGCTGGCCTTGACGAAGTAGCTGACGGTGTCGCCATCAAGCAACTGGATCACTACTTGTTTCAAATAGCCGGACCTACCTCGCTGCAAGTATTAGAGAGGGCCTCCGATGAAGATCTACGAGACATCAAGTTTCTGCGTTTCCGCAACACGACGATCAACGGCATCTCGACCGAGATTGGCCGTATCGGGATGACAGGCAACCTGGCCTATGAGCTTCACGGGCCGATGGTCGATGGGCCCGCGATTTATGATGCGGTCTACCAGGCGGGGCAGGAGTTCGGGCTGCAGCGGCTGGGGTGGGGCACCTATCTGGTGAATCACATCGAGGGTGGCTTTCCCCAGATGACCTGGACTTTCGCCCCGGCCATGGATCCCACTCAGCATCCAGAGATCGCGGCAATGTGGAGCAACGTGTCCGGTTCAGTTGATCCAACCGATCGGCGGGCCCGTACCCGATCACCGGTCGAGGTGGGTTGGCACAACTTGGCCCGATTTGATCACGACTTTCCGGGTCGGGGGCCCCTGCAATCCGAGATGGACCACCCTGAACGAACCACGGTCACTCTCCGTTGGAATGAAAAAGACGTTCTGGATACCTACGCTGGTCTGTTTAGCGATGGCGATCCGTACCGACCGATCGAGTTCCCCTACGCGCCTCAACGATGGCCGATGGCACACGCCGATCACGTCCTACTCAACGACGAACCGATCGGTTGGTCATCTGGCACCGCGTACAGTTCCCGCTTTAGGCAGATCATTTCGATGGGCTGCATCGACATCGCCGCGGCAGCAATCGGAACCGAATTGACGGTGCTGTGGGGCAACCATGGAGAAGCCCTCAAAGAGATCAGGGCGACCGTCGAACGCTTTCCCTACGCGACCGAAGGCCGCAACAGCGACCTCGACCTCACCGCTTCAAACCCCTAACCGATTAAAGCAACCAGCGATGTCGCTCTGGTTTCTAATCGACGCCAACTAACTAGCGTTGAGGTTCATAGGTGGCCTAATCAACCAGCGCTAGCACGTCGGACTCGGATTCGGTGTCAACTAGTCGATCTACCCATTTGTGGAATCGTTGTCCGCCGGCCTCGTTCCGGCCGAACATGACGAAATCGTTTGCACCGCTTTGAGGCCGCGTTGAAGAAGAAATCCCGTCGCATAATCCTCATCGCTCACAACCCGAAGCAAAAAACGTTGCTCAGCTTCGATGAAAGGCAGGATCTCTTCGGTCGGTTCGAACCTGACTATTCGTTGAGCTTCGACGGTGACCTCTTATGGGATCGATCACCAGAGGTGCTTGACCTCTGATAAATGCATTGCGTCCACCATCACCCACAGCAGCGCTCCTCGGCTGATCCTGTAAAAGCACTGAGGTTAAGACGGTTAGTGTCCGTTGTATGTCTCAGATCATGACCTCGCCGACTGGATTGGAGTTTCTGCGGACTCCAGATGAACGGTTCGCGTCGCTCATCGACTGGCCGTTCGAACCCCGCTACGTGACTATCAGCGAAGGGCTTCGTGTCCATTACGTGGACGAGGGAACTGGGCCGACTGTTCTGTTACTTCACGGCGAGCCAACTTGGGCCTATCTGTACCGAAAAATGATTCCTGGGCTTGTCCGTTCGGGCTGCCGGGTAATTGCCCCTGATTTAGTGGGATTCGGTCGTTCAGATAAGCCGAGCTTGCGTGATGACTACACCTACGGACGCCATCTTCGATGGTTGACTGAGACCATTGATGGCATCGAGAGCGCATCACCGTTAGGCACTGTCACCATGTTTTGCCAGGACTGGGGTGGGTTAATCGGTCTCAGCCACATGGCCCGACACCCAGAAACCTACAGGGGCGTTGTCGTATCGAACACTGGCGTGCCACTTGGACGCGATATCCACATGAACGATGACGACGGCTTTTCGACGTGGCGACAATTCTCCCAAGACGTCACGCCATTTTGGGCGTCCGTTTGTGTCGGTGGGACCTTGTCTCCACTTAACCCGACAGGTTTCCAACTTTCAGATAAAGAGCAGATGGCTTACGACGCTCCCTTTCCCGAGGAGGTCTACGCAGCAGGGGCTCGCCAGTTTCCGTTGCTCGTTCCTACCTCGAGCGTGCATCCAAGCGCTCCGATCTGCTGGGAAACATGGTCGCTGTTGGCTCAATGTGAAGTACCGCTTACTACTGCGTTTGGCGCCGATGACAAAGTCACTGGACCTTTGCAGGGTCTAATGTCCTCAAGCGTTCCTGGAGCAGCGAATCAACCCCATGTGATCATCGAAAACGCGGGCCATTTCATCCAGGAGCATGAGCCCGATCAGTGTGTCGACGCGATTTTGGGTTTGCTCGAGCGGACACAATGATTGGTGCTGCTTTCCTGACCAAATGACCCGCCTGCATCGTGAGATAGTGTCGAACAGCGGTTAACTGCACCGCGCTGGGGTATCGGATGAATGAGTTTCACGAGATGTTCGCTGCACGAAATATGGAACCTGCGCGACCCATCGAAGCGACTTGGGACATCGCTGCTGCAGCCTCGGATGTGTGGGCGGCGATAAGTGAAAGCGGCAATCTCACTAACGTGCACCCCTTCTGCGCGACGAACGAAGTTGATCGATGGCCAGGCCCCGGGGGCCGCGATCACGTCCGCTATTACAGCGGTGTGCATTACCAACGTGACGTACTCGATTGGCGCGAGGGAAGCGGTTACGACCTCATTGTCGGTCCACCACCCGACCCAACAGCGGTGGCCACTTGGTCGATTGATCCCAGTTCCGCCACATCGTGCAAGTTTGGTATCAAAGTCACCTCCTATGTCCGCTCCGACGTCGATCCAATTGCGCGTGAAAACTACGAGGAGAAGGTGATTCGTACGGCTATCCCTCCCTACCTTCGTGGGGTTGTCCAGGGGGTGGCTCACTACGCCGAAACCGGGAATCCAGTGAAGCGCAACCAGTTCGGTGCACACGACATCTATTCGCCTGAAGTCCAGACGCCCTGATGACCGTTGAGCAGCATCCCAATGGTGTACGCACCCGACCGGCGACAGCCACCGATCAATCGCGAGTTTTTGACCTGATTGAACAACTTGCCGGCGAGGCACCGAACTCACGGTGGGTCACGGTCTACGAGTCTCACCTTCGAGGCGAACGTGGCGCCGTCATCGTCGCTGAAAACGATGAGAGGATCCTGGGTATCGCGACGGTGTCCTACAACGTGACAATTCGCTATGGCGGTGAATACTGCGAACTTGAGGAATTGATTGTCGATGACTCGGCAAGAGGCCTCAATTTGGGCCGCATTCTGGTCCAGCGCGCCATTGATGATGCGCAACAGCGCGGTTGCGCCGAGATCGGGCTTTATCTTGTGCCTTCCACAGAGGGCAACCGCGGTTTCTACGAAAAGCTTGGCTTCGAGGTCATCGGCACCGAGATGCGTCAAAATTTGGAAACCAAGCAGTCCTGATCAACGTGAAGCGGCGAACAAATCAGATCGGCGGCTCAGTTGCCACGATTGCCAGGTTCTCCAACTCACTCAATTCGAAGCGCGACAAGCCTGCAACGTCCATAAGTATCGCTTCGGTGTTTTGTCCCAATAGTGCTGCGGGACGCATCGGCGGCCGCTCCGACGCCGCAGAAAAATGAATCGGAAGGCGAGGAAGCACCAACGGGCCAACTTGAGGTTGGTCGACCCGTCCAAACGCTGATCGAGCCTCTAAATGAACATCGCCTAGAACCCCTGGAATATTCAGCACTGGCGCAGCTGCGACCCCGACCTCCTGAAGCTTGGCGGCGAGGTCAATTTGGTCGAAGTTGTGCGTCCAACTGGCGAGCTCAGCGTCGATGCTGTCGTGAAGCATTAAACGTTCCGATCGAGTGAGACCGAGCCAATCAGTTGGCAGTTCGGCTATCTCACAAAGAACTTCCCAAGCCAGTTCATCAACTATGGAAATAGCGATCCATTGGTCTACTCCTTCACAGGGATACACCCCTTGGGGAATGAAATCTTGGTCGCGGTTACCCATTAACGATGGTTCGTGACCATCCATTTGCGCTTCAACGATCACATCACCGATGACCGATATTGTCGCTTCGAATTGTGCCGCTTCAATAGTGACGCCGCCCTTGCTCTGCCTGTCCCACAGGGCAACGAGTATTGCCGCGGTTGCGTGAAGGCCCGCGATCGGATCTGGCCACGCGACCCCACATTTCCAAGGGTGTTCATCCCTGTAACCAACCAGTTGTGAGAGTCCGGCATGAGAATCAATTGTCGTGCCGTAAGCCACCCAATTCTCGGCAGGTCCAGACCTTCCATAACCAGGCATCGTCATATAGATCAGATCAGGATTTAACGAATGGAGACGATGCTCATCTAACCCAAGTTGGGGCATCACTCGGGGGCTAAAGTTCTCAATTAGCACATCGGCGGTGGGGACCAATCGTTCAAACGTCGCTAACCCTTCAGTTCGACTCAGATCGAGAACGACAGACTCTTTGTTCAATCCGTATTTGATTAGATGACCATTCCGGTTCCATTGGTCGGGGCCTTGAATATTGTCTGGATGGAATCGTTGGGCAACAACCAAAGACTCTGGAATTTCGCGTGGACCCCTTCCCCAAGGCGCTTCAACCTGGATTACTTGCGCTCCGAGTTCCGCCAGAATTCGAGCAGCAAGAGGTCCCGCCCAAACCTTTGAGAGGTCGAGCACTCGAATTCCCGACAACGGTCCTCCAGCAGATTCTGGGTCGGGCAAGGCAGAAGGCGTTCCACTTGTCGATGAAAATCGAAAAGGCGCGCCTGGAACCGACCAGCGACCAGCTTTTCGCCAGAAATCCCGGTACTTCAATTGACTGTCGTTCAAGAGTCCCAAGATGGTGTTAGCTGGAGCGGCCGGAATTTGAGCTGCTTGGAATAGTTCGCTGACCTCGCCTGCGTTTCGTTGGGACAACCATGGGGCGAGGTGCTCATCCAATAGTTCAGGAAATTCCTGGAAATCGGCAGGCGAATCGATCCGCGGATCGTCGAGAAGATCGGACAGCCCCGTTATCGCAAGAAGCGTCTCAAGCTGCAGATCAGTAGGGGCTGACAGAGCAAGCCAACCATCAGCGCAGCGGTACATGCCATTGGGTTGACCGTGTCCCGTCCACCGGTTGCCCATGCGACACAGGATGTCTTTTCCCAGCTGGTAGCGAACGAAGCTCATCTGGTGAAGGGCAGTCAGAACTTCGTGATGTGTCACCTCCACTGAATGGATCTGGTCGTTGCGTTCTCTGTCGAATAAGGCGGCCATCGCGCCAACAAACGCGAAAAGTCCAGATGCATACAAGGGGTGAGTTGAAGGACCCATCAGCGGTTCTCTCTGAGGGTCCCCTGTCAGGTAGGTGTGTCCGGAATGTGCATAAATGGTGGCAGCCGTACCCTGCCAAGTTGAATATGGGCCAAAAGAGCCATAGGGGGAGATTCCCACGACGATCGCTTTAGGACCTGCGCGAACTAACGGCTCACGAAATGAGCTGCGGGGATCACTTTGAATAATGACGTCGGCTTGATCCATCACAGAGCTGTATGACGAAGATGGTTTTAACTTTCCTTGATCAAGATAAGCGGACTGGCTTCGTGTTAATCGAGACTCGCCAACAGTCACTACTTGAGCTCCGTTGTCCGCGAAAAGTTTTGCGCAGTAAGCCCCACCGATCGAGCCGGCCAACTCCACCACCTTCAGTTGAGCGAAGGGTTTCAGTGCGCCGACCATCGGCCATAGCCTAGGTTCGGCTGTTGTTCTGTGGGAATCGTGGTGTGTCAGCCCGCAGATTGGGGTGGAGCAAGTTGGTCTATGAAGAAGCACGGCGCTGGTTCGTCGACAACTGGGATCCGTCGATGTCGGTGGCTGCCTGGTGGCGACTGCTTGCCGAATCGGGTTGGGGGTATCCCCATTGGCCCCTCGGACGTTTCGGGAAGAGTCTGAGCCACCTAGAGCACACAGAGGTTGAACGTGCCCGCACCACCGTTGGAGCTTTCGGAGTCCCTAACGACGTGAGCGTGACACTGGTCGCTCCAACACTGATGGAACACGGCAACGAGGTACTCATCAACCGTTACCTCGAATCCATCGCGACCGGTCAAGAGATGTGGTGTCAGCTATTCAGCGAACCTGACGCGGGTTCGGATCTAGCTGGATTGAGGACTTTGGCTAAACGCGACGGGGACCGCTGGATCATCAACGGGTCCAAGGTTTGGACCACAGGTGCTCATGCTTCTAGGAGAGCTGTTCTCATGGCCCGAACTGATCCGAACGCGGATCGTCATGCCGGCATTTCCTTTTTCATTATCGATATGAAGCAACCAGGAGTTTCTGTGTCTCCTCTCAAAGACATGACAGGAGACGAAGAATTCAACCAAGTGTCTTTAACCAATGCGGAAGTAGACCACCAAGACATCATCGGCGGATTAGGTGAGGGTTGGCGGGTTGCGATGACCATGCTTCAGCATGAAAGAGACGCTGATGCTGTGGGCCATGACGGTGGAGGTGATGTAATCAACCAGGTTGATCTCAACGCTCCTGTAGGTCAGGTGCAGCGCGACCAGGAGAAGGGAGGAGCCACCTCTGGTTTCTTCTACGCGACCGGTTCAGTGAAAGACGACGTCACCTTCAGTCTTATCAACCAACTTGCGTCCGGCGAAGACCCTGTCCTGAGAGAGTCAGTTATCAAAGCAAAAATTCACCGAAGAGTCTTAGACCTTAACGCCCGCCGCGAACTGCATCCCTCAGTGGGCAAATTACTCAATGCGGCTTTGTGTCGAGAGCTTCGCGATCTCGGCTTTGTCTCTGGGCCGGCATCACAGCTCGCAGATGATGACGCTATCGACGAAGGACATTTTCTTAAGTCGGCGCTTTTCGCAGCCGGGATGTCGATAGCTGGGGGTACCGACGAAATACAACGAAACATCATCGGTGAACGGGCGCTTGGTCTGCCTCGAGAATCCATCCCAGGATCAACAACCGACCATCGGGAAACATAGACAGGCTTCCCGTCTTAATTGGAATAAACGAGGTAGCTATGACTTATTCACTTAGCGAATTATCAGACCGACAAGAAATAGTCGACTTGCTGTCCGCTTACTGTCGTGCGATTGATGACAATCGACCGGAAGACGTCGTCAGTCTTTTCACCGAAGACTGCTATCTGGATTACGGCGGGGCGCTCCCGATCGTGGAGGGCCGGGCGGCGGCTACGAAATTTTTCTCAATTGGAACCGACCGCCTTTACGCCAGATCAGCGCATTTCGTTTCAAATGTTGAAGTTGCCTTCCCAAGTGAAGACGAAGCGTTGGCCATCTCCTACGTCAATGCGTGGCACGAATTTCACGACCATCAACCAGACGCTTGGATCTTCGGTAGGTACAGCGACGAGTTTTCGCGCACGGATGACGGTTGGTTGATCAACAAAAGAACCTTCAGGTCGATGGGTGACCACAATTGGGTGGGCGAAATGTCTTATATCGAAAGGATGGGTCCCCACCGGTAAGTGCTCGTTCAGCCGAAGAACCCACGTCAGCGATGCGGAGTTCTATGAAACTTTCGGTTCGCGACGAGGCACTTGATCGATTTCGATCTCAAGTCCACGTGCACCAAATTGCTCTACTTTTCGCGAAGAAAAACGCCATTCATCGTCTTCGAACGCGAACGCGTCGATGTAACGACCCCAAAATTCGAAATCGGTCCCATCAAGCTTTCGATGCCATGCGTGCACGTACGACGTCGCGTTGGCACGATCTGACGCGGTTCGTTGTATTCGGATATTGCTGATGTTGTGTGCAGTGGCAGTGAACAGCCGCAGTAGTTTTGGGAGGAGCGCCTCAATAGCTGAACGGCCCGTTATCGCTCTACCTTCATCGAAAACGGCATCCCGGCAGAACAACTCAGCCCAGAGCTCAATCTCTCCACCGTCTACGTATTCGGCGTAATTAAGGATGGTGTTGGTAATAGCTGCGTGTGCCTCAGCGTCGCTCATGCGTTCAGGATTGGACATAGCGAAAGGCTATTCCTTGAAACACCCGATGGCCTCCAATAGCTGCTTCGCTGTTATCTTTCCTCGGGTGAACGTCATTGGTGAGAGCCGTCAAGTCAGCGCGACCGTCGGAACTCGATGCAGACTTAGCCGTTAGCCTCGTCCTCGGCAATCGAGGGGCTCCATGATCTCGCATCACGCAAATCTCTCAGCGTCCTGTGCAGCGGTTGGGGTTGGAGAAACTCCCCATTACCGAAGCGATCCTGTTGACGCAGCTCAGCTAATCCTCGAAACCAGTGTTGCCGCTCTTGACGACGCGGGGCTCAGCCCCAAAGACGTCAACGGGATCTTGCCACCCGAGGGTTACATCAGCAGCGAGGAAATAGCGGCCCAACTAGGGATCGACGGCCTGAGATACTCAGCCACCATTCACATGGGCGGAGCCAGCTCAGTAGCGGCGCTTCAGTCCGCAGCTATGGCCATAGCAACAGGAGTGGCCGACACTGTGCTGGTTGCGCTCGGCTGGGATGGGTACACCTCACGACCTACAGCGACTCACAGACCACAGCGAGCAAGTCGCTTACCACAGCGACCCTTGCAGAACTGATGCGCAACTACTGCGCCCCCTACGGTGCATGTCTCGAGGTACTGGAACTGTTTACTCATGGTCGCTCTCACATTTCACCATCGATTCGGCGTGGACCGACTCGCTGCCATATGCGACCGTGGTAGTTGAAAGCCTGGAAGGTGTCCGATTCGTTGGTACGTTCTCGGGACCACAAAATGACTTAACGATCGGCCTCCCTGTGAATATTCGCGTCGAATCCATCGAAAAGAATTTCGCGTACCTCTGGTTCGACCCAATCTCGGAGGCCAGTGAAGAAAATGGTTGATGAACCGCTCCTCGTAGCTGCGAGAGACGTCGCGGCGGTATTTCGCGACGAGGCTTGGGAAGGTGAAAAAGCGCGTCAACTTACTGACACGGCCCTTGCGGCAGTCAAGGACTCTGGTCTGTTTTCGACTCTCGTCCCTGAACGATTTGGAGGTTCCGAGGTCGATTTTCACATCATCCCTCAACTGATTCGAGAACTCGCCAAGGGCGATACGTCAAGTGCTTGGGTCACCGCATTTCTTATCCATCACAACTGGCAGTTCGCTCTGTATCCGCTCGAAACTCAAGAGGAACTCTGGGCCGACCGCAACTATGCGCTAGCACCTGCGACCCTTGCCCCGACAGGTCGAGCCGAACGTGTTGACGGCGGCTGGAAGTTGAGTGGCCGGTGGCAATGGGGGACAGGGGTGATGCATTCCCAATGGGCCTTGGTTACTGCTATTGCCGCTTTCGAGGAAAAAGACGAAGTGGCTCTGATGCTGCTCCCTATGGAAGACGTCGAAGTAGTCGACGTTTGGCACACCGAAGGAATGCGAGCGACGGGCAGCAACGACATGATCATTGAAGAAGCGTTCGTGCCCGACCGGAGAGCGATCACTTATCAGCAAATATCAAAGCGCGAGGCTCCAGGCCAGCTCGTTTCCCCAAACCCCCTATACCGATTGGACATGCTTGCTTTGTTGTCGCTCGACGCGACCGCGACTTCAGTTGGAGCGGGGGAACGCTCACTGGAACTGTTTACCGAGCGCCTATATGAAAGAAAGCTGATGTTCGGCGGTCAGCAAAAGGACTCAAGCACTGCCCAGGTGCGTCTTGCTAGAGCCGCGTCCGTCATGCGTACAGCGAGACTGATGTTTGACGCTGCCGTGCAAGATTTGTGCGCTCCGCTTCGCGACGAACCGTACCCTTCACCGGCAAAACGAGTGCGAATACGAATGGACTGCGCCCACGTAGTGGATTTGGTGAAACAGGTGCTCGTCCTCATCAACGATGGAGCCGGCGCTAGTAGCCATTTCTTGGACTCACCTCTTCAACGATTTCGGCGCGACGTGTTGACACTGTCAGGTCACATTCTCTTTGACTACGACCGGGCTGC
>PBHE01000046.1 GCA_002719335.1 Acidimicrobiaceae bacterium
CATATGCAAACAATATTTTGATTATGGATCCTGCTGATAGTGCTTGTTATTCCGGTTCTGGATCAACAGTTAATAACGTATCACCAAATCATAATGCTGGCGGAACAATGACTGATATGACCATAGGTGGTTCTGGTGATGGTAAATATTTTCTTAATGGTTCTGGAGATCCGCGCATTGATTACGGTTCGGCTAGTACTTACTGGCAGTATGTTAGTAACAACACCATTAATACAATGGCTTATTGTGGTTGGGTATATGCAACAACAGAATTTGATGACCCGGGTGGTGAAAACAGTGGTATGATATGGTTTTTGAATGATGGTGATTGGGGACCATCAGGACAGTTTGGTTTCACTTATGGTAGAAGTGTCAGCCACCCACGGGCACCGCAAGTACACGCTGGTAATACAAATCGTCATACTGCTCTGGGTAATCTTATCCCAGATTGGACTTATACAAACAAATGGTGTTTTTATGCAACTTGGCATAAAATGAGTGGTGGGATGGTTATATGTCAGGGTCTACAGAGTGATACAAATTTAACTACGATTTACAGTTCTTCAACTGAATCTTCTAGTACTTTTAGTGCTGCAAATAGACCATGGATGATGGCTGCGAGACCAGATAATTATAGTGAGCACACTCCACAAGGTTATCGGTGGGGGAAACAAGCTTTCTGGGGTAATTTAAGTAGTGGCGGAAGTGGTAATGGGTTAACATCATCATTTAGTAATTCAGTTCCTATGTTTGAAGCAATTTTCGATGCGACAAAATCGCATTATGCATAAAGGAGTAATAAATGGCAGTATCTACAAGACCTCAACTTATTGATTATTGTAAAAGACGACTTGGTCATCCAGTAACAGAACTAAATTTGGATGATGACCAAATTAGTGATCGAATAGACGATGCAATTGAATTTTTTCAAGAGTATCATTTTGATGGTGTAGAAAAAGTTTTTCTTAAACATACATTAGATGCAGATGATATTGAAAATGAATATATTGATATTGCTGATCCTGTTATTAGTGTTCTCCGTGTCCTTCCGATTCCAAACTTTAATGCTTTCCAAACTGGATTTTTCAATGAAGAATATCAGTTACGATTAAATGATTTAGAAAATTTTAGTGGATCTACATTGATTAATTGGGCTATGACACAAACTAATTTTTCATTAGTAGAACATTTGTTTTCTATTCAACCTACAATGATGTTTAATAGGAAACAAAATAAAATGTATTTGGAAACTGATTGGGCTGGTAAATTTTCTGTTGGATCTATTCTTGTTGTAGAAGCATATCGAGCTCTTGATCCTGCTACATATCCTGAGGTTTATAATGATGCATTCTTAAAAAAATATGCTACAGCATTACTTAAACAGCAATGGGGAAGTAATTTAAAGAAATTTACAGGTGTTACTTTGCCCGGTGGAATTACATTAGATGGACAAACAATATTTACGGAAGCAACAGAAGAAATTACAAAGATAGAAGATGAAATGAATATGAAACATGAGCTTCCGCCTGATGGGATGATAGGTTAATGGCTACTAATAGTTATTTTCAAAACTCAATAAAAGATCAAAATTTAATAAGTGAACTTAACAGAGAACTTATACAACAGGCTGGTCAAGATGTAATGTATATGCCAAGAACTCTTGTTAAAGAAGATTTAATATTGGATGAGGATGTTTTATCACAATTCGATGTTAAATATGATATTGAAATGTTTATTAAGACTTTTGACAATTTTGGTGGGCCGGATGATTCTATTACTAAATTTGGATTAGATGTTAATGATGAATTGATATTAACAGTTCATGCTGATAGATTTCAAACTGTTACAGGTATGGATCACCCACTAGAAGGTGATTTAATATGGTTTCCATTATCACAAGGATTGTTTGAAATTAAATATGTTGAAAATGAACAACCATTTTATCAAGTTGGAAAAAATTATGTTTTTGATTTAACATGTGAGCTTTTCCAATATAGTGGAGAAAAAATTGATACTGGTGTGGCTGCTATTGATCAAATTGAATCTGAGAACGCATATTCAATTGATTTATTATTAGCAGTTGGTGGATTAGGAACATATACGCCAAATGAACCGGTATATCAGGGTGGAACATTAGCAACAGCAACTGCGAAAGCAATAGTGTCATCTTGGACTCCTGGCACAAGAAAATTAAGAGTTTATAATATTGTTGGTACATTTGCTACTGATACATATGTTACTGGTGATACAAGTGGTGCAAATTGGGATCTAACATCAACTGATGATCAGTTATTACCAACAGTACCATTTGCTGATAATAAGATTTTGGAAACTGATGGCGATAGTATATTAGACTTTTCTGAAATGGATCCTTGGAGTGAGGGTGATCTCTAATGTTTGGATATTTTTCATATAACAAAAATATAAGAAATATTGTAGTATTATTTGGAACAGTATTTAATGATATTTCTGTAAGACGCCTAAAGGCGGATGGAACAATCGAACGTGAGTTTAAGGTTCCTATTGCATATGGTCCTGCAATGAAGTTTTTAAGTAAGCTTAATCAAAAAGAAACAATAACATTACCGCGAATGTCTTTTGAAATTACTGATTATGCTTATGATCCTCTAAGAAAATTACAGACTACAAAAAAATTTAAAAAAGTAAAAACTAGTACTCCAACAGAATTAGTATCTATCTATAATCCTGTTCCATATGATTTTAATATTACTTTAACTATTATGGTAAAGTATAGTGATGATGGTACACAAATATTGGAACAGATACTTCCTTATTTTACACCAGAATTTCAAGTTGCTATGAATGAAATGTCTACTATGGGAATTATACGTGATATTCCAATTATATTAAATAGTGTTGCAACAGAAGATACTTACGAAGGGGATTTTATAACAAGAAGAGCTTTGTTACATACTCTCAACTTTACAGTTAAGGGTCATATATATGGTAGACTATCTGATCAAGGAATTATTAGAGAAGTAGATGCTAATATTGGTGCAAACTTTAATGAGAAGAAAGATGTAAATTTAGAAATTAAACCTAAAGCATTAGAGGATTTAAATGAAGATGAAGTTATTGATGAACTTGATCATGAGATAGTTACACCAGAGGATGATTTTGGATTTACAGAAACAATTACTGATTTATGAAACAGGATACCGTAACTAAATTAAATAAAGTATTAGATATTTCTGGTGAGTTAGTTAAAAGAGATTTATCACCAAAGGTTGATATAAATACTATTGATCTTTCTAATGAATATGAATTTTCTCAAAAACAATATCATACTCTTATAGAAAAAGGTAATGCTGCACTTGATGAAATTTTAGCAGTTGCTAAAGAGTCTGAGAATCCACGAGCATTTGAAGTGGTAACACAATTACTATCTGGATTGACAAATACAACTAAAGAACTTTTAGTATTACAAAAAACTAAAAAAGAAATAGAAAAAGAAACAAAAGATCCTTCTACTGTAAATAATAGTTTATTTATTGGAAGTACTGCGGAGTTACAGGAGTTGTTAACAGCTAAAAAGAAATAAGTGATATGAGCGATCAATATTTAGGGAATATGCTTTTAAAGAGAGCAGACGTTCAACATAATTTTACAAAAGAAGAAGTTGAAGAATATGTGAAGTGTCGTGATAATATTATATATTTTTTAGAAACACATGCCAAGATTGTTCATGTTGATAAAGGTTTAATTTCATTTGATCTTTATCCCTTCCAAAAAGATTTAATTAAAACCATAAGTGAAAATAGAAATGTTATTGTAAAAACTGGTCGACAGGTTGGTAAATCAACTACTACGCTTGGTTGGTTACTACATTATGTTCTTTTTAACCAATCTAAAACAGTTGGTATTCTTGCTAATAAAGCTGCTACGGCTAGGGAATTGCTTGGTCGTATTCAAATAGCATATCAACATCTTCCCAAGTATCTTCAACAAGGTTTGAGAGAATGGAATAAAGGTAGTTTAGAACTTGAGAATGGAAGTAAGATTATTGCTTCTTCCACATCTTCGAGTGCTATTCGAGGATTTTCATTTTCTTGTATTTTATTGGATGAATTTGCCCACGTTCAGAGACATATAGCAGATGAATTTATTCGTTCTGTTTATCCTACTATTTCTTCTGGTTCAGAAACAAAAATTATTATTGTATCTACTCCAAATGGCTTTAATATGTTTCACAAATATTGGAATGATGCAGTAGAAGGTACGAATGATTTTAAGCCATTTAAAGTTCATTGGTCAGCAGTTCCAAATAGGACTCAAGTATGGAAAGATAAAATTGAATCGACGATTGGTGAAGATGCATTTCGACAAGAATATGAAGCGGAATTTTTAGGTTCTTCAAATACACTTGTATCATATGAAAAATTACAAGAATTATCTTATTCTAGTCCAATATATAGAAAAAGTGGTGTAGATGTTTTTGAAGATGTTGATCGAACACATTCTTATATTATAACAGTGGATGTAGCGAGGGGTCAGGGATATGATTATTCTGCTTTTACTGTTTTTGATATTACACAGATTCCATATAAAATTGTAGCAAAATACAAAGATAATCTAATAGCCCCCTTGGTCTTTCCCAATATTATAAATATTATCGGTAAGAAGTATAATGATGCTTATATTCTTATTGAAGTAAATGATATTGGATCTCAGGTTTCTGATGTTCTCCATCACGATTTGGAATACGAAAACTTGTTTTCAACAGCGTGGTATGGTAGGCACGGACAACAACTGAGCGGTTTTGTAGGTGGTAGAAGGGATTCACAATTTGGTGTAAGAACAACTAAATCTATGAAAAAAATAGGTTGTTCTAATTTAAAAGCCTTAATTGAGGATGATAAACTCTTAATACCAGATTATGATGTTATTTCAGAATTATCAACATTTGTGTCTGGTGGTGATACATTTGCTGCGGAAGAAGGAGCAAACGATGATTTGGTAATGACTTTAGTTTTGTTTGCGTGGTTAGTTGATCAACAATATTTTAAAGAATTAAGCAATCAAAATATTAGAAGTAATCTTTATAAAAATAAACTAAGTGAAATTGAAGATTTAACAACACCATTTGGAATTATTAACAATGGAATAAATCAAGAAGAATATGAGAGAGATGTTGAAGGAACAATTTGGACGAATGCGAAATAATCAGATAATGCGTCATTGATGAATTTATATTAATATAAAAAATGTAACTCATTGTAAAGGAGAAATAAAATGGCGTTTCAAGTAAGCCCAGGAATTAATGTCACAGAGATAGATCTAACGACAGTAGTCCCTAATGTTGCTACCTCAATCGGCGCGATTGCAGGCGGGTTTCAATGGGGTCCTGTTTTGGATAGAACATCTATCACGACAGAAAACGATTTAGTAAACACATTTGGTAAACCACTGTCTGATGCAAATAATAATGCTACGTGGTTTTTAACTGCTGCTAACTATCTTGCATACTCTAATAATCTTGTTGTTGTAAGAAATGTTGGAGCAAATGCAAAAAATGCACAAGTTGGAGATGATGATGATGGTGGAGGAACAACGACTGTTTTGAATAAAGATGATTATGATAGTGATACTTATGTCAATCAATTATTTCTTGCAAAGTATCCCGGTATTTTGGGAAGTAGTTTAAAAGCACTTGCAATGGATAATGCTGGTTGGGTTATTGCTGCTGGATTGACTGATGCAAATCGATCAGCTCATCAAAGACTTTTTATTAATAATTTTGACAGAGCTCCTAATTTTTCCCAGTCTATGGCCTCCGCAAATGGTGGACTTGAAACTGGTAACGATGAGATGCATGTTCTCGTAATTGATGAAGATGGATTATGGACAGGTCAACCGGGTGAGGTTTTAGAAAAACATGGTTTCGTAAGTAAAGCAAGTGATGCAAAACGTAGTGATGGTACTGCTAATTATATCGGAACTGTTTTACGTAATGAATCAAAATATATTTGGTTGGGTCAGAAAACAGAAATTGACGGACTTACTACGGATACGGCAACTGCTGTTGGTTCAATTATGGCTGGTAGTATTTTTAATAGTATTAATGGTGTAGGTAAAGAAATTATTGGTGGTTCACTAGCAGGTGGAGCTGATGATAATATTCTTACTGATGGTGAATTACAAGCTGGTTATAATATGTATACTAATCCAGAAGCAGTTGATGTTACTTTAGTTATGGGCGGACCTGCGAGTACAGTCACAGGAAAATGGATTATTGATAATATTACATCTATAAGAAAAGATTGTGTTGCATTTGTTTCACCGGGACTAGCAACTGTTGTTAGAAACGCTGGTGATGAGGTAGAGCATTTACTTGATGACGCAACTACAATGTCGCTTTCAGGTAATGCTGGTAGTTATGGCATAATGGATGGAGCATGGAAATATCAGTATGATAGATATAATGATGTTTTCCGTTATGTTCCGATGAATGGCGATATGGCAGGATTATGTGCTCGAACGGATTTTACGAACGACGCATGGTGGTCACCTGCGGGATTAAACCGCGGTGGTATTAAAAATATTGTTAAATTGTCTTGGGAAGCAACAAAAGCAGACCGCGATGTAATGTATCAAAAGGGTATTAACCCATTGATTACTATGACAGGCGCTGGTGTAGTTCTTTGGGGTGATAAGACAATGCAGAATGTTCCAAGTGCATTTGATCGAATCAATGTACGAAGATTATTTATTGTTCTTGAGAAAGCAATTGCCATTGCTGCTAAAGCGATGCTGTTTGAATTCAATGATGAATTTACACGCGCACAATTTGTAAATATGGTTGAACCTTTCTTGAGGGAAGTACAAGGTAGGCGAGGTATTACTGACTTTAAAGTAGTATGTGATAGTTCAAATAATACTGGTCAAGTTATTGATACGAACAATTTTGTTGGTGATATTTATATTAAACCAGCACGTTCTATCAACTTTATTCAATTGAACTTTATAGCCGCACGAACTGATGTATCTTTCTCAGAAATCGGTGGATAAATCTTATAAATACTATTAAACTTAAAGGAGTAAAATAATGTCTACAATTTCTGATTTCAAAAATAACTTTAGGGGTGGGGTTCGTCCTAATCTATATAAAGTTGTAGTTAGTGCTCCCGCTATTTTTGGGGCAATGGATTTACAGTTCCTTGGAAAGGCAACACAGATTCCGGGTTCTGTTATTGGTAATATTGACGTTGCCTATCGTGGTCGTATGTTAAAGGTTCCGGGTGATCGTACATTCGAAGACTGGACTGTAACTATTCTTAATGATCCTGACTGGCAAAATAGAACAGCAATAGAGCAATGGATGAATTCTATTACTAATCATTCACAAAATAGAACTTCTACTACTGCTGCAGGCGTTTATGGTAATGCTTCTGTCACACAATTAAGTCGTGAGGGAAGAGCTGTTAGGACATATCGTCTTCAAGATATCTATCCAACCACATTAACCGCTATTGAATTGGCAATGGATCCTGATGGTGCACCAGAAGAATTCGCTGTCACCTTCGCTGTTAATAATTATACTGTTGACGGTCAAGGTCTGGATGGTTCAACTACTAATGGAGTTGATGTTTCAATTAGTGGTTCTATCAGCCTTGGTGGAGTAACAATTAGCGTTTAATTTTTGAATAAGGGGGAGTTATTCTCCCCCTTTCTTTTTATAATAAAACAGGGGTTCTCATATGGCTGGGTTTGAATTATTTGGTTTTGAAATTGCAAAAAAAAAGAAAAAGAATAAAACATTTGTAACACCAGAAAACCTTGATGGCGCTACACAAGTCATTGAAGGTGGTGGTATTTATGGTCATTATCTTGATACAGGGAATACTGCAAAAGATGAAAATGTTTTAATTCAAAAATATCGTGAAATGTCAATGACACAAGAAGTTGATTTGGCAATTTCAGATGTTGTTAATGAATCAGTTGTGCATGAAGACGGTAGACCGACTATTAATCTTTTTCTTGATCAAACCAAACAAAGTACTGCAATTAAAGAAAAAATAGTAACTGAATTTAAAGCTATTATGAAATTGCTGGACTTTAATAGAGTTGGTTCTGATTTATTTCGTAAATGGTATGTTGATGGAAAAATTTATCATCATATTATTGTTGATATTAAAAAGCCAAAAGAGGGTATAAAAGAATTAATTCCGGTTGATGCATTAAGTATACAAAAAATAACTGAAATAACAAAAGATAAAGATCCTGTTACTGGTGTAGAAATGGTAGTAGATACGCAAGATTATTTTGTGTATCAACCAGAAGGTAGTATAAATGTAGCACTGGATGGGGTACGTGTTGCACCAGATTCTATTTCGTATGTTCATTCTGGTATGGTAGATAATGAAAAACAAATTATTATAGGTTATCTCTATAAGTCAATAAAACCATTCAATCAACTTAGAATGATTGAGGATTCTCTTGTTATATATAGATTAGCAAGAGCACCTGAAAGACGAATATTTTATATTGATGTTGGTAACCTGCCGAAAATAAAAGCAGAACAATATTTACGTTCTGTAATGGATAAGTATAAACAGAAAATAATTTATAATGCTTCTACTGGTGAAGTAGAAGATCAGAAAAAACAAATGTCAATGCTAGAGGATTTCTGGTTACCACGGAGAGATGGTGGTAGAGGAACAGAAATTTCGACATTACCATCAGGACAAAATCTTGGTGAGATTGAAGATATTGAATATTTTAGAAAGAAACTTTATCAATCTTTGAATGTTCCAATTTCTCGTATTGAGGGTACAGAACAAACATCTTTTAATTTAGGACGCGCTTCCGAGATTAATAGAGATGAAATTAAATTTGCTAAGTTTGTTGCTAAATTACGACATAGATTTTCACAAATGTTTGTTGATCTATTAAGAATTCAATTACTCTTAAAGGGTGTTATTAAAGAAGAAGATTGGTATGATATTAAAGATAATCTTGAATTTATTTGGACAAAAGATTCTCATTATGCAGAATTAAAAAATAATGAAATTCTTAGAGAGCGAATGGAACTCTTACAGATGGTTGATGAGTATAGTGGTAAATTTGTATCTGATGATTGGATTAGAAAACGAATCTTGCGAATGACGGATGATGAGATAGAACAGATTAATAAGGATAATCGTCAAGCAGGTAAGGGTGATCCAGATGATTTTGATATTGATCCAAATCTGGTGGCGCCGGTTGATATTCATAGGTAATTTTTATGCCGTTGAGAAAATCTAGCTTTATAAAAAATTATAAGCAAAAAGTTATTTCTCCTAACTTAGAAAATATGCATAATGCTGTTCATCATGCATTTAAGTTAACTGATCGATATGGTATTGCAAAAATTGGTTTAGCTATAGCTGAATCGTCTATTAAGTATAATATAAATGAAGATGTGTTAAGAACTGCAATAAATGATGAAGATTTTATTATTGAGAATATAAGTCTATTGAAAGGAAATACAAATGAGTGAATTAAAGAAAAGTATTATTAAAAATATTTTAGGTAAAAAATTCAATCAAGCGAATAGTGATTTTGGTCAGTTAATGAAAGATAAAACTTATATCGCTATTGATAAGTTTAAAGGTGCATTTAAATATGTCGCACTTGATCCTGAAAAAACTCCTAAAGAAAAGGAAGAAACCAAATGATAACGTTTCGTAAGTTAATGACATTAAGTGAAGCAAGTTTAAAATTCAATAATGATGTACATGATGATTATATAGAATCTAGTTTTGAGCAAGATACATCCTATGAGAAAAAATGTCTTCATATGGTTATGATAAGAGGAAAAGATGATAATTGGGAAGCACAATGTTATACGGAACCCGATGATGATGATAATCAAGATGAATTATATTATAAGTCTCATAAAAATTATAAAGACATGGTAAACAAATTTGGAAAATGGCTTAAAAAATATACAAAAGGAAAATGGGATTTACGAAAATTACCTGATGAACAAGGTTTGGAAGATATGCTTAAAGAATGGTCAGAAAAAAAGAAAAAAAATGTTTGAAGTATTATCTATAGCAGCACGTAAAAAATTAGCACGTACAATGAAGATGAAAGGTAAAATGATTGCTCGTAAGCGTGCTATAGCAATGAAAAAAAAAGCTAGTCCTGCTAAGTTAAAAACACGAGCACAGAAAAAAGCGGTAGATTTGCTTGTACAAAAGATTTTGAAGGGCAGAAAGAGATCGGATTTAGGACAAGCAGGTAAAGAAGAATTAGAAAAAAAATTAAAGAAGAAAACAGCTGTTATTAAAAAAATAGCTAAAAAACTTTTACCTCAGATTAAGAAAGCAGAGTCTGAAAGAATGGCAAAAAAAGGAGAGCAAGAATGAAACTAATCACAGAACATTTTAGTGACCTCGAATATATTACTGAAGGTAAAAATAAACAGCAATATATTCGTGGTATCTTTATGCAATCTGATATTAAAAATCAGAATGATCGAGTTTATCCACATTCGGTATTGAAAAAGGAAGTAAAAAGATATAAAGCCAAATTTGTTAATGAGGGACGGGCATTAGGAGAATTAGGACATCCAATGGGTCCAACTATTAATCTTGATCGTGTTTCACATCTTATTACAGAATTGGACGAATATGGAAATGATTTTATTGGAAAAGCAAAAATTATGAATACTCCTAATGGTGAAATTGTAAAAAACCTTTTGGGAGGTGGTGTTAAACTTGGTGTATCTTCTAGAGGATTAGGAAGTCTGAAAAAAAATAAAGAGACTGGTGTGAATGAAGTACAGAATGATTTTGTTTTATCTACAGTTGATATTGTTGCAGATCCGTCTGCACCATCAGCATTTGTGAATGGTATTATGGAAGGAAAAGAATTTAGTTCTACGGGTGAAATTGAATATAATATTCAGAATGAAATTAGAAACACTAAATCAAAGGAATTGGATGCTAAAAAAATTGAAATATTTGAAAAATTCCTTAGAAATCTTTAATCTTATAAATATATATAGTAAAAACACAATCTTAAAGGAGAAGTAACATGGCTAACGAAGAGACCCTAGATGATGGAGAAATTGAAGAAAAAATTAAAATGGAAGCTGCCAAAAAAGCTAAAGTAAAAAAAGAAGCTGACGAGGACGAAGAGGACGAAGAGGATGTGGACGAAACTAAAAAATCTGTTGATAAGAAGTCTAAATCTAAAGACGTCAGAAAAGAAGAAGATGACGAAGATGACGATGACGAAGACGACGTTGAAGAAGGAAAAGACAAAAAATCCAGTAAAAAACTCAAAAAAGAATTCGGTCACGACGATGGTGACGAAGACGAGGAAGACGAAGAGGAAGAGGACGAAGAAAAAGAATCAAAGAAAGCAAAGACCAAGAAAGAAGATATCGAAGTAGATGTTACTGATGATGTTGCTGCATTGGTTAAAGATGAAGAGCTTTCTGAAGAATTCAAAGCTAAAGCTGCTACGATTTTTGAGGCTGCAGTTAAGTCTAAGATTTCTAAGATCCGCAAAACGATTCGTGAAGAATCTAAGAAAGAACAAGATGAGCGTATTGAATCTATGCAGTCTGAAATGACTGAGCAGATAGATAACTATCTCAGCTATACCGTAAAAGAATGGATGACAGAAAATAAACTTGCAGTTGAAACTGGTGTTCGTAACGAAGTCACCGAGAGTTTTATTTCTGGTTTGAAGAAGTTGTTTGAAGAGCATTATATTGATGTTCCTGAAGAGAAGGAAGATGTATTTGAAAATCTGGTTGTTGAAGTTGCCGAGTTGGAAACTAAACTTGACGAGCAAACAGAGAAGCATATGGAAACTGTGAAAGAACTTAATTCGTATAAAGCTAAAGATGCATTCCGAGATATCTCACAGGGAATGGTTGATACTGATGTTGAAAAATTTACTGAACTTGCAGAAGATGTTGATTACGATACTGATGAACAGTACCGTGAAAAACTAAATGTAATTAAGAATAGTTATTTCAAATCAGACAAGAAAGACAGTACAGATAATAAGCAAACAGCCGGTACTAATAATCCAGTTGCTGATGGAACAAGTGATCCCAAAATGGATAGTATCTTAAGTGCTATTTCAAATTTATCTAAATCATAAAATGGAATGATTGAGAATAAACTAATTAATTAATATTAAAGGAGTACAATAATGTATTTATCTGAAACTTTGAAGGAAAAATGGGCACCAGTAATGGAGCACAAAGACCTTCCTGAAATTAAAGATTCCTATAGACGGGATGTAACTTTACGACTACTTGAGAATCAAGCACAATTCCTTTCAGAAGCCGCACCAGTTAACTCAGGTCAACATCCTGTGTCTGGTACTAACGTTGATGCTTGGGATCCTATTTTGATGTCTTTGGTTCGTCGAGCCATGCCACATCTGATTGCTTATGACGTCTGTGGTGTTCAGCCTATGTCTGGACCTACCGGATTGATTTTTGCAATGAAATCAGCTTACTCTACGCAGGGTGGAACTGAAGCGCTTCATGATGAAGCCAACACAGCTTTCTCTGGTGATAACGATGGTACGCCTGCTCACGTAGCTACAGATGGTGATAATAATCCATTTGAAGGTACTTGGACAGCTGGTGAAGCAGTTGAAACGTCAGTCGCCGAAGCACAGGGTTCTGATGGTGGAATTATTTTCCAAGAGATGGCATTCAGTATTGACAAAACTTCCGTAACCGCAAGGTCTCGTGCCCTCAAAGCCGAGTATTCAACGGAACTTGCTCAAGACTTGAAAGCTGTTCATGGTTTGGATGCAGAGACAGAATTGTCAAATATTCTTTCTACTGAAATTCTCCATGAAATTAACCGCGAGATTATTCGTAGAGTTTATAAAAATGCACGTTATGGTGCAGCTACGAATACGGCAACGCCTGGTCATTTTAACCTTGATGTTGACTCTAACGGCCGATGGTCAGTTGAGAAATTTAAAGGTTTGATGTATCAGATTGAACGCGATCGTAACGAAATTGGTCACGACACCCGTCGAGGCCGAGGTAACTTTATGATCTGTTCTGCGGATATCGCTTCTGCATTGGCTATGGCTGGAATGCTCGAAACTGGACATCCAGTTGCTGGGGATTCTCATGCTAATACCTATGTTGGCACGTTCAACGGTATGAAAGTATTTGTTGATCCTTACTATGGCTCAACCGCTGGTCAATTTTATGTTGTTGGTTATAAGGGCACCAGTCCTTATGATGCAGGAATGTTTTATTGTCCTTACGTTCCGCTGCAGATGGTACGTGCAATGGGTGAGAACACTTTCCAACCGAAAATTGGTTTCAAGACTCGGTATGGAATTGTTGATAATCCATTCGTAACCGCCAACCAAGCTGGTACGACTACCAGTAATGGTAATCAGTACTACAGGAAAGTTAATGTTACTAACCTAATGTAATCTTAATTTTACTTAAATTAGAGGGGATGGGGATTTTTCCCTATCCCCTTTTTTTATGAAGTTTTTCCTTGTATTGCCTTTTTGAATATGGTAATATTATTATGTTAGAGTGGTTCGGAGGTTTATATATATTATAAATAATAATAAAAGGAACACTAATGGCTATACAAAACCAACCAGCAAATCTTAATCAATTAAATGTAATAAGCTTTCAAACAAACTTCCTTAGAATGCCTATGGTGGATTATTTCTGTCAAAGGGTATCTATACCCGGAATTACGTCTAGCAGTATTGTACAAACAACCCCATTTGCAGACGTTCCTATAGAAGGCGATCATTTAGTTTTTGAAGATTTGAGTTTAGATTTTATTGTTGATGAGGATTTAAAAAATTATATAGAAATATTTGATTGGTTAAAAGCGATAGGATTTCCTGATAATTTTGGGCAATATAACAGTCAGGAAGAAGAACTCAAATCTGATGTAAATATAGTCATACACACCAACAAATCTAATCCAAATTATGTGGTCAATTTTAAGGATATATTTCCAGTAGCCTTAGGTGCTATTAATTTTGACACTAACGCAACCTCCCTAGAGCCCATAGTTGTCAACGCTATATTCAGATATACGGGCGCATTTACTATCGAAAAAATCACTTAATATTCTTCCTTGTATTATCCTCAGTTATTTGTTATAATTATTATATGAATATGAATGAGCTGAAAGAGATGTGTCTTAAAGACACTAAAATTGACGGTGTTGATCTAGATGGATATTCTATTTCCATTCCAGAAATAGCTAACAAATATCACCAATTAAGACATGATGAGAAAAATTTATTGCGCTTTCTTCAAAGTCAATTTAAAGTTTTAAAACTTCAGAAGTGGAAATACTATTCAGGAAAGGCTGATCCTTCTGAATATGAAGCAAAACCATTTGATCTGAAAGTATTAAAAAATGATATGGATTTGTTTTTAGATAGTGATGAGGATCTTCTATTAGCTAAAAATAAAATAGATGAGCAAGAAGAAAAGATTAAGTTGATTGAGGACACAACTAGACTTATTCAGAACGCTTCTTTTAATATTAATAACGCTATCAAGTGGAAAAAATTTATGAGCGGGGATTTGACGTGATCGCAGTTGGTAAATTAAATGAAACTTTTTTACAATTGTCATGTGATAAACATGTTGCATATGAATTAAATGAATATTTTTCTTTTTTAGTTCCTAATGCACAATTCCATCCAAAGGTCAAAGCTAGAATGTGGGATGGGAAGATACGTTTATTTAATATACAAACAGGACAATTATATTTTGGTCTGCTTCCCTATCTTAAAGAATGGGCAGAAAAACATTCGTACAAAATACAGACAGATATTGTTGAGGCGAGACATTTAAAAGAAGGTGATATAAATAAGATTAAAGAATTTTTTGATTCGTTAAATTTACATTGTAAGGGTAAACCAATTACACCGAGAGATTATCAGATAGCATCTTTTTTACATTGTGTTAAATCGGATCGTACATTATTATTATCTCCAACATCATCTGGAAAAAGTTTAGTTATATACTCATTAATAAGATGGTATCAAAAATTTTTAGATGATGATAAGATGTTAATAGTTGTTCCTACTACTAATCTTGTTTCACAAATGTTCGGTGATTTTAAGGAGTATTCACAACAAGATAAAGATTGGAATGTTTATGATGAATGTCATAAAATATATTCTGGTAGAGAAAAGGATTCAAATCAACAGATATATATAAGTACATGGCAGAGCCTTTATAGGTTACCAAAAAAGTATTTTGAACAATTTTCCGTGATTGTAGGTGATGAAGCACATTTAGCTACAGCAACCTCATTAAAGAATATATTAGAAAGATCAACTGCTTGTAGGTATCGTTTTGGTACCACAGGAACATTAACAGATTCTAAGACACATAAATTAGTTCTTGAGGGATTATTTGGAAAAACATACACGGCTATTACATCGAAGGAATTGATGGATGATGAACATATTTCCAAATTGAATATACAATGTTTGCAATTGGAGTATCCTGAAGAAGAACGTAAGTTTATGAAGAGTGCATCATATGCTGAGGAGATAGCTTATATTGTAGCACATAAAAGACGAAATAATTTTTTATGTAATTTAGCTTTAGATCAAAAAGGTAATACATTAATACTTTTTAATTTTATTGAACTGCACGGAAAAGTATTATTAAAGTTATTAAAGGAGAAGGATCCGAAAAGAAAAGTATATTTTATTGCCGGTGAAACTGATGTTGAACAAAGAGAGGCAATTAGGAAAGCAACAGAAGAAGAAAAGAACGCAATCATTGTTGCAAGTTCTGGTGTCTTATCAACAGGTGTCAATATTAGGAATTTACAAAGTTTAATATTTGCACATCCATTTAAAGCTAAAGTAAGAAATTTACAATCTATTGGTAGGGTGTTGAGGTTGGATGATAAAAATAATAAAGCTGTATTATATGATATTATTGATGATCTACATTGGAAGAAGCGTGATAATTATGGTCTCAAGCATTGGAAGGAACGATTGAATATTTATTTAAAAGAAAAGTTCGATTACGAATATAATTTAATACCATTATAAGGACACATTAAAAATGGGCAAAACGTATCGCAAAGCACGATCAGAAAGACCGAATAAGATAAAACGTAGATGGAAAGAGTTCAGAGTGAAACGTAAAATTATAAAGGAGCAGGAGGAATATGAACAGACCTCGGAAATGTCCGAAATGTCAAACGAGAACTTGTATACAAGTAAGTGAAGGTTTTGGTGGCACGGATTGGTTTGTAGATTACCAATGTACTAAATGTAAATATTTTGAAGCAGTTAAATGCAATAAATGTACACCTGACCCACTATGGGTGACGGAATATTCTGTTGCTTCGACAATTCATACACCAATAGGAATTGAGTTATGAAAATTAAAATTTACAGGGAAACTGATAATCCATTACCAGAGTATCAAAACAAGGGTGATGCTGGTATGGATATTCGTTCAAATGAAGATGTGTCAATTCGTGGTTTTCATTGGGAAACAATTGGAACGGGTCTTTACATTATTATACCATTTGGATATGAGGGACAGATGAGATCGAGGTCTGGATTAGCTGCAAAGCATGGAGTACACGTTTTAAATTCACCGGGCACAATTGATTCTGGTTATCGTGATGAACTTAAAGTTATATTGATGAATCATAATCATTGGGCATATGAAGTAAAGAAGGGTGATCGAATTGCACAGTTGGTTATTAGTCCCATGACTCAAGCAAAACTTGAAGAAGTGTATGAGTTAGATAAAGATGATGATCGAGGAGGAGGTCTTGGTTCAACGGGAGATAAATAATGTTTTTTATTGAAGATAATAATTTTTTAACAGATGAACATAAACAATTTATAGAAGCGGTTCAAAGGGCAGATGGAATCCCATATTTTTATCAGCAGAGTTTTGAACCTATGTTTTATAAACCCTTTACACATACACTATTATGTCATGTATTAATATATAGACCAGAGCAACAAGCGGAAGCACGTACGAAAAACTATTATAATTCTGACTATGCTAAAATTTTTGAAGATATGTTATTTACTTTTTGTAATAAGAATCAAATAATATGTAATGAAGTTATTAGAGGAGCAATAAATTTAACTTATAATAATGGTCAAGAGAAATGCTTTCCCCATGTAGATCATCCAGAGTATCATAAACAATTAATGATTTATTTAAATGATCCTCTAGATAAGGAAAGTCATACAGTAATTATGGATAAGGATACACCACTTGGCAAATATGGTAGTGATGGTATTTTATTTCCAGATGAGGAGAAACATCAATTGAAAAGAATAGTTCCAGAAAAATATAAAGGGGTTTGTTTTGAGAACCTTCCCCACTATCAACATTATCCTAAATTTGGTGATCGCATTGTATGCGTTTTTACTTTTAAATAATCGAAAATGTCTAATCCAAAACACTACGTTGATAACGAAAAGTTCTTTAAAGAAATGAAAAAATGGAAACAAGCTGTTATTGATGCTAGAGAGGTTGATGAACCAGATCCCCCTAGTACAGAATATATGGGTGAATGTTTTTTAAAGATATCTGAAAATTTAGCTTGGCGTCCCAACTTTATTAACTATACTTTTCGAGATGACCTAGTGAGTGATGGTATAGAGAATTGTTTACTCTATGCACATAATTTTTCTCCTGAGAAATCTAAAAATCCTTTTTCTTATTTTACTCAAATCATCCACCATGCTTATGTTAGACGGATTACAAAAGAAAAGAAACAAATGCATTTAAAATATCTTCATGTAGAACGTTCTGGTATAATGGAACAGATTGATGTAAGTATCGAAGATAATAAAAGAGTTACAAGACGGTATGTAGAATATTTAAAAACGCATGAGAAGTATGCTGAGAATCCTCAACCAAAGAAACCAAAAAAAAGATCTAAACTTGAACACTTCATGAAATGAAATTTTTATATCCGTTAGCAAAAAGATTTATTGCTGGACATAATTTTGAGTCTGCTATACCTGTAATCTCTAAGTTGATATGGGATGGTTATGATATAACAATTGATTATCTTGGTGAATTAAGTAAGACTGAAGAAGATTGTCAAAAGGCATGGCAACAGTATGTTGATATTATAGAATATTATGGAACACTTCATATCCCTATTGACATATCAATTAAACCAACTCAATTAGGTTTATTGTTAGATAAAACAGACTGTCATGTTCGTTTGATTGATTTGGTTGCTAAGGCATATGAGCATGGTTTAACTATTCGTTTGGATATGGAGGGTTCGGCCGTAACACAAGACACAATTGATTTATGCTTAAAATTACATAAAGACTATCCCAATATTGGGATTGCTCTTCAGGCAAATCTTTATAGGACAGAACAAGATTTAACTTATATGATGGAAAAGGGTGTGTCGGTTAGATTGGTAAAGGGCGCATATAAAGAAGATATTGATATAGCATATCAGAGAAAAGATTTATTATATGATATATTTTTGAAACAAGCTTTGCGGTTGGTATCAGATAGATGTCGAACTTATTATCATTATAAGAATGATACATCACCGATACCATCTATAGGAACACATGATGAACCGTTAATAGATGATATCCTTGGTTATTTAAATCGATTTAATATAGCTAAAGATGATTTGTTTATTGAAATGTTATACGGGATACGACGCGATTTAAGTTCTTCCTTGAAAAAACAAGGATATTGTGTTAGACTATATGTACCATTCGGTGAAGATTGGTTACCATATACTTTACGGAGATTAAGAGAGTTTAAAAATTTAAAATTTGTTTTTACTAATATTATAAAGGAATTCTTTAGTGGCCACTGATTATTCTATTTTATTTTTTGATGAGTGTGCAAGATGTAGTCAATTTGAACCAGACTATGATCATAAAAATTGTAGTTTTGATATTGAACATATAGATGGTATAGCAACACAAACGTTTGAATGTACTAGATGTCACTTTAAATGGACAAGGAAATATTATCATGAAGATAGCCCTGATAACTGATCAACACTTCGGAGGAAAACAGGATAGTCAATCATTTAGCGATTATCTTGAAAGATTTTACGCCAACCAATTTTTTCCATACTTAGAAGAAAATCATATTCATACAGTAATAGATTTGGGTGATACCTTTGATCGCCGAAAGTATGTAAATTTCCATACACTGCATCAGGTAAGACGATTTTATTTTGATGTTATGAGAGAAAATCATATCCAACTACATTCTATTGTTGGTAATCATTCTACTTATTATCGAAACACAAATGATGTTAATAGTTCTGATTTATTATATGGATATTATGATAATGTGTATACATATGCATCCCCTACTCCAATATCTATTGATGGTACAATTATTGATTTGATTCCTTGGATTAATTCTGGAAATTATGATGAGGTGATGTATTTTATTAAAAATTCGAAAGCACAAGTTATGCTTGGCCATTTAGAGATTGATGGATTCGCTATGTATAAAGGATATGTAGCTAATTCAGGACTTCCTAAAAAGTTATTTAATAGGTATGAGATAGTATGTTCGGGACATTATCACCACAAGTCAAGTAAAGACAATATTCATTATCTTGGTGCTCCATATGAAATTACTTGGAATGATTATGATGATCCTAGAGGGTTTCATGTATTTGATACTGAAACAAGAGAATTAGAATTTATTCGTAATAAGTATCGGTTATTTGAAAAGATTTATTATGATGATAGTGGCAATGTTGATTATAAAAAACTAGATACAAGTTATTATAAAAATAAAATTATAAAATTAATAGTAGAAGAAAAAACTAATTTATCTAATTTTGAAGATTTTGTTGATCGGTTATATAAATCTGATTTAATTGATTTAACTATACTTGAAGATTTATCAGAATATTCTATGAGGTATGCTGAGGACACTCAAGAAGATTTAGAAGTAGGAAACACTTCTACTTTTCTCAATGAATATGTGGATAGTATGCCGGATGATAATGTTAAGAAAGATGAGCGAACTAAAGTTAAGAAATTATTACAAGTCATATATGATGAGGCTTTAAATATAGATGATTAAATTAAAGACTGTAAGGTTTAAGAATTTCTTAGCCACTGGTAATAGATTTTTAGAAGTAGAGTTAGATAAAGAACCAATGATGTTAATTGTAGGTAAGAATGGCGCTGGTAAATCTACATTAATTGATGCTATTACTTTTTCTTTGTTTGGTAAACCATTCAAGAAGATTAATAAAGGGCAGTTGTTGAATACTGTCAATGAAAAAGAATTGTTAACAGAAATTGAATTTTCTGTTGGTAAAGCGGAATGGAAAGTTCGCAGAGGTATTAAACCCGCTATATTTGAAATATATCATAATGGAAAAATAATAAACCAAGATGCAAGATCGACTGACTATCAAAAATATTTAGAAGAGGGTATTCTTAAATTAAATTTTAAAACATTTACACAAATTGTAGTATTAGGTTCTGCATCATTTATTCCTTTTATGCAATTAACAGCTAATGATCGCAGAATCATTATTGAGGATATATTGGATATTGGTATATTTTCAGTTATGAAGAATTTACTTAAAGAACGTATAGGTGCACTGAAAGAAGAAATTACAGAATTAGAATATAATATTAAATTATTACAGGAGAAAATTAAATTAGAAGAAAAATATATTGAAGAAATGATAAGTAGTTCTGATAAGAAAAGAGAATCTAATTTAGATAAGATTAAAGAAACAGAAAAAACTATTGCGGGTATACAGTCTGAAATTGAAGGGTATCAAGAGAATGTACTATTTATATCAGCATCAATTGTTGATCAAACTTCTATTTTAAAAAAGAATAAAGATTTAGATAATTACCGTTCACAGATTGATAAGAATTTAAAGAAACTTAATCAGGATAAAAAGTTTTTCGAGGATAATGAAAACTGTCCAACTTGCGAACAGGATATTGATGCAGACTTTAAGAAAAGAAAACTTATTGATGTTGAAGATGATCTAGATGAAATGAATGAGGGTTTAGATAAGCTCGTGTTGGAAGTTGAGAAGGTTGTAACACGCATTTCTGAAATTACAGAATGTAATGGTAAGATACAAGATCAAGAAACATTAATTACAAGAAGGTATAGTGACACACAAGCGCATCAAACATATATTAATAGACTTCGGGAGGAGATGTCTGAATATAATTTACAGGAAATAGATACTAATAAAAAAAGATTAATGGAAAATGAATTGGATGAAAATAAAAAATCCAGATTACGATATGTAGAACAAAGAAGATATTATGACATATTAAATACTATATTAAATGATAAGGGAATTAAGACAAGAGTAATACGAAAGTATCTTCCCGTTATTAATAAGCATGTAAATAATTATCTCAAGGATATGGATTTCTTTGTGAATTTTCAGCTGGATGAAAATTTCAATGAATCTATTAAAAGCAGGCACAGAGATGATTTTTCATATTATTCGTTTTCTGAAGGAGAAAAGAAACGAATTGATATATCTTTGTTATTGACATGGAGAGATATTGCATCTATGAGAAATAGTGTTAATGTTAATTTATTAATTCTTGATGAAATATTTGATGCTAGTTTGGATCAAGCTGGTGTGGATGATCTAATGAAATTATTTAATATATTAAAAGGAACAAATTTGTTTGTTATATCACATAAGTTAGATATACTTGATGATAAGTTTCCATCTAAGATTACAGTAGAGAAAGTTAATAATTTTACACAATTAGTACAAGAATGATTATAAAATTTAAAAGCGCGAAGCCATATCATAAATTTAATCCGTGGTATGAATATGATATATGGGAAGGTCAAATTAATGTAGAAGGATTGGCAAATACGGTTTTAGAAATAGAAAAATCAATTTTAGATGAAACGGAGAAATCAAGAGCATATGATGGAGACACCGGTTTAGGTAAAGATAGTTTAACTAGCAGATTTGCACAATTTAATTTATTTCAAATAGAAGAAACTAAATTTTTAGGTGAGATTGTAAAGAATGAGGTTCAATTATATACAAAGGATAATTCTATATTATATGGTCAATGCTGGGCTAATGTTATGAGGAAAGGCGAAGCAATAGGTACACATTCACATGCTATAGGTATGCACGCTTATTTAAGTGGAAATATTGCTGTTCAAACTATTGAAACATCGACATACTATTTAACTCCTTATTTTGAAGAAATTTATGAATCAAAAAATGAGGATGGTAAGATAACATTATTTCCTAGTTGGGTAAAACATTATACAGATGCTGCTCTAAATGATATAGAAAGAATTACAATTGGTTTTGATTTGGTTAATTCTGAAGGTTATGAAAAGGGTATTAATGACGCGAAAAAAGATCATTGGGAAAAATTGCAATGAAACAAAGTAAATTGCAAAGTTTTATTGAGTCTGTTGTTACAGTCGGTTCTGGATTCTTTGTAGCCCTTGCTGTGCAGTTATTAATTTTCCCCTTATATGATATAGATATTACTTTATTTCAGAATATTCAGATAGTAATGATATTAACTGTTACATCTGTTATTAGAATATATATTGTTCGAAGATGTTTTAATAGGATTAAATAATGCCGTTATATACTTATAAATGCACACAGTGTGGTTTCCAAGATGAATTTATAATAGATGTTAAGAAGAGAGATAAAAAATTTCCTTGTGAACAAGATCAGTGTACCGGTGTAATGGGAAGAGATGGAACCGATATATCATCATTTAAATTAAAGGGTGATTGTTGGTATAAAGATGGATATAGTAAAAAACCCAAACCCAAACCTAAACCTAAACCTAAGAAAGAGGAGAAGAAAGAATGAAGAAATTTATAATTGCTGGTATTTTCTTATTTTTTGGTTTGATGTTTGTATTGGATCCATTTAAGTGGTGGCCAATAGAGGGTCTTGTTGGTAAGGGAAGACCACCCTGTACGGCGGAGGATACTCGTCCTACATGCACAGGAAAAATTAAATTTTTTTAATGAACCTTGCCAAATGCGATTTGCGATCTTATAATATATATAGACGGTAGAAAACTGCCGATAATCTTAATTGAAGGAGAACAGGATGAACTTAATTAAACATAATAACCTTTTTGATGATATTTTTCCAGCTTGGACAAATTGGGATCGTTTTGATAATTATCTTATGAATAATGATCCATGGACAACTAGCGCACGACATCGTCCACATAATAAGTATCGTTGGAATGAAACCGATGAAGCTTATACTTTGGATATTGTTATGCCGGGTATGACCAAGAAGGATATTGATCTTACATTTAAAGAGGGAACACTTACTATTAAATGCAAGAAGGAAGTATCTGATAATGATTCACAATTTTATGGTGTAAAAACCGATCAGACTTTCAATAACTTTCCACGCGCCGTTAATGCGGATAAAGTATCTGCTGAGATGGAAAATGGTGTTTTGGCGATTACTTTGCCGAAGAGGGTGTCGGATAAGCCAAAAATCATAGATATTAAGTAAATAAGTCCTTTAAATATAAGGGGTTATATGCTTTAAAATATAACCCCTTATAAACAAAGGCGTTACAAAGTATTTTCACTTATTGTTTGTTTTCAATGGGTTACAATGGCGCTTTTTCCTTGACATTCCTTTCCAATTGCTTTAAAATGGTAGTATATTTAATGATTAATTGAGAAGGACAATTGGAATGATGAAGATTGAATCAAAAGAAAAGCTAGCAAAATTGTTAGCAGTCGAAGATTTGGATGTTCAACATAGACAAGTTAAAACGGCTATGTTTGATGTTCAGAATCGATGCATCATCTTACCTGTTTGGAAAGATATGCCTAATCATTTATATGACTTACTTTTAGGTCATGAGGTTGGACATGCTCTTTTCACCCCTACCGATCCCGCTCGTCTCAAGAAGATTAATAAAGAAACCTCCAAAGATTGCGTCAATGTAATTGAAGATGCTAGAATTGAAAAACTCGTTAAAAACAAATATCCGGGTTTGAGAAAACAATTCTATCGTGGATATGATTATTTAAATAAAGACGACTTTTTTGGTGTGAAAGACAAGATTGTAAATGAACTGCCTTTTTTGGATCGTATTAATTTGCGTTTTAAACTTAATCAGGCGGTTTCTGTTTCTTTTAATGATGACGAACAGAAAATGGTTGATAAGGTAGTGGATGTAAAAACATTCGCCGATGTTGAAGCCGTAGCAAAAGAAATTCACCAATATATAAAGGATAACGAATTATTTGAGCAGGGTACTCCGACTGACCAACCTCCCACGGAATATAATGATGATGATTTCCCTCAGTCAGGTGAAGAAGGAGAATCTGCCGAACTTCAAGAAGATGAAGATGGAGAAGAATCAGAAGATGAAATAGATGGTGAAGAAGAAGGCGAAGAAGATGAAGATGGTGAAGATGATGGTGATTGGGAAGAAAAACCCAAAACTGAAGAAGAAGAGATGGATGAGGCTTTTAATAAGATAAAAGAAGATGATGAAATCCTCATTGATGAAAAAATGTCTGACGAGCCTCCGGAGCCAAATGATGATGATGATCCTGTTCGTGCTGAGACCCAACGAAATTTTGCAGAACGCATAGAGTCATTTGCACATGTGGATCATAAAGTACATTATATCACAGTACCGGATAATGTTAATTGGAAAAGTGCGATTGTTGATTATAAGGAAGTACATCGAAACATTAACGAGTTTTATGATTCTAAGGATCATATATTTTGGAAAACTGGTGGTACTTATTATAATGATGCTTCACATAAGGATCTCAGAGATCGTGTTTATGGTTATGCGAGGGAAACCTTAGAGACAATTAAAAAAGAATCTGGCAAGAATGTAAATCATATTGCTATGGAATTTGAGCGGAAGAAAGCAGCCGATGTATATAAAAGAACATTGGTGACTAAAACTGGTATTTTAGATACCAATAAAATGTTTTCTGCGTCATATAATGATGATGTATTTAAAAAGAACGTTCGTGTTGCAGATGGCAAAAATCATGGTTTAGTGATGTTTGTTGATTGGTCTGGTTCGATGTCTGAAAATTTATATGGAACCATTCGACAGTTAATTGAGTTGTCTATGTTTTGTCAAAAAGTAAACATTCCTTTTGAAGTATACAGTTTTACAGAACGAAGTGTTTATAATGTAGACGGTGATAAGGTTAGAAAGAAAGAACCAATCTTTAAATGTAAGCATGGTGATTTAGCAGTTGATAGGCATGTTGGATTGAGAAATTTTCTTTCTAGCAGAATGTCAAAGGTTGAATTTAATAACGCATTGCGTAATCTTTGTATTTTAGCAAATCGTTATAACTACACACGGGGTGGTTCTTATGGAAGTTATAACCATAATTATCCAGTTCCACAAGAGGAAGAATTACATGGAACACCGTTGAATGGTGCTATCTTATTATCAGAGCATATTATTCGAGATTTTAAGAAACGAAATAATTTGCAAAATGTTAATGCAGTATGGTTAACTGATGGTGAAGCAAATGGTAGTACTTATGAATGGGATGCGGAAAAAATGGAAGGTACATATATTCGCCGTCAATACGATACATTGTATTTGCAGGATAAGAAAACGAAGAAGAACCATATAATAGGAAAGAGTGGTGGACAGCATGGTCTTACCCCTTCACTTTTCGATGTGGTTAAATCAAGACTGGATATCAATATTGTCGGTTTTTATATTATTCCAAGATTTACTCCGAACGCATTATGGAGATTTTCTCCTAGAGATTATAATAAGAATAATCCGGCTGGTAAAGAGAAATTTAGAAATTGGATTTCTGAAGCAAAGAAAGCTGGTTTCTTTGTAAAGACGGAATCAGGATATGATGAATATTATGTTATTCAAGCATTGAACAAGAATCAGGCGATTGGTGAAATCGATGAAAAGATGACCACTCGTAAGATGTCTACCCTCTTTTCTAAACAAAATAGCCAGTTTAAATCAACGAGGGTTATCCTGTCTAGATTCGTGGATCTAATTACGGCTTAATATACAGCGATTTAATGCGATATTTACCTCAATACATAGTAGGATATGGGTCAAATAACATCGCCTTATATCGCCGTTAAACGAGCCAATAAAACCTTTAAATATAAGGAGTTACATTTATTTTCGCTTATTGTTTGTTTTCAATGGGTTACAATGGCGCTTTTTCCTTGACAAACCCGTGAAAATTTGTTATAATATATATAAGAATTGAATATTAACTGATAGGAGTTACATATATTATGAAGAAGCTTGATATGAATTCAACTGCAACTCGCAGAGCTTTCAAAGCAGAAATTGATAAGCTCTATGGTGTTGGAGCATTCACATTGGAACAAGCCAAAAGTGCGCTCGTTTCATGTGGTGAGGATTTAAAAAGTAAATGGCCTGCCATTTATAAAATCGTCTTGAAAAGACATTGTGAAGTTGAACCGGGTCTATTTTCATTTGCTGGTAATGCTGCAGTTAGCATTGAAGCAAGTAAAGTGGAAGAGAAGCAAAAAACTCTCGAATCTGATTGGGAAGTTTTATCTGAAGCTCCGGTGAAACCGAAAGTAGTTGCTAATGCGGCTCCTTTTATTATTAACCTCATTCCTAAAAGAGATCCTCAATATGTATCTTGGGGACATTTTAAAGACATTAAGACCGTTTTAGAGAAGCGAATATTTTATCCGCTGTTTGTTACTGGTCTTTCTGGTAACGGCAAGACCTCCATGATTCGGGAAGTTTGTGCTAAACTTAAACGTGACTTCGTTCGTGTTAACATTACTGTTGAGACGGATGAGGATGACTTGCTTGGTGGTTTCCGATTAGTTAACGGTGAAACGGTTTGGCAGGATGGTCCTATCATCGTCGCTATGCGAACCGGTGCTGTTGCACTTATTGATGAAATTGACTTAGCATCACATAAGATTATGTGCTTACAACCGATCATGGAAGGTCAGCCAATTTATTTGAAGAAGATTAATGAAGTGGTTTATCCGAAGCCCGGTTTTAATATTGTGGCAACGGCTAATACAAAAGGTAAGGGTTCTGAAGATGGACGTTTCATGGGAACCAATATCTTGAATGAAGCATTTCTTGATCGTTTTTCAGCTACCTTTTATCAAGAATATCCCTCAGCTGCTTATGAAGCTAAAATACTTAAGAAGCAATTTTCCGTTCATGATATTCAGGAAGATGACTTTGTAGATAAGTTAGTTAAATGGGCGGATGTAATTCGACAATCTTATAAAGAAGGTGCTGTTGATGAAATTATCACCACCCGAAGGTTGATTGATATTACGAAATCATTTGTCATCTTTGGTGATAAAATGAAATCTGTAGTGATGTGTCTTGAACGTTTTGACACAGAGACAAAAGAATCCTTTTCGGATTTATATACAAAGGTTGATGCGGGTGTATCATTAGAGGATGATGTAGAATCGGATGATACAGAAGATGCAAAGCCAATTGAGAATAAAGACGATCAGGTACCGTTCTAATGCGTTACATATTATTTCTATTATTATTCATGACCGGAATAGCAGATGCTGTTGAGAAACAGGACTGCGAGGTCATGGATAAAAAAGAATTTGCTATAGCATTGGGATGGAAGTTTGGTGGATGGGGTTTTGGAGTTGGACCTGAAATCGCATTCAAAGATTCACAGGGTGTTGATTGGAGCGGAAGTGTGCAGTATATGGTTGCTGAATATCAAGAACTCTGTTCTAGATATAATACAGGTCGAATTTCTCAAGCACAATATGATAGAGAGATTCAAAATATTATTGAAAGAAGTAGGCGGTATGAAATGGAAATTGCAGAGTATTTCCGAAAGAAGAAAGAAGTTATTTTTAATCAGATGGAGAGGGCAGTAAGATGAAAAATGTTATTATGATTACAATTTTGATATTTATGGGAACGGCTTGTGCCGGTATTCCAACAATACCAGAACCACCAAAAGCTTTGGTGGAATATGATCCTCCAAAATGGGTTCTTTTAGGTGGCGGCGCATGGTCGGATTCTAAAGGTAAAGCATTTTATGGTGTGGGATCTGCTACCGGTATTAAAAACTATTCGCTACAGAGAACTATTGCGGATGATAGAGCAAGAGGTGATCTTGGAAAAGTTTTTGAAGTTTATATGACTTCTTTAACAAAAGATTATCAAGCACATACTACAATGGGTGGCTTTGGTGCTTCTAACGAAGAACAAAACGCAGAGGTAGCATTGCAGGTTGTAGTTCATCAAACACTTCGTGGTGTAGTGATTGTAGATCATTTTGAGATCCCCGCTCGCCAAGAGTTTCTTTCTTTAGCTCGTTTAGATTACGATGCTTTTAAGCGAAATGTTGAGAACAATAAAGAGTTCCAACAGCTCCCTCGAAAGATACGTGATGATATTAAAGAAAGAGCTGATAAGCTTCATGAGGAAATGCAAGATGAAGCAAATCGATTAAATCAGAATCGTGGTTTCTTTGCTGAGGATGAATAGTATGAAAGAGCTATTTACATTTATTTTGTTGGTTATGTTTTGGTTTATATTTATTTTCTTAATCAATATATCAATCGCAAATGCAGATGCTCCTGACTGGGTACTTGGAAAAGGACATAAGAGTTTTCCTGATTCCAAGTACTTAGTTGGTGTTGGACTTTCTGATAAGAGTCCTATTACCGCATCGGAATCTGCGCGAGCAGAATTAATTAAGTCTATTAGAGTTAAAGTTAATTCTGTTGCGTTGGATTATAATAGTCGGGACAAATCTGTTTCTGAATCTTCTATTATGTCAGAAACAGATTTCCTTCTTGAGGGTTCACAAGTAAAAGATGGATGGTATGATTCTAGAAATAATTTATACTATTCATTTGTTGTTATTGAAAGAAAGCTTGTTCTTGAAACCTTAAAAGCAATTATTGATAATATACTACAAAGTGTTGCATTAATGTTACGTCAAGGAGATGCATTTTATGTTAATGGCGATATTATAAAAGCGTTAGTATATTATTATGATGGTTATAAAGAAAGTGAGAAACTTCTTCCTTGTATTCAGACCTATAATAGTGTTATAATGGTTAATGAATATAAAAATGAGTATGGTATTTTATTTAGAGAGAAGATTCTAAATATTGTAGATAATATTTATCTTGAGAAAGTAAATAAGACATTAACTGTATCTAAGATATATTTAAATGTTCGTGCTATGTATAATGGGAGAGGTATAAAGAACTTTCCAATTAAATTTTCTAGCGGGTACAATCGTTATAGTGAAAGAATACTTTGTAATAGAGTAGGTGAGTGTGTGGTGAATCCAAGAATAACAAAAGTTGCTCATGTAGATGATGCTGATATTTCTATAAAAGCTGTTGTTGATTTACAGACTTTTGAAAGACATTTTAATCATTCTTTAAAAAAGAATTTATTTGGACGATTAGAATTACTTAGCGTTTCTTTTAACGCAAGAAAAAGAATTAATAAATCTGTTGCCTCACAACCGATACAACCAAAAAGAACCTTTCAACAACCAGTAAAGTTCAGAACATTTTATAAGAATGATATAGGTCTAGGTCCTTTGCGTAGACCATTTTTTATAGATAGATGGAAAGCAAGACAAAGAGGTTATCATGGTAATGTTAATATAAGAATAGGATGGTAATATGCCTCGCGAGATGTTAAAGTTAAGAAAAGGTGATGTTGCATTAAAAATTAGAAGTGACGGATCAGTTGAACTAGCAGGTGTTGGTGATAAGCCAATGATGGATTCTAAAGGAAACATTAATCCTGTTATTTTATTTTCAGCAGCTTGGGCAAAGAAAGATCCGGATCTGATGCATAATTTGATTGTAAATTTTCAGAATTGTGTTCGTGAAGGATACTTTGGTGAAGAAGCAAAGAATGATTTTACTAAAATGGAAGCAGCTGCAAAAGCGGCTCTTGATAAAGATAAGACGGTAGGCAAAGCAAAAATTGAAGAACCAGTTTTAGATCCTGATACAAAACCTTCACTTGGTAATGAATTTGAAACTCATTCTGATGCAGCCTCTGGAGCAGTTACATTTGAACAACCAAAACCATATGATAAGGATGACATGTTGAAAGGGAGAGATTCATGAAATTAAGTTCGGCAACACTTGAGGTTTTAAAAAACTTTTCTAATATTAACCAATCTATTGCAGTCACAATAGGTAGTAAACTTAAAACAGTTAATTCTTTAAAGAATATTCTTGCGCACGCCAAAGTCGAAGAAGATTTTCCAAAAGGATTTGCTATTTATGATTTAACTAAATTTTTAGGTCTGTTGTCTACAATGGATGATCCTGATTTGTCTTTCAATGATAATGACGTTACCATTTCCTCCGGTACAACAAAATGTGATTATCGTTATGCAGATATAGATTATATTGTAAAACCAGAAAAAGATATTGATATGCCCGAGTGTGAAATTCAGTTTACACTTAAAAAGGATGTCTTTACCAGCATGGAAAATTCAGCAACTGTTCTTCAGTTAAATGATATTTATTTTAAAGGTTGTGAAAAGTCTGGTAAGATTATTATGGGCGCAACAAATAAAAAGAATGATTCGGAACATGGACTTTCAATGGAAGTTGGGGAAGGTGTTACGAATAAATTTAATGTTGTTTTGAAGAAAGAGAATCTTAAAATCATTCCGGGTGATTATAATGTTGCTATATCCTCTAAGGGTATTTCGCATTTTAAACATACTGAGTTGGAGTTGGAATATTGGATTGCATTGGAACCTACTAGTGATTATGAGTGATTGGGAAAAATTGAGAGATTGTGTTCTTGGTTTAGGATCAATTATAGCGATA
>PBHE01000040.1 GCA_002719335.1 Acidimicrobiaceae bacterium
ATGCCGTAGCGCTCCGTGACCCAGTCGGCCGGTAGGCCGGGCACGTAATACTCCGGGTCGGCGAGAGCGGGATGGGCGAGGTGCAGCCTCGTGGCCTGGTTCATTCCGGGCTACTCCTGGACGTAGACGCCGGCGGCGCGGCGGTGTTCATGGAACTCCGCGATGGCACCGGTGGCGTCGGACCGGCTGTCGGCGACCATGAAGGACAGGAGGGCCTCAAGCAGGGCGACGACTCCGACCACGCTGGAGAAGAACTGCGGCGTGTCGGTCGCGACAACGAAGGTGTGGTCGGCCAGCAGGGCAGTCGGGGCGGTGCGACTGTCGGTCACCGCCACGATCGTGGCGCCGCGCTCTGCCGCCAGCCGAGTCGCCTCGACGATCTCCACGCGATAGGGGGCGAAGGTCATCGAGATCAGGACGTCGTCTACGCCCATCCGTGAGGCATCGTCGATGGGAAGGCCACCGTTGGTTGGTAGTGCCACCAGCCCGGTAAGCGCCATCGAGCCGACATAGCAGAAGTGTTCGGCGAGTGGCTGCAGGGCGCCCACTCCCAGGACGCCGGTGCGCACGGAGGCGAGCACCTTGTCGGCAACCGTCTTCAGTTCGGCGGTGTCGAGGTCGGCGAACACCTGCTCGACGACGGCAAGGTTCGACGAGGCGAGTTCCGCCAAGAGGTCGCCGTGGTGTTTGCCCTCAGCAATGGTTTGGAGCCAGCGGGCCTTGTCCGGGAAGGAGGTGCCGGTGCGAGTGACCTCGTGTCTGAACGGTTCCCGGAGGTCGTCGTACCCGTCGAAGCCGAGGATTCGGGCCATGCGGACCAGGGTGTTGGGCTTGATCCCGGCCTGGGCGGCCAACTGTCGCATGGACAACACGGCCACGTCGCCGGGATAGTCCAGCACGTGCTGGGCCGCCAGCTGGACCTGCGGGGTCAGGTCGGGGTAGGCCTCAGTGAGGCGGTCGATCACCGCGGCAGACGAGGTCGTGGTCACTAGAGTACAAATGTACCATAATGAGGTCGTGGTAGGACAGTTGTATCGTTCATCTTTCCAGCCGAGACAGGAGCCCGTCTTGGCAGCACCCGAACAGGCCGTGCCCGACCGAACGAGGGTTGTCGTCATCGGTGGCGGCATCGTGGGGGCCAGCGTCCTCTACCACCTCGCCCACGAGGGCTGGATCGACACGCTCCTCGTCGAGAAGGCCGAGTTCACCTCCGGCTCGACCTGGCATGCCGCTGGGCAGGTCACCCACTCCGTGTCCAGCTACACGCTGGCCTCGATGCGAAAATACGCCACGCACCTCTACCCGGCCCTCGAGTCCGAGACCGGAGTGGCGACATCGTGGCACGAACCCGGCTCGCTCCGAGTCGCTTACGAACCGGTCGAGGTGGACTGGCTGAAGGGCCAGCTCGGCGTCGCCTCCTATGCGGGTCTGGAGATGGACTGGGTGGGTCCGGACTTCATTGCCGAGCGACACCCCCTCTACGACGTCGAGCGCATCGTCGGTGCCATCTGGACCCCCCGAGACGGCCACGTCGATCCGTCTGGTGCTACGAACGCGATGCTCACCGGAGCCCGCAACCTGGGGGCCCGCACCAGTCGCCGAAACCGGGTGCTGGAGATCGGGCGACGTGCCGATGGCGAGTGGGATGTCGTCACCGAGTTGGGAACGGTCTGTTGTGAGCACGTGGTAAACGCCGCCGGCTGCTATGCGGATCACGTGGCACGCATGGTTGGGCTCCGGGTTCCGATGGCCAATGCCCTCCATGCCTACCTGGTGACCGAACCCGCACCCGAGATCGCGGCGCTCGACTTCGAGCTTCCGGTCATGCGCGACGACTACATCTCGGGTTACATCCGCCAAGAGCAGGCCGCCGGCCTCATCGGAATCTACGAGCAGGTTGACGCCGAGGCCGTCTGGCATGACGGGGTGCCCTGGGAAGTCGAAAATCCCCTCTTCCCGATCGACTACGACATCATCGGGGATCGGTTGGTGCGGGCGTTTGAGTGCATGCCGTGCCTTGAGCCGCTCGGCATCAGGCAAACGATCCGTGGAGCCATTACCCACACTCCCGACGGTGAGGCAATGCTCGGCCCGTCAGGTGTGGATAACTTCTGGATGGCCTGCGGAGCCCAGGTCGGCGTCGCCGACGGGCCCGGCCTAGGGCGCTCTCTGGCTGAATGGATGGTTCACGGTGAGACGTCGCTGAGCGTTCGTGGCTACGACGCCCGCCGGTTCGGATATGTGCCCGATGGAGAGTACGGCCGGGAGAAGGGTGTCGAGGACTACACGTACCGGCATCAGACCCCGGTGCCCGGGCTGGAGCACCCGTTGCTTCGGCCCCTGCGTGCCACGCCGTGTCATGGGCGCCAAGTCGAGCACGGTGCTGTTTTCACCCAGGTGTACGGCTGGGAGCGCCCCAAGTGGTTCCCGGGAGCGGCTGGCCTACCCACCGAGGACGTGGTCGGCTTCCGCCACGTGGCCTGGTTCGAGCCGGTGCGCGCCGAGGCACGCGCCGTGCGCGAACGGGTCGGCATCATGGACATGACCGCCTTCGCCAAGTTCGATCTCATGGGCCCGGACGCTGCGGAGGCGCTCGACCGGCTGACTGCCAACCGGTTGCCGAAAGTGGGCAGGATCGGCCTCAACTACTTCCTTACCCCGAACGGGCGGGTGGAGGGAGAGATGACCGTTACCAGTCTGGGCGAGGGCCACCTCTACCTGGTGTCCGCGGCGGTCGGTGAGTTGAAGGACCGTGAGTACCTGGAGGCCCACCTGCCGGTTGGTCTGGATGCCGTCCTCCACACGGCGTCGGAGGAGATCGGCGTGCTGTCAGTTGCCGGACCCCGCTCCCGGGACCTGCTCGCCCGGTGCACCGATGCGGACCTCTCGAACGGGGCCTTCCCATGGTTGAGCGCGCTTGAGATCGAGGTCTGTGGGGCACCGGTGCGTGCTCTTCGAGTCGGGTTCGTGGGCGAACTGGGGTGGGAGCTGCATGTTCCCATGGAGTTCATGTTGCTGCTCTACGACGGGCTCTGGGAGGCCGGCCGGGATTTCGGAGTGGCCGATGTTGGCCATCACGCCGTCAACAGCCTTCGAATGGAGAAGGGCTATCGGACCTCCCGTGACATGACCCACGACGTCGACCCTGTCGAGGCCGGTATCGGGTCCTTTGTCAAACGCGACAAGGGAGACTTCGTCGGCTTGGAGGCACTTCTGGAGCGCGACTCCCGTCCCCGCCGATGGGCATCGGCGTACCTCAAGGTGGCGTGCGACGTCGCCGAGTGCAGGGGCGGCGAGGGGGTGTTCGTCGGCGACCGGGCGGTGGGCCTAGTCAGTTCCGGTGGCCACGGCTACACGACGAACACCGGCTACGCCTTTGCCTTCGTGGATCCCAAGCGTTCGGTTCCGGGTACCAAACTCGAGGTCATGGTCTTCGGGGACAGGTATTCGGCAGAGGTGCTCGGGGAGGCCGCCTACGATCCTGGAAACGAACGGCTCCGGAGTTAGGGACAGGTCGGTCCGAGGTGGGGCGACCAGGGGGTGTGTGTTGAGGATCACCCGGATCACGATGTGGGGGCTGGACCTTGCCCTGAAGCGGCCCTACTCGCTCTCGGGTGGGCGGCTCCACTTCGAGCGCCTCGACTCCACCATCCTGCGGCTCGACACCGACGAGGGGCTCGTCGGCTGGGGCGAAGGGTGTCCGTGGGGGTCCACCTACCTGCCGGCCTTCGCCGGTGGGATCCGAGCCGGCGTGGCTGAACTGGCTCCCACCGTTCTGGGGCTTGACCCCCGTCGTACCGACGTCGTCTACAGGGCCATGGACCTGGCGCTACCCGGTCACGGCTACGTGAAGTCGGCCATCGACATGGCCTGCTGGGATCTTGCCGCCCAAGCAGCCGGCCTCCCGCTCTGTGACCTGCTGGGCGGGAGGACTGATGGCTCAGTGCGGCTCCACTCGTCCATACCATCAGGCACCGTCGACGAGCTCTTGGCTGAGATCGACCTGGCTAGGGCCGAGGGCTACACATTCCATTCGGCCAAGATCGGCGCCGACGTGGAAACTGACGTTGAACGCATGCGGACCCTCGACGCAGCCATGGGCCCAGGAGAGGAACTCACTTTCGACGTCAATCGCTCCTGGACTCCCGCCGAGGCGATCACCGCGCTGAACACCACCCGGGAGATTCTCCGAGTGGTGGAACAGCCCTGCCAGACCTACGGGCAACACCTGGCAGTGCGGGCCGCTGTCGGGCAGCCCCTTGCCATCGACGAGTCGCTCGTCACCGTTGATGACATGGTCCGGGCGGTCGGCGACCGGGCCTGCGAGGTGGTTGGCCTGAAGGTCGGCAGAGTGGGAGGGATCACCCCGGCCCGTCGCATCCGGGACGTGGCGGTGGCTGCGGGGATCCGGATGAACGTCGAGGACACCGGGGGCACCGCCCTATCGGCCACCGCGGCGGTACATCTGGCCCAGGCGACCCCTGAGCCGTTGCGGCGGGCCACCTGGCTGTGCTTCGACCATCTAACCGACAACCCGGTGGAGGGAGGTGTGGCCAACGACGGGGGTACGGCTACCGCCCCGGATTCCCCGGGCATCGGCGCGGTTCCCGACCAGGCCGCGCTAGGCCAACCGCTGGCCATCTTCGAGGCCAACCGGTGAATAGCCCCCTCGGTCGCCTACTCGGATGGGACCGAAGAACCGTTGCTAACCCTCGGGGCAACGGAGAGTTGCGCCCGGTTGTTCTCATGGTCGTAGAGGATCTCTAAGTTGGCTGCCAATTGTCGGGCTCACGCCCAAAACACCCAAACAAAGGAAGTGACGCCATGAGCGGACCCGAGACCTTCTCCGAGCTCAGCCGAACAATTCTGGTCGACGGACAGTTCAGGCGAAGCACCTCGACCGAAGGGCGCGATGTCGTCGACCCTGCGACCGAGGAAGTCCTGACCGAACTGGCGGAGACCAGCCCTGACGAGATCGACCATGCGGTGGCATGCGGTCATGCCGCGCAGAAGACCTGGTGGGCCATGAGTGGGCTCGAGCGAGCCGAGGCAATGCACGAGGTGGCGAACGAGCTGCTCAGAATCAGGCAACCGCTCGCTGAAGCTCTCACCCGCGAGATGGGCAAGCCGTACAAGGAGTCAGCCGATGAGGTCGACTGGTCAGTGTCGGCCATCCGCTACTACGCAGAGATCGGGCGCAACGACATTGGTCGTGTCATCGGCAACGCGGTTGCCGGCCATCTGAACTACACGCTCAAGCTGCCCCTCGGTGTGGTCGTGTCCATACAACCGTTCAACTACCCCATGACGTTGCTGGCCTGGGAGGGGGCCGCCGCCCTCGCTGCCGGCAACGCCGTCATCGCGAAACCATCGGAGTACACCTCGATCACCACGTTGCTCTTTGCCGAGGTCTTCAACCGGCATCTCCCTTCCGGGTTGTTCCAGGTTGTGACCGGTGCCGGCGATGCTGGCCGGCGCTTGGTGGAGCACCACGACACGAACATGGTGGCTTTCACCGGGAGCGTGCCGACGGGCCGCGCCATTGCTGGCAAGTGCGGCGAAATGATGAAACCGAGCCTCATCGAGACCTCTGGCAACGATCCGTTCATCGTGATGCCGTCAGCGCCCATTGATGTCGTGGCAAGGGGCGCGGCCTTCGCCGCCTATATGAACTGCGGCCAGATCTGCGTGTCGGCCGAGCGTTTCTTCGTACATGAGGACGTGCATGACGAGTTCGTAGAGCGCCTCGAAGGCCACGCCAAGGCCATCCGCGTCGGCAACGGGCTCGATCTCGTCGACATGGGCCCGATGGTGTCCGAAAGGGAACGCACCCGATACGAAGGTGTTCTCGCCACTGCCAGTGAACAGGGCGCAACGCTGACACTCGGAGGTGGCCGTCCTGACGATCAGGAAAAGGGCTGGTTCGTCGAGCCAACCATTCTCACCGACTGCTCGCCGGACATGGACATCTTCCGGAGCGAGAGCTTCGGGCCGGTGGCCCCGATCTGCAAAGTGAGCAGCTTCGACGAGTCGCTGGCGCTGGCCAACGACTCGAAATTCGGTCTCGGCGCGTGTCTGTACACGACCGACATGAAGGAGGCCATCCGCGCATCGGAGGAGCTGGACGGAGGAATGGTCTGGATCAACGCACCACTGCTCGACAACGACGCTGGTCCGTTCGGTGGCACCAAGAGCAGTGGGATGGGTCGCCAGCTCGGCAACGAAGGGCTCGAAACATTTCGGTCGACGAAGCTCATCTGGATCGACCCCGATTGCAGCGCCCAGGACTTCTGGTGGTTCCCGTACTCCGACGCCGAGTCGTATCCGAAGGGATAAGACAGTGCTGCGTGGAACAGAACACATCGTCGACCCGTTCGACCTCGGTTTCTCTGCCGATTCAGCGCTGTCGAAGTCCTTGCCGGCGCAGTTCTACACGGATCCTTCCATGTTCGACCGCGAACGTGAACAGATCTTCTTTCGGAGTTGGATCTTCGTCGGTCACGTGTCCGACGTCGCAGCTGTCGGCGATTACTTCACCACCTCGGTGTTCGATCAGAGCGTCGTCGTTGTGCGAGGCAACAAAGGCGAGATCAGCGCGTTCTACAACGTCTGTCGCCACCGCGGCCACGATCTGCTCTGCGATGCAGGTCGGGTGGCTCGAATCACCTGCCCGTACCACGCATGGACATACACCCTCGATGGAACGTTGGTCGGGGTTCGCAACGCCGATCAAGTCAGTCAGTTCTCCAAAGACGACTACTCGTTGAGTCCGGTCGGAGTGGAAACACTCGCGGGTTTGATCTTCATCAACCTCGACACCGAAGCACCATCGCTTGCTCATGCCGCCGATGGATTGGACCAAGAGATCAGGTCGTTCGTCCCTGACTGCGACAACCTCGTCCACGCCCATCGCGATCACCACATCATGAGGTGCAACTGGAAGATCGCCGTCGAGAACTGGTCGGAGTGTTACCACTGCCAGATCGTCCACAAGCCTCTGGCAACCGAGTACATCGACTTCACGACATTCCGCATCGAGTTGAAGCCGCTGTACCAACGACAGCGAATGAAGCTCCAGGCAGCCATGGTGGAAACCGCTTCGACCGAGGGCGATGCGAACGGAATCGACGAGCAGGCCAGCTGGACGCTGCTGCCAAATCTTGGAATTCAGATCGTGCACGGCGGCTACCTCATGACGTCACAGTGGAGACCAATCGATGCCGACCATTGCGAGTTCGTCGAAAATTGGTACCTGCCAACAGCGGAGCCAACCGATCATCAACGCGAGCTGTTCCGGTTCAGGGCCGAGTACACACAGCCAGAGGATCTTGCCGTGTGTGAGGGCGTCCAGCGTGGCCTGCACAGCCGCGGCTTCGGAAACGGGCGACTGATGGTCGACGCAGACCACACGGTGCTCAGCGAACACGGTTCGCACCACATCCAGCACTGGGTGGCTCAGAAACTGATGGGGCAATGATCGAGACCGGCGCAACTGATTCGTCGAACGGTCCACTCGAGGGGATCAGAATTCTCGACCTCACCTGGATGCTGTCTGGACCATACTGCACGATGCTGCTTGCAGACATGGGGGCTGACGTCATCAAGGTCGAGAGCCCGACCGGTGACCCCATGCGTGAGGTCGGCCCACATCTACCCGACGACGAAGAGCGGCACTACGGGGGATATTTCCAAAGCGTCAATAGGAGCAAACGCAGCATTGTTCTCGACCTCAAGACCGCCGAGGGCAGATGCGAGCTGTTCGCCCTGGCCGAGACTTCCGACGCGGTCGTCGAGAACTTCCGCTCCGGCGTCATGGAACGCCTCGGCGTCGGCTACGAACAGCTCCACGAGGTGAACCCGTCGCTCGTCTACACCTCGCTTCGCGGTTTCGGCGACAAACGAAGCGGAGCAACCGAGCTCAACGACCGTCCCGCCATGGACTACACCGCTCAGGCCATGAGCGGGTTCATGAGTGTCACCGGACCGCAAGGACAGCCAACCAAGGCAGGACTAGGAGTCGGCGACATCTTCCCTGGCGCCCTCACTGCACTAGGCGTGGTGAGCGCGATCTTGTCGGCAAAACGCACAGGGCAAGGCCAATACGTCGACATCGCGATGTACGACGCCATGGTGTCGCTGTGCGAGCGGATCGTGTACCAGTACGGCTACACCGGTATCGACCCGCTCTCGGTTGGGAATCGTCATCCGCTGTGGTCGCTCTATAACACCTTCGAGACCACAGACGGGTTCGTGTGCATCTCGGCGGTGTTCGACCACGAGTGGGTGAAGCTCGCCGCGGCGATGGGCCAGCCAGACCTCGGCTTCGACGAACGATTCGCGACCGCAGAGAGTCGGCTGGCCAACGATGACGAAGCCAACGAGATCGTTCTGGCGTGGACCAAGGCACGCAGCCGCGCCGAAGTCCTCGAAGCCGTCGGCGACACGGTGCCTGTCGCCCCGGTGCAGTCGGCCAAGGATCTCTTCGACGACGCCCACCTCCGCCAGCGCGAGATGATCGTCGAAGTCGAACACCCAGGTTCGTCACAACCAGGAAGGGTGGCAGGCGTACCGATCCGGTTCCTATCGACGCCAGCCGGCGTGAAGTCGCGCGCACCGATGTTGGGTGAACACAGCGCGGAGATCCGCGCCGAACTGCTCGATCGCACCGATCGCGACACCGACTGTGGCTGACCGGAACCACGTCCTGCGAGGCGCAGCATCGGTCATCGGTGTTGGTTCGACCGACTACGCAGCCCTGAGAGCAACGGGGCAACCAGTGGCGCCCCTCGAGCTCGCGAGTCGTGCCATCCGGCTGGCCCTCGAAGACTGTCAGCTCGACATCTCCGACATCGACGGACTGATGACCATGAACCTCCTGTGGGACGAGCTCGCGCTTCGAGAATCGATGCAAGACCTGCGCGTCATCGCCGAATATTCGGCTGGTGGTCGCTGGGTTGTCCCTGCTCTGCTTCAGGCCACTGAGTCGCTTGCGGTCGGGTCCGCAGATGCGATTGTGGTGGTTCTGGCTCTCTCACAGCTCGCGAGCTACGCCGACTCGGCTGCGCCAGGCGCGAACACGGCATTCGAGGCAATGCACGCGACGGGAGGCCCTGGGGCGCACTCGGCGCTCATGGCCCGTCGATACAGCCACGAGTTCGGCGACTGCGGAGCAGCACTGCGCGAGATCGCTATCTCGAACCGGAGCAATGCCAACCTGAACAGTCGAGCGGTGTATCAAAACCGAATCACCGCCGACGACTATCACGCGGCTCGCTACATCGCTGATCCCCTCAGGTTGTTCGACTACTGCATGGTGAACGACGGAGCAGTTGCGCTGGTTCTCAGCAGAACCGCCGAGCACTCGGCGGGGCGCGCGGTGTCGATCGGTGGGCTGGCGGCTTCGGCTCGGCAAGGTACTCACTACAGCGCCCCCGACTTCTACTTCCGCCAGTCTCAGGACGCAGCGGCCGAGATGTTTGCGATGGCTGACCTCACAGCCGCTGACATCGACCTGATTCAGATCTACGACAACTACACCCCATCGGTGCTCTTCGCCCTCGACGGGTTCGGGTTCACCGAACGAGGCAGTGCCGGCCGCTTCGTCGAGGAGGGCAACATCACACGATCGGGTTCGCTGCCGTTGAACACCAGCGGCGGGCACACCTCGGAGGCGTACATGCAGGGAATGAACCTCGTGGCCGAAGCGGTGACACAACTTAGAGGCGAAGCTGGGGAACGCCAGGTCGCAGGGGCGGCAACGGCGTGCTTCATGTGTGTCACACCACTGGCGGGAGGGTGTGTGTTGTGGCGATGACCAACGAGCCCGGTGATCGCCCTGTCGAGCACGACCCTCACCCCGACTACCTTCCTCCGCGCAAGCCGTGGGCTGAGCCCTACTGGGAGGCACTGCCGGACGGAAAGCTGCTTCTTCAGCACTGCGAACAATGCAACGCTTTCGCCTACCCGCCCGTCGACGAACGCTGCTCGGTGTGCAAGTCGCCAACCAGTTGGCGCGAAGCCAGCGGCCAGGCCCGACTCTGGTCGTGGATCGTCTTTCATCATGAGTTCTTCGCCGGCTATCCACTCCCGGCTCCCTACACCGTGCTGATGCTTGAGCTGGCCGAAGGCATCCGCATGCTCGCCACCCTCGCTGGCGCCGAACCGGCTGACCTCGCCTGCGATGCGCCGATGGAGTTCCTCTCGCGAGAAGTTGCGCCGGGGGTCTTCATTCCCGGGTTCGCTCCAGCGTGATGACTCTCATCGAAGCAACGGAGCTGACAGGTACGACCCATATCTGGTTGTGGGACACCTGGCCCCCGTCGGATTGCCGCCGGCACGATTCGATGGCCCGCCGAGAGCAGCCGTTCACCCAGGCTCACGCAGCCGCGGACAAGTTGGCCACTCGACGTCGCCTCTTGGCCGAGACCTTCGGTGGTGACGTCCACGATTGGAATGTGTCCTCGGACCGTGGAGGTCGACCGCTCGCGGCCTCGGCGAAACAATGGCCAAGGGTGTGCCTCAGCGCGGCGCGGACCGGAAACGTCGAGGTGTTCGCGGCCAGTGATGGAGTTGAGTTCGGTGTCGACATCGAGACATCGGATCACCCGAAGGATCGTCTGCAGTTCGTTGCGAGTTGCTTCTCCCGAGGCGAGCAACGTTCGCTTGGTCACCTCCTACGCAGAGACGTGTCGGTCATCGAGGCGTGGACGATGAGAGAGGCGTTCGGGAAAGGCCTCGGCGTCGGCCTCGACTTTCCAGGCGACCGCTGGTTTGACGATGCGGCCGGGTGGCGCTTCGATGTCTCGTCTCCTCGCCCCGGTTTGTGTCTCGCAACAGCCACAGCCCCCACAGCGAGGCGCATCGAAGTCGAAACGAAATGGATCCAACCCGACACGATCGAGACCAACCGATGAGCGCACCCGATGGAACAAACAGCGGCGAGTCGCGACTGTGGCTGGCCAATCTCGAACCGCGCCCCGACGCCCACGTCAGACTGTTCTGCGCCCACCATGCCGGCGGATCAGCTCAGTACTTCGACGGTTGGCCGGCGGGTCTCCACGACAAGATCGAAGTGATCAGCGTCAACCTTCCGGGCCGCGGAACCCGCCGGTACGAACCACTCGCGCGCAACATAGCGACTGTCGTCGCCGCGGTGTGCAACGAGATGCCGCCATATCTCGATCGTCCCTATGCGATGTTCGGAGACAGCATCGGTGCACTGATCAACTATGAGATCATTCGCGAGCTCCGACGACGGGGACTTCCGCTTCCCGTTCGTCTGTTCGCCTCTGGAATGGTTGCTCCCCACATCGTCTGGTGGGATGCTGACGCGCCGCTCCACTCCATGGAAGACGCTGCGCTGTTCGATGGTCTGGTCAGGGACGCAGGCATGCTCGACGAGGCAATCTTGGCCAGTGAGGAACTCCGAGAGGTCATGTTGCCTGTGCTTCGAGCCGACCTCGAAATCGCGGAGACGTACCGCTTCTCAGACGAATCGAGGTTGAACGTTCCGATCACCGCGTCGCGGGGAGATGCCGACGTGCTGCTGGCACCAGAACAGCTGCAAGGGTGGTCTGAGCTGACAAGCGCCACGTTCGAGCACCTCACGTTCCCTGGCGCACATTTCTATTCCCAGCAGAGTCAGCGCCAAGTGCTGGACCTCATCACCTCGAGACTCGATCAGGACCTGGTGGCAAGTCCGACCTCCATCGTCGACGGCGACGTCCACGCGTACCCACGCAAATGCCTGCACGAGATCTTCTCCGAGCAGGCCAAGGCAACGCCAGACGCGCTGGCCCTGATCCAGCACGATCGCCGATACACGTACCGAGAGTTGGACGAGGAGACCGACGCGCTTGCCCGGTGGCTTGTCGCCAATGGCGTCGGGCCAAGGGATCTGGTCGGCATCTTGATGGAGCGATGCACAGAGCATGTTGTTGCGCTCATCGCGATCAACAAGGCAGGGGCGATCTTCATGCCGCTCGATATCGCCTATCCGCCGGAAACTATGGAGAGATTTGTTCGTGTCTCCGAAGCGCGCGTCTTCTTGACGATGTCGAAGTGGGTCGACCCAATGCCGGGCAGTCTGCGAGCACTGTGCTCGTGGGTCTGCCTCGAGGGCGACTGGCAAACGCGGCTGGCCATCGACGAAGTGAGTGCCGTCGACGTCTCGTTGCCAACATCGGACCCTGACGACATTGCTTTCGTGTCGATGTCATCGGGAACCAGTGGGGAACCTAAAGGCATCTGTCAGTCGCATCGTGCCGCGGTGAACGCCTTCTGGCACCGGTACGTCCACGCTCCATATGGCGACAACGAGCGGGAAGCTTGCAACGTCTATTTCATCTGGTACGTGTGGCTGCCGCTGCTACGCGGCGCGTCGGCGTGGATCGTGCCTGACGATGTCATCTACGACCCGCGGCTGCTCGCGTCATACATCGAACAACACCAGATCACCCGATCGACCATCTCTCCTTCGCTGCTCGAAACTGTCCTCCGCACACCAGGGCTGGATCTTCCTCGGGCGCTTGGCTCGCTGCGCAACGTCACCATCATCGGTGAAGTGGTGCCAGCAGCACTTGTGGCCGAGTTTCACGCGGTGGCACCACACGCCACGCTGACGCAGGGGTACGGCTGCGCTGAGACCCACGACGCGGCATCGGCGCCACTCGATTTGGCAGCTCTGTCGCTCGGTGGTGAGCGGATCGCGCCGACGGGCAGACCGCAGATGAACCAACGTATGTACGTGTTGGACGAGGAGATGGCACCACAGCCACGAGGCGTGCCAGGTGAGCTCTACGTTGGCGGCGACAGCCTCGCCGATGGCTACTTCCGCGACGAACCGGCTACGAAGCTTCGATTTGTTCCCGATCCGATCCGGCCGGGAAGCGGCCCAGTGTTCAAGACCGGTGACAGGGCAAGGATTCTGCTCGACAGCACGGTGCAAGTGCAGGGCCGTATCGACTCCATGGTGAAGCTGCGTGGCTACAGCGTGATGTTGGGCGTGGTCGAAGGCGCGCTGCTGGCGCACCCCGAGGTCGCAAACGCAGCTGTTGTTCCCGCCATCGACGAGGAAACTGGGCGACCGGACCACCTCGTTGCCTACGTCGTCCTCCGTCGCGACGATGCTGGCGAGACGTGGCGCGATGGACTGCGCCCGTTTCTGGCCGATCGGCTGCCTCATTATGCGATCCCGGCGTTCGTCGTGGCGCTGTCGTCACTGCCGGTCGACGCGAGATCAAACTCCAAGGTCGATCGTCGAGGCCTGTCTGCGCCAGGGCAACAACATCGCCTGCAATCGACAGAGGCGCTGACGCCACCTCGCCACGAACTCGACGAGGCGATCGCGGACATCTGGGGGCAGGTGCTCGACGTGGATGAGGTCGACATCCACCACGACTTCTTCGCCGCTGGCGGGCACTCGCTGCTCGCGGCCGAACTGTGCGGGCGCTTGAACGATCGGTTCGGTTGGACGCTCAGGGTGATCGAGATCTTTGCCCACCCCACCGTCGCCCGGTTGTCCGACCACGGAGGGATGCCGATGTGTGAGCTTCAGCGGTCAATGCGAGCAGGTTTCCGATGACGACCCTGCCCACCTACATGAACGCAATGCTGCTCGTCGGTCATGGCGGCGTCGACAAGCTTGAGTGGCGAAGCGATGCGCCAACCCCCGTTCCAGGGCCAGGCGAGGTCGTCATTGCAGTTGATGCGTGCGGACTGAACAACACCGATATCAACACCCGGACTGCCTGGTACGCAGCTGCGGTAACTGACGGGACGACGAACCACTCGGCGAGTGACGCTGGGATCGACTCCCTGCGAGCTGACGCGACGTGGACTGGTCAACCCTTGACGTTCCCGCGTATCCAGGGAGCTGACGTCGTAGGGACGGCGGCGGCGCTTGGAGAAGGGGTCGATCGAGGCCTGTTGAATCGGCGAGTGATGATTGATCCTTGGGTTCTGGATTCCGACGATCCCAATGACCTCAGCCGAGCGCGCTATCTCGGATCGGAGATCGACGGAGGGTTCGCCCAGTACACGAAGGTCCCTGCGAAAAACGTCGTACCGGTCAGCTCCACGCTCAGCGACGCCGAGTTGGCAACGTTCGCCTGTTCCTATACCACCGCAGAGACGATGCTGGGACGAGCCGATGTTCAGCGTGACGAGGTGGTGGTTGTGACTGGTGCTTCTGGAGGAGTCGGCACCGCTGCGATACAGCTGGCCAAGGCGCGGGACGCGACGGTCATTGCCATCGCGGGCGCTGCAAAGGGCCATCAGCTGCTGGCGCTCGGCGCCGACTCTGTGATCGACCGAAGGGTTGACGATCTGTCGAGCGCTGTTGTCGATGCTGCGCCGGACGGCCGTATCGATGTCATCGCCGACGTGGTTGGATCTTCGATGTTCTCCTCGCTGGTGCCACTGCTGGCAGCCGGTGGACGGTACACGTCGTGCGGGGCCATTTCGGGACCGCTCGTTGAGTTCGATCTTCGTCATCTCATCTATCGAGACCTGAGGTTCATCGGCACGGCTGTGTGCCCGCCCGGCACGATGCGCCGGGTGGTCGACATGATCGAGGCGGGAGCGATTCGGCCGGTGCTTCATGCGACGTATCCGCTCGAGGAACTCGCGGTTGCTCAGGAGGCATTTGAGATCAAGCAGCATGTTGGAAACATCGTTGTCACCGTCGATACGACGTCGCAAGATCAGGGCATCAACCTGGCAAGCCCGGTTGACGACTCGCACACATGAAGCAGACCCAACATTCGGCAACCGGAGCCAGACGCGACCACGTGACGGGATCTTTGGCAGACGGCGTTGACCAGTTGATTGTCAGCGACACTTGGAGCGATCTGCGGAACTCTCGCGAGGCCCCTGAAATCGATGTCGACAGGCTGCGCGCCTATCGCACATCACGACTGAGGGCGGAGATCGAGAGAGCCCAGGTTGGGTTGCTGATCTTGATCAACCCGCTGAGCCTGCGCTACGCGTTGGACTACGAGGGCTACGCATTGTTCCAAGCCCACATTCCAGAGACGTACCTCTTCTATCCCGCTGATGGTCCGACCGTTCTCCATGGGGCATCGGGCCCGCCACCGACCACCGTCGATGAAGTTCGCGCAGCCCGTCCATTGGCCTTCTTCGATGCTGGTCCGCAACAGGACGAGGCGTCGCGGTTGCTGGCCGAGGATGTCGTCGGGTTCTTGGATCAGATCGGCTGTGTCAATCGGCGTGTCGCGATCGAGTTCGTCAACCCGAGCCTCACGCAAGCTCTCCTTCGATGCGGCCTGGAGGTCATCGACGGTATTCCGATCGCTGAGGCAGCGAGGGTGATCAAGAACAGCGACGAGGTGGCTTGCATGCGCTGGGCGATCGCCGTGGCCGAGCATGGCATGGCGAAGATGCGGGAGATTCTTCGCCCCGGTGTCACCGAGGTCCAGCTCTGGGGTCTTCTCACCTACACCAACATCGCCAATCACGGATTTTGGCACGACGGGCGGATGCTGGCCTCTGGGCCACGTACAAATCCCTGGCTGCAGGAAGCCTCTCAACGCCGGGTGGAGTCGGGCGATCTCGTCGCATTCGACACCGACATGATGGGTCCATGGGGCTACTTTGCAGATGTTTCACGGACGTTCCATTGCGGGCCAGCGAAGCCGAGCTTGCGTCAGAAGGAGCTGTACCGCTTGGCGTACTCTGAAGTCCATACCAACCTTGAACTGGTTCGTCCCGGTATCAGTTTCGAGGAGATTCAGGAGTTGGCCTTCGACGTGCCGGAGGAGTTTCGCGAGCAGGCCTACCCGTGCATCATGCACGCCGTGGGAATGTGTGACGAGTATCCGCGCATCAACTACGGCTTCCGTGGAGTGAACTTCTACAACGGGACGCTGCAGCCGGGAATGGTCATCTGCGTCGAGAGTTACATGGGTGCGGTCGGCGAAGCCGACGGAGTAAAGCTCGAGCAGCAGGTGCTCGTTACAGAGGACGGCCATGAGATGTTGACGAGCTTTCCGTTCGAGGAAACGCTCCTCGACTGAGAAGTCGAGCTGATTTTCTTTCGCGACACATCATTGAGGAGCTCAGCGATGGATCGATCCACAGCCAGAGAGATGGTGACCTCTCTTATCGGAGATGAAGGCATCGCTGCGGCGCGTGCTCCGATCGAGTAGGCGTCTGGCTTGCCCAATGCGGCGTATACCGACGCTGCCTGGCTCGATCTGGACGATCCCACCACGGTTGGCATCGACGACGAGTTCGCCGCCCTCGGCGGCCACTCGCTGTTGGCCGCCGAGCTGTGCGGACGCCTCAACGACGCCCACAGCTGGGCGCTGCGGGTTCGGGAGGTGTTCTCGCACCCGACGGTGCGCCAACTCGCCGACCTGGTCAGCGAACGAGGCTGGACTCCCGCCTGATGGCGCGACAGGCGGCCGAGCACGATGTCGTCATCGTCGGATCCGGATTTGCCGGACTGGCGGCGGGCTGACGTAGCCGAGCGCAATCGGTCAGCTGAGCAACGCGAAGAGGTTCCCGCTCGGACCGCCAGGAGGGTGTTGGAGGTGGGTCAGACACTTCCACCACAAGGCGTAGTAGCTGACGATCGGCGTGCCGATGGCCGTCTCCGCCGCCGGGATGAGGGAGAGGATCTTCCCCGGAATGCCCGGCACAACGATCGCCTCCGCCTCGGGAAAGCGCTCACCGACTTCGATGATGCTGTCCATCACCAGCGCGGGCTCGAACCCCTCGAATGACTGGGCCCACACCGTGTCGACATCGTCGGAGAGACCTTGGTCGACGAAACTCCGCGCTCCCACGACCTCCAGCCCCGCTCCGGTGAGAAAGGCGGAGTAGTGAGCGGTGTAGCCGGTGGGGTAGTAGACGCACGCCACGGCCACTCGGGTCGCCCTGAGGGCGTGGACGCCAGCCGGGACCGACAACCCCATCATCTCGAACGGCACACCGAGGCGATCGCTGATGGACTGCTGGAGCTCGGAGCCGCGCTCCCAGCCGTGAACCGACGAGAACGGGGTGCCCAGCTGCAGAACGACCTCCGCGCCCGCATCGACGAGCGACACCGCGCATTGCTCGATCTCGCCGGCCGTTTCGGCCATCTCGTCGAGCTCGTAGTCGAACGTCTGGTCCAGACGCATCTGGGTATGGAGCACGTCGATGCGCGGCGAGAGAGTCTGGAGCTCCTCCGCCGCGGTGTCGAAGTACCTCGGAGGAACGATGACGCCGACTTTGAAACGTAGCTCGACCATGTCACACCCAATGACTCGGCGGAGATCGGACGAGCTCAAAGTACTGCAGAGGACGCCCAGCGCCACCACTGTCGAGGTGAACGACCGACCGTAGATGCCAATCGATGCGTCACGTCCGATGGCGAGCCGGTTGAATCCGTACAAGCCACCCACCCCGGTTCGTATGATCGATGAGGTTCAATGGCGCCATGACCCGACCGACCGGCGCCGACGACAGCTTCGGCTTGAGGTCGGCCTGCTCATCATGATCAACCCCGTGAGCCTGCGATGCGCCATCGACTACGAGGGGTACGCCTTGTTCCAGGCCCACATCCCCCGAGACCTACCTCTTCTACCCATCGACGGACCGATCATCCTCTACGGCTGCTCCGGCCCGCCCCCGCCCACCATCGACGAAGCACTTCCGGCCCGGCCCCTCGCGTTCTTCGACGCCGGCCCCGAACAGGCTGAAGCGTCGCGGCTGGTGCAAGACTCATATTTCGAGCTCGACGACCTCCTCGCCGTGCGTGATCAGATGATGGGAGCGGCGCGATGACCGCGGTTTTGGACCAGATCGAGCTGGGCCCCCGATGAAGCCGGAGAAATGGAAGAACCCCGACCTCAAGATGTTCCCGCACCAGGTCGGCTTCACATCGCCGCCCAAGGACTGGGATAGCGCCGTGAGCGACTTCGTGCGCATCTCGCCCGAGACGGTCGGTGCTCACGCCCGCCTCTTGCATGTATCCGACTATGCCCACGAGCTCTCCCAGCGAGCCGACAACTTCCATCTTCTTGACGAGGTCGTGCACTGCATGTCCAACGCAGGGGCGGATGTGGTGGGCCAGGTGGGCACGAACTGGGTTCATGCGGGAGGCACCGATGCCGACGACATCCGCCGCTTCACCAGCGAGGTGAGCGAGCGGTACGAAACTCCCTTCCACATGGCGGGGCTGTGCCTGGTAGAGGCATGCGAGGCGATGGGTGTCACGAAGGTGGCCTTGAACTCGGTCTACTTCTGGCCCGACTGGCGCGACGGCGTGGTGCGGTTCCTGCGCAGCGCCGGCCTCGACGTGGTGTGGGCGGGCAACTTCGTCGACCAGGGCTGGTACGACGACCAGCAGACTGTCAACGACAGGACCTGGATCTTCCCCGGCGATCTGGCGTCGGATTCGATGCGACGAGTCGCGGAATCGGCACCTCGGGCCGAAGCGATCCTCGTGAACGGCATGCCCAACTGGCGTCGTCCCGATGGTCTTCCCCAGCGCACCCTGGCCCGCGTGTCAGAGCTCGAGGCCCAGGTGGACAAGCCGGTGATCTCCGCCGACGTGGCACTGTACTGGGCGATCTTTCGCACCCTTGGTGTGGCACCGTCAGGCAACCATGGTCGGCTGCTCGATTCGCTCCCCCGGCCTGAGCAACCGGAAGAGGCCTGATGTTTCTCGCCCTTTGGGCAACGCCCCGATCGACCTCGACCGCATTCGAATGGATGATGCGCCAGCGAGGCGACTTCCATTGCGTCCATGAGCCGTTCAATGAGCTCTACTACTACGGCGAAGACAAGCGGTCGAACCGCGAGGAAGTTGAGCCGCGCCCCGGCCACACCTACGACTCGGTTTGGGCCGAGCTGCTGGCGCAAGGGCGCAAGACGTCTGTGTTTGTAAAGGAGCACGCCTACTCAGTGGGCGACGATCTCGACGAAGAGCGGTTCGCGGCAATCGATCAGCATTCGTTTCTATTGCGGGATCCCAAACGAGTCATCCAGGGGATGGCGAAGTACTGGCCCGACGTTGAATTCGAAGAAGTCGGTTTCGAGGCCCTCCACCTACTTTTCGATCGAGTCGCCGAGAGCACCGGCGCCGTACCCCCCGTCGTGCACTCCGATGACCTGCTGCGCCGACCGCGAGAAACCACCGAGGCGTACTGCAAGGCCGTCGACATCCCGTTCATCGAGGAAGCACTTTCCTGGGAGGCCGGGCCGAGGACCGAAGTGAAGTGGTACGGAAGCGGCGACAACCCATGGCACGACTATCTCACCAACAGCACCGGCTTCAGCCAGCCCAAGACGCAGTCCCCGCCACTCGAGGACGACGCCCGGCTGGTGGAGCTCTACGAGCGAAGCGTTCCTCACTACGAGGCGCTGGATAGCCATCGCCTAGTGCCGCTTCAGGCCGCCGAATGACGTGCTAACCCTCACCGACCGAGACGATCGCCTGAACCGTTTTTCTGTTGCAGGTCTCGTGCTTGTCGGGGCGGCGTGGTTGATGTGGTTCCAACTTGCGACGTTAGAAGACATGGGTTTCGACGCCCGCTTGATGCTCGGGTCGAACTTGCTCGGTTTTGTTTCCGCAATCATCGGACTCCGACAATCGAAGCGGGAACGAAACCAAAACGAGGCCTCTTTCGATTCGAGAAGTAGAACCTTTGCGATAGTTGCCCTGCTCCTTGCTATCCCAGGACTCCTTCTTCATGGGCTGCTTTGGACCTTGTGCGGCGATCCATACCTCAATTGTTAGTAGGGATCGACTCCAGTACGGCTTCAGCGGTTGCGACCTTGGGTGATTCCTGTTTGGTGCCTGACGGTCAGGTAGCCACGGGGGTGACACAACGGTCTGCTAGAACGAGTTCCTAGAGGAACTTTCGACTGACCTGGGGCTGTGATGGCGTTGACTGGGGGCGTTCAAGTCCCCCCTCCGACACCGCTGTAGCGGACTCGGCAGCCTCTTCTGGCTGTCCTGCTGTGAGTTGAATGGTGCCCGTGAGTCGTCCGCCGCGACTGGGGCACCTGTGACAAGGTGGGGCATGAGCTCAGCGACGCCGGGACCACGCATGAACCGGTTTTCTGTTGCAGGTTTCCTGCTTGTCGTGGCGGCGTGGGTGTTGTTCCCCTCCGCCATTCAGGCCGGGAGCGGGTCGAGCCTTCTCCTCATCATGTCCGCGTTGAACTTCCTCGGTTTTGTTTCCGCAGTCATCGGACTTCAACAATCGAACCGGGAACGAAACCAAAACGAGGCCTCTTTCGATCCGAGGAGTAGAACCATTGCGAAAACTGCCCTGGTCCTTGCTCTCCCCGGACTCCTATTGCTGTTCCTATTGATTTTTGGGTGATTCCCGTTTGGTGCCTGACGGTCAGGCAGCCACGGGGGTGACACACCCTGACATTCCCTGACAGCAGCCTGGAGGCCCTTCTGGCTGTCCTGTGATCGGGATGGATTGGCTACCGATTGTCCTATCTGGTACCAACAGAGTTCTATGACATCCCAGTTGATTCTCGGCAACGGGTTTGGCGTGGCAATTGCATCCGATAGCGCAGCCACCACAGCAAACCGGGTACGCACATATGAGGACGCTGAGAAGATCAACCCGCTAGCGGATCCGCATCGACTGGCGGTGTTGCAGTCGGGCAGCGTGAATCTCCTAGGCATGCCAGTCGGCGTGTTGCTGGACGACTGGAAGAACTCCCTGGGTGGCAAACAGCGGACTGTTGAGGGGTACCGGGACAACTTCCTAACGTGGCTTCAAGACAATCTCAACAACTGGACCACAAGTACCGAAAGGGATGGCAAGGCATGGTGGTGCTTGGACGGGGAATTACGAGATGTCTGGAAAGAGTTCGAGGAGACACTTGGTCCTGGTGTGAGGGAGGAGATTCTGGCCTGCCGTGAATCAGACATGGAACTTCCGGCAGACCGACATGAGGAAGTGCTGCGCATTATCCGGAAAGGCATTGAAGAGGTATCTGAGTTCGAGATATTTGACAGTGGGTTGAATGCGATAGGGGACGAAATATTCGATCGTTTGTCGCAAGAGGGGGCCGATGGCCGCCCGGCTCTCTCAACACTTGTCAACAGGTGGTTCGGCGATTTCGGTTCGGATGAGATCACTCAGGAACTTCACAGGTTCCTCAGGCTTCTAGTTGGGAGGAGTATCACTTTTCCCAATGGAACTAGGACCTTTCTCGCGTTTATTGGGTATGGGGCCAATGATCTGCTACCGAATATGTCCGGGGTCCAGCTGTATGGGGCTATCGGGAACCACGTTTGCCGCTACCTTTGGTCAAACGTGACGGCAGACCCCTTTGGGTCTTCATACGTCATGGTTCAACCGTTGGCTCAACGGGACATGATCGATCTGGTTCTTCGGGGTTGGGACGAGGAACTTGCGGAAGACGCAGCCGAGGCCACTTTTGAACGCATCACGGGTCAAGAAACGAGGCCTGCCGATCCGGCTGGCACGACTGGTGACGATGACACCCGTGGTGGCCAGGGGAATGCAGGGCATCAGGACGATACGGCCTCCCCAGAGGAAGACTGGCGCGCGGCTCTAATGGATGAGACGAGAGACCTCGCATGGAAGAGCCGCGGGGAACGCGCTTACCGGACCATTGCCTCCCTACCGCTTTCCTCACTTGCTAACGCCGCCGGATCTCTCGTCTCGATACAGAACCTGAAGCAGAACATCCGCGGGGAACTACCAACGGTGGGTGGGAAGATCAATGTCGCAACAATCACCCGTAGCGAGGGGTTCCAGTGGGTCAGCCGCCAGGACGACGACTAGGACGCCCCGTGCTGAATAGTGGGGGAGCGGGTGTTTGTCGGAGTCCGAGAGGCCCTTCCCATCCCTCGAACCTGGCTCCGAGAGGAAGTCCTTCCTCCGGCACCGCTACAACACTCGCGTCGGCCCTACGCGTTGCACACGTCGTTGCACAGAATGCACGCCACCGCTAGGCCGCGTACAGGCCGCGAGACCTTATGAATTAACACAAACCGGCTGGTAGCGAGCACCCTGTCACAGGCGACAGTTACGCTCTCTGCATGGATCTTCTCCAGATCAATTCTCTTGCTCCTGAAGGTCAGGTTGTGGCACAGCCCATGGGCTTTGCCGGCGTTTTGGCAGCCGGATCTGAGGAGTTGGCCGTCTTCCAACGAGGGAGATCCGCCATCAGGCGGAACCTTCGGAAGGAAGGCCTATGGCACACGTCAATTCACACAAGGAGCCTCGTCGAGCCAAGATGCTCGACCTGGCAAACAAGTCAGTAAAGGGATCTACCGGCTCCGCGGGTCGTTACGGTCGACCTGGCTGGAAGCGACTCA
>PBHE01000041.1 GCA_002719335.1 Acidimicrobiaceae bacterium
ACTCTCCGGAGTATCAAGCGGCCCTACCCTTGCGTCTCTCGGCAACGGATTCTCGCGGAGCCCTCGCTAAAGGACTCGGCTAACGGGCGCTTGTTTGGCGTATCGAGTGTGGCTTTGAGCTGAAGGTTGGAGTGTCTTCACGGGAGGGATCAGCAACATGCAGACCTGGAACATTGGTGAAGCGAAAATCACCAAGGTTGTAGAAATGGAACAGATGTGGCCTGGGTTCGCGGTGATACCTGACGCGAAGCCTGCAGCGATGCTCGAACACGACTGGATCCTGGGGCCATTTGCTGATCCTGAGAGTGGTCGAATTCGACTTTCATTCCATGCCTTCTGCATTGAGATTGGCGACGAAAGAATTGTTGTAGACACTTGTGCCGGAAACGACAAGGCCCGCCCAAATTTCGAGGCACTGAGCAACCTCGACACAGATTTCATGCAAAAAATGATTGAGGCGGGTTTCGGACCCGAGGACGTCACTGCAGTGGTTTGCACTCATCTCCATGTGGACCACGTTGGATGGAATACGCAACTTTGTGACGGCGCTTGGCAACCAACTTTTCCCAAAGCCCGGTACCTCTTCGGAGAGACCGAGTGGGCTCACTGGCGCGTGGAACCTCAAATCTACGGTGACGTCGTTGGTGACAGCATCCAACCTTGTATAGATGCGGGATTAGCTGACCTTGTTCAGAGCGATATGCAACTGAATGACGCTATATGGCTAGAGCCAACCCCGGGGCACACTCCGGGCCATCACAGTGTTCGCATCTCGTCTGAGGGAGAGGACGCAATTATCACCGGCGATCTTTGCCATCATCCGATTCAGTTTGAACTCCCGCACTGGTCCAGTGAACCCGACGTAGACAAAGCAGCCGCGATCGAAATGCGCAGACGTTTCGCTCAACGGTACTGTGATGATCACACTGTGATCCTCGGCACACATTTCGGAGGTCCCTCGTGTGGGTACCTTCGAACCACTGGAAATTCATGGTGGTTGGACTCCCAGGGGTTCGCCGATCTTGACGGCAAAATTCCGAGTGATTGAACGCTGCCGAGCCATGAGGTGCAGGCAAACGACCTTGAAGCGGTTGAGATGTGGATACCTGAACGAAATTGATGCCGAAAAAATTTGCAACAATTCAAATACGTGAGAGCAGCGAACTCGTTGCGATTAGCGGTGAGAGCGAGCCTTATTGGAGTGAGAGCGTCTTTTTCGGTTGCCTTGCGATTTGTTGTGGGCACTAGAGCGACCGGCTGCGCCCGAACGTTGCCCATTGCGATGTTTTGACGTCGCGCTGTGCGACTTTTTGCCTTTGGTGTTCGCTCTCTTTTTTTGACGGGACGAACTCTTCGAAGTGTTTGTCGGTTTTTCTTTTGGTGAACGCTGAGTTTGAGTGTTTTTAGGACCGCGGTTCTGACCGCGCGGGTTTGTCATCGGCACTGTTGAGCGAGAGCCGTTTAGCTCCCCCAAATCAGGTCTCGACAGCGGAACTTGAAGACCGAGTTTCTTCTGCAAGAACTTGATTGATTTGTGCTGAGAGCGGTCCACAAAAGACACGACCACGCCACTGGCGCCGGCGCGTGCTGTTCGACCGCTTCGATGTAGGTAAGCTTTGTGGTCCTCAGGTGGGTCGAAATGCAATACGCATGCGACATCTTCAATGTGAAGACCACGCGCGGCAACGTCGGTAGCGACGAGCGCCAAGGCCTCCCCATCAGTGAATTGTTTAAGAGATCGGTCGCGTTGACTTTGTGAACGTGCGCCATGAATAGCGACTGCTTCCACACCACTACGTCTCAGTTGCTTTGTGACACGATCAACCCCATGTCGAGTGCGAACGAACACCATGGTCTTGCCGGTGCTTCGGATAACTTTCGTCGCTTGCTCAACTCGATCAGAGCGATCAACCTCCCAAAAGAAGTGGGTCATTGAACCCACATTTGGTGTCGCCGGCCCCACTTCATGACGCACAGGATTGTTCTGGTAATCGCGCGTAAGCGTTGCGACATCCCCGTCGAGCGTTGCTGAGAACAAGAGCGTCTGCCTCTGTGAAGAGGTTAAATCAAGAAGTTTGCGGACCTCAGGAAGAAACCCCATGTCCGCCATGCGATCGGCTTCGTCGATAACCACCGTCTCTACATCTTCAAGGGTTAACGAACGCCTATCGATTAGATCGTGAAGCCGCCCCGGGCAGGCGATAACAACGTCAACTCCCTTCGAGAGTTGTTGAATCTGGCGGCTGATGTTGGTTCCGCCGTAGGCCGACATGACCCACAGCTTCTTCGCCCGAGCTAGAGGTCTGAGTTCGTTGGCGATTTGCTCCGCCAGTTCACGAGTCGGTACTAGAACTAGAGCACGTGGGGCTCTCGGTTTGGAACTAACTGTGTGGGTAATTAACGGAATGCCAAACGCAATGGTTTTTCCTGAACCCGTCGGAGCGCGGCCACAGACGTCTCGGCCGGCTAAGGCATCGGGAATTGTCGCAGTTTGTATCTCGAACGGGTGATCGATGCCTGACTTCGCCAACACACGCGTTAGCGACTCGGGCACCCCGAGTTCTGCAAAAGATGTACTCACTTATTCCTTGCTGGGGATCGGTCGCAGCGCCGGCGGAGCAGGCAGCAGGGGGAGGGTACGAGCGATCCGTTCTCTACGCAGGCAGGGTACCGGTATGTCCCGACAGCGAGATAGTTCTCACCGGAGTTATTTTGCAAACAAAGGCGGCTAGGACATATCGATCCCGATAGGAAAAGGAATCTTTTGTTGAGTCGCATTTCAGACGTAAGTTAAAGTCTCGGCCCGTGGCCGCGAGGATTCACCGCCTTGAGGACGCTTAACTCGCATCCGATCTAGAGGAGTCGGTAGTGCTGGTCTACGACGGAGAGTGTGACTTTTGCTGCCGGTGTGCTTCATGGCTGCGCAAACGGGGAGAATTTCCCCTGAGTTCGGGCACAGACGAAGATTTACTAGACCTCGCGCTCTCTCGCGCTGACGCAAAACGTGCGGTCTGGTGGATCACCGGCACTGAACGTCTGGCTGGGCATGAAGCAATCGGGCGAGCCCTTCAAGAGATTGGAGGGTTCTGGGCTTTGTTTGGGCGCACAATAAGGATCGCGCCCCTTTCGTGGATTGCATCGGCCACTTACCGTTGGGTGGCGACTCACCGCCACCGATTGAGGTAGCAGACCATTGCGCTACTAGGAGTCAACAAGATTCGCAATGAACGCGGTAGTTGCTTTGGTTACAGACTCAGCGTGCCCCATCAAGAAATGATCGCCGCCATCGATGGTGGAGAGCGATGTGGAGACCCACGTGCGACAGATATCAGCCGCCTGACTAGGGGACCGGTATTGATCGTGTTGGGGGACTAGGAGCAATGTCGGACGTTCGTCGTGACCTGCACGCATCTCTTCAGGTTTAAGTAATGCAAGGGGCGCAGCGACGCCGACCCAGGCGGCGAGGTTTGAGTGGTCAGTCGATAACGACACATCAGCTCCGAAGGAATATCCCACGGAAATCACGGGAACTGAGTCCGCCAGCAGGCTCGCATAAGCGAACGCAGCCTCAGCATCAAAGATCTCTGAGCGGCCTTGACCGTGGGTGCCCTCTGAGAGACCAGCACCACGAAAGTTGTACCTGAGAGTCCCGAAGGAGCTTTGAGGCAGCGACTCAAAGAGCGAGTCAATAACGTTGTTGTGCATTTCGCCGCCGTAAAGAGGGTGGGGGTGTGAAAGCACCACAATCGCTTTAACTTTTGAAGGTAAGAGGTATTCGGCCTCCAAATTCAGGCCGTCGCCAGTCATAAATTTGGTCATTTGAGGGAATCCGACTTCCGCGTTCATGGGTAGAAACGGTACCGTGCGTTGGTGGCCGAAGAACCGAGCGACGAATCTAACGACCAAAACCTAAAACGTCCGATCAAGATGTTGCACGACCGCATCCTTGTTCGAATGCCTACAGACGAAGCTGAACGGCGCAGTAGTGGCGGTATTTTGATCCCTGCCACGGCACAGCAACAAAAACGTTTGGTGTGGGGTGAGGTGGTGGGTGCGGGACCAAATGTCCGTAGCGCGGAGGAGGGCGACCAGGTCTTGTTCAGTCCAGAAGACCGATATGAAGTCGAAGTGCACGGAGATGATTTTCTGATTTTACGCGAGCGCGACGTCCACGCGATTGCGGCGCCGCGTGTAGAACCCGGCAGCACCGGCCTTTACCTCTGATCGATATGAATAAATCGTCCGGAAACAACGTTTGGGAGTACGCGACTGGGGGCGGGATCGAAGTCAGGGTAGAGACCGCACCCATCAATCCTGAAGCCGCGGTGGAGGACCTTGTCGACCGGCTTGACTCTGCGCGAGGCGTGCTCTTGTCGTCAAGCTATGAATATCCAGGTCGATACACCCGCTGGGATATGGGGTTCGTTGATCCGCCTTTGTCGGTAACCAGCCATGGTCAAGAGATTCGACTTGACGCTCTGAACGAGCGGGGGCAAGTGTTGCTGTCGCCACTTAGACACGCGTTGCAGACCGTGGATGGAGTCTCCGTTGTTGATGTAAACACTGACTTTCTCACTTGTCGGGTCAAGCGGTCTGACGCGCGTTTCGAAGAAGAGGATAGAAGTCGGCAGCCTTCCGCATTTTTGGCTATCCGAGCAATAATCGATGTATTTGCTGGTCCAGATGAACATCTTGGTTTGTACGGGGCGTTTGGCTACGACCTCGCATTTCAGTTTGAACCAATTGCGCTGCAACTGACTCGGCCGAAAGACCAAAGAGATCTCGTTCTCTACCTTCCTGATGAACTCATTGTCGTGGACCATCAGGGCGGTGTTGCGGAACGCCGGAGCTACGAATTCACATTCGATGGTGCAAGCACAGCAGGCCTGGGCCGAGGTGGAAGTAGGCAGGCGTACGTACCCGATTCGGACATTGAGGCTCAACGCGACCACCGTCCGGGCGAGTACGCACAAGCGGTCGAAATTGCTCGAGAATATTTCTCACGAGGTGATCTATTCGAAGTTGTTTCGAGTCAAACGTTCATCGAACCTTCCCCCGAACCGCCATCCGAGTTGTTCCGCCGCTTGAAGGAACAGAACCCCTCGCCTTATGGATTCCTGATCAATTTGGGTCACTCGGAATGGCTGGTGGGTGCCTCCCCGGAAATGTATGTACGTGTTGAAGGCGACCGCGTCGAAACTTGTCCAATTTCGGGCACCATTGCCAGAGGTCAAGACCCCCTCGATGATGCGTCGCAAATTCTCGCCTTGTTGAATTCGGAGAAAGACGAGTCGGAACTCACCATGTGTACCGACGTTGATCGTAATGACAAAAGCAGGATCTGTATCCCGGGTTCCGTCAAAGTTATAGGGCGACGCCAAATTGAGATGTATTCGCGACTCATTCATACGGTGGACCATGTTGAAGGGCGGCTCCGCCCTGAGTTTGACGCTCTTGATGCGTTCCTTACGCACACGTGGGCTGTGACGGTTACAGGTGCGCCGAAAACTGCAGCGATGATGTTCCTCGAAGCGCACGAAAAAAGCCCGCGAGCTTGGTACGGCGGCGCTATCGGCAAAGTCGGATTTGATGGCGGTCTCAATACCGGCCTGACACTCAGAACAATAAGAATTAAAGACGGTCACGCCGAAGTCCGGGTCGGGGCGACCCTTCTTTGGGATTCTGACCCCGTTGCCGAAGAAGAGGAAACTGAGCTTAAAGCCTCCGCATTTCTTGACGCCCTGCGATTGCCTCGGCGACATATCGAGATGCCTACCTTGACTACGCCCGCCGAAGGAAGGCGAATATTACTTGTCGACCACATGGATTCCTTCGTTCACACTTTGGCCAACTACTTGCGCCAGACCGGAGCCGACGTAATCACTCAGCGGAGCGGGTTCCCGCTTAGCGATTTGAGGGAGCGACAACCGGATCTGTTGGTGTTATCTCCGGGGCCTGGTTCGCCTTCCGATTATGAGACTTCAGACACCATTGAGGCGGCGATAAAACTCGGAGTGCCGGTGTTTGGAGTCTGCCTCGGGTTGCAGGCCGTCGTTGAGTATTTCGGTGGTGAGTTGGGGCAGTTGGAAACTCCGATGCATGGCAAACCTTCATCGATTCAAGTCCTCGGCGGCCGGTTGTTTAGAGATTTACCGACCGAATTTAGAGCAGGCCGATACCACTCCCTGTTTGCGAAGCGAGATCGGGTGCCCGACGACTTGGAGGTCACAGCGACCAGCGTCGACGACAAGGTTGTCATGGCGGTTGAACATCGCAAGCTACCAATTTGCGGGGTGCAATTCCATCCTGAGTCGATCATGTCTTTCGATGATGAGGTAGGTTTTCGTCTGGTCAGAAATGCCGTCGAGTTATTGACCGACCGCCGATGAATACTGTGACTGAGGCAATGCTTCGCGATGTGGTCGTAGCAGAGGGCGCCGACGCGGAGTTTTATCTACACGGCCAAATTTCCCAAGACGTTAACGACATGACTGTCGGAGAATCCCGACTGTCGTTCCTTCTTGAGCCGAAAGGCAATATCGAAAGCCTGTTTCGAATTACCCGGTCAAAAAACGAAGAATATGTGCTCGACACAGAAGTGGGTCATGGTGAGCTTCTTCTTTCCTCTTTGGAGCGTTTTAAGCTCCGATCGAAAGTTCAGTTCACTGCTTCGAATTGGAGAATGATTTCTGTTCTGGGACCAGCCGACCTCTCCGAAGCCGATGGTGTCGAAGTCGTGGCGTCCTCGCCTTGGCCGGGGGCCGGATATACCGACCTGCTTGGGGTGTCGCCCTCACTGGATTCGCCTAGATGCTCGAGTGAAGAATACGAACAGCTTCGTTTAGCCAAGGGTTTGCCAGTGATTGGCCGCGAGGTAGACGTTGGAGGTGTCCCCAACGAGACCGACCTGTTAGACATCGCCGTGTCGTTCGGTAAAGGCTGCTACCGAGGACAAGAACTCGTGGAGCGAATTGACTCTCGTTCAGGAGGACGCCGCTTGATCAGGCGTGTGAGGAGCGAGGGAGCGTTAGCCCCCAGCGATGAACTCGAATTTGAAGACACCAAGGTTGGAGAAGTGTTGACCGTCACTAATGAGGCTCCATACGAGGGATTCGCGCGGCTCCGAGCTGATGTGGATTTATCGGTTGGGCCTGATGGTGTACCGGTGACTGTTGCCTCAATACACGATGTAGCTCTATAACCAGAACCTTGAAAGTGGTAGGGCGCTACCCTCTGATCGAACATACAGGTGTTGCCAAACGCGCCACCTGCCGAAGTGGGAGATGATTGTCGTGGCCAAGCCCGCACTTTTAGCCAAACTGACTGCCAAGGATGGACAACGGGATGCGTTGTTAAGCGTGATCGCCGATTTGGGCATGCGAAATGTGTCGGGTGAGACCGGTACCGAGGTGTACGTCGCCCATAAAGATCAGAACGACGAGAATGTGGTCTGGTTCTATGAGATGTACTCGGACAACGACGCGCTCGCAGCGCATGGTGGTTCCGACGCGATGAAAGACTTTGGTCGCGCTACAGGGGACTACATGTCTAGCCGGGCAGAGCTGATTTTCTTGGAGCCGGTGTGTGCGAAAGGGCTTGAACTCTGACGGAAAACCCGGCGACTGCCGGAACGTCGGCTATCGGGAGGCGACGCGGATCATGAGTGTAGGTAACGGAACCTATTTAGATCGGATCATTGCTGATCATCGTGCGCGGGCGCTAGCTGATCAACGATCCTTGGATCAGCTACTTGCCGAAGCGGTGTCGCTCCCAGAGACCAGAGGTTTCCGCTCTTCCCTGATGCAGCCAGGATTGAGCGTGATCGCTGAAATAAAACGCCGCTCACCTTCCAAGGGTGATCTTTTCGTAACTCTAGATCCGTCGGTCTTAGCTCGCGAATATCAGGAGGGCGGAGCAGCTTGCATCTCGGTTCTCACCGACGAAGAAAATTTTGGCGGATCTACTGAGGATCTACAAAAAGCGCGAGCGGCTGTCAAACTTCCAGTTCTTAGAAAGGACTTCACCGTCCACGAACGCGACATCGTCGATGCACGACTAATGGGCGCCGACGCTGTGTTACTCATCGCGTCGGCGTTATCGACAGGCGAGCTCGAACGATTCTTTTCTCTTTCCCGCGAACTCGAGTTAGATGCGTTGGTTGAATGCCACGACGAAGCCGAACTAGAGACGGCCCTAGCTGTCGGCGCCGATCTTGTTGGGGTGAACCAAAGAAACCTTTTCACCTTCGAAGTTGACCAAGACAGAGCTGCGCGCCTGGCTGCACTCCTCCCCAACGATGTAGTCGCCGTCGCTGAATCCGGGATTCGAAGCCCCGTGGATGCAGCGGCGTTACGAGAGGCGGGTTACGCGGCGATCCTTGTTGGCGAAACACTCGTCACCAGCGAGAATCCTACTGCTGCGGTAGCTGCGCTCCGAAAGGCTGTCTGATGTTTGTAAAAATCTGTGGTGTCACCACCGAAGAGGATGCTTTGCTTGCCGTAGGAATGGGAGCTGACGCGTTGGGGTTCACCTTCGTGCCTGGATCATCGCGCCAAATCCGAACAGCGACAGCTAGAGACATCGTCCGCAGACTCCCCGGTGGAATACTGACCGTGGGGGTATTTAGAGATGAACTGAAAGAGAGAGTCGTTGAAGTTACCCATGAGGCCGGTCTTCAGGCCGCTCAACTTCACGGCAGAGAGTCCGCTAACGACAGTTCGTGGGTTGCACAACGAGTTCCGTACCTCATTAAAGCTTTCACAGCAGGTGATACCGCTATCGATCAACTCGACCACTATGCTGCCTCGGCGGTACTAGTTGACGCCCCAGACCCAGGTTCTGGCGAAGTTTTTGACTGGTCCATGCTTGATGGTCGCGAAAGAGGCCGACCGCTGATTCTCGCCGGTGGTCTACACCCCGGAAATGTCGCGCAAGCGGTCCGCACCGTACGGCCTTGGGGAGTGGACGTAGCCAGTGGAGTTGAATCTTCTGCTGGCACCAAAGACCCGATAAAGGTACGAGAGTTCGTTCTCAATGCTCGAAAGGCCGAAGCGGCCATGGAGCCGACAGGGGAGGAATTCGATCCTGATGCGCCACATCCCTACGACTGGCGTGACGAATGATGACCTCGACGATGCCACCGATAGGTTGAACCCATGGTGATGGCCGACCCGAATGAGGAAGGACGTTTCGGTGAATTTGGGGGCCGTTTCGTCCCCGAAACGTTGATACCTGCATGCGAAGAGCTAGAGGCAGCTTTTCGGGAAGCTTGGCATGATCAAGCATTTGTGGAGGAATTCCATCAAATCCTGACCGATTTTGGAGGTCGGCCCTCTGCACTCACTGAGTGTTACCGCCTATCGGAGCAGCTAGGAGTCAGGGTTCTTCTCAAACGAGAGGATTTGAACCACACAGGGTCCCACAAGATCAACAACGTCATCGGGCAAGCCTTGCTTGCACGGCGCATGGGAAAGACTCGTTTGGTCGCAGAAACGGGCGCTGGACAGCACGGAGTTGCTACGGCTACCGCTGCCGCACTGCTGGACATGGAATGCAAGGTCTACATGGGTGAAGTCGATATGGCGCGACAAGAACTCAATGTTTTTCGCATGCAACTCCTAGGTGCTGAAGTGGAATCAGTTTCTTCGGGTAGTAAAACGCTGAAAGACGCGGTCAACGAAGCGCTGCGTGATTGGGTTGCCACAGTAGAAAACACTCATTATTGCCTTGGATCAGTGATGGGTCCCCACCCGTACCCATGGATGGTTCGCACTTTCCATCACATCATTGGCGATGAAGCTCATGAGCAATGTCTGTCGTTGATGCAACGAGTCCCTGATGTAGTTGTTGCTTGTGTCGGGGGAGGTAGCAACGCTGCTGGGATTTTCTCAGGGTTCGCTAATACAGACGCCCGGCTGGTAGGGGTGGAGCCAGCGGGCGGTGCGGCTGTTGGGCGAGGTGTCCCCGGGGTGGTGCATGGGATGATTTCCTACCTTATGCAGGATGAGGATGGGCAGGTCCAAGAGGCTGAGTCTATTTCTGCTGGACTTGATTATCCCGGCGTTGGCCCCGAGCATGCTTACCTCGCTTCGATAGGTCGTGCCGAATACCCATCGGTGACTGATGAAGAGGTTGTCAAGGCGTTCCAGCGCCTTTCCCGTACCGAAGGAATTATCCCTGCGCTCGAATCTGCTCACGCTCTTGCATGGGTAATCCGTGAAGCAGCTTCGCTTCAAGGGCAAGTAGTCCTCTTGAACTTGTCCGGCCGTGGAGACAAAGACGTTGACCAGATGATGGATGTTTTGGGACCGGGAAAGGACCAGTGAGTTCGTCCTCGAAATTCGGCCGAATGGAAGGTTTTCTTCGGGACCGAAGAGACAGTGGGTCAAAGCTCTTGGTTGCCTACATCACTGGTGGGTATGAAGGTTGGGAGGCGGCTGTAGAAGCGGCGGCAGCTGGCGGAGCTGACGCGATTGAAATAGGGATTCCGTTTTCCGATCCGGTGATGGATGGGCCTGTAATTCAAAAAGCTAGCCAGGCAGCGTTAGATGCCGGCGCTTCACCAGGTTCGGTGTTATCGGCGGTGCCCAATCTGGACACGGGGGTGCCGCATGCAGTCATGACCTATTACAACTTGGCGCATCATGCCGGTCATGAAAGATTCGCCGCGACCTTGGCCAATTCAGCTATCGACGCGGCCATTCTTCCCGATTTACCCCTTGTTGAATCGGGTCCCTGGCGGGAAGCAGCAGCCGTTGCCGGAATTGAGACGATCATGTTGGCTGCGCCCACCACCCCTGAGGAAAGACTTCCCGAGTTATGTGAAGCTTCCAAGGGATTTGTTTATGCAGTTGGACTACTTGGTGTCACGGGCGAACGAGCGAATCTTGCCTCAACGGCGATCGAGATAGCCGGGCGTTGCAAACAAGTGACTGATAAGCCCGTCCTCACCGGAGTGGGTATTGGATCGCCCGAGCAGGCAGTGGAGGCTTGTTCCATTGCTGACGGAGTAATCATTGGGTCGGCTGTTGTTCGTCGGTTATTAGAAGGCGGGGGAGCGGAGGGAGTTGGAGAACTTGTCGCTTCCTATCGGAACGCACTTGATGCCGGCTGAAGCCGCGTATCAATGACAGACGTGGTCCTCGACGAAGGTTGCGAGCTATGCGAAGCCGCCCGATTTACGCATTGGTACTACGAAGATCAAGTTTGCTGGGTGGCTGATTGTGAGGCCTGTTCGACTCCTATGGTTGTCTGGAAATCTCACGGGACTGAGCCCGAAACCGGCGAGGTGGACTGGATGCTCGCACGTCTCACAGAAGCTGGGATGCATCGTTTCGGCGAAGGTATTGGTTCCGTAGACCGGACTATGCGACAGGTACCGGATCACTTTCATGCACATTTGCGCGATCCTCATTGGCTCGCTCGCCGTTGGACGGAGCCGCCTAGTAAATATTCTGGTGTTGGCGGCGCACGGCAGTTAGTTAAATGAACTGCTGGAGGCTTCAGGTGGGCTTGGTAGCCCTACTACTGGTTGGGCTCTGTGCCGGATGTGGTGATGGAACGGATTGGTCAGCGAGGGGTCCAACCGAAGAGGAATATGCTCCTGACGCGTTAGCGCTGGGTAGAACGGTTTACGGAGACAGCTGCGCTACTTGCCATGCGACGGATGGGTCTGGTGGCTTTGGGCCTAGTCTGCGCGGTAAGGGCCATAAATACACTTATGACGAGCAGCGCCAAATCATCGAACGAGGAAGACGCTCAATGCCCGGGTTCGGAGCCAGCCTCACAGAACAAGAAATTGACGCTGTTCTCGCCCACGTAAGAGTGGGCGTTTTTGACGATTTCGGTGACTAATTCTTTCTAGACATCGCCGGATCAGGAGCACGAAATCGCTATGTTGGCTGAATGCTGCAGCCAGGGGATCGAGCACCCGCTTTCACTCTTTTCGATCAGTACCAACATAAATGGCGCTTAACAGATCAACGCAATCGACGGGTAGCGCTGTTTTTTTACCCAAAGGCCAATACCGGAGGATGCACTTTACAGGCTTGCGGTTTACGCGATATTGCGTCACAAGTTAACAACGTTCAAATCGCAGGAATCAGTCCAGATAGCCCCGAAACGCAAGCGGCGTGGGATGGTACGCACCAATTTGGCTTTCCGCTCTTATCTGACCCCAATCACAAAATCGCCACAAAATATCGAGCTTGGGGACCCAAAAAACTTTATGGTCGCGAGTATGAAGGGATACTGCGGTCGCTTTTCCTCATCTCCCCTTCGGGTCGCATTGAGCATGTTTGGATGAAAATTTCCCCAAAGGCCACCCCACAGGAGTTAACCATGGCGTTGGAGGATAGTTAATGAGTCAATACCCCAACCCGGCTGACCTTCTGGCACACCGGCCTCCGTTTCTCTTTTGCGACGAAATAACAGAGTTGGAGCCCGGGGTTTCGTGCACTGCCCTATGGCACTTGACGGGAAATGAGACGTTCTTCGCGGGCCACTTTCCAGGTAGACCCACCCTGCCCGGAGTGTTGATAGTTGAGGCCTTAGCGCAGACTGCTGGGTTAGCAGCGCTCAGCAGCGAGGACTTCGAAGGAAAATTACCGCTTTTCGGGGGTATCGATAAGGCGCGTTTTCGCCGCCAAGTTGTTCCCGGTGACACGCTAACTTTGACGGCGAAACTTGGACGGATGTCAAGAATGGCCGGCAAAGCAACGGGAACAGCATCTGTGAGCGGTGAAACAGCCTGTCAAGTGGAGATGATGTTTGTCATCGCCGACGCGGCCGACCTTTAAGGCACCGGATGTGGCGAGGTGGGTAACCGTCTGAAACTGTTTTGGGCTCGCGACCATCGACGAGATGGTGTTCTTCTAGGAGCAGCTGTCGGAATCTTCGGAGTGACTTTCGGGGTCCTCGCCGCTGCCTCAGGTCTTTCGGCTTTGAAGGCCACGGCGATGTCGCTACTTGTCTTCACAGGAGCCTCCCAATTCGCGGCATTAGGAATTGTCAGCTCAGGAGGCGATCCACTATCCGCTCTAGGGACAGCGCTTTTACTTGCTGCTCGTAACGGCGTGTATGCGCTCTCGATCTCTGAAGTACTTCCAACAAATCGAGTGCGGCGCTTGGCCGCTGCACAACTTGTCATCGATGAGACAGCGGCTATGAGTACTTCACAGCCGGCAATGGAGGAGTCTCGGGAAGCTTTCTGGATAACGGGAATATCTGTTTTCGTTTTTTGGAATGCAGGAACCTTGATCGGGGTGTTGGTAGGAGAGGTGGTGGGTGATCCACTCTCTTGGGGATTAGACGCAGCATTTCCCGCCGGTTTTTTTGCGCTGTTGTTGCCGCATCTGTCGAACACAAGAAAGAGAGTCGCGGCTCTGCTTGGCGCGGGGATTGCTGTAATCGGCATTCCACTTCTTCCCCGAGGACTTCCGGTACTAGCAGCGGGGCTCGGGGCTGTGATAGCGGCAACCGCCGGTGGCAATAAACGATGAGCTTCCAGCAGTGAGTTGGCTAATGATTCTTGGCCTTGCCGGCGGATGCTATTTCTTCAAGATCGGTGGGCTTATAGCTGCTGACGTAACGCGACCCACTCCGAGGCTGTACCGATTGTTAAGTGATCTCACTCCGGCAGTCTTGGCGGGGTTAATCGTTGTGCAAGCGTTCGATGGTGGGGGAACGCTTGAGATTGGTGCGAATACGGCCGGTCTTTTTGTGGGCGCCTTAGCCGCGTGGTGGAGAGCCCCATTCGCTGTAGTCCTCGTGCTTGCTGCTGCTGCGACTGCAGGACTTCGACTGTTATGAAAGTAGACGCCTTAGGTATTAACTGGAGCGAGAATTACACAACCGTTGTGCCCCCCGAACCCGAAGGAATTCGACATGGAAGGACCGGGTTCCCAATCTTGAGGAGCGCCTGCGACCAAGTTGATGTCGGGGAGTTCGGGATCAGGGTTAGTGAACCCAGCGGTGGGCGGGATTTGCCGTCGGTCAAATGAGAGAAGAATAGACGTCGCTTCTAAAGCACCGGCAGCACCTAGGGCGTGACCAGTAACTCCTTTTGTGGAAGTAACTGGGGGCCCGTTTTCTCCGAATACCTTGGACAGAGCCTCAGCTTCAGCCGCATCGTTGAGAGGGGTTGAAGTTCCGTGAGCGTTCACGTAACAGATTTCGTTGCTGGTGAGCCCGGCATCCTCGATCGCCAATTGCATGCAGCTGGCGGCGCCATTTCCACCTGGTGCCGGAGCTGTGATGTGGTGTGCGTCGGCATTGGATCCCGACCCAAGAATTTCACCATAGATATGAGCGTCCCTCGCTTGAGCAGATTCCATTTCCTCAAGAATCAGAGTCGCTGAGCCCTCGGTCATCATGAAGCCATCGCGATCGCGATCGAATGGCATCGATTTACCTGACGATGACAACGCGGTCATGTTCCTAAAACCCGCCATCCCTACTGGCGACATCACCGATTCAGCACCACCGGACACGATCACATCTGCGTAGCCCATCTGGATGAGGCGAGTGGCGTACCCCAAGGCATGAGTGCTTGCTGCACATGCGGTGGTGATGGTTTCGTTAGGCCCGTGTAACCCGAAGCGCATGGAAATCGCTGCTCCCGGAGCGTTGGGCATGATCATGGGGACCATGAAAGGCGATACGCGACGGGCGCCTTTGCGGTCAAGAACGAGTACCTGCTCCTCGAACGTTTGAAGCCCCCCGACTCCGGTTGCATAGATCACGCCGCACCGCGCTGGATCCGCGGTTAGCCCACCGGCATCTTCTAGAGCCATCATGGCAGTCGCTGTGGCCATTTGCTCGGAGCGGTCTGCGCGCCGAGCCTGTTTAGGGTTGTCGTAGTAAGCGAGAGGGTCAAAATCGTGGATGCGTCGTTCGCCTTCAGGTGCGGCGGAGTTCAATCCATCCCAAAACGCGTCTAACCCTGTTCCGGCGCAGGAAACAACCCCAAGACCGACGATCGCGACCCTGCGCCTTTCGCTCACAGTTTTGACTCAACCAGCGCCAATGCGTCGGCGACTGTGGCCACGTCGGAGAGTTCTTCCTCCTCGACGCTGATATCGAATTCTTCTTCAAGGGCCATCACTAGTTCAACTAGGTCAAGGCTGTCTGCATCGAGGTCGTCTGCAAAGTTCGCTTCTGGAGTAATAGCGGAAGCGTCCACTGCTAGCACCTCCACGGCGCATTTCTTGAATCGCTCGAGGTTGTCACTCATTGAGGTATTCCTTGTGTCATGGGACTGTGGGAAGTGTAGAGGCTTGGGGTCAATGCCCCATGCCTAGACCGCCATCTACTGGAATCACAGCGCCTGTTATATAAGCGCCTGATTCTGAAGCGAGAAACCTAATCATTTCAGCAATTTCCTCTGGTTGAGCTACACGGCCTAGAGGCACCTGGTTGGTGATAGCGGTTCGTTGTTCTTCACTCAAAGATGCCAACATGTCTGTCGCCACGGGACCAGGAGCCACAACATTGGCGGTGATGTTTCGAGAACCCAGTTCGCGGGCCATCGACCGAGCCAAGCCGATTAGCCCGGCCTTGCTAGCGGCGTAGTTGACTTGACCAGCGGCGCCTAAAAGACCGACTACCGAAGAAATGAAGATGAGCCGACCCCAACGGGCCCTCAACATAGGGCGTGCTGCTCTACGAGCCATACGGTAAGCACCCGTCAGGTTGGTGTCGACGACCTCGGAAAAATCATCATCTGACATCCGGAGGAGTAGTTGGTCTCGGGTAATCCCAGCGTTCGCGACTAACACCTCGACAGCGCCAAGTTCTGCTTCGATGACTTCGAAGGCGCCGTCAACGGCATCGCTATCAGTTTGATCACATGCCACAGCGAAGATTCGGTCATCAACGGTGTCAGGGTTCCGAGAAGTTATGGCGACTCGATGTCCAGCGTCAGCGAACAGCTTCGCGGAGGCCAAACCGATACCTCGATTACCGCCCGTGACAAGCACCGTTCGAGGTTCTGTCATTTGCCATCCCACGTGAGTACCGCCGCGGCAGATGTCATTCCAGCGCCGAAACCGACAAGTAGCAGGCGATCACCCTTTTTCACTCGCCCCGCGCTCAATGCGTCCTCAAGGGCGAGAGGGATCGAAGCAGAGGATGTGTTTCCGGTTCGATGAATCACCATCGAAGTTTTTTCGTAGGGAATGCCAAGCCGCTTGCAAGATGCTTCGACAATTCGAACGTTGGCCTGATGGGGGATAACTATGTCAATGTCTGCTGCGGACATCTCAGCCATTTCAAGTGACTGTCGAGCAGCGTGTTCCATCGCAAGAACCGCGTTTTTGAAGATTGATTGTCCGGACATTTCAATCGTTGCGTCGAAGTCACAATAAAGCGATTCCTCTAGCGCGCCATTGCTGTCGACATGCCACCCGTGAAGGTCCCCGGGGCCTTCAGTCCTTTCGATCACGGCAGCGCCCGCTCCATCAGCGAAGAGAATGCAAGTGCCTCTGTCGGTCCAATCGGTCATCCGTGAGAGGGTTTCAGCGCCGATTACCAAGACGCGATGGTGACCTAGGTTGATGAATCCGTGAGCCGCAATAAGCCCGTAAACGAATCCTGAGCAGGCCGCATTGAGGTCCATGGCTCCACAGCTGAGACCAAGTAGCTCCTGAACTGTGGAGGCTGTTGCTGGGACGCGTCGGTCGGGGCTAGTGGTCGCGAGGATCAGTAAGTCAATTGTTGCCGGATCAATGCCGGAACGTTCGATAGCGACTCGTCCGGCTTCAGCAGCGAGACCAGCAGTGGTGCCGCCGATTCGACGTTCGTGAATTCCGGTCCGTTCAAGAATCCATTCGTGGGTGGTGTCGACCATCTTCGCAAGATCGTGGTTAGTTAAAACTTTGTCGGGAAGCGCTGTCCCTAAAGCCAGCATTCGTGCGCCGGTTACAGAGTGTGAAGTCATGTTCTCTCGCTCTATTTTGTGCGAAGCCAAGCAATAGGTTGACGGGCTGTTACTCGCTCACCATCAAGAGCCATGAGGTCCATCACGACGCCTGAGAAAGGAGACCGAACTTCTTCCTCGGCGACCCGACCCACGACATCACCGACGGCGACGTGGTGATCAATGGCAAGCCCTTCTCTTGGAACGAAGATCCCGGCGCAGGGACTCACTACCAGGCGTTCAGTTACATACAAATGTTCGCCGACGCCCTTGGGAAAAACCTCAGAGGATCCCAGATCGGCAACTGCGGCGAGCAACGTATCTACATCTTCAGGTGTGGCAACCGACAAGGTCGTGACATCTTTTAACGTTCGTTTGGCCATGCCGGTGAGAACCGCGCCAGGCCCAAGTTCAACGAACGTTGCGCAACCCAACTCGCTCAGCGCGTAGAGACTCTGCCTCCATTGGACAGGGCTGCACAGCTGACTAGCTAGAAGCTGGGGCCACTCTTCGGCGTCATCGCGCGCTTCGGCGTCGACGTTAGCTACGACAGGAACAGCGGGCGCGCGAACTTCAACTTCGCGCAACGCTTTGCGCAGTCGGTCTCGGGCGGGCGCCATGAATGGGGTGTGAAAGGCGCCTCCGACTGGAAGCCCCACCGCTCGTTTGGCGCCTAGCTCTTTGGCCTTCTCAATTGCTTCGTCAACCGCTAAAGGTGATCCGGCGATTACCACTTGCCCGGGAGCATTGTAGTTAGCTACCCACACGTCGCCGTCTACACGTGCACACGCCGCTACGACTAAATCGTCGTCTAGTCCCAGAATTGCGGCCATAGTGCCGTCTTGTTCGTCCGCAGCGATCTGCATAGCTTCACCGCGTTCGGCCACCAAGCGAACTGCATCTTCGAAAGATAGGGCGCCGCCGGCGCAAAGGGCACTGTATTCACCCAGAGAATGGCCCGCAGCAACATTCGGAACTACGCCCGTACGTTCAACAGCATCGAGGACCACCATGCTAAGCACGAAGGTCGTGAGTTGACTATTGCGCGTTTGTCTGAGGTCCTCGGCTTCAGCAGTGAGCAACAATTGTTCGACGTCGCGCCCACATACTTGTGACGCTTCCTCAACGAGTTCCCAACTCTCATGATCAACCCACGAGGACCCCATACGCGGCTTTTGTGAGCCTTGTCCGGGAAATGTGAATGCGAGCACGCAGCCTCCCTGTGCGATCACCTTATGGGTTGGACCGCACTTTGGCCCGAAAGGTTTCATGTGGCCGCGCAAAAAGCCTGCCGACCACGGCTTCTGAAGAGGGTACGGGAAACATTCGCCCCAAAGGCGGAATCAACCCGATCTGTTGACAGATCCACGGGGAACGCCGCCCTTGGAACGCTAACCTCAGCATCTGCGGCCCGGGTGGTGGAATGGCAGACACGGAGGACTCAAAATCCTTTGCCCTCACGGGCGTGCGGGTTCAAATCCCGCTCCGGGCACAAAAGAACAGAAGTTTGTCAACTTCAACGCCGCGGCGATACTTCCCTCTAGTTTGTTGCCATGAGCGTTGACCCTTACGTTTCTTGGACTGACGATGAGCTAGCTGCTCTCGAACATGGTTTACGAAGCGATTTGTACAGTGGGCGTGTTGCACTTGTTACCGGCGGGGCCGGGGGAATCGGTAGGGCTATCTGCATGCTGTTGGGGCGACTTGGAGCTCGCATCATCACTTGTGGACGAGATGAATCGAAGCTTCTAGAACTTGAGAAATCGCTCGGTGGTCATGGCATAGATATCTGTTCGATTCCAATGACTATCCGTGATCCTGATCAGGTAACCGAACTGATCGACGCTGCTTGGAGCGAGTGCGGTGGTTTGGATTTGGTGGTAAATAACGCTGGAGGACAGTTCGCGTCGCCGGCAACAGAGATTTCCCCGAAAGGTTGGGCTGCTGTCGTTGAGACGAATCTTTACGGACCCTGGTTCGTAATGCAGGAAGCTGCGCGAACTTGGATTGAAAGAAAAAAACCGGGATCCATCGTAAATATTGGGACGATCATCGGCCGTGCGTCCGTCGGAATTCCTCATACAGCTGCTGCGCGAGCCGGCGCGGCCGGGTTGGCCGCTTCGCTCAGTGTGGAATGGGCTCCACACAACATCAGAGTGAACACGATCGCTGTTGGAGTAGTTCGGAGCCCGGGATTGGTGAATTACCCACCCGAAGCGCGTCCATCCTTTGACCACAATCCTCAAAGAAGACTCGGAGATGTTCAAGATGTAGCGCAGGCAGTCGCGTTCCTAGGATCGCCTACGACCGCCTCTTACGTAACGGGTGAAGTCTTTCATGTTGCTGGCGGAGAACAAGTGTGGGGTGAATATTGGGCCTTAGGAAAACCCGAGTACTTTCGCGTAGAAGATTCTTAAGAACCAAACCAGATTTACGATCGGAGCGTTATGGATAAGCGAGTCGATACCACTCGATTACAAGAAATGGCTCGGGCCTACACAACGTCCGCTGTGTTGTACACAGCACTCGATGTCAGTCTTTTTACCCATGTCAGCAACGGTGCGAACACCGAGGCTGCCCTCGTTGAGGCGACACAACTCCGACCTGTTGACGTGGATCGTTTGGTGTCATGTGCTCTCAGCCTCGATTTGCTCGATTGGGAGGATGATCATCTTGTCAATACGGCCGACGTTGACGCCTATTTAGTCGAAGGGAAAGGGCGTTATGCAGGGGCCTGGATGATGTTTACGCGTGCCGACGTTGGGGGGTGGTTCAACATGACCCAAAAGATGAGAGAACCACATTCAAGCAAACTTGGTATGTATCAAGAGCTAACCGTTGAATCAGCACGGAAATATCATCAGGCCACCTCCAGTATCGGATTCGGTGCAGCGCGTAGGTTCGTCAAGACGGTTGATTTAAGCGAACGCCGGCACCTACTTGACCTAGGCGGTGGATCCGGCGCCTACAGCATCACCGCGGCCGAACGTTTCGAAGGATTGAAAGCCACAGTCTTGGACCTACCGCCAGTTGTGGTTGCCACGCAGGAATACATCGCAGATGCCGGAGTGGAAGACCGCGTCGCAACACTCGGTGCCGATTTTACGGTAGGAGAGTTTCCGTCCCCTGTGGACGTTGTTGTCATGGCGAGCAACCTTCCGATTTATGACAGTGAAATCATCGGAGGTGTCGTTGCGAGAGCGTTTCGGGCGCTGGAAGCAGGCGGCGAAATGCATCTGATTGGGGAGATGCTCAATGACGACCGAAGAGGCCCGGTGGACGCTGCGATGTGGGGAATGAACGAGTTGATTTGTGGGAGCGAAGGTCGAGCGCATACCCGAGCTGAGTGTCAGAGCTATTTCGCGTCCGCCGGATTCGTTGATATCGAAGTCATCGATTTTGTACCGGGAATTCTCGTTCGCTGCGTTGGGCGAAAGCCTTAGATGTCAACGGAATAGGAAATGATGCCGATAGCGGCTAGATTCTCGACCCCATGTCGATCAAGACCGTAAAACGTCATCTCAGACGAACCAGCGAAGAGATCGCTTCATTGCGAGCAGAGCTGGTTCTCCTAGATGAGCAATGGGCGCACCTTTCTGACGAAGCAGATACAGCCAGGCTTCATGCTTTGGTGTCGGAAACGCCGATATCGGAAAGAACCCACCATTGGGCGGCCCGACATGTCGAAGTCATGGGTCAACAGCGAACCCAAGTAGCGGACCGTCTGGGGCAACTCGAAGGACGCCAAGATGAACTACTCGACCAAATAAGCGGGCATTTGCGTTGAGTGAATCCAGTTCTCGCAACTGAGATTGGAGGCCGATTCGCTAAGGTGTAGTACCCACATCGAGAGGCTGCGCCTCGCGAACAATGAGGATTCCGTTGCCGAAGCGTGTCGTGATCGCCGAAGACGAGGCCATTATTCGGCTCGATCTCCGCGAGATGCTCGAAGAGGAAGGCTATGAGGTTGTTGCAGAAACTGGCCGGGGTGATGAAGCCGTCGAGTTAGTGGCTAAGCATTCTCCAGACCTATGTATTTTTGACATCAAGATGCCTGGTATGGATGGGTTGTCTGCCGCTCGCCAAGTCTCTAGTGATCGACAAGCCGCCGTAGTTATCCTCACTGCCTTTAGCCAACGGCACCTGATTGAACAAGCTCGCGACGCTGGAGTGCTTTCCTATTTAGTCAAACCATTTCAGCCCGAAGAACTGGTATCTGCCATTGAAGTCGCGCTGGGTCGGTTTGAAGAGATGCGACAGCTCGAGGAAACAGTGCGTGAGTTAGAAGGTCAGTTGGAAGCGCGAAAAGCGGTTGATCGCGCCAAGGGTCGCCTGATAGATGATCACGGATTGTCCGAACAAGATGCCTTCGCGTTCATTCAAAAGACAGCCATGAGTGAACGATCAACGATGCTTGACGTGGCAAATCTCGTCATTGGTGGGTTCTTAAAGCCTTAGGCGATGTTCAGGCCTCGCCGTGGAACGGGGGTCGTCCATACGACCCCACCGGGGCCCTAGGGTTGCCGCGTGGCGAAGGTCCTTTTACTTGACGGTAACTCTCTCACCTATCGTGCATTTTTTGCGTTACCTACCGATATGGCAACTGCATCTGGTCAAGTCACGAACGCCGTTTTCGGCTTCACTTCGATGCTTTTGAATCTCGCTAGGGATCAACAACCCGACGGCATCGTCGTCGCTTTTGATCGCCCTGAGCCCACCTTCCGGCATCACATGATTCCCGAATATAAGGCCCAACGAGAACCAACTCCCGATTTGCTGATTCAGCAGTTTGGGCTGGTTCGCGATGTGTTGGAAGCGCTCAGGGTGCCGGCAGTCGATGTGGTGGGATTCGAAGCCGACGACGTGCTCGCGACCATCGCGACACAAATTGCCGACTCTGGAGATCAAGCGATAATCGTTACTGGCGACCGCGACATTTACCAAATGGTGCGAGATCCCTCCATAAAAGTTCTCTACAACCGGCGAGGTGTTAGCGACTATGCCTTATATGACGAAGCCGGAATCATCGAGCGGACAGGAGTCACTTCAACGCTATACCCACAGTATGCGGCGTTACGCGGAGATCCATCGGACAATCTCCCCGGGGTCCCCGGGGTAGGAGAAAAGACTGCGGCCAAGCTCATTAACGCCTACGGAGGACTAGACGGCATTTTTGACCACGCCGACGACCAGACACCGAAATTGCGACAAAATCTCGTTGAATTCGAAGAACGCGCAAGACGAAACTTCGACGCGATGGTACTCAGAACCGACGTGCCAGTAGAGGTTGATCGCAAAGCTTTGAAATGGGGCGAAGTTGACGTTGAAAAAGTTCAGCAACTTTTTGACCGTTTAGAGTTCGGCTCTCTCTATGAACGCCTAAGCGAAATATTGGGCGGCTTGCTTCCGACTTTGGCCTCCGAAGGAGGCGTCATTGAAGCCGAGCGGATACACGTGACCTCAGCATCGGACTTCGCGTCCCATTTGGATGCCTTACTCGCGCGAAAGGAACCACTTTCGCTGGGTTGGAGCATCGAACCGGACGGCTCGTTGGCGGCTCTTTCGGTTGTCGTGAACGCCGAGGTGGGAGAAGTGATAGTGGCCGAGGCCCCCGTGTTCGAAGACTCAGATGTGCTCTCTTCTCTCCAACGTGCTGTGGCCACTGACGGAATCGGGTTCGACGCCCATCACACCAAAGAACTCAGTCGCGGTCTTCGCCGGCTTGGACTTCATGCGGAAGGCCTTCGAGCAGACACAGCCATTATTGCTTACCTCATTGATCCCAGCGGTGGCCGTTACGTACTTGACGATCTATTACGTAAATACTGCCGAACCGAACTCGTGCGTAATGACCTCATGAGTGCTGGCCAGTTAGACCTCGGTGGTGGGTCGGAAGACCCGCTTCTTGATGTAGCACGCGACGCTTTAGCGGTCCACCGCCTCGTTCCGGTCCTGCTTCAAATCCTTGAAGAACGTTCGATGTTTTGGCTCTACGATCAAGTGGAGCGGCCACTCATTTCTGTGCTCTCGCGGATGGAAGATGTTGGGGTGGGGGTCGATGTTGGCGAATTGACGCGCATGCGCGATCACTTGGTTGCAGAAGTAAACCGGTTAGAAGTCGCTATCCACAGAACTGCTGGACGCGAATTCAATGTGAACTCAACCAAGCAACTACGCGAGATCTTGTTTGATGAGTTGGGCCTCACACCACAGAAGAAAACTAAAACGGGGTATTCAACCGATGCAGCTTCCCTTGAGAAAATTCGAGACCAGCACGAAATTGTTGGTCTCCTTCTGAGCTATCGCGAGGTTGAAAAACTGCGATCAACCTATGGGCAAGGACTGCTTGACGTGGTTGAGAGCGACGGAAGAATTCGGGCGACGTTCAACCAGACTGTTGCCCGCACAGGGCGACTGAGTTCTGAAGACCCGAACCTTCATAACATTCCAGTTCGCACCGCTCTGGGTAGAGAGTTCCGGAAAGCCTTTGTGCCTGAAGATGGTTACGAGCTTTTGGTCGCGGATTACAACCAGATTGAGCTTCGAGTGATCGCGCATCTGGCCGATGACCCAGGCCTTGTTTCCGCATTTGAATCAGGTCAGGACATACACAATGCGACTGCTTCCTCGGTGTTCGGCATTAAACCCGAAGATGTGAATGTAGAACAGCGGTCCAAGGCGAAAATGGTTAGCTACGGCCTTGCCTACGGCATGGAGGCTTATGGCCTGGGGCAGCGTTTAGGCATTTCCACAGCGGAAGCGTCCGAAATTCTTGAGGCCTATTTCCTGGCCTTTCCATCAGTTAAGTCGTTCATGGACGACATGGTCGAGAAAACCAAAGAGACCGGATACACCGAAACCCTTTTCGGCCGACGTCGACCGATACCCGAGTTAAATTCGCCCAACTTTCGGGTTCGGCAAGCAGCAGAACGCCAAGCGATGAACGCCCCAATACAAGGACTAGCAGCGGACATTTTTAAGATCGCTCTGGTTGGAATTGACCGTGCGCTTATAAAAATGGGGGCTCGGAGTTCGTTGGTATTGCAGGTCCATGATGAGGTTATCCTCGAAGTCCACCCCGAGGAAAAGAGCGAAATTCAAGACTTGACGGTTACAACGATGGGCGAAGCTGCAGAGTTGCGAGTTCCACTTGAGGTGAATATCGCCCTGGGGCCAACTTGGGCCGAGGCGAAAAGTTGAAACATGATGCCGCGCGAAAAAACGACCGAAGTGCCAACAGAGCATTGGTTTGAGGACCTCGCTGACCACCTTCAGGAGGCGTATCTCAGATATTCCTTCACTAAAGGCACAAGCGAAGAAGTCGATCAAATCATTTCGCAACTGCGGTTACAGCCCGGTGATCGCGTTCTAGACGTTGGGTGTGGACCCGGTCGCCACTCTCTTGAGCTAGGCAGACGCGGCATCAGCTGTCATGGTATTGATATTTCCGAGCGGTTTGTGGAGCTTGCGATCACGTCGGCGGTCGCGGAGGGTCTGTCAGATCTAGTCACTTTTGAACGCGTCGACGCCAGAAAACTTCAATTTGCTTGCGAATTCGACGGAGTGTTCTCCTTGTGTGAAGGAGCGTTCGGGCTACAAGGCGGCCCAGCGACCGAGGATCCCCCAAACTTAAGGGGGGACCAAATGATCCTCTCTGGTATGACCCAAGCGTTGCGAAGGGGCCACAGGCTCCTCATAGCGGCATTTTCGGCCTATTTTCAGCTACACAATTTCGAAGATGACGAAACCTCAGTGGAATTTGACCTATTGACGGCGACACGTCATGAACGCACTGAGATTCGAAACCCTCACGGGCAGGCCGTCTTTGCCGACCTGTGGACTACCTGTTTCACGCCCCGCGAGCTTTGGCTGATGGCTGAGATCGCTGGTCTCGAGCCATTGCAAATCCGCAGCGTTCATTCCGGTGAGGATTGGAAGGCCGAGGCGCTAGATCTCAGCCATGCAGAACTGTTGTTGTTAGCTCGCCGTCCGTGACCTGTCGGCTAATCGGAACTGCAAATAAAAGATGGAGATGGTTCCGGCTATGTGGCCGTGTAGCCTTAGGCGCCGTGACCGGTGGGAGCTCTGCCACCGTCACCCCGTATTGTCTACTGAGAGCAAATCCGAGTGTCTGATACCACTGAATTTGGCAGCTTTACTGATGCCGGTGAATACATCCCCCGCACTGTCGTCGAGAACGATCTTGGTGCCATGTCCTTCGCGGAGGCGATAGACGGCACCATCGTTGAGTTCGACGATGGCGATCTTGTGACGGGCACAGTTGTCCGAATTGACCGCGATGAGGTCCTTCTGGATATTGGGTTCAAATCTGAAGGAGTTATTCCCAGTCGCGAACTTTCAATCAGAAATGCTGTGGACCCCTCCGAAGTAGTGGAACTAGGTGAAGAAATCGAGGCCCTTGTCCTACAAAAAGAGGATCAAGACGGCCGCCTTGTTCTGTCGAAAAAACGTGCCCAATACGAAAAAGCTTGGGGCAGAATTGAAGAGATCAAAGACTCTGAAGGTGTGGTTTCAGGCCCGGTTATCGAAGTCGTCAAAGGCGGTCTCATCATCGACATCGGATTACGCGGGTTCGTGCCTGCTTCGCTTGTTGAGTTACGCAGAGTTCGCGACCTTGAGCCCTACATCGGAATGGAGTTAGAGGCAAAGATCATCGAACTAGACAAGAACCGCAACAACGTCGTTTTGTCTCGTAGGGCATGGCTGGAAGAAACACAAAAAGAGCAGCGAGAAGAGTTCCTAGACAACCTCCAACCCGGCGAGAAGCGCAGCGGGGTCGTGTCTTCGGTAGTGAGCTTTGGCGCTTTCGTTGACCTGGGAGGCATGGACGGCCTTATTCACGTTTCAGAGCTTTCCTGGAAGCATGTCGATCACCCCAGTTCCGTGGTGACAGTAGGAGATGAGGTCGAGGTCGAAGTACTTGAAGTTGATCGTGAGCGCGAACGCATCTCTCTGTCGCTCAAAGCAACGCAACAGGACCCCTGGCAGGAATTTGCCAACGGCCACAAGGTCGGGGAATTGGTCTACGGACGCGTCACCAAGCTTGTGCCGTTCGGTTCCTTCGTGCAGGTTGGTGACGGGATCGAGGGTCTCGTCCACATTTCGGAAATGTCAGCACACCACGTCGAACTTCCAGAACAGGTAGTCACACCAGGCGAGGAGCTTTGGGTGAAGATCATCGATCTTGACCTTCAGCGCCGACGGATCAGCTTGTCGATTAAACAGGCTGCTGAAGGTGGCGTAGTTGCAGCGGAATACCAAGAGGCCTTCGGCGAGCACGCCTATGACGAAGCTGGCAACTTCATTGGCGAATTCGATTACGCCGCACCGGTTGAAGGTGAAGAATCCGAAGCTGAGCGAGCTTGGCGCGAATACTACGAAGAGCACGGCGAAGAGGCCTATCGGCAAGCCGTCGCTGAATACGGAGACGATGATTCGGTCAATGAGCAAGCAGAGGGTTCCTCAGATGAGGAAGCCTTAGCGGCGACTGAGGAAGCGTAGGTCGGTGCGTGATAGTCATCGGTTTGACCGGTGGCATCGGAAGCGGGAAGAGCACCGTCTCCGAGCGTTTCGTTGAATGTGACGCCATCTTGATCGATGCTGATCGCATTGTTCGTGAGCTGCAAGCCCCAGGACAAGAGGTTCATGCAGAGATGATTGCCCATTTCGGCGACACCATTGTTAAAGGTGATCAGTCGCTAGACCGGCAAGCCATTGCAGAAATCGTCTTCAACGACAAAGAAGCCCTCCACCTGCTCAACCGTATTGTGCACCCACCGGTTAATCGTGAGATTCGGCGTCGAATTCGCCAACAATCGGACACCGGCAATCTTTTAGTTCTTGATATTCCGCTCCTCGTTGAAGGGATCATCGCAGGCGGACCACCTCGCTACATCGTTAGCGGCATCGTGGTGGTTGATACCCCACCTGAAACCGCGGTGAAGCGGCTTGTTGCTCAACGCGGATTCACTGAAGATGACGCTCGCTCTCGAATAGCAGCACAAGTGCCCCGCGACAAACGGCTCGAAGTCGCAGATTTCGTTATCGACAATTCCGTCGCACTGGAACATCTAAACAAACAAATCGATCGAGCGAAGCAATGGGCGAGAGCTTTGCCCGCTACCGAACCGACACCCGAGCCTAAAGAAAACTAATGGCGCCAACGGCGACATAGGCCTTGTGTCCCGTTCCTCACCCCAGGATGACAACCAGCAACACACCCATTAGGACAAGTCCGCTTCCTAAATAGTCTCGAAGGGGATGATGTTCCCGGAGTCGAATGACTGAGATTAGAAAAACTAGAACTATCTCCACTTGACCAAGGGCTCTGACCTTGGCAGCGGTAGCCACAGCCATTGCAGCGATCCATCCAGTCGTGCCGGCAAAGCTCAGAAGCCCGACGGGCAGACACTCACTCCGATGCTTCCAAATGACGGCAAGTTGATTGCAATCGGTAACCGCAAGATAGGCGCCGTGAAACAGAGCTTGACACGACAAAATCACGAGCAACGTCAGCGAAGTCCTCTCCCAGAGAGTTGCCCCGGTGATTGACGTCGCCGCGCCACGGATACCCACTGCGGACAAAGCAAAAAATAGGCCGGCTCCTATACCTAGCCAAGCTGCTGGGTCGCCCCATCGTTGCAGAGCAGCCTCAATACCTGACGTCGCTGTTAGGAGCGCCACCCCAACAAGCACGACTGCGACGCCTACCCAGCCGAGCCCACGAAGTGGTTCGTTCAAGAACACAGCGGAGCCGATCGCCACGAGAATGACCTCTGCCTTGGAATAGACAGTTCCAATTGCGAAATCTCGGGCGCGAAAGGACCGAAGTAACAGTACGGTCCCGATTATTTGAACGACACCAGCCGTTACTGACCACAACCAGAAACTTCTCTGGATAGCAGCACCGTCGAACATTCGAAGCCAAGTGCCTAGCCCCAAAAGCAACGCGAACGGCCATGCGAACAGAAATCGAACGTAGGCAGCGCCTGACGCCGACAGAAACTGACGTAATTCGTGTTGCCGAGCGGTTCTCAGAACCTGAGCGGCGGTTGCCGCCAGGGTTAGAGGTATCCAGATCAGTCCACCTGACCGCATCTGCTATCTCCTTGGGAGCTTTACGGAATTACCAGTTCACTGCTAAGGCAAGCCGGCGTCGTCCGCTCCTTCCAGTCGTTGCTGAAGTCGACTCATGCCATGCAACCAGCGATCTGGATCGGCCGTCTTTCGCTCCATCCAGGTTTGGGCGATTGCATCTGTCAGCACCAAGAAACGTTCCGCATTGATGGCAGCGAGAACTTGTTGAGCTACTTCTTCGGGTTCTTTGATCGGGCCTCCGGCCTGGCTTGCCCACACGCCATCAGCGGCATCGCCCAACATCGGAGTTCGCACGGCCAACGGCGCCAGCAGTGAAACACGAATGCCGAGGTGCGCGTAGGTAAATGCAAGCCACTCGGCCAAACCCACCACTGCGTGTTTACTTACTGCGTAAGGCAGATTGCCATGAGAGGACAACACGCCAGCCATGGAAGCCGTATGTAAGAGGTAGCCCTCGCCGCGCTCCAACATCCCTGGCAAAACAGCATGAACCGCGTGGACATGTGACATTAAATTCACATCCCATTGGCGTTGCCACTCATCCAGAGAGCTATTGAACAAACCTGCGCCGGAGCCAATTCCCGCGTTGTTGAACAGCACCTCAACGGGTCCGAGATCACGCTCTACCTGCAACACCATGTCCGAAATTGCTGCCTGTTCGGCCAAATCACAGGGGACGGCGATACCCCCCACAGCGGCAGCGACCTTGTTGGCGCCGATCTCGTCGATATCAACGACTGCCACTTTTGCACCGGCTGCAGCGAACGCGTGTGCGCATGCTTGCCCTATGCCGCTCGCAGCGCCAGTTATGGCCACCACTTTGCCATTCAGATCCATGGCCCCCCGATCTTTAAACGTTCAGTTGCGTCCCGCAATGAGGGCAGCTTGGCACATTATCCCTCGTGTCGTATTGAGATTCTTTGACCAGAAGGAAGCATCCCTCGCACAGAATCTCGTCTTCCTGTTTGCTGGGGATGCGGTCGCCTTCAGCGGTAGTGATCACCCCTTCGTCTTCTTCCTCGTCATCTTCATCTTCAGCAGAGGAAAGCCGTTCTTTGAGAATAGTGTCGAGATCAGCTTCGACCTCATCGTCGTCTTCGTCTTCGTCATCGTCATCGGTAACTGGACGGGCTCCAGCAGGATTTTCAGTATTTTCCTCGTCCTCCTCCTCGCCCTCTGGTACGAGTCCCTCTTCGTCTGGGCCACCTTCGAACTCGTCGCCCCTTTCGCCATCAAGCGCGTCTGAGTCAGGTTCGATTTCGTCTTTGCTGTCGTTACCGGATTCGTCGCTCATCTTCGCCTCGGGAGTGTCGACACTAAATGCTCGTGTTTGGCACTCAGCGCCGGAGGATACCCATAGATCCGCCTATGAGTGTGACGGAAACGAGAAATCCCCGAAGAACACCCATATATTTGGCCAAAGTACCCTTTGAGTGCCCGTAGCCCACCGTCGAGGTTCCTAAGCTGTGTGCGTGAGTTCTGCGGCACGGCCATCACCCACTGCGGCCCACCCGTTTCGTGTTGTCTCGGATTTCGCTCCGGCAGGAGATCAACCAAATGCAGTGGAGAGACTTTCACACGGAGTTGAAGTCGGACACCGTTTTCAGACTCTTCTCGGCATTACAGGCTCGGGCAAGAGTGCAACGATTGCATGGACCATAGAAAAAGTTCAACGACCTACCCTCGTGCTCGCACCTAACAAATCATTGGCGGCGCAGCTAGCGAACGAATTTCGGGAATTTTTCCCAGATAACCGGGTGGAGTATTTCGTCTCCTACTACGACTACTACCAGCCAGAGGCTTACATGCCCACCTCTGACACCTACATAGAAAAGGATTCATCGGTCAACGACGAAATTGATCGACTTCGCCATTCAGCCACCGCCGCACTGCTGACGCGCCGAGATGTAATTGTCGTTGCCTCTGTTTCAGCGATCTATGGCCTGGGCCCACCACAGGCGTATCTGAAACACATGTTGTACCTGCGGGTCGGAGAGACTCATGATCAGCGCGAGGTTCTGGGTCGGTTGATCGATATGCAATATGAACGAAATGACATGAATCTGACGCGAGGCAAATTTCGAGTCAAGGGTGACACTCTCGAGATACATCCCGCTTACGAAGCGTTCGTCGTTCGGATTGAGCTGTTTGGCGACGACATCGACCGAATAACGAAGATTGACACAGTGACGGGGGAGCGGCTGGCCGAACTTGAGGAAATCACTGTGTTCCCTGCCAGTCATTACATCACTGATGGAGACACCATCCACCGAGCTATCAAAGACATCGAAGATGAACTCCAACAACGACTGGCTCTATTTGAATCGGAGAACAAACTTCTAGAAGCCCAGCGATTAAGGATGCGAACCGAATACGACCTTGAAATGATGCAGGAAGTCGGCTACTGCAACGGTATTGAAAATTATTCGATGCACTTAGACGGCAGGACGTTTGATGAACCGCCCTACACTTTGCTCGATTTCTTTCCCGACGACTATCTGTTGGTCATTGACGAAAGCCATGTTGCAGTTCCCCAACTCCACGGCCAGTTTTCGGGTGACCGATCTCGAAAAGACACTCTGGTGGAGCATGGGTTTCGGCTTCCATCAGCCCGCGATAACCGACCGCTGCGGTTTGAGGAAGTCATGGAGAGGTTAAATCAGGTCGTCTTTCTATCCGCCACTCCAAGCGCGTTTGAAGTCGATGTGAGTGACCAAGTCGTCGAGCAGATCATTCGTCCGACAGGTCTTGTTGATCCAGAGGTACTGGTGAAGCCCACGCGCGGACAGATTGACGACCTAATTGATCAGATCGAGACGACCGTAGGGCGTGGAGATCGAGTCTTGGTGACCACGTTGACCAAGAAGATGTCCGAAGACCTAACGGATTACTTGCTCGAGTTAGGAGTCAGGGTCAGGTATCTGCACAGTGAAATCGACACGATTGAACGCATCGAGATTTTGCGAGACTTGCGTCTGGGAGAATTCGACGTGCTCGTAGGTATCAACCTGCTACGCGAGGGGTTGGATCTACCTGAAGTTTCGTTGGTTGCAATTCTTGATGCAGACAAAGAAGGGTTTCTGCGAAGTCAAACCTCGCTCATTCAGACTATTGGTAGGGCTGCGCGAAATGTTGACGGTCAAGTCATCATGTACGCAGACAACGTGACTGATTCAATGCGCAGAGCGATCGACGAAACAAACCGTCGTCGCGGGTTGCAACAGTCATACAACGCTGAGCACGGAATCAACCCTCAGACGATTCGAAAAGCGGTGACCGACATTTTGCTGGTGCTGCGAGGTCAGGAGGCTGGAGCGCCGGTTCCCGAGAAGCTTGCCTCAGGCCGCGCTCGTGCTGAAGAACAAGCTCGAAGAGATCTGGCTGAACTTCCCGAAGATGATCTCAATCGGCTTATCCATTCGCTTGAACTAGAGATGCAGGAGGCGGCGGAAGATTTACGGTTCGAATACGCAGCCAGGCTGAGGGATGAAATTCGAGAGCTTCGGCGAGATTTGCGTGACGCAACGAGTTGACAGCTCGCCTTTGTTTCGTGCAGAACGTCGATGAGGAACCGGCGCGGCGGCTAGTTTCCCTTAACAGTCGACCTGGGTATTAACCGGAATCGGGTTTGGGGAAGAGGGGTAGAGCAATGCCGCATGAGGTGCGTGGAGTCGTAGCCAAATCGAAAGGGGCTCCTGTTTCTGTTGAAACGATTAACGTCCCTGACCCTGGACCAGGTGAGGTCGTTATCGACGTTCAAGCCTGTGGAGTCTGTCACACTGACCTGCATTATCGAGAGGGCGCCATTAATGACGAGTTCCCGTTCCTGCTAGGACACGAAGCGGCGGGAACCGTTAGTCAGACTGGCGCCGGTGTTGCAAGCCTCAAAGAAGGTGATTTCGTTGTCTTGAACTGGCGTGCGGTGTGCGGGGAGTGTCGCAGTTGTTTGCGAGGAAAACCTCAGTATTGTTTTTCTACTCATAACGCACAACAGAAAATGACCGTCGACGGTATTGAACTGAGCCCAGCGCTGGGCATCGGAGCCTTCTCGGAAAAAACGTTGGTAGCAGCTGGCCAAGCGACGAAAGTTAACGATGCGGCAGAACCCGAGGTCGCAGGCTTAATTGGTTGCGGCGTGATGGCCGGACTTGGCGCAGCATTAAACACCGGAGGGGTGACCCGCGGTGACAGCGTTGCCGTTTGGGGATGTGGCGGCGTAGGAGACGCAGCAATCGAAGGCTCGCGCATAGCAGGTGCTCACACCATCATCGCAATAGACCTTGACGACAGAAAACTCGAATGGGCGAAAGAATTCGGCGCAACCCACACGATTAACTCGTCCAACATGGACACCTCTCAAGTCATCGAAGCAGTGCAAAGCCTTACAGGCGGGAATGGAGTTGACATCGCCATCGAGGCTATAGGGCTCCCCGCGACGTATGAGCAGGCGTTTTATTCTCGAGACCTTGCAGGCACAGTGGTTCTTGTAGGCGTTCCAAATCCTGAAATGCGCATTGACTTGCCCCTTATAGAAGTCTTTGGGCGCGGTGGCGCGTTAAAAAGTTCCTGGTACGGCGATTGTCTTCCCACGCGCGATTTCCCGATGCTGATCGATTTGTACCTACAAGGACGGCTTCAACTTGATCGATTCGTCTCTGAGAGAATAACTATCGACGAAGTCGAAAACGCGTTCCACAAAATGGAACGCGGCGAAGTGCTCCGATCTGTCGTCATTATTTAAATCGACCCAGTCCACCACCCCGTTTCCACCCATGACCAGGGATAGGCTTCGACGACAATGGGAGATCAACTAATCGTTCGCGGCGCACGAGAGAACAACCTGCGCAATGTCGATGTTGAGCTACCGCGAGACAAGCTGATTGTCTTTACAGGCATATCAGGAAGCGGTAAATCCTCTTTAGCGTTTGACACTATTTACGCCGAAGGACAGCGGCGGTATGTGGAATCGCTATCCGCCTACGCTCGACAGTTTCTCGGTCAAATGGACAAACCTGACGTCGACTTTCTTGAGGGGTTATCCCCTGCCATTTCCATTGATCAAAAAAGTGCGAGCCGTAACCCGCGCTCTACCGTAGGAACAATCACAGAGGTCTACGACTATTTGCGTTTGCTCTACGCCCGGGTGGGAGTGCAACACGACCCCGAAACAGGCGAAATTGTTCAACGGCAAACCCCCCAAGAAATTGTTGACCGAATTCTCGAAGTAGCCGCAAAAGGTCGCTTCCAAATTTTGGCACCTGTGGTGCGAGGACGTAAAGGGGAATACCACACACTGCTTTCGGACTTGGCGACCCAGGGATACGCCAGGGCGCGGGTCGACGGTGAAGTCGTCGACCTCGGCGGAGAAGAGGTTCTTCTTGAAGAAAGACTCGAGCGTTACGTCAACCATGACATAGAAGTGATTGTTGACCGGCTTGTCCTACGCGAAGGAATCGAACAACGCCTCACCGAATCGGTAGAAGCCGCGCTCTCCCTAGCGGATGGCCATATTTGGATTGAGCTTTTACCTGATGGCGATGAAGCGCAACTGATTACGTTCAGTCAACATTTGTTCTCGCCAACTACCGGCCGTTCGTTCGACGACCTCGCCCCGAGGAACTTCTCGTTTAATTCACCCTATGGGGCATGCGCTACTTGCGATGGGTTGGGAACTCGCTTCGAAGTAGATTCAGACCTGATAGTTCCCAATCCTGACCTCACTATCGAAGAAGGGGCAATAGCGCCTTTCGCGACAGGTGGCAGTCGCTGGTACGGTCGGCTCCTTCGGGCCACCGGTGAGGAATTCGACGTCCCAATTGATCGTCCGTGGTCGAAGCTCACTGCGAAACAGCGGAAACTACTTTTGTACGGCAGTCCCCACAATCGCACCTTTACAGTTCGTTATCGGAACCGTTACGGCCGAAGTCGCAGCTACACGACCCACTGGGAAGGGGTCATCCCTACACTTCAGCGCCGCCACGCAGATACCGATAGTGACCATTCGCGTGATCGGATCGAAGGCTACATGCGCGAGGTTCCTTGCGGGACCTGTGAAGGAGCCCGGCTTAACGAAGTCTCGCTCGCAGTTCGTGTTGATGGACACAACATTCAACAAATGTGTTCAGTTTCGATCGGGGAAGCCGCAAAGATTATTGACGGGTTGACGCTGAGCGACCGTGAACGAATCATCGCGGACCCCATCGTCAAAGAAATCGACGCGCGACTGAACTTTTTGCTCGACGTAGGACTCGATTATTTGTCCCTAAATAGATCCGCGGCAACTCTTGCCGGGGGAGAAGCGCAACGAATTCGGCTTGCGAGTCAAATCGGTAGCGGCTTAGAAGGCGTTCTATACGTTCTCGATGAACCCTCCATCGGTTTGCATCAACGAGATAACCGTCGACTGATCGAAACGCTGCAACATCTTCGTGATCTAGGGAACACCGTCCTGGTCGTTGAGCATGACCACGAAACAATTATTGAATCTGATTGGGTGGTCGACATAGGCCCAGGCGCTGGGGAACATGGTGGAGAAATCATTTACAGCGGTCCGGTAGAAGGACTCCGAAAATCCAAAAGGTCGCTAACGGGGGAGTATCTGAAAGGAGTTCGTTGCATCGAAATTCCCACATCTCGCAGACAACCCCACGAAGAACCCCTCGTAGTTCGCGGCGCGCGAGAAAATAACCTGCGTTCCATCGATGTCGAAATCCCTCTTGGCTGTTTCGTGACCGTCACCGGCGTATCGGGGTCAGGGAAAAGCACTCTAATAAATCAGATTCTCCGGAAGTCTCTGATGCAACGAATTTACAAATCCAAAGAGGTGCCGGGGTTACACACATCACTCGAGGGCTGGCAGGTCCTCGACAAGGTAATCAACATCGATCAGTCACCTATCGGCCGGACCCCTAGATCAAATCCTGCTACCTACACGGGCGCGTTTGACAACGTCAGAAAGCTTTTCGCGGCGACAAATGAAGCGAAAATTCGGGGTTACCTGCCCGGCCGCTTCAGCTTCAACGTGAAAGGTGGAAGATGTGAGGCTTGCTCAGGGGACGGCACAATAAAGATAGAAATGCATTTCTTGCCTGACGTGTATGTGCCTTGTGAAATGTGTAGAGGCGATCGTTACAACCGAGAGACGTTAGAAGTCAGATTCAAAGGGAAGACCATCTCTGATGTCCTCCATATGTCCTGTGAAGAAGCACTGGACTTCTTCTCGGCTCAGCCGCCCATCGCCCGTCATATGCAAACCCTCGTGGACGTCGGCTTGGGGTATATCCGACTAGGTCAACCAGCTACGACCCTTTCTGGCGGTGAAGCTCAGCGCATCAAACTCTCCAGTGAACTATCTAAACGCCCCACCGGACACACGATTTACATTCTCGATGAACCCACAACCGGCCTACATTTCGAGGATATTCGGCGGTTATTGGCTGTACTGAGCCGATTGGTTGATCAAGGCAACACAGTTGTCGTGATCGAACACAACCTCGATGTCATTAAGACCGCGGACTGGATCATCGATATGGGGCCAGAAGGGGGAGACGGTGGTGGCTTAGTTATCGCAAGTGGCACCCCAGAGAAAGTGGCTGAGACGCCTGAAAGCCACACTGGGCGATTTCTCGCGCCCCTTCTAGCGCGATGAGTGTGCCTCCGGGCGCATAACCTTTCCGCATGCCCTTGCGCCCCGAGCCCGGCTCAGTTCCCGACCGCCCGGGGAGTTATCAATTTAAAGACCGCCATGGGCGCATCATTTACATCGGAAAGGCCAAAAGCCTGAGAAGTCGCCTCAATAGTTACTTTCAAGACTCTCGGAATCTTCACCCCCGAACAGTGCAGATGATCGCAACAGCCACTTCTGTGGAATGGATCGAAGTTGCCACCGAAGTCGATGCCTTGATGCTGGAATACAGCCTCATTCAACGCCATCAACCGCGTTTCAATATCCGTCTTCGAGACGACAAGTCCTATCCCTTCTTGTCAGTCACTCTTCGAGATGAATGGCCGCGCGCGATGGTCATGCGCGGAAAGCGAAAACGGGGGAACCGGTATTTCGGACCGTTTGGACACGCTCACGCAATTCGAGACACTCTTGATCTCTTGTTGAGGACATTTCCGATTCGGACATGTAGCGACAACAAGATGTCAGAACATCGAGGACTTGGTAGGCCCTGCCTGCTCTTTCACATTGAGCAATGCGCTGGACCATGCGTGGGTGAGGTCACAAAAGAGGAATACGAGGAGCTGGTTCGCGATCTCATCCGTTTTCTAGAGGGACACACCGAAGCTGTTGTCAAAAACCTCACTGAACGTATGCACGTCGCGAGCAACGCACTTGAATTTGAATTGGCCGCGAGGTTACGCGACCGCCTTTCGAGCGTAGAAAAGGCCATCGAAAAGCAACAGATTGCTGGAACCAGAAACGAGGACTTTGATGTCATTGGCGTTCACGACGACGAGCTGGAGGCGTCAGTGCAGGTCTTCTACGTTCGAAAAGGTCGAGTCATGGGGCAGCGAGGTTTCATCGTCGACAAAGTCGAGGACGTTACCCACCCTGACCTCATCGCACGAGTGATCGAAGACCTCTACCACGATGGCAACCCGATCGGTATGCCCAAAAATGTGTTTGTTCCCAGCCTTCCCGAAAAGCAGGCACTTTATGAAGAATGGCTAAGTGCCGAACGAGGTTCTCGAGTGCAAATTCGAGTTCCTCAACGTGGGGACAAGCGAGCGCTTCATGAGACCGCGACAAAAAATGCTCGCGAGTCATTTGGCAGACACCGACTCAAACGCGGTAGCGACCACAACAGTCGGGCGAGAGCACTAGAAGAATTACAGCGCTATCTCGACCTACCAAACGCGCCGTTACGCATTGAGTGTTACGACATGAGCCATCTGCAAGGCACCGACTACGTAGGTTCAATGGTCGTACTAGAGGATGCTTTGCCTCGAAAGAGTGAGTATCGGCGGTTTAAAATTCGCGATGTTGTCGGAAACGACGACTTCGCGGCCATGGAAGAAGTTCTATCGAGGCGCCTTAAGAATTATTTGGACGAAAGAAATTCAGGAGCGGACCAGCCCGGAAAATTCGCTTACCCCCCTCAATTACTGGTTGTCGATGGAGGTAAAGGTCAGCTGGGAGTAGCTCAAAATGTTCTTAAGTCGCTCGGCTTGGATCAAGAAATTCCAGTTGTGGCGCTAGCGAAGCAGTTCGAGGAGGTGTTCGTTCCTGGGAAAAGTGATCCGATTCACCTACCCCGCGGGTCAGAGGCTCTGTATCTACTTCAGCGAGTTCGCGATGAAAGTCATCGCTTTGCCATCGCATACCACCGTCAACTGAGAAACAAGCGAATGACGCGAAGCGTTCTTGATGGAATTTTGGGCCTTGGAGATGTTCGTCGCAAACGGTTAATCAGAGAATTTGGTGGGGTGCGTAAAGTGCAGGAAGCGTCATTGGGCGACCTTCAGGCGTTGACTTGGTTACCTGACAGCGTGGCGGTGGCGGTTCATGAACGCACTCAGGGGCGTGCCTAACAACCGCGAATGGCCGACCCGAAGTTCAGGACGTCAGTTCCGCCCAAACTCAAGGTTTCTGCTAGATCAATAGTGGTAGCTCTACCGTCGCGCATCCAGTAAATAGCCTGTTACCACAGACAACTACATTCGACAGTGGCTTCCAAGGCCTTCCACCGGAACGGAGTTGGCTCTGAACCAGCGCCGCAACCGGTGCAGCGAAGTATGAAGTTTCCGCCAACTTTGCTCATCATTACTGGCTGTTCCCCTGTTGACAGTCGCGCCTCTTGTTTAGGGGAAACTTTCTGTCTAGTTATTTCGGGGAGATCCAACACCTCAAAGTCCAAATACAAAGGCGCGGCGACTTCAACCGGACCGCTTTCCCAAATTTCGGAGTGATCTTCGGTCTCCTCGTGCCAGGCAAGGAAAGTCAGCCATGCGTACCTATCAAAGGCATCGAGATTTCGCGGCAAATCTCCAACCGAAGTCATCGGGCCGAGTCTCTGCGGGGTGATGTGTTTATTTGGCCCCAGATAATTTAGGAACGACCCAAGTTCAGGTTGTTGACCGACACCGAAAAGTTGCGTTGACTCGCTGATGGATTCTATTTCCTCCATGAATCCGTCTCGCTCGGAAGCTGTTGGGTCTTCCAACGTGTCGCTTGAGTACAGCACTACAAATCGAGCGCCAACCCCTGGTTGTTTGCGGCGAAGAATGCGTCCCATGCGTTGAATCATTTGCCTTCGCGTGCGGCTCGCATTAACAACAATGCCAAGGTTCGCATCTGGCACATCTATGCCTTCGTCCAGAACCCGGGGAGCAGCCACCGCATCAAGCTTTCCGTCGCGCAGGTCCGTCAAAATCGTTTCCCTCTCCGAACGGGCGGTGTCACCTGTGATGATTTCAATACTCAATAACGGGTCTAATCGGTTGATTGCATGGTTAGCTGCCTTGATTGTTTGCGTAAAAATGAGAGTCCCTGAAGCATCAAGGATCACCGGAGCGAAGTTCGACAGCACTTCATACTTTGATCGACTCGCGGCAACTATCTCTCGGCGTTTTGAAAACGCGTCGAGATACGTTGAAGCGGCCTTTCCATTAGGACCAGCATCATTTTCTGACAGGTAACTTACCGCTGCCAAAAAAGCGCCGAATGGGTGTTGAGGCATGTCGGGGATGCTTCGAAGGATCTGCCGAGAGGCGATTAATGATGCTTCGGTTAGATCGTATTCAGTTCGTTCTTCGGTGGCGAGTGGCACCGCCACGAATGCAACTCTTGGCTGCGCGCACACTCCGTCCGCGATTGCCTGCGCAAAGTCATAACGGTAACAAACGCCCCCAAAGTAGGGGACCAGCGTCTTCTCAACCGCATCGTCAGAGCGTTCTAGCGTGGCGGTCAGCCCTAACCGCTCTTGGTATTCATGAATTAACGACTTTCGAAGGGTTGCCCCCCCGAATCCGTGACACTCATCAGCAATTATCAAGCCGCCACCGCCGTTCGGAGGGAGCGGCTTTTTCGCGCTTGCTGAGTGCCGAGTAGTTACAAGCACATCGCAATCATCGGCTCGATCGCTAAAGCTGTCTCCCAAGCGACCTATCACGCACAGCGGTAAAGCTTTTTTGAGACTTGCTGACCATTGCTCCATCAAGACGCGACTTGGAACGACTACTAAAACAAATAGTCCGCGTCGATGGGCGTCAGACGCTGCCTGGATGGCGACGTTTGTTTTGCCGGCGCCGGTGACTGCCTCAATGATTCCGCGGCGGCCGCATCGCAGCCAACTCGTCAAGGCCTGTAGTTGCCAGCTATACAGAAAATGTTGGGGCTTATTCATGGACCTATCTGCACGGACACACGCAAGGCAAAGCGATTGTTACCTTGCCTAAAATGGTACGCAGTGACCGGAGCAATCACTCAGCCACACACAGATACATGTGCAAGAAAGCCGTAAGGCTAACAATGTGAAGATAACCACCTCGACAGGCGTGTCAGCGACGCTGGTTACTGGCTGCAACGTGTTGGGCGGTTTCGCGAGGCCATTGCCCTTTGGGGTTTCGGGTTTAAATGACTTTGGGTCGTCAGGTCTTTCATCGGGGCCGGGTTTTGTTACTTAGATCGCTGCCATCATGTGAAACTGTTGTCATTCTGGATGAGCGATGTTGTTGATCGATTTGTTCAACCGAAGTGCCTATTTGATCAACAATTAGGAGCAAGAGTGACAGAAAGGCTGTGGGAGACCCACGCCAATTGGTGGCAGAAAGGCTTCACCGATGGCGCAGATCCCGAATATGAAGAACAGATACTTCCGTTAACTGTGGACCTCCTGACGGGGTTTGACCGGATTCTTGATATCGGTTGTGGGGAAGGACAAATAACTCGACTTCTCGCGGAGCAGAAGTCCCAGGCTTTGGGAATTGACATTACCTGGGCACAGATTTCAGCGGCTTCCACCCGATCGAATGGTGAGGATTATGTCAGAAGCTCCGCCGGTGCCCTTCCTTTCCGAAATCAGATATTTGACGCGGCGATAGCGTGCCTAGTTTTTGAACATATCGTTGAAATGGAAGACGCAATTCGAGAGGTCGCACGGGTGTTGCGACCGCGTGGACGGTTCGTGCTGATGCTGAATCATCCGCTCTTGCAAACCCCTGGCAGCGGTTGGGTTGATGATCACATGGTGGATCCACCCAGCCAATATTGGCGTATTGGCGATTATCTGATCGAGCAAGAGACGATCGAAGAAGTTGAATTAGGTGTTCACATTCCGTTTATTCACCGACCTCTCAACGCTTATGTAAATGCCCTTTCCGACAGCGGATTAACGCTAGAGCGAATGCTTGAACCCCCACCCCCGCTGGGGTTCATTGAACGACACGAGTCCTATGCGGCAGCAGCGTTTATCCCGAGGCTGTTGGTGCTGATCTGTCGCAGCAGTTAGAAACTTTAGCGGTGTCCATCTAGCCTTAAGGAATGACCAGCCGTCCAGATTTCGTCGTGGTAACGGGACTGTCAGGGGCAGGGCGTTCAACAGCTGCCGACACCCTTGAGGATTTGGGCTGGTTCGTGATCGACAATCTCCCACCGAGTTTGCTTGCGTCAGCCGCTGAACTTTTGACAGCGTCGGATTCTTCAGTTGAACGGTTGGCGTTGGTAGCTGGCTCCCACGAATACCAAGAAGATCTGCTTAGTTTCTTGCGCGAATTTCGTTCGTCCGGAGCGCGAGTCCGAGTGCTTTTTCTTGACGCCCCCACCGAAGTGCTGTTGCGTCGTTATGACCAAACGCGCCGCCGTCACCCTCTCAGCGCCAGCTCCACATCAGTGACTGATGCGATTGCCCGTGAACGAGAGCTGTTAGAACCAATCCGAAGAGAAGCAGATTTTGTCATCGAGACTGGCGACCTCATTGTGCACGAACTCAAAGCTCGCGTTGTTGAAGCATTCAGCGACGCTGACAGCGAACAGTTAATGCAAACGACGATCATGTCGTTCGGTTACAAACACGGCGTGCCCATTGAGGCCGATTTGGTGTTCGACTGCCGGTTTTTACCCAACCCGCATTGGGTTCCTGAACTGCGCTCTCGCACAGGGCTTGACCATGAAGTTCGGAACTATGTGCTCGAACAACCACTGACGGTGTCGTTTATGGAGTACATGTTGCCATTGTTCGATTTCCTCATTCCCTCCTATGTCGATGAAGGTAAAGCGTATTTGACGATTGCTTTCGGCTGCACCGGCGGACGTCATCGCAGTGTGTCAATAGCGGAGGAATTTGGGCGAATATTGACCGAAAGCGGGCACTCTTTGAGAACGCGCCATCGTGACTTGGAGTCCAAAGAAAACTAGAACAGGGGAACGGTTCGCCACTGACGCGAACCAATGAAGTAGACATTCAAGAGCATCTCTATTTCCTCTCAGAAAGCGATCCCTCCCAATGACCGTGAGTGTTGGCATCAATGGTTTCGGCCGTATCGGCCGCAACTTTTTTCGAGCTGTCCAAAGACAAGGTGCGGACATCAAAATCGTTGCGGTAAACGATCTCGGTGACCAAGCCACCATGGCCCACCTTCTTAAATATGACTCGGTCCTAGGTAACTTGCCGAATGATATTTCCGCGGCCGATGGCGGTATCTCCATCGATGGGCATCTGCTTCGAGTGTTATCTGAGCGCAGTCCCGCAGATTTGCCGTGGGGGGACCTCGGAGTTGATGTCGTTATTGAATCAACCGGAATCTTTACGGACCGCGAGAAAGCAGCCCAACACCTTGAAGCGGGTGCCCCGCTAGTGATCGTCTCTGCCCCCGCAAATGGAGCCGACGCCACCTTCGTCGTAGGAGTCAATCATGAAGAGTTCGACACAGAGACACATAAAGTCATCTCAAACGCCAGTTGCACAACCAACTGTTTTGTCCCGATGGTGCAGGTACTAGATGACGCATTTGGTGTCGAAAGAGGATTGATGACCACAGTGCATGCTTATACCGGCGATCAGTCTCTGGTTGACGGTCCCCATAGCGACTTGAGAAGGGCACGCGCTTCAGCGGTCAACATTATTCCCACCTCAACGGGAGCAGCTCGGGCAACGGGACTCGTGCTCCAAGCCATGAAAGGGAAACTAGACGGAACATCACTCAGGGTGCCGATTCCCGATGGATCGATCACCGACTTCACAGCGGTCTTGTCGGCGAGCCCTTCAGTTGAAGACATAAACGCTGCGTTCGCATCCGCGGCAACAACAGCACCTCTCCAAGGAATCCTCTCATACAGCGAAGATCCCCTGGTATCCGCGGACATTGTTGGAGATCCTTCCAGCTGTGTGTTCGACGCTGGGTTGACGATGACTATCGACAATCTGGCCAAGGTGAGCGGCTGGTATGACAATGAGTGGGGATACTCCAACCGGCTCGTTGATCTTGTCGGAATCACCTGTAGCTGAGATAGGCGTGCCCGATCTACCCACCCCCAACCTCGAAAGTCTAGAAAACGCTTTGGGTGGTCTAGAAGGAAAACGGATCCTGGTTCGATGCGACTTCAACGTGCCAGTTCGCAACGACATCATTGCGGACGATTTGAGGATAAAGGCCGCGTTACCAACATTGGATTGGCTTCTGGAACGGGGAGCAACCGTTGTTGCTTGCACCCACTTCGGCCGTCCGGAAGGCGTACCGAACGCGAAATTTTCAGTGCGGCTCCTGCGCGAGAAGCTCCAAGAGTTAGCTCCAGGTGTCCAACTCATAGAGAATCTCCGGTTTGATCCAGGTGAAACAGAGAACTCTCCTGAGTTCGTTAAGCACCTGGTCAATGGCGCAGGCGGCCCCCCATTTGATGGATATGTGAACGATGCCTTTGGCGTTTCGCATCGCTCTCACGCATCAATAGTTGGGCCCCCTGCCAGTATCCCCGCCGCCGCAGGCCGACTGTTAGAAAAAGAGGTAGAGGTCTTGCGGCGAATTCGATCCTCGCCTAAGCGCCCCTTCGTCGCTGTTCTTGGTGGAGCAAAAGTAAGCGACAAACTCGGCGTCATTGAATCATTGCTGAGTGTTGTGGACCAGCTTCTCATCGGCGGAGGGATGTGCTTCACATTTTTGAAAGCACTCGGTTACGGCATCGGCGACTCCTTGTGTGAAATTGACCACGAAGACACATGTAAGCGAATTCTTGATTCGGGCGCCCCAATCCTTCTGCCATCTGACATCACCGCGCTAAGCCCTGACGGCGATATTGAGGCGCATAACGGTGAGGTTCGGCAAATGGGGAAGTCGATTCCTGAAGGTTGGAAAGGTCTCGACATCGGTCCGGGAACCGCCGCAGAATTCGGAGACGTCATCCACGAAGCGGGCACTGTTTTCTGGAATGGGCCGATGGGAATGTTCGAAGATCCTCGCTTTGCGGCGGGTACTAGTGCCGTCGCTCAAGCGCTTGCTGACACGAAAGCGTTTACGGTTGTTGGCGGCGGAGACAGCGCAGCGGCGGTAGCGGAAATCGGCTTAACGCCATACATGGATCACGTCAGCACCGGAGGGGGAGCCAGTCTTGAGCTTCTCGAGGTAGGTGACCTTCCGGGCCTTATAGCACTTAGAAATTGAGGAAACTCCGATGGATCGAACGCCATTAATTTCTGGAAACTGGAAAATGAACCTCAATCACTTCGAGGCGATACAGCTTGTGCAAAAGCTTAGTTACGAACTAAGAAACCATGACTATGACGCCGTTGAAGTATCTCTACATCCGCCTTATACGGATTTGCGATCTGTTCAAACTGTGATCGACGCGGATCGCATGCGATTCCAGCTGGGAGCACAAAACTGTCACAGCGAAGTTTCTGGAGCGTTTACCGGAGAAATCTCACCGGCGATGCTGGCGAAACTCGATGTTGATTATGTGATTGTTGGACACAGCGAACGGAGGGCCCTATTTGGCGAGAATGACGAGATAGTCGCCACAAAAGCGGCTGCGGTACTCGCGCACGACATGACTCCGATTGTCTGCGTTGGGGAAACACTCGATGAACGAGAGTCCGGCCAGGAGGCGACCATCGTGGAGGCACAAGTGGTGGGCAGTCTCAAGTTTATTGAGGGCGAAAAACTTGACGGTGTAGTAATCGCTTACGAACCGGTATGGGCGATCGGCACAGGGGTAACTGCGTCCGCCGAAGATGCACAAGACATGTGTTCGCACATCAGAAGTGTCGTTGGATCGATCCGTAGAGAGTCCATCGACCTAATTCGCATCCAGTACGGCGGATCCGTGAATCCAGCGAACGCAGGAGAATTGATGGCGATGCCCGATATCGATGGAGCTCTCGTCGGCGGCGCAGCCTTGCAAGCGGATTCCTTTGCTCGGATTGTGAACTTCAAAGACGCCTAGAGTCGCCCTATGGGCGTTACCGATTTAACTTCAACCCGACCTCACCTCCCCGATGGTCTTGTCGCCTTCGTGAAACGAGATTGTCCCACCTGCGTTGATGTTGCATCAGTGTTGGGTGAGATATGTGCTCGAGGTCCCGGTGTGGTGGTCTACACCCAAGATGACCCCTCGTTTCCTGAAGCGGTCGAATCGAAACATCATGACCACGATCTCAAACTGTCATGGCATTACGACGTGGAGACAGTGCCGACCTTGATGTACATGCAAGATGGCACAGAAATGGCAAGAACCGTGGGTTGGAGTCGAACTGACTGGGAAGCCCTGACAGGGGTCGAGGACCTTGGGGTCGAGCTCCCCGAGATGCGACCCGGATGTGGGTCGCTATCGGTTGATCCGAGTTTGTCGGAGGGCTTAGCAATCAAGTTTGGTGAGACAACAATGCATAGCCGACGTGTGGAATTTGCCAGCCTCGAAGACGAGTTCGAAGCAATGTTCGATCGCGGATGGTCTGATGGATTGCCCATCGTGCCCCCCACCGAGGAGCGGGTGGCACGAATGTTGACGGGAACTGATCGCCAACCCGAAGAATTCGTTGCCATCATCCCTCCCGCACTAGTGGACTGCACCGTGGAAAAAGTCGCAATCAACGCAGTAATGGCAGGGTGCCGCCCCGAATATCTGCCCGTGGTCTTAGCGGCCGTCGAAGCTGCCTGCACGGACCGGTTTAACATGCATGGGTTGCTTTGCACCTTGTGGTTTTCGGGGCCGATCATCATCGTCAATGGACCGATTCGACGTCGCATTGGCATGAACACAGACAAGAACGCGTTAGGTCAGGGAAATAGAGCGAATTCGACCATCGGCCGGGCGCTACAACTCGTGGTACGAAACGTGGGCGGAGGCAAACCTGGCGTCGGCGGCATCGACCGGTCCGCGCTCGGCGCCCCGTCCAAGGTCGGCTGGTGTTTCGCCGAAGACGAAGAAAGCCTCCCCGAGGGATGGGACCCCCTATCGGTAACCCGAGGATTTGAGTTTGGTCAAGACACAGTTACGTTGTTTGCTGGACACGGCCCGATCGGTTGCATCGATCAGATATCTCGCACCCCTGAATCTTTGATTAGGACCTTGGCTCAGCAACTACACGGCGTAGGCAATCGGAAATTGCCCAGCGAAGCGATGATTGTGATGACACCCGAGCATATGAATGTGTTCGAAGCTGCTGGTTGGACAAGAGCCAAGTTTTATGAGGAACTCGAACCGCTTCTCCAGATGGACCCACAATTTTCGTCAAGGGGAGCACAGGGAATCGAAGAAGGTATCCCGACCCGCGGCAGCGAAGAAACAGTATTTGGGTCAGCTGGGGGCCAAACGATCAGGAAACTGCCCAAATGGTCTCCAATGATTGTTCGTGCGGGTGGAGGTGCCGGAGCGTTCTCAGCGATCCTTGAAGGCTGGGTTCCAGGCGCCAAAGGAAGCACACCAATCACTCATCCAATACTTGGATAACTCAACGGCCATAACCATCAAGTTGCCTCGCGTAGAGGGGTCGGTTACGTCGGCTTGCGCATTTGCGTGTCGGTGATGCGATCGAGGAGTCAGCTAGGGACGCTGGTACCATCGGGCCCGTGTTGACATGGATTATCGGTGCCTTGCACCTCACCTCCGCCTTCGGCCTCGTGGGCCTTGTGCTACTACACAGCGGAAAAGGCGGCGGAGTGTCTGACATGTTCGGCGGAAGCGTTGGAGCCACAGCAGCCGGATCGACTGTCGCAGAAAAGAACTTAAGTCGAATCACCGTTCTGGTTGCTGTCACCTTTGGCTTCACCACAGTAGTTTTGGGCCTCCTCTTGGCTTAACCCGCTAAGTCGTGCTGTAGCTGGAAAGCTTCGTTTGGCTCTTTGGGCAAGTTTGGCGACGTTGGTAGAGTGGGCTTTCTTCCCGGATTCGGGAATAGCGTCGGAGTGGCGGAATTGGCAGACGCGCTAGACTAAGGATCTAGTGCCCGTTAAGGGTGTGGGGGTTCAAGTCCCCCCTCCGACACCACAAGAAGCGCCATTTGCCGTCTGAGAGACGGGTGCGCGTATCTATACCTAGGGCTTCTGACGTCGCCCAACGCCCCCCTCAGGGGAGGGGTGACAGACTGAGACCATGAGACGGTTTGCGGGTGTGCTGCTGTTGGGAGCGTTGCTAGTTGCCTGTGGTGGTGGGAGTAACGGCAACAAGATCGCCTTCACCAGCGACCGGGACGGCAACCGGGAGATCTTCGTGATGAACGCCAACGGGACCGGTGTCCAGCAACTCACCGACAACAACGACTTGAACTTTGTTCCGGCGTGGTCGCCGAACGGCAACAAGATCGCCTTCACCAGCGACCGGGACGGCGACGAAGAGATCTTCGTGATGAACGCCAACGGGACCGGTGTCCAGCAACTCACCGACAACGACGACGTTGACTGGAATGCAGCGTGGTCGCCGAACGGCAA
>PBHE01000047.1 GCA_002719335.1 Acidimicrobiaceae bacterium
CGCCCAAGATGGTACTCCACTAGCAAGTGTTAATACTTCTCCATCAGTTCCCTTTGCTAATCGTTCAATTGAATCTGTAGCATCAGAATAAATAATATCACCTGCTACTAATGAAAGATCAATTTTAGCTCCTGTTATTGAATCATCAGCAGGAGTTGATCCTGCTACCCATGATGGGACTCCACTTGCAAGTGTTAATAATTCTCCATCAGTTCCCTTCGGTAGTCTTTCTAATGTATCAGGAGCACTAGCATACATAATATCACCTCCTACTAATGAAAGATCAATTTTAGCTCCTGTTATTGAATCATCAGCAGGAGTACCAGCTGTAATTCCTGTTAATTGACTACCGTCACCACTTAGAGGTTGTGCCAATGATATATTACCAGTACCACTAGGTGTTTCTATTCGATCTACTTTTAAAACTGAAGCCATTTTTTATTTCCTTTTAAATAATAGTCCAAGTGCTACCGGCAGTAACTGTTACATAATATGTTGGATCTATTGTAATAGGTCCAACCGTCATTCCATTTGTATCTGCATCAAATATTATATTTTCTGAAATATTTTTTGCGTTCGTTCTGATGATACTATTTGTTCCATGAGAAGGTCCGGCAAGCGATAATGAGGAGTTAATATGATTGGCAGAAATAGCACCATCATCAATCTTAGGTCCTGTTACAGCATCATCTGCTATTTGTAAAGTTTCAACAGCATTGGCTGTTATTTTTTGTGTCGTTACAGAAAGATCATCAGGTGCACCTGTATTAATACTAACAGCTTTAAACCCTAAATGTAAAACTCTAAGTTCATCATTAGCAATTAAATTATTATCAAGTGTAAGTGTTTTGTTTCCTTCCCCCGATAAGATATGAGCAGGACCATGTTGTATAACTCCATTGATTGAAATAATAATATCTGATTCGCTTGTAACATTTTTACTTAGAGTAAATACATTCTGTGGAGTCGTAACAGGAAAAATATCTTCAAAAGTTTCTGGTGAAGCAAACGGTGTTGGTGCTGTTCCTAAATAAGGCATATATTATTTCCTTTATAAATTAAACATCTTCCAAAACAGCAGCAACAACATCACATGTCCCTGTTGCCATTACTTGTACTTTATCTCCTGCTTCTAATATAACTTTCTGTCCTGAAACTACCTGCAAAGTACCACCAGTCGGTAAAGGGGCTTTCTTAACTAAATGAGTTGATGTATCAGAATTTGAGGAATCAGTTACAGTAACTGTAACCGAAACAATAGCAGTTGTTACATTCGCAACATCCAATTCCAAAAGGAGAGTAGTCTTTCCTACAGGAGCTTCATAAATATCCCTGATGGTTGTTATACCTTGTTCGTGAGCATTTTTAAAATCGTTAGCCATTACGTTATCCTTATATTATGTTACGAATATTTATAATTAATATCCAAGTGCAACTGCCATCGCTACTGTAAACGCTTGATTAGGAACACCAGCAGCAACAATTGATCCACTTGCCCATTTTGAATTAGCACTATCATACATTAACAAGTCCTGTTCTTGTGGATTTGATATTACAGTATCAGCTAATGTATCAATTGTAAGATTAACGCCGTGGGCGTTTTGAATCCCTGTAGTGACATATTCTGTCGTTGCCACCGTTGTATTATTAACAGCAGCGGCTTGTGTGATAGCAGTTGTAGCAGTATTAATTGTACCAATTAAATCACCGCTAAATGTAGTACCAATATAATTACCGGTAATAGTCATATCACCAGTAGCACCATCAACTGACCAATTACTACCCGTAACATTACCATTAATTGTTAAATCAGTACCAGTAATATCAGCACCTGCAATATCACCAGTACAGGTAATATTACCTGTAATATTAATATTCCCTGTTCCAAGAATATCAAAACTACCCGTATAACCTGCTTCAGTATTATTTAAATATAAATCACCACCAAGTGCGGGCGTTAGATCCTCATGCACATTTCTAACAGCATCAAAAACATCCAGACCAAGCTGATTTGTTTTTACTCGCCATTGCTCAAAAGTATCTGTGGTGTTAACAACAATTGCTGCCATTTAATTTTCCTCTTTAATAATCAGGATGTCTAGACCATTGTTCTGGCGGCCGTATGCCACTATCCTCGTTTGTTTCTGACCAATTTTCAATCTCTTCATTCCAATGATATATTTTACCATCATCAGGTCGTGCCATCGGTGGCATCCAATCATGTATACTCTCATCCAATAACCAAGACGCAAATGGTTTCGGTGGAAGGAAAGCATCTCTTTCTGCATCATATGTATAACCAACTCCTGCATAATTTTGTCTTAAAGGTGTTCCACCAAGCACATGTTCACCATGATATGTATTGTATGAAGTTTGAATCCAATCAGCAGGATCACCTAAACGACCCGTATTAATAAAATCTTGTTCAACAACAAGTACTTGTACAACGACATTATTCTCATCTATTTTAGCAAAGTGTGCCATATGTTATTTACTGTAAAAGTGTGTTATGCAATACCTACCTAATCCTTTGTTTTTATATTCTTCTTCCATTTGTATTTCCGTTACCTCATGTAAATAATAACTTGGAAACATTAACATTCTATTATGTATACATTCAACTGTTTCATTTGATTCAGAGAATATTAAATTTCCACCTTTGAATCTTTTTGGTTCTTTATAAAACCACACAAACACAGTATGCATAAATGAATCAAAATGTTCACCATAATTATGTGAATCATCATAATAATTAATTAAGGTACAATCACTACCAGTTATTTCAAATTGTTTACCTGCCGGTGTAGTCTTTTTATAATTCTCTATAACTTCTTTTGATATTATTTTTCTATATGCTGTTAATATATTTGAATGTTGTCTATCATCTGGAAATGGATATAGTTCTTCCAAATAAATTCTTTTTAAATTTGCTAATGGCTTATCATCTTTTGTAGCAACACCTTGTCCATTTGTCTTAGTATCTACTTTAAATAAGTGCTGATACGATTCGAGCTCTTTCCAAATTAAATCTTGTTCAGTTGATGTATAAAAATTATCAACTAATAAAAAAGGAAATGCTTTATTTTTTGTACATGATATAAATTTCATTTATTTAATTTATTATCCTGGCTGTGACATATTATATCTTATAACAACAATCCCAGAACCACCAGCTCCCGTTCCACCGACTCCTCCTCCGCCAGTATTAAGTTCTCCATGAAAACTTGTACTACTACCTCCGCCGCCTTGACCGCCCGCGCCTCGAGTTTGGATTCCATAATGACCTGTACTTCCTCCTCCACCTCCTCCATACCAAATACCAGTACCAGTTCTATAAGCGTTTTGTAAACCATCGCCGCCTGCCCCCGAAGAAGTCCGGCCACTAGGTCCACCCGGTTGACCAGCGCCGCCACCCGCGCCACCGCCACCTTGACTACCACTATCTCTATCAGAACTTGAGCCACCCGGATTTCCTTGACCCGGTGTCCCTGCTGATCCACCGATTCCGCCGTGATTTCCAGTATTTGCTCCCCCGCCTGAACCACCAACTTGTGCTGACGTGCCTCCGCCAATTGAAGCAGTTGATGTAATTATATTTGAAGGAATGACAGAGCTCTGACCATTTACTCCTGTCGCAGAGCCAGCTGTCACTATAACAGTTCCCGAACCTTCTGAAATAGTTAAACCTGTTTGTACAACCATCCCACCTGCGCCGCCACCTCCACCAAAAAAACCACCTTCTGGTGAGCTCGTCGACGGATTTCCACCACCTCCGCCGGATACAACCATAACATCAACAAGACCTTCATTGCTAGCGGTTAACGTGCCTGTAGTAAGAAAGGTACAAGACTTATAATTAACTCCTCCAACACTATAAAAATTCTCTTGCCCACCTCCACTACATTCAAGCTCAAAACTTGATCCAGCTCTACCTATATGTTGCGGGGATAATAAAAAACTCATTTAATTAAACCTTTCCGTTTAGTGTGAATCTAACACCTCCACCGGCAGTGGAACTTCCAACCTGTGTAGTCTTAAATGTAATTCTATCACCCGATACAAAACTTACGTTTGAAGGATTCAAAATACCATTAGTCAACGAATTTGAACCACTACCAAAAATTGGTTTTGTTGAATAAATTGATGAACCATTTTTTAATATATCTAAAATCATAGATTGACCTGATGGTGCGGTATCAGCATAACCTTCTTCTCCAACGAACGATCCCGAACGAGACATAACCAACTGACCATAATTGCCCGGTGCGGTCATCTCTATTACTGCCATCTCCGCATCATACCCACCAGTGAAAGCCATATCATAAGGAAGATTGAATATTAGACTTCCATCAAGTGCAGGTAATGCACCAGTTAATTTAGTTGCTTGCATATCAACAATTTTAATATCAGTTACTTGTTGATCCCCAATCTTTATAGTACTAACAGCATTAGTTGCCAATTTCTGTTCTGTAACATTACTATCTAAAATTTTAATTGTCGTTATAGCATTAGTTGTAATTTTATCACCATCAATTGTATTGTCTGGAATCTTATCACCCGTTACAGCATTGTCAATAATTTTTCCAGTCGTTATAGCATCGTTTATAATCTTATCATTTGTTATTGCATCATCAACAATTTTTAAAGATGTTATTGCATTATCAACAATTTTTAAAGATGTTACCGTATTGTCAGCCAATTCAGTTCCTGTTATTGCATTGGCTATAATTTGTGCATTTGCAACAGTACCAGAAAGATCACCACCGACAACAGCTGTTGATGCATCCACCGTAGTAAAAGATAAACTACCTGCACCATCAGTTTGAAGTACTTGGTTAAGAAGTCCATCTTGTAAATCTAATTCTACAATACCAATTTTATTAACAAGATCAACATTAGATAAATCTTCACGTGCCAATGGAAAGCCTTTTATAGTATTACCATCATGGACAACTACAGTAGCCTTATCCAAATCAATAGTAATTTCACCCTCAGCACCAATAAAGGTATTATGTTCTACTGTTGTGCCCCTTCGTCTTTTGACTAGCTTTGCCATTGCTTATATCCTTTTTTTATTGTCATTCTGTAACTGACGTATTGTTTTCTTTAATTCTTCAACATCATTTACCAAAGTATTTATAACATTTATTTCTGATTCTTTTTGCTTCTTCGCCATCCGATAATTATCCAAAGCTATTCTATCACTTTGCAAAATAGCCTTTGAATTTTTATCTCTTATATATTTTGTTTGTTCAACTTCCATATTAAGCTAATGCAATAACTCGAAGATCCCTAATCAAAGGTACTCTTGTCGTATTAGCAGATGTCATTACAACTTTGATTGCAAAGGTTTTAAATGAATTATAAGTAACAAGATTCGAAATATAATTTGCGTTAATACCAGCAGGTGAAAATTCTAATTCTAAATATTCTATATCTGCATCAGATCCAGAAACAGAATTAAGATTTGATATTTCACCCATTTCTGTCCAAGGTCTATTATCAAAAGTGTCCGTATCAAATTGTGATAGGACTTTATAATAAACTGTTATAGTACTTCCTGCTTCTCTGATTGCAGTTAGATGTACATTTAAATCAGTTGCATCAAATCCATCTTTAAGATTAACCCGTCTTGTAATATATCTTGCAATTGAATTTCCACCTTCCGCATCAGTCTCGTTTGTCGTGTCATTATTTATAAGATTCTCAATAGTAATTACACTATTCCTTGCTGTATCAATAACAGGTGAAATATGTGAATTATTACTTGTCATAATTGCTCTTGCTTCATAACTTCCCGCGCCTGTAGTTATTCTTCTTTGTGCAGCTAACTTATGATTTGTTTTTTGAACAACATTCGTATACTCTGCATCCAAAGTAACCGAACCAACATCAGTAAGTTTTACACCCCAATTAATCGAAGTATTATTCATCACAATCTCTTCAGGTACAATCTGAATAATATCTGCTTTATATTCTACTGGTGAAGTGCCGTCTCTAAATACTGCATATGAAGTTGTATTAATAGTATAATCAGCTCTGTTAATTTTAAAAGTCAAATCCTGATTTTGATTAGGAGTCCATGTAGAAGCATTTTGTGATTTAAATAATGAACCCGCATAGGGTTGTGAAGAAACTTTTCTATTAGTACCAATTATATTTTCACCATGCTCAGCAATATATGCTTCGTATTTTAAACTATTACTTAATACAACAATTGCATATTCACCGGGCTGCAAATAAACCAAGCCAGGAAATGTAAACTTCGTTGCCACGCTTGCATCTTCACTAGTATTAACTAGATCAGGAGTTAAGCTAACATCAGAAAATGGTAAAACACTTTGTGCAGGATATCCATTTAGTGTATCCCTAATCTGTAATGAGACTGGCAAACCATCTGAATCTTTTGTTTTGAAATACAAATCAACATCACTAATAAATATACCATCTGGGTATAATGTCTGATCAACCAAAAATGTTTCTGCCAGAGGATCAACCCATCCAATAATATTTGATCTTGTAAATGTATTTGATTGTGTTCTGAAGTCTGTTGCTGAACCCATACCAAATTGTTGTACTCTTGGAACCCTCGTTGCAACAATAACATTTTCTTGTGTTTGTAATAACCCCTGTGCTTGATATGTTACCTCTGCATAGGTTGAAGCAGTAATTAAATCACCTTGTATATTATCAACTAAAAGAAATTGTCGCTCACCAGTTCTAAATCTTATTGTATTAGAATTTGGAATTGAAAAAGTTAGATTACTAATTGAACCAGAATCATCAGTATAGATATCATCAGCCATAACACCACCGGACGGTGTACAATATAACGCCACATCTTCACTATCAAAGAATGGATAAACTTTTGTATTAGGTTTCATTCCTGTTACAGATATAATTACATCTCTTGCTCTAATAAAAGGAATGATGGAAACATCAACAACTCTATCACCAATACTATTTCGAACAGTATCAACACCAGTGATTTCATTTCTGATACCTGTTCGTGTTTGTAGTACCTGATTGATAACTGTTTGATCTCGTACAACAGCTAGACCTGCTCGTCTGACACTAGATGCAGTAACAGTTTCCCTCCCTGTACCATTAATAGTTTCCCAGTCATTAAATTGTGAACCAAATCCTAAACCAACTAAAGCAGCCCAGCCATCATTTTCACCTTGTAGATTAACAACAACATCTGGCCTAGTAGTTGTATCAATCCAATTGTCGTTTGGTGGATCTAATTCAACTACTCCGATCCATGCCAATACAGCAAAGGGATTAATATTAACAGATTTACTTGCCGTAGGCTGATCAATGAATTCCTTAATAGTATATGGCAAGGTAATTAAATCACCTGTCTTTTGTACACCAACCGAATCAGGTGCTACCATATATAATAGGTCTGTAAGGTTTGATGCAAAAGGTGGTCTTAATATTTTAGCATCAAAATCAATTGAACATTTATAGTCAGGTGATAATATATTACCAATACTATGACCATTAAAACTATCAACTAAAATACCATTTTTAAATCTATCTAATCCAGCCGTATCTTTTATTACTAATGATTCGGCTTCCTTTTCAAGTAATGAAAGTGAAGTATAATATTCAACATTACTTAATCGCTTTTCTAATTTACCAATGTCCCTCATCGTATATCGTTTGTTCTCAATATATAATGCCTGAACATCTTTTGCTTTAAATGTATAAGCAGGAATAAAGATAGTATATAAATCCATTGTTCCATTTAATCGGTATGGAGGTATTTCATGTAATGATGAAACACCTTGATTTACACCAAATACTTTTTCTCTACTTAAATAAACATTATCTACTCTTGGAAGATAATAACTATAATCAGCAGACCAGTTAGTATTAGGATATGGCAATTCTATATTTTGTAAAGCAGTTCCACCATCTACCCTTCTCGGTCTAAAATCTACACAATCACGTAGCTCTACTGTATCACCAGTTACAGGACTTGTAAATGCTGGAACGGCATCATATCCAACTGCTGAAGTATATGAATCAGTAGAAAGATAACCCACACCTGCATGTGTAAAATAATCAAACACAATTGTAATTCTTCCAACCGGAGCAGTCTGATCTGCTTTTAATTTTATTCTTCCATGATCATAAAAATTATCTCGTTGACCATCATCTAATTCATATCGTGATGTTATATTTGCATCACCTTCTGCCGCGTTAGTTACGTCTTTACTAAAGCCCGCAATAGCACCGCTAATATTTTCTTCAACAAAAATTCCAGTCAAAGGAACGTAAGTAATTTCAGTTGGTGCTGTGGCCACATCTCCTTCTATAACAATTCCTGTAGCACCTGATGTTGCACCAGTAATTATTTCACCAGCTAGGTATGAATCAATTGTAGAGGTTACTGTTAATGTTGGTAATACTGGATCTATGGCAGGATCTTCAGAATCAAATACTGCATGATATTTATAGATATCCGAAATTGCTAAATCATCATATTCTAAATTTGTTGTATTTGGAGTTGCATTGATTAATAGATTACTTGGTACAAGCGTCTTAACCTTTTCCTGTTTAGAATCAATATTAATTGTTGCAATAATATCTGCTGTAAAACTACTAGAGCCACTATTATCGTTAAAGGTAACAGTAGTATTACTCGGTGCATTAACTGTTATGGATTGGCCGCCACCATCAAAGGCAACTAATTCTCCAAATGTTAATCCTGAAGTACCAACAGTTCGTATAGTTGTTGTATAAAATTCTTTTTTATTACTATCACTTAAAGCACCACTTCCTAAAAATGTTTCTGTAGAACCACCTGTTGCAATAGTAGCTATACCACCAGCAAAGACTACATTTTCAAAAACTCTTCTTATTGTATAACTAGTATCAATAACTCCCGTATCATCGCGAATCGTTTTAATTGTTTCTTGAGGAAGTTTAAATACTAAACGATTATCAGATGTCTCAAACATCTTAGCATCACCTCCAGAAGTACCACCCTCTTTACCGCTATCATCAATATTTGCACCAGCTGATATCGATACAGGAGTTGCTGCTGGATCTACTGGATCTATAATACTCTCTACATCTGCAAATGTTGCAGAAGCACTAGTTATCTTAATATCATACAAATACATATTAAGAATTTGTACAGTACCAGTACCAGAAACATAATCAATATTTCTTACCCTCGCTGTACCTATTTTAGTTGATGCATAGGTTGTTGGGTTTGTCAAAGTTGTACTAGCGTGTGCTTGATTATGAAGATCAACTTCTGTGTGTTCAGTAATATTAAATAATCCAAGATAGTCTTTTACAACAGCATAATTTCCATATTGCATTAGACGATCAAAATTATTTACATTAACATAATCCCTTGCCTTGTCTAATGATAAGTCTTTAGAAATAATAGTTTCAAATTCATGTCCTTCGACAAATGCTTTACCCGGATCAAGTCTAACAGTAAATTTTGTCGCATCATCAGGGTCATCCTTTATTTGAATATTAAAAGCCCTTACTGTATAACTTCCAGATTCATCAAACGTTCTTCGTGCAAAGGTTTCTTCCAATACAGAATAAATTGGAATAGTAATATCCTTTTGTTTAATACCATCCTTGACTCTTAACACTTCATAAAAATCTGTATCGTCAATTGATGTTAAAACTTTCTTTGATAATGTTAATACAAGCATTAATCTATCAGCACCCGGTGCAGCAAAGTTATGTGAGCCCTGAGCATTATCAAGTAATGTAGTATCTGTGCCTGAATCAACAACAGTCTCCGCCACACCCACACCAATTTTATATGATGGTGTATTTGTAAACTTATCAAGTATAATAAGTTGTTCTGCTATTTGAATAAAATTACCATTGATATAAAATACACCTTCATTAATAGCAGCGCTACTACCTTTACCTGTTGGTGAGGTTTCATATGCTTCTGCCGACACACTTCCATCAACTGCACTAATTCTTTCACCGCCAAGAAAAGAAGCAGCTGTTGATAATGTTACTGTACCAAAGGCACCATTACCACCACCCCCCACTATCGAAACAGAAGGCGTTGAAGTATACCCCGTACCTTTACTTGTAATGTCAACACTGATAACAGAACCATTAGCAATTGTAGCAGTCGCGGTAGCACCTAATCCATCACCACCAGAAATAGTAACAGTTGGTATTGTTAAATACCCGGTACCTCCATCATTAACTGCAACACCTTGTACCTGCTCAGTCATGGAACCACCTGTAATATATTTTAAGAAAAGAACATCTGGATCCCCTGTCGCTGTATCAAGTGCTTCGTGATGTAATACAAGAGCTCTTGTACCGGACTGACTACCAACTACTGTCTTACCTTTAAACAAAGCTACATCAATATCAACAGCATTAAACTGCTGTTGTAATTTAACATATTCAAAATCTAAATTAAGAGTAGTATCAGCACCAGTAACTTTGGAACCATTCATAAAAACATGATCACCAAAATTCTTTATTTGGTTTCTTAAGATACTTTGTTCTGTAGTGAGTTCTCTTGCTTGGACTGGTAATGCGGGTTTATAAAGAACTTGATGATAGTTCTTGGTCTTATCAAAATCATCAAAGTATGGTGATTGATTTAGATTTATAGTAATTTTATTTGACATATCTTCCTATCTCGTTATTTAGAATTCAGCAACAATTTTTATATCTTCTGTTGAATCAGATTGTCTATGAATCGGTGCTCTGAATTCGGTATAAATTATACTTCCACTATCTTCATCTATTTCATTACTATCATAAGTAGTACCTGTTGCAGGAGTCGGCGGAGTAGTATCTCCAGTCGTCGGATTAACAAGTAAATGTACTTTTCTAAAATGATTCCCAACCGGAAAATCATTTCCGTCATTACCTATTAGTCTGACATTCAACATTACAAACGCACCACCTAATTCAACCACTGCATTTGAACCATGTCCACCTTGAGGACCAATCCTTCCTATAATTGCTGCAGCCGTACCACCACCACTTGAAACTGTAGTAACCACTGAACGATATCCAGTTCCTTCACTTACCATATCAATTCTAGTAATAGCACCTGTATCAACTCCTGATACCCTTGCAACCGCACCATTGCCATCAGACGATGCAAGCGTCACAGCAGGTGAAACTTCATAAGTACTAACTGATGTTGGAATATTAATCCAATCACTATTAACAGTTGCTTCTTTAGTTACGTGATTATATCCAGTAATAGTTTTAATCTCACCCTCACCAGGCCCTGTCAAAATAAAAACTACCATATCATTATAATAATCAACTGTAGTAGTATTTGCATTTGTATCTAAAGTAATTGTCGTTGCTGTGCCACCAGCTGCTGTACCATTATTCCATTTATAATTAGCACCACCAGACAGTACATCGATATGTTCTAATGCTCCATCAACTGCAGTTGTTTCAACATCTGCTTGATCTGTACCAACAGCGCCGGGTGCATGTACGGGAATCCAATCAGTAGTAATAAATTTCAACACATCTGCTTGCGCTACTTCATACATAAACTTCCATCTATATCCATCAGGTTGTGTATCAATAATATCGGTACTTACTCCAGTAGGTTCTACTGTTGATGGTGACCCATCATTATTTGAAATACATTTATATACCCGATAAGCTTCAGTGAATACAAAAAAGTTTGTATCAATGATATCATCCTGTAGATGATTATACTCATCATAAGTTTCCCCTGATACCCAATCTACTCTTTTAAGAACATGGGAAACGTCTCCAATACTAATAAGTTTTGAAGCAATCCCTGAATCGTGATGAATGAATGGTGAGACGGATGTATCAATAGGAATAGGAACATTAGTATCAGAGTATGATCCGTCTTCATATTCCCCAGAACTGTTTCCAGACCACGGAGAATTTTTACCAATCATTAAATAGATATTAGCTGTACCAAAACTAGCAATGAAATTGTCCGCGTTAAATTTGCGAAATGTGTTATTGATTATTGCACTCATACTCTATTTCCTCCAACCTTTTCGTTTAATTTGTTATAGTTATTTATAATACTTTTTTAACATGTCAATATATATTTTACGACTTATACGTCTGGTGGTGGTAATTCTGAATTTTCATTACCAATCAAATATTGTGTGATTGTAGCATTAGTAAGATTCCTTGATTTCAAACCACGAAACCATGTATAATCAACTATCCTATCCTTAGCAAAACAACCAATGCCCGTACCTGATTGTAGGCCTACACCAATCACCTGACTAAAGCCACCTTGCTTCTTAAACTTTGATGATTCCAGTCCCCTCTTTAATGGACCCAATCTTAATTGCGTTGTATTTTCTGTTGATCCAGTAAGCTCACCATAGTCATCCTGATAGTCATCATTCTCTGTGATCTCACCATAATTCTCACTTGAGGTAACCTCATCTTTAACTAAAAGCCAATCTTCATAATCACCTAAGGTCAATAGATATTGTATTGCTAAATCTATTTCAAGTGTGAAACATTTAGTAGGAGCAACATAAAAAGAACTTTGTATTGTTAATCCATAATCCTCTTGTTCAGATATAGTCTCTCCTAATAAGCCCCAATCTTCAGGAGGACCATGTCCATCTGGATCTACTGTTTCTAATTCCGTTATCGAACGATAATCTAAATCATCTAAGAATATAAGTACTCTTTCACCCTCACAAGAATCTACTTTCAGATCAACTACAACAGGAGGTGTGATTGTCCCCATATGAAAAATAATAGTATAGTGTCGTCTTTCAGGTATACCCGTAATGCTTAATGTCGTAGCAATATTTGTAAGGAACTGCATATTGCCAAACATAGCAAGACCAGCTGGATGTGCTGTTCTCTTTACAACATCTTTCCATAATGAAATAGGATGACTGGCTGTAATTACATAAGAAAATAATTGATAGTAATAACTATCTTGAATATATTTTGTAGAGGAAAGAAATCCATCATCACCAATAAAAGATTTATTGTGTTCGTTTTCATAACTAGAAACATCTGCAGTTGCAGATGCAGTGCCATCACCATACCCAGAAAAATCTAATGTTGGATTAGATGTATAACCATAACCATTATTAACAATCTTTAATGCTTTAACACCACCAATATTTTCACCGACTAATGTTATAGATAAATTAGATCCACTACCACCACCAGACACTGTTGGCATAGCTATGTAACCGCGACCGGGACTTTCTATTGTAATGGATGTAACTCCTCCTGAGCCATCAACTTCTCTTACTAATAGACTAACAGTTCTTGCATCAATATCCAACGCGTCTGTATTATCAATATTTATTTTATCACCAACAACATATCCGCTACCACCATTATTAATTGTAACAGATTTAATATAACCAGTAGTTAAATCATCAATAGAAATAAAAGCACCAGCGCCAGACGTACCACCACCACTCATAGGAATAACTGTACCTTTCATATAATTATTACCTGTAGAGGTAATAGTAGTATCAGTAACCATTCCACCTAATACAAATGTTAATGTTCCATCAGTGATTGTTTCAAATGGTTGAAAGGTAGCATTAACATTAGAAAGAAAAATAGTGGATACCATGAATGCACCAATATGTTCTTTTACTATTGTCTCAGCAAGTGCCGTAGCACCAGAAGTAACACCAGTAATTTTTTTACCTAACAAATCAAAAACTGCATCAGACCCACTTGTATCAACTACACGAATAATTCTATTCTTAGTATACTTGCCATCCGATACGCGAAGCATATCTTTATTAGGATAATAAAAATCTATTTCCTCTTTATAAAGTAATCTAAAAAGAAATTGAAATGCTTTCTCACTACCCTTAGCTCTATAAAAATCTCTAAGATGTTTTAATACGAATGGTTTATTGGCATTAGCAAAAATAGCTTCAGGAAGCTCTTTGCCAAATTGCTTCTTAAAATAATTTAAAAACTCATCAGTTGTTTTATCTAGATTACTATACTTAGTAAGATTGCCAACAATCTCATAAGGTTTTCCTTGCTCCTCCATGTATTCATAATATGCTTCAAGGAAAGCAATGAAGGTGCCGTGGGATTGCTTTACAAAATTAGGTAGTTGACCTTCTACCTTTACACTTATTCTTTCATCCAGTTTAGGATGGATTGGTTGATTGGGAGATACTAAGGCCATATTAGATTGTCTCTGCTACCATATTAATAACAATTGCTTCTGTGTCATTAACATCATAAGTTAATATCTGTTCTCTTAAAGGAGTAATGTCACTATTATTATATGTTGGTGTTACAGTTATTTTAATATAATCATTACCATCTGTAATAGTGACTGGTCGGAAACTATTCAATATAACCTTTCCTGTAGCATAATCAATAGTTCCATAATCAGTTGAACCATCCGGTAAAATAAATAAATCTAACAATTGACTTTCAGTGTCATGTACATCTACAGCATAATGATATTCGCCAGTATGTAAAACACTAGATTCTCTAATATGTACGGGTCCTGTCCAAACCCCACCACTATTTAATTTAACTGCTTTAATATTTCCAATAGTATCATCAACCAAAGTATATGTATATCCATCAGTAGCAATAAAAGAACTACTAATAAGATTCCCATGCTGCAAGGCATTATTAAAATTCAAAGTATATGTAATTGGTGTATCTAATGTTTCAATAGCAATCCTTTGCTGATACCTCATAGTTGTTCTATTATTTCTTATGCTATCATTTGTATTATCAATATCCTGTGTCAGCATAGAATATCTAAACTTCTGATCAAATTTTTCTAAATTCGTTTGATGATAATTCTGTATAGAAGTATTGATATTAGTCTTCAATGTATTTTCATCAGTTAGATTTGTAACAGGATCATAGTTCACAGTAGTATTTAATAGTAAGTAAATAAATATCGGATCAATGATTACAGGTATAACCGTAACAACATTTGATTGTTTAAGTATACTTTTTTCAATTGCTGCCTTTGCAACATTAGTAAAGACATTATTCCCCGAAGGCTTTACTGCAATAAAAACTTTTCCATATTGAACCGGATCTGCATCCTCACCACCATATGCCGTAATAGATTCAATGTCTGGACGCTGCTCTAAAAGAATAGCTTTATAATCATCCCTCGTAGTTGCCCTATTTTGTGCTTGATATAATTTTGGAGCTTGGAATTTTAAAGAGGTAGTTGTTTGAATATCAGCACCACCTGTCGCCTCGGTATTTGTGGTTAAAATATAATCCGCAGATGTTAATGTGGCTACCGAACCAACAGCAGTAAATACACTTGCCTTGTTTGCAAGTGTCCCACCAGTAACAATATATTCAATAAAGATAATATTGCCATCCGATAGTTGTTTGCCTACAGCACCATCGCCAAATGTGATTTCATATTTTCTTCCTTCTATTTCTTGTAGAAAGAAAACCTTATCCGTTCCCTTGATAGTTGTAACATCAATTGCATTGCCATCCGTATAGATATTAGTATCTGTATCAGAATCAGAATTCTGAACAACTACACTAATAGTAGAAGCATCTACATTTACATTTGGAATAATAAACCGTTGAGCAGTATCCTCTGAATCAACCGTATATGATTTATTTAATATCTTTCCTTCTTTAATCTCGACACCCGTTGCCACATAAGAACCATCACCCGCTCGTGGAACATTTGTAGTTATATTAGTTACAAACGTATAACTTGTTCCATCAATGCTAGTAGTAAATTTTGTATCCTTTGCAATCGTAAGTGACGTTGGTGCTCCTGATGGTGTGAATGTAAAATTAAGTTCTGCCGTAGGTGTCTTAACTGATGTTGGGGTTACACCTAAATGCTTTGCATGTGATACAACTGAATCCCTTAAAGAGGAACTATCCATAAACATTTCATTACCAAGCATGTTGGCATAGTATCCAGTATAGTGTGTATTGTAAGCTAATATATCAATCAACACACTCATACCAGAACCTTCAAAATCATAATCCTGAAAATCATCCTGTGCTGATAGATAAGCTTTTAAATTAGATTTGATCTCATCAAATTCTAAGTCAGTTACTTTAATCTTATTTGAAGTTGCCATCCTATCTTAACCTCTCTAAAAATAATTCAATCGTTACGGGACTAGGCGTACTGATCGGTTGAAATTTTATTGTTACATAATAACCATTTTTATCTATGTCACCTAATACTCTTATGTCTAGTAATTTAACTCTTGGTTCAAAGTTAGTAAGTACTTGTCTTATCTCAGATTGTAAAACAACAGCAGTAGTAGGAGATACCAATTCAAATAATATACCTGTAATGCCACTTCCAATTTCTGGATGAAATGGTCTTTCATGGGGATTAGTCAATACAAGATTTCTTACAGACCTCTTGATAGCTTCAACATCTCTTTTTAATACTATATCTTTAGTAACAGGATGAGCTATAAAATCTAAATCAAGATCAGCCCAGCGCCTAGTATTAGTTGAAAGTGGTTTTGTATATACTGCCATTAGCGTCTCTTCCCTTGTCCTCTATATTTTTTCCAGCTTCGTCTTTTATGTTTATTCTTTGGTCTGCTTCTGGTTGGGTGATTACCAATAGAGGTAACATGCTTAATCTTATCTCGTTTAACTATTGCTTTATATACTGCCATTATTTTTTAAGTTTCTTATCTGCTACTTGAAGTGCAATATCAGGACGCTTCTCAATGAATGTAGTTTCAAGACCTAGCTTAGGTTTATGTACAGTAAGTTCAAATCCCTTACTAGTTAAAATAAATTCTTTAATTTCCCAGCCTTTCTTTTTTAAAGATAGGATAGGTTTCTCATCTGTCTTATCCAGCATACCAATCTTAACTGCTGCTTTGAAATTAAAGCTAGGCTTGTATGCTTCATTCATTGCTTCACCATGTCGAATCCAACCTTCAACCTTTACCCATTGCATAGCTTTTCCTTTACTACCTTGTTGAGCTTTTTTAAAATCCTTCTCATCATCAAAGATGGAAAACTCTTGGTGCTCGACACTATAACCAAGTACCTGTCCTACATCAAGTGCTTTAAGAAATTGCGATGCTTCTTTCTTCGTATTCCTATCCTTAATGTCAGACCATTTCTTGGGCTTTGCTTCAATTAGACTCTTATACGTTTTCATATTCTCTCCCTGTTTAAACATAGATCCCTCTGTATATTTATAAGACTTCTTCTATATTTATACCCCATATATTTCTTATAGTTTTGACATCCTGTGATACATCAAAACAAGCAAGATGTATATTCTTCTTCTCCCGTGAACGGCCATAAGCATATCCCATTTCATACTCCGCCAGATCATTTGGTGTAAAACGATACCCCTCTGGATATAGATATCTTACACAAAACTCAAACAACCATTTGACCCAAGGCTTAGTCGTTTCACTATTACCCATAGTGAATCCAATCACCACCGCTTCGTCTTTAACTTCCATACCCCTGTTTAAAAGGATATGGATGATGTCATGGTGATAGAGGTCTATCGCCCCCGTTAAACTGATAGGTGATTTTGGATTTTCCAATAACCATACAAACCAATGAATCCCTGATTGCTTCTTATAAGTCTCTTGATCTCTCCAGCGGTCTATCGCCTTCTGTAAATTCATAGATTCCTCTTCTATTTTTCCCTATATTTATAACATTAACAAAAATTAATTTAAGGATCCTGTAACTCATTGTAAACAAAGGATCTTGCTATATTTTATAACTCATTGTATTATAAGGGGTTACAAAGTATTTTCACTTATCGTTTGTTTTCAATGGGTTACAGTGGCGCTTTTTTGTTGACATATATGTTTAAATAGGTTAAAATATATATATTAACAATGAGAAAACAAGGATATCAAATGACAACATACAAAGACACAGGGATTGAGATTCAAAAGATTCCAGCAAGAAAGACCCGAACCAAACATATTATAAAGGGTCGGACTTCAAAACAATCTGGGTGGAAAGCACCTACACAAGTTCGTTGTTCTTCAATTTATGATTCGGTCTTATATATGAAACCACAGACCGGACAAGATTCAAAATCAACTAACAAGATGGCTCATTCGAGAGAATGGGGACAACAATAATTTTTGGAGCTATATATATAATGAAAGAAAAAAAATTAAATATTGATCATTCAGAGTCAGCGTCGACTCTATCTGATAACTTAAAATATATTAATAATACGGTATCCCATTTGGAGATTAATCGTTTCCAAGGCGTTAAGGACATTATGTTCCAAGTAGTGTGTAAAGCACTAACCATTAACGTGGTTACCGGAAAGAAAGCATTTGTAGTTTGGGCAGTCCAAGAACAGGACAGCATGGAAGAAGCAGTACAGATGGCGAAGGATGAATTACGAAATCGCATCGTTATGGGTGCGCCGGTTCTTCAATATGCAGGACCGGAAGAAGACATTCACAATTTAGTGGAGTACAAATAATGATAGTAGGAATTGATAAAGTTGAAAAGGTTAATAGACACATTTGTAAACCAGATGGGTCAAGCAACCCGAAATGTAATGATGGTGTTTGTCGAGTAAAAGGAATTAACGAACATAGTGAGACATTCACAATTGGATTTGTATGTCAACATCTATGGAGTACGAACAGATATAAATGGCAGCTACGATATCCCAATCACGAATATGTAAAGAGTGGTTCTGTTGGATATCATAAACTGTATGATTCAAAACCTGAAGCAGTTGAAGCGCTGATGGATCATGTCAACGATATTGGAGTTATATAATATGGTAAGAGAAATTTTGGAAGGGCTATTAGTAATGATGCTATTAGCCATATTGTGTATATTAATGATGGTGATGTAAATGAAACGAAGAGATAAATGGAAACGATTTAATAAAGAACAGATGGATAAAATGGTAGCCACCTATGTCCGTCGTAATAAGTTAGTACCGATTCAGCAACATGAGACAGCAGAAGGTCGAGCCAATTACGATTTGAAAATTACTTATACTGGATATTGGAAAGACGAAGATGGTATGAGGTATCATCGTCAAGAGCTTGAAAAATATTTAACAAGGATGGCAAGATGATTGTATCGAAAGAAACCTTAAATAAAATTAGTGAGGAGAAAGATGTTACCCTCGCGAAGCGACTTTACCATCTCGTAACAAATTGCGATATGTATAAAGTAGATCCGGACAATAACAAATTCTATAAGTGCGGCATTACCGTAGTAATAGAATGGAACAAAAGAACAGAACCACACTATCCGGATTGGGCTCCAGAAAAACCTTTTGAAATCTGGAACTGTGGTTCTGAGGATGATGCAGTAGACTGTTTTGATAATACAAAAGAGGATTGGAGATGACCATAGCAGAATATGCAAAGACATTCGGTTTAAAACAAATCGACGATAAAGGTGAATGGTTTGAAAATGAGATCGCTATACATCATGCAGATGATATAGCAGCTCATATATTATGGATGGAAGAACAAGAACAGCAGGATAAAATTTTAAAGAGGTATAATTATGAACCGAAATAATGTAACAGACGATATGGTATATACCTATATCTGTCATAACGACTTTATGCGGATTGAAGGAACACAAGAGTTCTACGAATGTCCGGGTGGACACTCTTGGCATTGGGTGAACATTGTAGAACTCATCGAACAGATGAGTGCTCAAGACTTTTATAATCTTTGTTTGCAGACAGAACGTGACGCGGAGATTGATAAAGAAACGAAAGCGCGTCAGGCGAAAGCAAGGAATGCCTCCTGTTGTGGAATTCCGATAGGAGACCAACCTTCTTATCCTTATGAGTTGGGAGACCTTCACTAATGAATAAGACATATACTTTAAAAGTTCCACGTCCACAATATGATCGACTAGGATCAGCATTCGAATTGGACGATACTTATTTTGAAGAGTTACTACCGGAGACGGATGAAGTAGTTTTTATTGTATCAGAAGATCAAAGGAAACGATTTGCAGAACATGCAAAGAGAAACAATTCTCATTTGTATTGGATATGCCAAATGTTTCTACCTAGAAATATTAATCAGTTTGAGGTGTAGTATGTTTAAAAATTTTATTATCATTATATTAATTATTCTACTGGGTTCCTTGTTATTCAATAACGAGAAGAACGTAGAACTACTTGTTGGCAATATGGCCGACACAAAAAACAAAGTTGTTGATGGTGTAAAGTATCTCAATAAAACTTTCGACAAAGAGTTCGAGGTACATGATGAACCTTTCACCGGCATTAAAGAAGATACATTCTTCGAGGAGAAGTAATGAACAACGATCATTTTAAATTATGGATGGATGATACATTAAGAAGTTTAATACCTGAGGACATGAATGTTCCTAGGTTACGTTTAAACTTTAGTACATCTAACCTATCTTGGCTGTGTCGTAATCTCCAGATAAATAATAAACAACATCCAGAGATTAAACAAACC
>PBHE01000048.1 GCA_002719335.1 Acidimicrobiaceae bacterium
GCATGTGATTATGAATTAGCTGACATATGGATAGAAGATGACGGAGTAATTAATAGATATCGACCACATGATATCTCTCACGTAAAACATGTATTAGTAAAATTTAAGCCTGAAAAACGTCCGTTTCAAACAGATCTACCCGGACAGCAAGCCGCTGCTCCTCCACTTAATCATCACACTCATCGGTATTATTTTTATACAGCTTTTTCATCTGAAATAGGTAATTGGCAACATAAACAATATAATAGTTCAATACCTCTTGAGAAGTTTAGATTACAAATAATGGAAGTCTCAAGCAGAAATTGGATCGTAGGTCTGGAAACAACACAAGAACATAGCTATGATATGTACGAAGAACCGCGCGTAAATAGACTTTCCGTCAGAAATCGTATATTCTTAGAAGATTGGATGAAAGCAACCAATTTACGTTTAGACTATGATATGTTTACAGGCAACCACAAGAGAGATTGTTCTAATTTTAAAATTCATGATAAGTATTTTTGGGAATAGTTATGAATTTATAATTTTCCTAAATAATGTATAAGGAGAATTATATGGCATCCATTGTAAATATATTTGCAGATCAAGGTTCTGATTATACTTTATCATTGACAGTTAAAAATGATAGCGGTGGCACAACTGATTTAACAGGTTATACAGCTGAAGCTTATTTTCAAAAATGGACTGGCGCAAATAAAGTATATAAATTTACCACAACTATAACAAGCCCGACGACGGGCGCATTGCAATTAAAATTATTGGGTTCTGTATCCGATGATATTCCTTCCGGACGTTATAATTACGATATTGTTATTCATAATTCCGAATTTGATATATCCAGACGCGTAATAGAGGGAGCATTAGTATTACGACCCACCGCAAGTCCAAAAGGCGCAACTTTATTAGAAACCGGCAATAAACTATTACTTGAAGGATAGAGATGACTCTACTGTACGATGACGGGCGACAAGGAGAAATCAATTTAATTGCTTCACAAGATAGTATAATTCATTTAGGTAACATTGATTTTGAAAATTTAACGGTTAATCTGAAACCTAAAACGGTTGGAGCTGGTGAAAAAGCTGTCTCATTAGGTGAAACAACAGCACCTTTTGGTGATTTATATCTTCAAGGTAACACCCTTACAATATCAACCAGATCGATTTCAATAACAGAACTATCCGGAACTGAATATCTAGATTTTGGATCTAATGTTGTGATAGGATCAACTGTAATTTCAGGTACTAGATTACTAGCTTTTCAGGATCAATTAAAAACAACTGGGTTAACCGATGTTACCATATCTGGAGTTGAAGATGGAAATATTTTAAAATGGGATACATCAGTAGGCCGGTGGACGGAAGCGCAATTCGAACTTGATCCAGCTATCTTAAATATTTCTCAAAAAGGTATTGGGGAATTATATGATGTTGAACCCCAAGCCTATACAGAGGGGATGATGTTCCAATATAGTCCATCAGCGAATGCATGGAAAGGTATTGTTGCAAATGACCTTGACTTAGAGACTATTCGGGCCGGTACTTTTTCAGTTAATACTGGAACGTCCGCTGAGAACCCAACGGGCACGGTAAGATATACTTCTACACGAACAATTCAGGTTGTTGCTGGCACGGTTGTAGTAGATACCTTTGATATAAATACATATAGAACTGCTAAGTACATTGTTACCTGTGAAGATTACACTTTGGATAATAAAGCTTATTGGATGGGACAAGTATTGTTTGTTCATGACGGAACAAATACAGGAATGACTCTATATGGAGAAGTGGAAATAGGTTCAATTACAATGATGCCCACACTTGCGTCAGATATAACAGGCTCTAATGCTCGGTTAAAAGTTACTACTTCTTCGGATCAACAAGTAGTTACTGTTCATCGAACAGTGTTTGATAATTATCTATAAAACATCTGAGGAATTTAATTAATGCAACAGCAAGCAACTGTATCGCTAGGTATAATTGATTTAGAAAATTTAACTGTCAACTTAAAACCTAAAGCTCCGGAACCCGGTTCAAATCCTGTCGGATTGGGTACTACAGAAGCCCCGTTTGGAGATTTATTTCTTCAAGGTAATACTCTTACATTATCTACCAAATCGATTGGAATATCAGAACAAGATGGTGTCGAATATCTAGATTTTGGATCTAATGTTGTGATAGGGTCAACCACTATCACCGGAGAAAGATTACTAGCTTTTGGAGATCAATTAAAAATATCTTCATTAACTGATGTTACTATCGAGGGAATTGCAAACGGAGATATCTTAAACTGGGATAAAGTTTCATCAAAGTGGGTTGCTGGACCTGGAACTACTCCGGAAAACTTAGATATTTCTCAAAAAAATATTGGGGAATTAGAAGACGTCGCACAATCAATGTATGCAGATGGAATGATGTGGCAATATAATACTACATTGAGTGCTTGGAAAGCTGTTAATACAAATCTTCTTGAATTTGAAGATTTTCAGGTTAAGGGTACTTTTACAGTTGATTCCGATTTGATGTTTTCTACTTCACGAACAGTTGTCGTTTCGGCAGGAGAAGTTGTTGCAGATACTTTTAATATAAATACATTCAGGTCGGCTAAGTACATTGTTACCTGTGAAGATTACACTGTGGGCACGACGGCATATTGGACCGGTGAGATAGCATTAGTTCACGATGGAACAGATACAAACATTATACTTTATGGAGAAGTGGAGTTAGGTGCGATTACAATAGAACCCGGAATCGCGTCAGATATATTAGGGACAGATGTTCGGTTAAAAGTTACTACTTCTTCGGATCAACAAGTAGTTACTGTTCATCGAACAGTGTGTACCAATTTTGGCGGTTATTAGGCACCTTAACCTTTAGTAGAATATTTAAGGAAGATCAACAATGGCAATGAAACAGTTTAGAGTAAGAAGTGGAATTCTTTCAGATGGGGATTTAACTCTTAATAATACTCCTACCGGCGGTGCAGTAGCAACTGGTGGTAAAATTTTAGAATTAGATAATAATTCTAATGTCCATGTCCGCACATTCGCACAAGTAAAAACAGAAATAGACGCAGGAGAATTAGAAGCTGTAGAAGCCGGCGATGGTATTACTGTTAATGCAAAACAAGGCGGCGGAATTGGAACCGATACACAAACGATTACACTGGGCACCCCATCTACAATAAGCTCCATTACCACAGATGCTGTAACAACATCCTCTCATACGCACGCCATTTCCGGTTCTGCTGATACTAGCGGTGCTACTGGTATACATGTACTAATAGCAAATACAACTGGCGGACTTAAAGTAGAGGAATTCGATGCAGCCGGCGATGCTACATTTTCATCTAATGTAGCTGTTACCGGAAATGTAGCTGTTACCGGTGATGCTTCATTTTCAGCTAATGTAACTATTGACGGAAGTTTATTTGTTGATGGCGCGCTTACTTATGTTAATGCAACGAATTTAAGTGTTAGTGATCCTTTAATTACTTTATCCGCAAATGGTGATTCTGTTGCTCCTACACATGATCAAGGTTTAATGATCAACAGGGGCACTTCAGCAAACGTCGCTTTTGTATGGGATGAATCGGAAGATGAATTTGCATTTGTTCAAACTACTTCTGGCGGATTATCAACAGGTAGTATAACTGTTTCAGATTATGCTGATACGAATCAAGGCGCAATAACAGCACAAGATGCTATATCTTGTGGAGCCGATTTAACAGTTGAAGGTACAACAGATTCAACAAGTGGAACATCTGGTTCAATTCAAACTGATGGTGGTTTAGGAGTTGCGAAATCAGTTTTTGCTAATCTTGTACACGCCGAAGGAACAACTAATGCTACATCTAATACAACAGGTCAAATAATATCAGCCGGCGGTTTAGGTATTGCAAAAGCTGCTGTTGTTGGCGGAGATTTAACCGTTCACGGCGCCGCTTTTTATTTGAACGGAGCAGATTCTTATCATAAGGATATAACTCGAACTTTAGTAACAGAAGCTACTATTGCAAATGCAGCTAATGCATGGTTATTTGAAGTTCCCATAGCGAGTTGGTCAGCCGGAGAGGTGGCTCTGAAATTAAAAGCAGGAACTAATGAAACTGAATTTCGCAAGTATCTATTTTGTGAAAGTGGAAGTGGAACAGTAGAAAATAATCAATATGGTGGATTAGGTCATGATATTACAGCAACAATAACTTTTGATACAACCGACGGTTCCGGATCTACAGCAGGTGCAACTCATATAGGAATGAACGTTCTCAATGGAGACGGAGTTACCATAGAAGCCAAAGTAGAAGTAACCTTTCATAGCGTATAAACGACATGTCATCAGTACCATTTAAAGCAATAGGCGGATTAGAAATAGAGGGAGATTTAAAACTTGCAAATCTTCCAACCGGAACTCCAGCAGGTGGCGGAAGAATTCTTTCATTGTCTCCAGGTGGAATAGCCCATTATAGAACACATGCTGAGATGAAAGCATCGACCGATTCCGGTCGATTAGATGGGGTCTTAGCAGGCGATGGAATACAAGTATCTAGTATGCAATCAGGCGGCGCAGGAACTGATACACAAACGATTACATTAGGTACTCCGGATACATTAACCGCTACTACTACGGATGCCACCACTGGTGGTTCACATACACATGCGGTGACTTCTTCTAATGATACTAGTGGCGCAAGTGCTGCCGTAATATTATCAGCAAATTCAACAGGTGGACTTAAAGTAGAAGAATTAGATATAAACTCTGGTTCATTAAAATTAACAGATCACGCAACCGCTCCTACAGTAACTGCGAATAAGTTGTATGCCAATACTACTTCTATATTTTGGGAAAATAATGATCTGATGGTCGGAACTGGTGTGGCTAATCAACAGTTTGTTTCCGGAATCGCTATAGCAATGGCAATTGCACTAGGATAGTTTTAGAAAAAGGATAAATTAATTATGGCGAGTACTTTTAAGAATAGAACATTAAGAGCAGTAGGAACAAGCCCAGTAGATGTTGGTGCAGTTGTTTCGGCGGGTGTTGAAGTAACAATAATAGGTCTGTCACTTGCAAATTTAACCGGTGGAGGAATCAAAGCAACCATTGCCGTAAATGATGGAACAAACACAACGAATATAGTTAAAAACGTTCCCATTCCAACGGAAACAGCTCTAGTAGCAATCGGTGGCGATCAGAAAGTGGTTTTAATGGCCGGAGATAAATTAATTGTAACATCAGACACCGCGTCTAGTCTTGACGTAGTCATGTCTTTTTTGGAGATTACATAAAATGGCATACATAGGAGCAACCCCCGCATTCGATTCACGGATTCCAGATCCAGGTGCAACAGGAGAAGTTTTAAAAAGCGATGGCTCTGGGACTTGGACTACCGCTGATCCAGCTCACCTCGAACTGCCGACTCCAGGAGCAGCTGGAAAAGTTTTATCAAGTGATGGATCAAATTGGACTTCACAAAAAGCTTCTGATGCATTAAAAACTGATCTTCCTCCAAGTACTGCAGGAAAACTTCTAACAAGCGATGGAACAAATTGGACTTCTGCAATTGCTCACATAGAATTACCAACTCCAAGCACTGCAGGAAAACTTTTAACAAGTGATGGAACAAATTGGATTTCCCAAGCGAATATAGTTCCATCTCCAAGTACCGCAGGAAAACTTTTAACAAGTGATGGAACTAATTGGGTTTCACAATCGCCGGAATTGCCGGCACCAAGCACTACAGGAAAACTTCTAACAAGTGATGGAACAAATTGGACTTCACAAACACCAGCATTACCAGCAGTAGGATCATCAGGAAATCTTCTAACAAGTGATGGAACAAATTGGAATTCAACAGCTGCACCATTAGAATTACCAGCAGTAGGATCATCAGGAAATCTTCTAACAAGTGATGGATCAAATTGGACTTCATCGACTCCTCCATTAGAATTACCAACTCCAGGAACCGCCGGGAAACTTTTAACAAGTGATGGAACAAATTGGGTTTCCGAAGTAGCGGCTCCGGCCGGAGGCGGAATGGTAGAAGCTATAGCGGAAGGGGCATTAGCTGATGGAGATACAGTTATTCTTCGCACAGATGGAAAAGTTGAGGCAATTGATGGTTCGAATCTTACCGCAACTAATTTTATAGGAATTTCCGACGGCGCATATGCAGATGGCGCCACAGCAACGATTCAAGGAGTAGGTGTAATTGATGATGCTCAATCAGGTTTAACAATTGGATCCACATATTATGTACAAACAGATGGATCTTTGGACACAGAAAAGGGACCTCTTAGCGTTTTAGCAGGCAGAGCACTTTCAGCAACGAATTTAATGATTTTTGCCAATCGACCGACAGCAACAGCGGGTGGAACAGTACAGGCCGTTGCGAATGGAGCAATATCAAGTGGACAAGTAGTTATTCTTCAAGCAAATGGAGAAGTCGCAGCAGCTTCTAATGCTTCTGTTGCTTACACTGCCGCTGCTAACAACAACCAATCGCAAACTCTTGGTGTCAGAGTACCTAGTCCAAATTACCCAGTGCATGCTCAGTCTACTTTTAATCCCGGACAATCCGATAATCCGTCTAGTGACACTCCATCGCAGAAAGCATGGATTTCTTGGGACCCAAACGATGAAAATAAATTTATAGTAGCATATGACGATATCACCTCTCCCAGCCGAGCTGATGGCATATCAGTACGGATAGGTTCAATATCTGGTACAACTATATCATTTGGAACAGCGGTAACAGTTGATGGACAGTATTGGGCTTCTGATCACAGTCCACCAGTCGTTGAATTTCATCCTTCTACGGCTGGTTTATTTGCATGCGGTTACGGAGGAAGTGGTCAAGGGGATATTAGACTTTATTTTGGAACTGTATCAGGAACAACAATAACTATGGCCAATTATTGGGAGTCTTCACTCTCAGGTACTTGGCTTGGACGCCGAGGCGGTTCCGTTGCGTTTAGCTGGTGTAATTTCTCATCTACCAACCATTTTGTCTTTATGTTTGATTTCCAAGGGGTCACTTATAGCGGACCCAACACTGGTAAATTTGCGCGCAAAAATCCTAAGATAGTAGCAGGTACAGTTTCAGACACCGGTACTGGCCCTTCCGTGACTGGTGGGTACGGCACCGATGTACATCCTTATCTGGAAGCAGCTGATGACCTTTGGTGGTATGGTATGGCTCAAGTTAATAGTTTACGATTTGATCCACATAATGCAAATAAATTCTTAGTAACAGGGTACAAGAACTCAAGCGCCACTAAATCCACACCCACAGTGTACATTTGTACTACCGACGGATCAACAGCTATTACTGTTGGATCAGAAATAGATTTGTCCGCGGGACCTGGCATAAAGGGGATAGGCGAACATCACTGCGAATGGAATCCGGGTATAGCAAATCAAATTGTTTTTTCAGGCCAGCAGCCAATGCCGTCACAGGCCGCTAATATTACAGATCCGGTTTTTTGCGTAGGAACAGTAAGTGGAACTTCAGTATCTTGGGGAGCACTCTTTCGAGCTGTGCCAGGAGGCCCGCCTGTTACCAGTCAACCATGGGAAATTTTCTTTGGTCCGAATGCTGCAGGCGGTAAATTTTATGGCGCAACAACTTTCATGCCGTCAGGAGGTATGGTAGGGTATATAAGTGTGCAAGCTTTTAGTATTTCCGGCACCACTATAACGTCCGCGGGTTCTCCGGTCACAGTTGCTGGTCATCAATGGTTTGACCTTTTTTATAATACAACACATATTGGTGTAGCTTTTCCTTGGCACATTGCGGTATCTGCATCCGGAAACCAATTTATGGTAAGTCACCTTTCAGGTACTGGATCTGGCAACCACACTAAATTTACTTCCGGTACTATTGGTGTCGCCGGTGTAGCGAATCTTACTGCAACTAATTTCTTAGGAATAGCATTATGACTACATATGCAGATGGAGCCACAGCAACAATTCAAGTTGCAAGTGGAGTTAACACTTCTCAATCAGGTTTAACGCCAGGAGCCAAATATTATGTACAGCCGAATGGCTCGTTATCTACAACTCCGGCTACAGTTTCTGTTTTAGCGGGAACTGCAATTTCAGCAACGAAATTTTTAGTTTCTTCTTCCCTAATCACTGCGCATCCGGATCCGGAATTACCAGCTCCAGGAGCGAGTGGAAAAATTTTAAAAAGTGATGGAACAAATTGGGTTTCCGGAGATGAGGCGGAATTACCAGCAGCAGGAGCAGCAAATAAAGTTTTAACAAGTGATGGAACAAATTGGATTGCCGGCGAAGCATTACCGGCTCCAAGCACTGCAGGAAAACTTTTAACAAGTGATGGAACAAATTGGACTTCCGCAACTGCTCCAACAGAATTACCAGCAGCAGGAACAGCAGGAAAAGTTTTAACAAGTGATGGAACAAATTGGATTTCCGACACACAGGGTCCATTCTTTCAAGCTGAAGCATCCGGGACATTAGCAGATGGAGATAAAGTTATTCTTCGCTCAGATGGAAAAGTTGAAAAAGCAGCTAATGCCGCTTTACTTCTGGCTCCACCTTCTTCCGATTCCCAAGCGACATCTATTGGTGTCAGAGTACCTAGTCCAAATCACCCAGTGCACGCTCAGGCCACTTCTTCCCCTGCTCAGGGAAACAGTCCACCTTGTGACACTCCATCGCAGAAAGCATGGATTTCTTATGATCCGAATGACGAAAATAAATTTATAGTAGCATATGACAATATCAATTCCCCTGGCCGAACTGACGCCATATCATGCATAATAGGAACAATATCTGGTACAACTATATCATTTGGCTCACCGGTGACAGTTGATGGGCAGTATTGGGCTTCTGATCACAGTCCGCCGGTCTGCCACTATCATCCTTCTACACCCAATTTGTTTGCAGTAGGTTACGCAGGTAGTGGCTCAGGTGATATTAGACTTTATTTTGGAACTGTATCCGGAACATCAATAACTATGGCTTCTTATTGGGAGTCTTCACTCTCAGGTACTTGGTATGGCCGTCGAGGTGGTTCTTGTGCGTTTAGCTGGTGTAATGTTTCGACAACCAATCATTTTGTCTTTATGTTCAATGGAGGGACGGTGGCTTATAGCGGTCCCAACACTGGTAAATTTGCAAGGAATCATCCTAAGTTGGTAGCAGGTACAGTTTCAAACACCGGTACCGGCGCTTCCGTGACTGGTGGCTACGGCACCGATATACATCCTTATCTGGAGATCAATGATGACAAATGGTGGTATGGTATTTGGCAAGTTAGAAGTTTACGATTTGACCCGAATAATGCAAATAAATTCTTAGTTACGTCGTTCAAGAATGAAAGCAGTACTAGCTCCACTCCCACTTTGTTTATTTGTACTACAAACGGATCAACATCTATCACTATTGGAGCAGAACACGATTTGAAATCGTCTCCTGGTTTTACCGGTATAGGCGAGCATCATTGTGAATGGAATCCAGGTATAGCAAATCAAATAGTTTTTTCAGGTCAGCAGGCGTTTTCTGGGACCTCTAATGATATCGATCCGGTTTTTTGCGTAGGAACAGTAAGTGGAACTTCAGTATCTTGGGGAGCTCTTTATCGAGTTGTGCCCACTGCATCTCATTCAGGTGAAACCAGTCAACCATGGGAAATTTTCTTTGGCAATGGTAATGCAACAGGTAGATTTTATGGTGCGACAAGTCTTCACCCAGTAGGAGGTCTAGCAGGGAATATAGATGTGCAAGCCTTTCAAATCACCGGAACCACTATAGCAGCAGTTGGTGGCACGGCAGCTATTGCTCCACATCAATGGTTTGACTCTTTTAATAACGCTTCACATATTGGAGTACCTTTTCCTTGGCACGTCGAGGTATCTCCATCTGGAAACAAATTTATGGTAAGCGCCCTTACGGGAACTGGCAGTGGCAACCACACTAAATTTACTTCCGGAACGATTTATCAAGCCGGAACAAGGAATCTTACTTCATCTAATTTCATAGGAATTTCTGACGGAGCATATGGAGCCGGAGCCACAGCAACAATTCAAGTTGCTGGAGCTACTGATGACGCTCAATCAGGTTTAACAATTGGTGCCGTGTATTATTTACAAGAAGATGGAACTTTATCTACAACTCCAGATAAAAATGAAAGAGTTTTAGCAGGAACTGCAATTTCAGCAACGAAATTATTAATTGCTGAGGGAACGACAAGAGCAACGACCAGAGCACTCGGGACTCTGAAGTCACTACATCAAGGATTATTTTTATAATTTAATTTGATTTTTGGTTAATAAAAAATTTAAGGAGAAATAAAAAATGGCTATACCTAGCGGCAGCGGAACAGAAGTTTTAAAAGTAGCATTAACAGCAGGTGTTACTAATGCGGAAAGCGTTGTTTTGGGTGGTGTTGCAAATCATATCTATACGATATTAAGTGTTACATTATGTGAAACGGCCGGCGCTGCAGAAACATTTGATATGTATGTTGATGATAATGCTGGAGGAACAGATTACGAAATCCTTTCTGATAGCGCACTTGGTGCGAATGAAACCTTCGTATATAATGATAGGCTCGTCTTATCCGGAACAGACGCGCTTTGTGTTGCTCTTGCAAGCGCAGGAAATGTGGACGTTGTAGTTTCATATATTGATCAAGATTGGACATAGGAGACATAAATGAGCGGAATTGTTAATAAAGTAGGTTCAAGGTCCGGTAAAGTTTGGGATGGACTATCAAGAGCAGCAATTGCAGATTTGCCAGCAGTAGGAGCCGACGGGAACACTCTAACAAGTGATGGAACAAATTGGGTCTCTGAAACTCCAGCTCCATTTCGCGCCACTTGGGACGCTGTAGCAGAAGGGGCATTAGCCAATGGAGATAGAGTTCTGATTCGCTCAGATGGAAAAGTTGAAGTAGCTGATAATGCAGGTTCAGCGAATGATAACGCTGCTCCCGATAACCAACAGCAAACTTTTGGTCTCAGGTGCGGTAAAGAAGCGGAAGCTCAGGGTACGTCCACAGGTGATAACAAACCGGATATCCCATCGCATAAACCGTGGATTTCTTGGGATCCAAACGACGAAGATAAATTTATAGTAGGATATGGTACTTATAACGGTACACTCCATTGTAAAATAGGAACAATGTCTGGTACAACTATATCATTTGGATCTGCGGTGCAAATCGATTCGAACAGTAACCATAGCCCTTGTTGCATCCACTTTCATCCTAGTACCGCAAATTTGTTTGCAGTCGGATACGGATTAAACAATAAAGTTTACCTTAAATTTGGAACTGTATCTGGAACATCAATAACCATGGTTTCCTCTCTGCTGCTATCTGAATGGCAAGACTTTGGCTCCGAAAGAGGTTCAATGTGTTTTAGTTGGGACTATTTTTCAACTACCAATCATTGGGCTTTTCAGTATGATACTTGGTCTGTGGCTTATGGCGGTCCCAACACTGGTAAATTAGCCCGGCGTATGCCTGCAGTCATATGCGGTGTAGTCGCGGATAATGCGACTGGTCCGAGTAAAGGAAGCGTGGCTTGGCCGCAAGGAGGGTACCCCTTCGAGATGAATGATGCCCATTGGTGGTATGGCGGTGGCCAAGTTAAAAGTTTACGATTTGACCCGAATACTGCAAATAAATTCTTAGTTACAGGGATAATGAATAATGACTCTCCTCCATATAATGCAAGTGGAGACCAATCTTGTCCTTCTTTGTACATTTGTACTACAAATGGTTCAACCGCCATCACTATGGGATCAGAAATAAACATGTCCACGCAGTCCTGCGCTATAACCGGTCGACAAGAACATTGGTGCGAATGGAATCCAGGTATAGCAAATCAAATCGTTTTTTCAGGTCAGCAAACACTTTCTGGGACTACTTATGATAATGATCCGGTGTTTGTCGTTGGAACAGTAAGTGGAACTTCTGTATCTTGGGGAACGGTATATCGAGCCTATCCGTCCTATCCGGCTGTTAATACCCAACCATGGCAAATTGTATTTGGCGTGGGTGCTGCAGCAGGTAGATTTTATGGTGGAACAACTAAAATGCCGTCAGGAGGTATGGTAGGATATTTGTATGTTCAAGCTTTTGATATTACCGGGACTACTATAACGACCCCCGGTTCTTTTACCCAATGTCATACTCATCAATGGTTTGACCTTTTTTATAACAATAATAATATGGGAGTAGCTTTTCCTTGGCACATGGCAGTAAATTCAACTGGAATGAGGTTGATGATAAACGGCTTGCGCGCTTCTGGCTCCGGCAACCACACCAAATTTGGTACCGTTGCCCTTGGATCACCTGGAGTTCCGAATCTTACTGCGCATAATTATATAGGAATCGTTGATGCCGCATATGCGGATGGTGCCACGGCTACAGTTCAATTATCTAGTCCATCTATTGATGATTCTCAATCAGGTTTAACAACAGGATCTACATATTATGTACAGCCGGATGGAACCTTATCAACTACTGCCGGTTCACCATCTGTTTTAGCAGGAACTGCACTTTCGGCGACACAGCTATTAATTAGAGCATAAAAGGATAACCTATGGCAGATAAAAACGAAATTCATACTGAGGCTATTAGTGCACTTAGCAGTTTCGGCAGCAGAGCACCTTCGGATGCTGAAGTGGAGGAATTCATTGATAATCTAACCGTCTTCGACGAGGCCGTCTCGGATGAAATAAAAGATGCTTTACGAGCAGACGCGGCTTTATACGTTCAAAAAAAGGCAAATGCGGCTGATCTTGCCTCTTCATTGAAGACGCAAGACACCAAAACCGGCATGTTAACCCCTGCTGGGCTAGAAAATATACATTGGGGTGTGGCGCCCGAATAAGGATGTATTTTAAATATTATTGTTATTATGTGTGGTTTTTTTGGTATAAGTGACAGATCCTTAATTGATACTGATTTCAGTGATATAGATGAAAGAGGTGAAATTAGTTTTTCTGCTACCTTTAATCCTTCATTTTTCTATCAAAGTATTCTTCCCGTCACCGGAAAATTTCCGGGTCCTCAAGTATTTGATACAGGCGATTATTATTTTACATATGTGGGTGAAATATATAACGCGCCTACAAAGGGCTTCGCTAATGATACGGAATGGTTAGCAGAAAAAATAAGAAGACAGGATTATAATTTTGATGAAGTGAACGGACAATATGCAATTTCTGTTTATGACAAAAAAAATTTAACTATAACATTAATTAGAGATCCTATAGGGCAAGTACCGCTTTTCTATTATAATAAAAATTGTTTAATTTATAGCAATACTATAAAATCTATTGCCACAACTGTTAAAACAAAATTAGATAAAAATTTCCTCAAACGTTGGCACCAAACACGTCATTATACATTTGATAAAACACATTATAGAGATATTAAGTTATTTCCCAAGGGTTTAATAATCACTTATAACATGCGCGGTAGAGCTCTTAAATCGCGCGTTATTAAACCGAAACATGTTTATGATGGCAATATATTACAATTGTTAAAGAACATGCAACGTTCATATTCGAGCCATCGAGTCAATTGTGGAATAGTTTCGGGAGGAGTAGATAGTTCTGTTATGTCTGCTCTTTTTAAAGATAGCTTAGATTGTTATGTAACGACAATTAATGAAGATAAATGTTGGGCTTCGACAGATATTAAAAAATATGGATTTGAGCCTAGAGTGGAAATTAAAAACGATGAAAAACAATGGTGTGAAGCAGCAATAGAATATATTCAAAAATCTTATATGATTCCCTATACATGGAGTTATGTTGGATATTACATAATGGGTAAAGCAATGAGTCCTCATGTAAAAGTAATGTTGACGGGAGAAGGAGCAGATGAAATATTTGGAGGTTATGATTTATATAAAGATAATAAACTTTCCAAATATTCTAGAGTAGCTGACGGAAAAATCCTAAATGCTAAATACAAACATCAAGTAGCAAAACAAATCTCTAAAATTAATAATGTAACTCAAACAAATAAGTATTTGGATCAGAGATCCTTTCTCCCTTGTGCAGCTATTGGCGCAAATTTGGCATTAGGAATGAGCTGTATAGAGTCAAGAAATCCTTTTTTAGATCATACTATATTTTATAATGATGCTTTTGTAAATGATATAGGAAAAGAAAAATTAGTAGAAATATTTAAGAAAGAATTTAAGTTTGCCCCGCCTAAAAAACAAGGTTTTTCAGGATACATGAATGAACTCTACAATCACATTAATAATACAAATATAGCGAATGATTCAAAAGATATAAGTCTTTGGAAAGATGCGTGTTATCAAATAATGGAAGCAGTATGATAGATTTTTGGGTTGGATATACGCCAGGACGCGAACAGGTTAATAGGAAATGTAGATTTTCTTTAGAAAAATTTGGAGTAAAAACTCACAGTGTTCCCCATTATTATGTTAAAAATACGAACAATCCTTTTGCCAGAACAAGATACTTAGTTCCGTTAATTGATTATAATGAAGATAATAAATGGGTAGCGTTTGTCGATGATGATTTTATATTTTTTAAAAATCC
>PBHE01000049.1 GCA_002719335.1 Acidimicrobiaceae bacterium
TAGCAGATTTATATAAAAATGATCGAATTGATCTATCTAAGTCATCAAAGTTGGAAGGATGGCGAATATAATCATAACCTTCTTCTATCGAGTCTACGCTAATTTTAGGATACTGCTTTTTGAATTGGTTTAACTTATCAATGAGCTCATCAGTAAACAAGGTTCCATTTGTATGATACGCTAAGATGGTATCTTTTGCCCAACCTTCTTTAATATATTTATCCAATAAATCTATTATTAATGAATCAAAAAATGGTTCGCCACCACTAAATCTTAATTCCTTTACTGGATTATTTAAAAGCCATTTATATTGAATCGAATTTTTTACTTTTGGTATATTTAATTCTTCTCTAAATTTACCAGCTGTTATATTTTCAATATCTTTAATTAACCCTTGGGATTTGAAAAACTTCCAATCTAACATTAACCTATGACTTGTTTGTGGATCACACATTCTACAAGCTAAATTACATTTATTAGATAAGGTAAAATCAATTGAATCTAATTGTCCTTTAGGAATTATATCATCATTATGAATATAAAAAGGTTCAATATTCCTCTCTTCCATATCCCAACAGGTTTTACAGAAAGCATGTTTACGATTTTGATCGAAATCATCTCGTAATAACTTAAACTGTTCGGATTCAAAAATTTCTGGAGGAGTTAATAAATGTGCATCAATTATACCCATTGGATCTTCCCAATCAGGTCTTGACATATTGCAGCATGGATGAGACCACTTTAATTTATCGCCGTCCCAATCTTTTAATGCAATTTGTTTGTAAGGGTAACTACATAGCATTCCAACCAAGTGCTTTCAAAGATGAAGAATCTGCACAAGTTTCTTCTGATTCACCAGTTACATTTTTAAATGGTAATGCATCAATATCAAATCCTTCTGGAGAATGTGTTTGTGCAAAATCATATACAGACATTGGACTGCCGTACCCGATATCATAGACTGGCTTTACAAATTTCCAACTTTTAAAATTTTCCATTAATATTTTAATAGCATTACAAACATCACCTACATGACACCAATCTCTAGTATGTGTTGTAAGATATCCTATTTCTTTTTGTTGAAGTTGTCTATAAAACATATCAGGGCGAGAACGGTCTCCCCATACTGTAAAGAATCTCATTCCTACAGCATTATTAGGGGCCATTGCTTCACACGCAGCTTTTGTCATTGCATAAGGACTTTTCATATCTTCAACAGAAGAACTTGATGCATATAAAATTTTAGAATTTTTATAAGTATCAAAGATACGTTTTGTTCCCTTAATATTTACTTCATAATAGTCTTTTAAATATTCCGGTTTCCAACTATTACGAACACCAGCTTTTGCAGCTAGATGAATAACATATTCTGTATTTAAAAATGGTAAAGGATCTTTAGTAATATCGCAATGAGAATGAGGGACTTCCCTGTCTTCCCAGCCTAACCCGGAACAGTCGTCTATACCTTTAACATCGTAGCCTTCGTTCATTAGGTAGTCATATAAATGATGACCAATGAATCCTTTAACGCCCGTTATCAGGACTTGGTTTTTCACTTCCATTCCTTCAATGTCGTTTCCAAGAGTTTCCAATAATCCGGAGTTTTTTCTTCGAAAACTTGTGGCTCCTCATTCTCAACCGCCATAACTATTACAATATTATTTATAGGTATTTCTGTTCTTTCTTCAAACATTATAGAATACGCTGTTGCTTGTAAAAAATAATCTTCTACCCATTCTTTCTTTTTTGGTTTACCAGAAGTTTTCCAATCCAATATTGCTTTCTCTCCTTTCCAGTCACCAACACAATCACAGCGGCCGGCAATTCCCAATTGTTTGGACCAGAGAGGTATTTCAATACCAGCAATATTATTAAGATGAGAATCTATAAAGGGTTTAATGCTATGAAACATAGCTTGAACATTAGGCAAACTTTTTCCAAAGTAATCAGTTTCGTTAGCAATATATTTTTCCACAATTGTATGCATACTCGTGCCTCGACGAGTTGCTTGTGTAGTTATTTTATTTGCTTCTTCTTCACCAATTCTTTGCCTCCATTCTTTAAAGAATTGCGCTTTTTTACGACCCAAGACTGTTGTAATAGAAGGAAAGTTGCCATCAGGTGTTTGATATACTCTTTGGCCGTCTATATTAGTTGTTTCTAATTCTTCAAAATCTAACTCAACATGATTAAACATTCATATTACTTCCCGGATAATTCCTTTTCATTTGTTTCAAGTGGTCTGTAAAGGCTTCATCTGGTTTTTTCTTATGACCCTTTATAGTTGTACCTGAAATATTATCATAAACAAATCCGGGAACTGCAATTTTTTGAGTAACCGTGTCCTCATTACAAGAAGGGCACGGCTGTTTTGTTGGTTCATCACGATTTGCTATTTTGTGCTGTTCTTCGAATTGATGACCGCACTTACAAATATAATCATAAAATGGCATAATCACCTATAAAAAATGTGTCTATCAATTTGTACTGTTCTTTTCTTATATTTAGACCACCTTGGATTATCAATATAATCCGCATGGTAATGAGTAGCTCCATCTGTTATATCTCTTAAATGATCTCTTTCGTTGCTTTGATAAAACCATTTTGCTAAACCTTGAATATGCTCCCAATTTTTCCCTGGATATGGTGTATCATGTTTACCATCACAATACCAAGAAAATTGACACTGATCTCTCTTGGGAAAACCGGTAGTATGCACTGCTGCTTCATAAATTACCTTACAATAGGTATTTGGAAAATTATTATCTACTACTCTATTGTGTGTAACAAAAGCTACTGCTAATTTGCCAGCAGTACTTTCAATCGCTGCTTCAAAATATATATTATGTGCTAAACAAGATATTTCATCTTGTGGATATACTCTTTCTTTTTGTTTCCAGGTGGTTTGTCGCGGTTCTAGATTAATAATTGGTGATTCTAGATGTTGTTTTAATGTAATATTTTCTACCCGCGGTTTTAATTCTAATTGCGTAGTATTTACTCTAGCATCCGCAATTTGATGAACCACTTTTACTGGATACATTACCATTACTATAGTGATAGCAATAGATAATGCTAATATTTTAAACATATGTTTACTCCGAAATGTTTGTCACACTTCTCATGTATGTATATGATACTACTTTGATTTCTTTTTCGACACTGGCAATGGAGGAATGAGATGAGGAAATGTTTCCTGTACTAGTCGATATGTAAGCCCATGGATGCCTAAATCTTTATTTTTTATACCTATTATCATCTTGGCCTCTTGTGGTGTTACGCTTTCTAACATAGTAATAAACATTACTTCTCGTCTACTGGGATTTATATTTGCGCCTGTACAAAAATCAGGTCCGCCCGGACCCTCTACAAAATATCTTAATTTGCGAATTTGTCCGTAAAGCAGTGTTGATCTTGGATCTTCTGCTTGAGCTTGAAACGGCGGATCACCTTCAGGCAATAAAAACTTTACATCCGGATGGAATGTATACCATAACATATTTTCCAAATGATCTGTTTTATTTTGTGCAAGTAATTCCCCTCTCTCCTTCTGACTTTTTGCTTTATCAATCGCGTTAAATAATTCTATAAGTGTCATAATCTAAAACTCCTGAATGGATTCAGTCAATTCTTTAAGTCTATGCTTAATAAAATAATTAAGCATTTTATCACGGCCAGTGTACTGATCACTCTCGTACCGTGTTAGTATATTTATCTGAATTGGATCTGGTATACGCGCTAAATCTATTAAAATTTCATTCCTTTTATAGTTCCGTAAAACTTCTCCCTCGAACAATTCTTCTGGATTTCCGTTCAACCAATTCTCAATTTTTTTCTTTGAAAGCGGTTTTTGCCGCAATCCTTCTACTAAACAATTGTCATTTGACAATATATTAGGTATTCCATCACTACGATCACCTTTTACAATTAAAGCCCTTAGCTGTTCTTCTGGTTTAGGGTCATTTATAAATTTCTTTGTTAAAGGAGACCATTGTGAAATGTTATTATATTTTTGTAATTGTACAAAATCTTTATCTGAAGAAACAATCAAAATTGGTTCTGAATTATAATTTTTACAAATAACACCTATAATATCATCTGCTTCACATCCTTCTATATTGACAACTTTATAAGGCAAATGTTCTCTTATTTCACCACGAATATTATCAATAACCTCAAATAAAGATTTCCAATCTATATTCTGTTTGTTTTCTTCTCTAGCTTTTTTACGATTAGCTTTATATAATGGAAAATACTCTTTTCTCCAATTACCTTTATTATCGCAACAAAAAACCATGTCTGTTCCGTATTTGTCACAAAATCGATTACGAATCATCTTAATGTTATTCATAACCATATGACGGATCATATCACTTTCTTTATCAGGATCATATTGCTTTCGATATACCATAAAATTAGCAATTATCATCTGGTTGTAGTCAACTAATATCATTTTTTCTTTTTCTTTTTATTCTTTCTATACGAAGTTAATTTAATTTTTCCTTTTTCCTTTCTCACTGTTTGAATATTATCACACTCTTCTATTAAATTATCATAAAATTTAATTAATTTATTTTTAATAACCCCATTTAAATGACTATATGCTTCTTTAAGGTCCGGCTCTGTTTTTGCTAATCGTATTTCATCTGCTAATTCATTAATCTCTGTTTTTAAATGCTTAGCAACAGGTCTGGAAATTTTATTTTGTTTTATAAAAGATTTAAAATTAAACTTATTTTTAAAATCATTTTCAAGTTGTTCATCTACAATATCTTCTATATCATAACGTAAGTTTTTCGCCAAGACGCGCATTCTTTCTTGAATATTTGGCTTTACCTTATCCGGACTCGCTGCTTTTTGTTCATGTTGTCTCTTATCCGCAATTAATTCAATCTTTTTTAATTTCTCAATAAAAAGTTTTTCAAACTTTTCAGGTAAAAATCCACAACCCCTTGTTTTTAATCGTGCAATATAACCAACATGCATTCCCACTTCTACTAGGTCTACTGGTTTAATCTTTTTGGGTGAATTTGTCTTAACTTTATTCTTTTTATAGTATTCAGAAACAAATTCCATACATTCTTTAAAATCATAAAACTTATAATACCATCTAAATGCATCATAGCATGCTTCTGTTAATTGATCTTCAGTTAAACCATCCCAATCATTTGGATCTGGCTCTTCACCCATGTGTTGTGCTTCAAGTGATCTTTTTTGAAATGCCATTTTAACTTGCCTCTGGTGGATCCGGAGTTATCTTATCAAAGACTTCTTGTGCTATTCTATCAAAAACTTCATAAGAAACAGGTTCCCAATTTGCCTCTTCTCCATATTCAAAACATAATATTTTACCATCATGAGCTTGTGCTAATATCATTTGTGTTGGACCAAATAAACTTGGAATGCTTTGTGCAATAATATGTACAAATAATGGCAAGTCTTTATGTTTATAAAATTCATTTAATCTCAGAGGAACATGTGTTTCCGAAGTTGATTTTTTAAGATCCTTATTCTTTTTATATTCCGATAGATCTATTACTTTCATATCTTGATTTTAGTTCACACATTATATAATGTAATATAACAGACATCACAGCTTCACATGTTTCCATATGATTATAGTTAATATGTATATACTTTTGGAGTTTTGCCTTTAAAATACCACCAGCATACCCCAAAATACCGTAAGTATTAATCCCATTAGATTTAGCATAATCAACAGCTCTAACGACATTTTCTGAATTACCACTACCACTTAAAACGAATAAAGAATCGCCATGATTAGCATATATTATGAGTTGATTCACAAATATATTATCATAACAATCATCGTTAGATGTAGCAGTAATGAAACCAATGTCGTTACAAAGAGAAATAGCCCTAATCCTAGGTTTTGAACTTCCATTTTCAATAACCCCTTTTGATAAGTCCTGTGCGAAATGACTTGCATTTAATGCACTACCGCCATTACCACATATAAAAAATTGTTTTTGAGATTCATATGTTTCCCAAATGCCTTCTATCAAATTATTAATATGATCTTGTCGTACTGAAGACATCACCTCTTTAACCTCAGCCGTATGCTGATTCCAAAATTTATTTCTCATTATTAAATATTATTCTTGATCCTTGATTGTCAAATCGTATTCTGAAAGTATCTAATTCGGGAAACTTTGATTGTAACCCTTGAGAATCTTCTGTCATAAAAAGTAAATATCCTCCACCCCCTGCGCCACAAATCTTATAACCTATAATTTTTTGTGCACATCTTGATACCAACTGAGTTATTTTATCATTTATAATATTTTTAGCTAATTCCTGTTTTATCCTCATTGAATTAGTTATATCAAATCCAAATTCTATATATTCTTTTTTCTTTAGATGATATAATCCTTCTTCAACATATTCTGCCATTCTATTATATTTCTGAACTTTTCTTTGTGTATTTTTTCTCTGATCAGTCAAAATATCTGATGAATTTCTATGTATACCAGTATTAACTAAAACAAGCATATTTTCAAGGGTTTCATCAATTTCTAGTTTATTAATAAGAACCCTACCAGATTTCTTAAAGGTAATAGCATTAAAACCGCCGTAACTGACAGCAAACTGGTCTTGCTTGCCGATTGGCTTCTTTAAGATTTCCATCTCAATATGACATGCTAAATGAGCTATATCAATCAGGTTTAAATCTGCTTTTATTAAAGTTCCAACAGCATGTATTAAGCCAACTAAGATACTTGACGATGAAGCAAGACCGGATCCTTCAGAAGGTATATCTGCTAAAGTTGTAATCTCTAATCCAAAATCTATCTTAAAATGTTTAAGTGTTTCTCTGATATATTCATGCTGAATATCATCAATGGAATTACAAATTTCTTTTTTAGAATAATTACATACCCATTGTTTCCTGTAAAGTCTATTCACTACAACATATGTATATTTGTTTATTGCTGTGCTAATTACTTTACCAGGTTTATCGGCATTTTTATAATATTCAGGCAAATCCGTACCACCACCGAGAAAACTAACTCTTAGTGGTGTTTGACAAACTAACAATTCGTTCCTTTAATTCTGTTGAACTATAATCATGATCTCTTCGACAATAATGAATATCAATATCTCTATCTTGACATATATTATACCCTGTTATTGTTTTTTTATCAACCCAATATTCATTACCTAAAAATCTTATATGAAGTGGAGTTATTGTTTTAAGCATATTCACAAGATCTTCCTCTGAATCATATGGAATAATCTCATCTACATACTTACACCCCTTTAATTGAGTATAACGTTCAAAACACGATTGAACTACCCGATTTTTATGTTCTGGATATGTATGTAATCCAGCAATAAGATAATCACAACGTTCTTTTGCTTCTTCTAACATTGTAACATGTCCTGCGTGAAGCAAATCAAAACATGAAAATACAATTCCTCTAATCAATTAACGTACTCCAAGTTTTAAGTTTTTCTCTTTTAGCTAAAATGCCTTTATTAGTTTCATCATGGTCTAATAATTCAAATTTATACATTAAATCCATCATGCATCGAACATCCGCCATTTCTTTTTGTAATTCTATTCTTTTATCTTCAGGTATATGTCCTAATCTTGATCTTGAACGTAATACCTTACTGCACGCTTGAATCAGTTCCCCGCACTCCTCCATCGTTATCACCATCAACTGCGTTATCTGATCCATTTTTTCCTTCGGCGAGTTCATCTTCAATCTCCATTAAATCTAACATTTCTATCCATTTAGGGGCTCTATAATCCCAACTATAATATTTGTCTGCATGTACTTTAGCACGATCAATTACATCGAAGGTATCTTCTTCCCAATAATTATCCATTAATTTATCTAGTTCATCTGCAAACCTATAACAATGTTCAATTTCATCTTTAATATAAGGATACATAAAAGCATGATCTGAACAAGTCTCAGGTAAAGCACCTAAATTATTTGTTACCATCGCTGTTCTTGCAGACATTGCTTCCATGGCGGTTCTACATGAAGTCTCCTCCCAGATACAAGGATACGCCCAAATATTCATATCTTTCCACTCTTCTCTTAAAGGTCTCCCTATAATAGATTTGTGTAAAGTCATATTTTCATTTTGTTCAATATGAGTTAATAATTCATTAAAAGGTTGATCATTCTCTTTCCATCCATAAACACTATAAGATGAATAAACATGTAAATGCCAATCATCTCTTTCAAGTTCATGTAAAGCATTACATAGGATGTGCAATCCTCTTTGAGGTGTAGAACAATATATTAAATTTAACTTGCCATCCTCTCCAAGTTCTTTCTCATAATGATCATGAGGAAAAATCGCTGTTTTCATCACTTCACATCTAGTAGTAGGCAAATCATATTTTGCTATAAATGTCATCATTTGCCAATGACTAGAAAAAATGAATTTTTCAAATTGTGATTGTCCGTTAGGCGCATCAAGAAGTTTATGACATGGATCATTTGCTAAATCATGAAACCACCAAAGTTTTGGTAAAAGAGACTGAACATCATCGTCATATATTCTTGAAATTATCCATTGATAATCATTCTTATATTTTTCTTCTAAATGAGACCATAACTCTAATGTCGTTAATTCTGTTCCTCCAAAAGATTTTTTCGCGATATTTCCCTCACGTCTTTGTGGAATATCTGTTGCTTTATAAATGTCTAAATTCATGTTGTCACCGAAAATGTTTGTGGTACGTTCAAAATATGATTTATTAATTCCCTATGAAAGTCTTTATTAGCTTGTCGGCATTCTTCAAGAGAACTTTTATATTGTTTTTGTTCTTTTTCATTCAATGCTTTCCACCAATCAGGAGCAGGACAAAAAATAGGTTTATGTTTTAATCCATAAAATTTAGATGCCCACGGAAATGCAACTACAACTTTTCCTAAAAGAGTCGCCCAATAAGCACCATGATATGAATTTGTAACAACAACATCCCCACTTCCAATAAATTCTATTGCCTTTTCAAATGTTGTCGTATTATCATTTGCCATATGAGGATAATCCCAAGTTTGTTTTGGTAGTTGATGAATAAGAAACATCGGTAATGATTGATGAGTAAAAAATACAACATCATGTTTCACTTCATATTCCTTATCAAATGCTTCATGCATGCAACTAGCACATGGAACCCATCTGGTTTCAGGAATTGAAGTATAGATCATCGGGTAATGATCTCTAATACCTAATAAATCAAATTTTCTAACATAAAAAGGATACGTTATATCTATTGAAGGAATAAACTGTGTTTGTTCATCCATACTAACATAAGTATGTTCACCTAAACCCCAACCAAATATTCTACAATTTGCATTTTTTTGATTTACTATAACATGGCCCATAGGTCTCATTTGTCCTATAAGTCCTCCACCTCCATAAATGACATTTTCATGTGGTGGTATATATTCATGCTCTAATTTATAGATGTCTTTTTTGTTTCCTGGCAAATCAAAATACATAGCAGGACTACTATACCAATCTCCTATGTTAGTCTCGTCTGTCCTAAATATATTTGTAAATTGTAAATTTTGAGGATACATATGGATGATTTAAATGATTTTGGTTTTAGTACAGTAAGTGAAACTGACTTTACTGCTGCAACTAAAGAACCAGAAACAAAAGTAGTAGAGGCCGCTGTTAAAGAAGCTAAAGCGGGGCAAATAAAAGAAGTTGAAGGTACTGTAAATAAAATATGGAGTCTGCTTGATTATCATTATGAAGATATTGATAAGCATAAAGATAAGTTGAATAAAGAATATGAACGACAAATGAAAGAAGTCGAAGATTTAATAGTACCGTTGTTAAATAACTTGGCGAAGTCTTCAACTAATGAATATATATTTTGGCCAGGTAGGAGAGAGATTTTGGAAAAGCAAATCGAGAAAATTACTGCACATACTCGAGACGTAAATATTTTCACTGAGTAATTCCGTATTTACAAAGGAAGTAGGAATCAACAATATCTGTAGCTGGATTGCCCTCTTCTTGGACTAATTCGAAAGACTCTGGTTCTGCTTTCCATGCTTCTAACATTGCTTCTTTATTAGAATTCCCCTTACCTGTGGCAAACTTCTTAATAACTGTTGGTGGGATAGTTTCATAGCGGAAACCATTCTCCATTAATTTTAATTTTAAAATTCCAACATTTTCCGCGATGTGAAAAACTCTGCCTGTTGATCCATATGAATAATCTTCCAAAATAACCTTTTCAACTCTTCCACTATACCAACGCAACGTATCTATAGTCCATTCTGCTAAAAACTTAAACTTATCTATACCTTTTAAATCTTTTGGCAATTTATAACAAGTTACATTTTGAAGGGAGGACCACCTGGGCCTCCACTTATCCAAAGCAAAAAAATTAAAAGTACAATTATTGGGATTAAATATTCCATTTTTATAAATGCACACTGCGGGACTACTAGTTGAATAATCTATTCCTGCACATATCAATTAAAATCCTAACTGTTGCAATTCTTTTATACTATTTTCTGCAGATGTATGTAAGATTGCAATTCCGCCTTTGGCCTTAAACTGGGCCACATTTTTTTCATTATCGTCAATTAATAAATTGGGAGAAAGATTATCCTCAACAGCGAAATACTGTTTTTCTTCCCAAAAACAAACATGAACTTTTGAAGGGTATATATTAAAATGATTGAGACACCATTTAAATTTTTGAACGCGTGCGCCATCAAATTTGCCTCTTTTAGGAATAGCTGTAAGCACGTGAATATCAAATAATCCTCGAACATAATCAACTAATAAATCAGCATCAGATAACTTGGGTAAGGTCTCAAAAAAGTTAGAGGGCAATTTACTCCAATCATCTGCCCATTCTTTTTTACTTCCACATTGTTTAGCGACGGCTCCATCAAAATCACTAAGGACACCATCCATATCAAGAAATACTATCATCTTCAATCATATATAAAATTTGTATCAGGATTTCTTTCCTTATAATTATTATCAAGAACATCCTCCAGCCAGATCTTCCCTTCCCCAGCCGGAGAATCCTCAATAGATTTCCAGATCTTCGAAACAGATGTTTTATTTAAAGATTCCGTATATGTTCGTAAAACGTCCATACAATCGTCACAATATTTTTCGAAGTCTGTTTTCATATTTCCTTTATAACTTAAAATTCGAAATGTTTCCAGAATCTTTTACCAAATATGCATCAAAAGAAACATCCGGATATTTTTTTGAAAGAGACATAAAAGAAGTCAAATTTTGTTTAGAGTCATCAAACAATCTGGCTCTTTTGTATAGTCCCGATTTTAAATATTTTTGAAAAACATATTTTTTATTTTTTGCTGGAGATCCTAAATTCAAATTTCCCGCTCGTTCTACATATATTTTATCAATATCTATTCCATGAGCCCTGAACGTATCTAAGAATGTATCTCGGTCATCAAAATCTGATCTCGCAGTAGCCATAATAACTTTTGAACCTTTTGGAATAGCTCTTTTAATTATAGCCTTAGCTCTTTTAATCATTTTCCCGATAGGTGTTGAAGTTTGTTGAAAAAGTTTAGCAGATCTAAATTCTCCAAAATCAAACTCTTCTCCATCTTTAAGTTTATATGTATTAAACTCTTGATTGGTTAATGTATGAATAACCTTATCATCTTTTTTTACAAACACTTTCGCATTAGTATGAAACAAGGTATCATCTATATCAAAAATAGTTAACCCTTTACCAGCAGCTTCTTCTAAGAATTGTATAAAGGTTTTCATTTATCTTCTACCAGCTATCCCTATCTATCCTTGCATCTGAAAATTCTTCTATTGCATCAAAAAAACCTTGCATCATATAAGGTAATTTGGGTTGCCTTCTACCAAACTTTTCCATATAATCTTCAAATACTTGAGCCAATTTATTTTTAGCTCTATCTGGTGCCGCATCAATACAATCACCGAGGGCCTTAATCAATTTATCAGAATCCTTAGATTCATTCAGTGCTGTTTCTTTTACAAAAATAGGTCTCATTGGTCCCAATCCTTTTCTGCGGTGAAATTTATTCTACTAAATTCCATCCTGTTAACTAATTTTAAACCTTTTTGATTATCAAAGGTATCAATGGCAACAAAACCTTCCGGCTTAGTCACTCTATACCCTGAAGAAGTTTTTATAAAAGTATTAGTTATTCCTTTTACTTCTTCTAATTTTTTAACTATAAAAAGTTTTATATTGTTTATTAATGACATTAATCGAAATATGACCTCTATTTGATCCATAGAACCATTTAAAGTTTTCATATATCCATCAACAGTCATTTGTTTTCTTTGTCTACCTCTTTCAGACTTTAACTTCCCAACTTCTTTCTGCATTTTATTCTCAATCCACTTAACACAATCTTTTGCTGATCTTTTATAGTTATCAACAAATTCACCTTCTCTAACTTTTGTATTCATGAATGTTTTAATGTGCGTTCTAATAATATTATCTTTTGATATATTATCTAAAAATCTTCCATTAACTTTATTAAAATCTTTTCCTAATTCAGAAAGCATTCCGGTTACTTTAGTGGTATCTGATTGAGTAAATGTTGCTGAACCACTTAAATCAGTAAAATCAGCATTTACTGCCCACACATCTCTATGAGAAGACCATAGATTTATATCTGCCCCAAATTCTGCTCTAAGATCATTTAAATCATCAGCGCCGGTTGTTCTATATGTTGTATGAAAAACAATCCCAACTTTGGCCGCAATAATTTTTTTAGCTAATTCAGTATTTAATGGAACAGCATATGTTATAGTATTAGGTGTAAAAGTAACATACTTTTCTTTATCAATTGTTTTAATTTTTTTATCTTTATTATCTGTCCAAAGAACATCTCCATGGAATATATTTCCTGGTATATTTAATTTGGGTAAATGTTCTAAAAGAGCAGACATTTTTGGATGTAAAGGTCCGCCACCAAAATGTTCATCTACGTCTGATTGTGTAAAGCAAGGTTTCCTCATTGATTTATAATCAACGAAAAATTTTCCATTAGGATGAATTCCTGCTACTGCCGCCGGTGCACCATCCCATTTAACTGTAACATTAACAGCTTCTTTATTATTACCTGCTAACATATCTCTTAGCGATCTCAGAAAATTAATAGCACCTCTAGTACCATTAACTCCTCCATTCAACACCTCATCTTCGAGATGTTCCATATGAAGATTCTTACCTGAAGCTTCTATAAGAAATTGTTTGTAAGATTTCATAAAGTTTTCGCCCACTTCTTAAAAGCTATACCAAATGTTATATCTTTTCTATCTCTCATACCTAAATCTTTCTTATGAGCGAAGTATCTTTTTAAACCCTCTTTGGTTTGTGTTTTAATAAGGTCTAGATTTTTAAGAACCTTTACAGCAGTATTAATAGATTCTAATCCTAAGGTTTTTCTATGTTTAACAGTAAAATTCTTTTTAGGCATATTTTTAATTGCATGGTCTAAGGCGCTCCTTAAATCTTTAAGTTCTTCAATTTTTTCTACATCGCCTGGAACATCTGTTGATATTGGTTGTGCTTGAAATGGTTGTGCTATAATTCTAGTAGAAGCTCCGCCTTCTTTCTGGCCACCTCCTGCCCACATTAAATGCCAATCTGAGTCCCAATTATTTCTATTTTTAAAGAAGTGCGCATGTCCATCAAACGAGATAGTAGCACCTGATTTTTTATTAAATAAAGTCACCCAATCAAAACCGTGCGCTTCATATTGTTGATAAGCTGCTGCACACCAATTTTGTAAAAAGATATTTGGATTAGTGAAACCATCTTTAACGACTTTATTAAATTTATAAGAGGTGGTAATTCCCATACAAGCATCACATACATCTGTATATAATTTCTCACATGCTTTATCTGCTTGAAATTGTGTTCCACCATGTTTAGCTTTATATAATTCTGTAAACAACTTACTAGCATCAGATAAAGCTTTAGGCATCCTGGCTTTGCCATTTCTTAACATGAGATCATCAAGATCTTTTTCTTTTAAAACTTTTCCTAAATCCTTAAACGCATCTTTAAAAACTTCTTTGCCAATATTAAACTGTGAACTTGTTCCTAAATGGCCCCCATCTGACTTCATTTCAATATTAAGACCTCTTCCTAGATAAGCATCACCTTTATCTTCTGCATCTCCTTTTGCGCCAGTATCTGTTGCTAAAATAAAAAGTAATTCTCCGGGGCCAATATTTGCATTATGTACTTTTGGTGTCCAATTCACTAGTTCGGAATACATCTTACTCATAATCGGATATGCTGAGGTAATATAATTCATTGCATTATCAACCTTACCACTACTTCCTTTTACCAAGCCTTTAGCATCAAAAGATTTACCGTCTAAAAACTCTTTTAAAAAGTCAAACTGTTGTTCAACGTTTTCACCATATTTGTTTATAAATGCAATAACACCTCGTGTAACTTCATCTCGGCCCATTATGATTTTCTTTTTATCACATGCTTCATGAATCATTTTTTCCATTACAGGAACGGCCATAGCATTTATAGCCTTTAATAGATCTTCATCATTATCTATTTCATCTATCATATTCAAAACTTTGGATTTAAGTTTAGCATTAACTGCTTCATTAATCCAATCTTTCATATCACCTTTTTTTCGCTCTTTTTCGCTCATAATGCGATCTAGTATACGTTCGCCAATAATATGTGCTTTGAATGTTTTCAAAGGGATTTCCCTTCCCAGGAACCCTTTGCCCATTTATCCATAGTCTTCTGAATATCTTTGGCTAAGGCTTTAACAGACTTGGCATCGGCGCTATCCATTTCAGCTGCATTACGAGCCCATCTCGCTATTCTATTTGCACGCGAAGCAACTTCTTCCATACTTTTCACTGCCAATTTACTTATGGCTGCTTCCTCTAGAACTTCCTTAGCTGCGTCGTGTAGATCTTGTATTTTTTCCATGGTTTCTCCTCAAACAGTTTTATAA
>PBHE01000042.1 GCA_002719335.1 Acidimicrobiaceae bacterium
GCGAACAAAGTCAAACCCCCAACTTCCGACCGGGAGACGACTGAAATGTTGATGCCCCGGAAAGTTAGACACCGCAAAACTCATCGCGGTCGCCTGAAAGGCCGCTCCAAAGGCGGCACGACGATGCATTTCGGTGATTTTGGTATCCAGGCTCTTGAACCCGGGTGGATCAGCGCCCGACAAATCGAAGCTGCGCGTATCGCAATGACCCGCCACGTTAAACGTGGTGGAAAAGTCTGGATCAATATCTTCCCAGACAAACCCGTCACGGCGAAACCGGCTGAAACCCGAATGGGCTCAGGTAAAGGAAACACTGAACGGTGGGTTGCGGTCGTTAAACCAGGAAGAGTGATGTTTGAACTCGGTGGTGTTGAGCCTGAGCTCGCGCACGGAGCGTTGAACCGCGCTATCCAAAAACTTCCTATCAAAGCCCGCGTTGTGAGCCGTGAGGAGGCCATCTAATGACAGCCGCAGCCGCTCTACGTGAACTTGCTGATGACCAGCTACTTGATCAGCTCAACGAAATGAAACACGAACTCTTCAATCTCCGATTCCAGTTCGCGACCGGCCAATTAGAGAACCCGGGACGCATCTCCGAGGTTAAACGAGATATCGCCCGAATAAGAACCATCCTCAGAGAACGAGAGATCGCTGCTGCAGAGGCAGCAGCGATGGAGGACAACTGATGAGTGATACACAAGTCACGCCCGAAGAACGCAATCGACGAAAAATTCGCGAAGGACTCGTCGTTTCCACCTCGATGGAAAAAACCGTCGTGGTTGCTGTAACAGAACGCGTCCGCCATCCTCGCTACTTCAAAACTGTTCAACAAACTAAGAAGCTCTACGCGCACGACGAACAAAATGATGCTCGTCCCGGTGATCGAGTACGGGTCATGGAGACCCGACCTCTTTCGAAGAAAAAGCGGTGGCGTCTGCTTGAAATCGTGGAACGAGCCCGTTGATGTCGGAGTTGATGCAGTGATCCAACAAGAATCCCGACTTAAAATTGCCGATAACTCCGGCGCAAAAGAAGTTCTGTGTATCCGAGTCCTCGGTGGTACAGGACGGCGTTACGCGTCCATCGGTGATGTGTTTATCGCCACCGTGAAGGATGCCATCCCCGGCGCCGCGGTAAAGAAAGGCGAAGTCGTTCGCTGTGTGGTCGTGCGAACACGCAAAGAACGACGCCGTCCCGATGGCAGCTACATTCGATTTGACGAAAACGCAGCGGTGCTTGTGGATGACAACCGTCAGCCTCGCGGCACCCGCATCTTCGGCCCAGTTGGGCGTGAACTACGAGATCACCGCTTTATGCGCATCGTCTCACTGGCTCCGGAGGTTCTCTAATGAAAATTAAGAAGGGTGACCTGGTTCGTGTCTTATCCGGTAAAGACAAAGGAACTGAGGGACACGTAATGTCTGTTGACGTCGAAACCGGACGTATCACCGTCGAAGGTGTACATACCGGCCGAAAGCATCAACGCCCCACCCAAGCAAATGATCAAGGCGGAATTATCGATATCGCCTTATCTATCAATGTGTCCAATGTCGCAGTCGTATGCCCCAAAACCGGCGAAGCAGGGCGAGTTGGCTACCGAAACGAGGGCGACACCAAAGTGCGTTACCACAAGAAATCAGGGGAGGAACTGTCGTGAACGCGATAACGATGGAACCCCGCATGAAGGTGCTCTACCGCGACACTCTTCGGGACCAATTACAAACCCAACTCGATTTGCCCAACGTGATGCAGGTTCCCACGATGAGCAAAATCTCCGTCAATTCAGGGGTTGGAGACGCACTAGTCAACCGAGCGTTTCTTGATGGAGCAATGGAAGACCTAACGAAGATCACCGGCCAAAAGCCGGCGATCACGCGAGCCAAAAAATCTGTCGCCGGATTCAAACTGCGAGAAGGTAACGCCATTGGCGCCAAGGTCACTCTCCGCAACAACCGTATGTGGGAGTTTTACGACCGTCTTGTGAGTTTGGCCATTCCCCGGATACGTGACTTCCGTGGCCTGTCACCTCGTTCCTTTGACGGACATGGCAACTACACATTCGGCGTCACAGAACAACTGATCTTCCCGGAAATAAGTTATGACTCCGTTAATAAAATCCGGGGTATGGATATCACGATCGTGACATCCGCCACTAACGATGAACACGGGCGTGCACTTTTGACAGCACTCGGGTTCCCGTTCCGCACTGAGGGGCAGAACTGATGGCCAAGAAGGCTCTTCGCAATAAACAGCAACGTACCCCCAAGTTCAAGGTGCGCGCCTACACACGCTGTCGCCGTTGCGGCCGACCGCGGTCCGTGTACCGCAAGTTTGGACTCTGTCGGATATGTCTCCGAGAAATGATTCACGCGGGGGAAATCCCAGGCGTGACTAAGGCGAGTTGGTGAGGGGAGAATTACGATGACTATGACTGACCCCATCGCCGACATGCTCACGCGTATCCGCAACGCGCATCAGGGCTACAAGGACACGGTTGAAATGCCGTCCTCAAAACTAAAGGAATCTCTCGCTGCGATACTTAAAGCGGAGGGGTACGTAGCCGATTACCAAGTCGCCGGCTCGGAGAGCCGACCGGGTGACATCCTGTCAATCCATCTGAAGTACACCCCTGACCGGAGCCGAACGATCTCTGGCATAAAGCGAATATCAAAACCAGGTCTTCGGGTGTACACCAAATCAAACAAGGTCCCCCGGGTTCTAGGCGGACTCGGCATAGCCGTTCTTTCGACCAGTAAAGGCTTGATGACTGACAGAGAGGCTCGTCGCAACCGCATGGGCGGCGAAATCCTTTGTTATGTCTGGTAGGAGGTAAAGATGTCGCGCATAGGTAAAGCTCCCATTTCGGTCCCTGACGGCGTCACTGTTGAAGTTTCGGCGGGCGCAGTCAAAGTTGCAAGCAAGCAAGGCGAGTTGAGTCAAGACATACCTGAAGGTATTCACGTGGAAGTTCAAGATGCTGCTATTGCTGTCACCCGAACTGATGACAGCCGTGAACAACGCTCGCTTCATGGACTGACACGCTCCTTGGTCAACAACATGGTCGAGGGTGTCACGAATGGCTTCATGAAAGAACTCAATATTGTTGGAGTTGGCTACCGAGCGCAGGCCAAAGGCAACAATTCGCTAGTACTAGCTCTTGGCTTCAGCCACTCAGTGACGGTAGAAGCCCCCGAAGGCGTGACTTTTGATGTTCCAGAACCAACGGTCATCAAAGTTTCAGGTATCGACAAACAACTTGTCGGTCAAGTTGCTGCTGACATTCGCGCTCTAAGAAAACCTGAACCATATAAAGGCAAAGGAATCCGGTATGTCGGCGAACACGTGATTCGCAAAGCCGGCAAGTCCGCAAAGTAGGTATGGCAATGACATCACGAACCGCTCAGCGTCAACGTCGCCAACGGCGAGTCCGCAAAAAAGTTACTGGCACCCCTGGTTGTCCTCGGTTGAGTGTTTTCCGCTCCAATCGACATATATCAGCACAGATCATTGATGATGAAGCAGGACGCACTGTTGCTGCAGCCTCTACCTCCGAAACAGACCTTCGTAGCACTGCTACCAGCAATAAAGAAGCCGCCAGCAAAGTCGGACAGCTACTAGCTGAACGCGCAAAAGCAGCTGGCGTCGAATCTGTGGTTTTTGACCGCGGAGGAAACAAATACCACGGCCGTGTAGCGGCCCTCGCCGACGCAGCCCGCGACGCCGGGCTGAAGTTCTAGGAACCAGTGATGACTGACGTTAACCAGAACCCAAATCCAAATCGTCGCAACGACGATCGAGGTAACCGCCGACGCGACGATCGTCGACGCGAAGACAACCCCAGAAATAGTGGCGACGATGGGCTTCGCGAATCGAGGGTGATCGATATCAATCGCGTAGCGAAGGTCGTGAAGGGTGGCCGACGATTCTCCTTCACAGCGCTGGTGGTGATTGGCGACGGCGCCGGTCAGGTCGGACTCGGCTATGGGAAAGCAAAAGAGGTGCCCCTCGCTATTCAAAAGGGCACCGAAGAAGCTAAGAAGAACCTCTTCCGTGTTCCGTTAGCTGGCTCGACAATCATTCACCCCATCTTGGGTGTCATGGGAGCGGGCCGCGTACTGTTGAAACCAGCAGCCCCCGGTACCGGAGTTATCGCCGGTGGTGCAGCACGCGCCATCCTCGAAGAAGCAGGCGTCAACGACGTACTAGCCAAATCTCTTGGTTCGTCTAACCACATCAACGTGGCCAAGGCCACAATCTCCGGTTTACAAGGGCTGAAGAGACCGGACGAAATAGCCGCTCTGCGGGGGCTCTCTGCTGAAGAATGCATCCCCGCAGCCCTTTTAGCGGCATATCGTGAATCGGAACGGCTGGTCCTCCGACCTAAACCTTCTGCTGAGGTGTCCTCGTGAGTGAGCTAACAGTCACCCAGGTTCGCTCAGCAATCGGCTCCAAACCGAAACATCGCGGGACCCTTCGGGCTCTGGGATTGGGACGGATTGGTAAAACAAACACCCTGCCCGACCGGCCTGAAATCAGAGGAATGATTCATAAGGTCGCGCATCTCATCGACGTCCAAGAAAACTGAAGCAGAGACACTCATGCTCAAACCACATGATTTACAGCCGGCTCCCGGCTCCAAAAAGAAACCGAAACGCGTTGGTCGCGGTATCGGGGGCAAGGGTGGAAAAACCGCGGGTCGAGGTACCAAAGGCACCAAAGCCCGCAGCAAGGTTCCTGTCTGGTACGAGGGCGGTCAGTTACCCCTCCAACGTCGGTTGCCCAAGATGAAAGGCTTCACGAATCCGTTCCGCGTTGAATACCAGGCGATCAACCTTGACACCATCGCAGACTCAGGACTTAGTGAAGTCACTCCAGAAGGATTACTCGCGAAAGGTCTTGTCTCTAAAGGCGCGATGGTCAAGATTCTTGGCAGAGGACAAATTGATCGTCCTGTGACCGTCAAAGCACACGCGGCGTCGAAAAGCGCTGAAGAGGCCATATCAGCTGCAGGAGGTACGGTTGAGATCCTGCCGCCGACATTCAAGGGCCCGCGACCACCGGCCCGCGGCAACCAGCACACCAACCGATAAACGAGGATTACCTTGCTCGGGAGTATGCGCAACATGTTTCGTGTACCGGACCTTCGAAGGAAGATCCTGTTCACCTTCGCCATCCTCGGCGCGTACCGGCTCGGATCTCAAGTACCCGTGCCTGGCATCGACTTTGACGCGATCTTGTCGCTGCGAGAACAAGCGGATCAGACCGGCGGGGTGCTCGCGTTACTCAACCTGTTCTCCGGCGGTGCCCTAACTAATTTTGCAATATTCGCATTGGGAATCATGCCTTACATCACGGCATCAATCATCATTCAGATTCTGACGATAGCGATCCCACGATTAGAGCAGTTGCAACAACAAGGGGCAGTGGGTCAGAGAAAAATCACTCAGTACACGCGATACCTCACCTTGGGTATCGCCTTTGTTCAGGCCACCGGGATCACGTTCATCTTCGGTCGAGGGCAGGGAACAGCCCTCGGGAACACCAGTGCCGTGATTGTGATACCCGATTTCACGTTCCCTCGGGTCGCATTAGTCATCCTCTCGCTGACGGCCGGTGTCGCTCTGCTGATGTGGATGGGTGAACTCATCAGTCAACGGGGTGTCGGAAATGGCATGTCGCTAATTATCTTTGCTTCCGTCGTCTCCACGATTCCCTTTGATGGAGCGCGGCTTCGGGCCGTCCAAGGCAACTTTTACCTCGGAGCCGCCATCCTGGTTGCGATCGCGATGATGGTCGCAATTGTTTTCATCGAACAGGGACAACGTCGCATTCCTGTCCAGTTTTCAAAACGTCAAGTAGGACGACGAATGTTTGGCGGTCAGAACACTTACATTCCTCTCAAAGTCAACCAATCCGGTGTGATACCCGTGATCTTTGCGAGCTCGATCCTGTTTCTCCCCGTGCTGTTATCTAACGTCGCTAATTGGGGTTGGTTCCAGACGTTCGTCAACGACTACCTCACCCAGCCCGACAGCATCGTCTACATCCTCTTCTTCGGTATGTTGATCGTCGGCTTCGCGTACTTCTACACGGCGATCTCTTTCGACCCAGTGCGCCAAGCCGACAACATTCGTAAGCAGGGAGGCTTTATCCCTGGTGTCCGTCCCGGCCCCCAAACCGAACGGTATCTCGCGAGAATCCTTAACCGCATTACCCTGCCCGGCGCGCTCTTTATCGCATTCGTGGCCCTCATACCCACAGTGCTTCTCTCTCTTACCAGTGACCTCGGCGCCATGGGCGGCGGGGGAGCCGCTATCGGATTTGGCGGAGTGTCGATACTCATCGCAGCGGGCGTCGCACTTGAAACAATGAAACAAATTGATAGCCAGCTGCTTCAGCGCAACTATGAGGGTTTCCTCAAGTAGGCGGATCAATTCGATGACTCGACTCGTAATGCTAGGTAAGCAAGGAGCCGGCAAGGGCACCCAGTGCGCGCTACTCGTTAAACACTACGGTATCCCCCATATCTCCACCGGTGAAATGCTCCGAGCCACAGTCTCAGAAGGCACCGAGCTAGGCCTCCAAGCCAAAGCAATAATGGACGTTGGTGAGCTTGTTTCAGATGACCTCATCCTCGGAATTGTTCGAGAACGCCTCGCGCAGCCTGATGCTCAACTCGGTTTCCTGCTCGACGGATTTCCCCGAACCGACGCACAAGCACAAGGCTTAATGGCCATGCTTGCACCCAGTGGCATTGACGTAGCCATTGATATTGAAGTACCCGACAACGTCGCGACAGAACGAATGTTGGCCCGAGGTCGAGCCGACGACACCCCAGAAGCTATTCAGCGCAGGCTTGAGCTCTACCAAGCGGAAACCGAGCCTCTCCTAGAATTCTTCTCATCACAGGGCGTCCTTGTCTCCGTTGATGGCCTTGGAACCGAACGCGATGTGCAAGATCGCGTCATTGACGCCATCGAAAGAAATCGTTAACCATGACCCAGAGATTGGTGCCTGAACCCGCTCACGGTATGCTCTTCCTTCGGCTCGTTGGTGCACCCAACCATGCCGCGTCCGCACTCGGTCGTATTTCTGGGGTGATGCCTACCCCGCGACCCCAGCCCCAGGTATCTCAATGAAAGTCCGTCCCAGCGTCAAAAAGATCTGTGATAAGTGCCGAGTTATCCGGCGCCACGGTCGAATTCGTGTGATTTGCCCCAACCCGCGCCACAAGCAGCGGCAGGGATAGGAGTTTCCAGCTATGGCACGTATTGCAGGAGTTGACCTCCCTCGGGAGAAGCGAGTTGAGATCGCACTCACCTACATCTATGGAGTCGGTCGTACCAGATCGACAGATATCTGTGAAGCACTCAATATCGGTCGAGCAACCCGCGTTCGCGATCTGACCGACGAAGAAATCGTTGGCGTGCGGAACTTCATTAATGAGAACTACACGGTCGAAGGTGACCTGCGCCGTGATGTTGCACAAGACATCAAACGAAAAATCGAAATCGGTTGCTACCAAGGAATCCGCCATCGGCGCGGACTACCAGTCCGAGGCCAGCGCACCCATACCAACGCTCGCACACGAAAAGGCCCCCGCAAAACCGTAGCGGGCAAGAAAAAGGTCCTGAAGTGATCGCCGGCCAGGAAACGGACTGAGAGAAGATCATGGCCAATCCCGAACCAGCACCGCGGCGCCCCCGTCGCAAAGAGCGTAAGAACGTCGGCCACGGCGTCGCGCACATTAAGAGTTCCTTTAATAACACCATCATTAGTTTCAGCGACCAGCAAGGCAACGTTGTGTCATGGTCGTCGGCGGGCAACGTAGGTTTCAAAGGCTCACGCAAATCCACTCCCTTTGCTGCCCAACAGGCCGCCGAACAAGCCGCTCGCAAAGCGATGGAACATGGAGTCCGAAGAGTTGACGTCCACGTCAAAGGCCCGGGCTCGGGACGCGAAACTGCGATCCGTTCAATACAAAACACCGGTATCGAAATCACAGGGATCAAAGACATGACCCCTGTGCCTCACAACGGTTGTCGACCGCCCAAGCGTCGGAGGGTTTGAAAATGGCACGCTATACCGGACCCAAAGCACGAGTTTCTCGCCGTTTAGGTATCAACATTTGGGGAACAGAAGGCGAAACCAAGGCCCTCGACCGCCGGCCCTACCCGCCGGGCGATCATGGCCGCACCCGCAGACGAAGCCAGAACTCCGAATACCTAGTCCAGCTTCAGGAGAAACAGAAGGCGCGATTCAGCTACGGGATTACTGAAAGGCAGTTCCGCAACACCTACGACGAAGCTGCCCGTCAACGCGGTGTCACAGGTGAAATCCTTCTTCGCCTTCTCGAACTCAGACTAGACAACATCGTGTACCGCGCCGGTTGGGCAGCAACCCGACCGCAAGGTCGTCAGTTTGTGAGTCACGGACACATCAACGTCAACGGTCGACGGGTCAACATACCCAGCTTCCGTGCCCGCAAAGGTGACGTCATTGAATTGCGGCCCAAGGCCCGCGAGATGGTCACCACCCGATGGAATCTCGATGTGCTTGATCGTGCCGCCCCGATGTGGCTCGACGCTGGCGACGATGGCCAACAGGTCACTGTGCGAGAGGTTCCAACACGCGAACAGATTGAAATTCCAGTTCGCGAGCAGCTCATCGTCGAGCTGTATAGCAAGTAGTCCACCCCCGGCCCCATGGAGATATCGTGAGCATGCTCACTATGCAGCGTCCGACGGTTGAAGCCCTCGACGACGAGCAAAATAACCACCAACGTTTCGCTGTTGGCCCCCTTGAGCCCGGATTCGGGCACACCATTGGCAACTCCCTGCGACGGACATTGCTGTCGTCGGTACCTGGTGCTGCCATCACTCAGGTCAAGTTCGACGGAGAGGCGGCTCTGCACGAGTTCGCAACTATCGATGGCGTAGTCGAAGACGTCACAGACCTTATTCTCAACCTCAAAGACATTGTGTTGACGTGTCAAAGTGACGAGCCCGTCGCTGTGAGGCTCGACGCATCAGGTCCCTGTGACCTCACCGCTGGTGACGTTGACTGGGGTGCGGATGTCGAATGCGTGAACCCTGAGTTGCAAATAGCCACTCTGAGTAAAGGTGGACGGCTCGGGGTGGACATCACCGTCGAACAAGGGCGCGGTTATTTGTCTTCGGAAAATCAAGACAGCAGCTCCACTATCGGCGTTATCCCTATCGATGCCATCTTCAGCCCAGTGCGTCGTGTCTCATTAGAGGTAGAGCCCACCCGTGTTGAACAGTCAACAAATTTTGATCGACTCATCCTCGATATTGACACCGACGGGGCCATTAGCCCAAGAGACGCTCTAGCGTCTGCCGGAGATACGCTGCGTACCCTCGTAGGACTCGTAGCCGATATGAGCGAAGAGCCCCTTGGCCTAGAAATCAACGAAGTGGCCATTGTAGAGACCAGTTCACCTGAACTCGACATGCCGATCGAAGACCTCGACTTAAGCGAACGGCCACGTAACTGTCTAAAACGTGGCCAAGTCAACAGCATTGGGGAACTCTTAGAGAAGAGCATGGACGACCTGATGGCAATCACCAACTTCGGTTCAAAGTCGCTCGATGAGGTTATTCAAAAACTCGACGAGCGCGGTTTAGCCCTCAAAGGCATGACCCCCTCAGTTCAGTAGGAGCCCCCGCATGCCAACCCCCAAGAAGGGCCGCCGGTTAGGTGGTAGTTCAAGCCATCAACGTTCCATCCTGGCTAACCTCGCAGCCTCACTATTCGCGGCTGAGGCGATTGAAACTACCGAAGCCAAAGCCAAGACTCTGCGTCCCTACGCCGAGAAATTGATCACAAAAGCTAAGAAAGCAAGTGCGGGATCCAACAGCCTGCATCGTCACCGCCAACTTGTTGCGAGTCTCAACGGAGACCAAGAGATGGCCCAAAAACTCATCGACGAGATCGGACCACGGTACGAAGATCGTCCAGGCGGCTACACCAGAATTCTGAAACTCGGACCCCGCCAAGGTGACAATGCGCCGATGGCGCTTATCGAACTGGTCTAGCTCACACGCCTAGGATCCAGTCATGCTGGACTCAGCGATAATCGCAACCCTCCGAGAATTTGACACCCCGACCATCTGCAACGCATTAGAGCTCGTCGTCCCCGAACGGCGAGCCGAAGGTTTCACGACTCGGCCCTTCGTCTGCCACGACCCTTCGCTCCCTCCCATGGTCGGGTATGCACGTACCGCCAAAATACGCGCCACGGTTCCCTCGGGCCGCTCTAAAGCAGATGACTTATCTGTGCGCATCGGATACTTCGAGCACATCGCGGAACCGCCAGGCCCAACGGTGACAGTTATCGAAGACATAGACGACCCCGTAGGTTTTGGCGCCCATTGGGGCGAAGTCAATAGCAACGTCCACAAAGGTCTGGGTTCGGTGGGCGCAATTACCAATGGATCTATCCGAGATACACACATGTGGGCCGAAGGCTTCGGCGCTCTCGCCGGATCTATCGGACCTTCCCACGGTTGGATTCACGTAGTGGAATACGGAACCTCCGTCAACGTGCACAACATGACCGTCTCCCCCGGTGACCTTATCCACGCGGACCACCACGGGGCCGTGGTGATACCTCACCACGCCGCCGTCGACATCAAAGACGCCGTCGATCGTTTAACAAAAGCCGAAGCCCGACTCATCGGTCCGTCTCAACAAACAGATTTCAGCATCGAACAGTTAGTAGCAATTCTCGACCCCCAAGGGCGAGACCACTGACTAACCGATCGCTGTTACAGGATCGGTATCTCTGCCAGCACGAAGCAACGTTCCGGGCCGAGCATCGGTGAATCGACCGTCCTCAACCGCTTGTTCCCCGTTAATAAAAACGTGATGCACCCCGACGGCTTCGCCGTAAAGCCGCCAAGCGCCACCGGGAAGATCTTCTCGAACCTCAACCTCTTCTGGAGCAACTTTGTCTGCGTCAAAGACGACCAGATCAGCCCACCAACCTGGTGCGATACGTCCGCGATGTTTAAGCCCATACAAACGTGCCGGTGCATCGGTCAACTTGTGCACCGCCAACTCGAGACTCAACAACTCCCTATCTCGAGCTGCCGCTAGTAAATACGTCGAATAATTAAACGTTGCGAGAAAATCGAGATGAGCACCAGCATCGGACGCCCCGATTAGGCAACGATCGTCATTCCATAACGCCTGACGCAGCGCCCACGACTCCTCATTATCCCCCGCTGCAGGCGGATATAGACCCGTTTTCAAGTCGTCCGCAACAACGATCTCACACAACGCGTCCCAAGGTGTCTGCCCTAACTTTTCCGCGATCTCGCCGATTGTACGTCCCTCAAAATGTTTCAAATCTTTCTTCGTTACTTCCCCCACCGTCAGACGTTCCCACCGCGCGAGGCCGCGAAAAGCGCTTGGGTGCTGGGCATCTTCGTTCAATTCGGCGCGGCGAACAGGATCCGCGAGCAACGCCAACTTTTGCGCATTCGGCAGCGCCATTGGCTCGGCCCAGCCGTGCAAAGTATCAAGCAAGAAACCGCTCTCGAAACAGAGGCGACTTTCAGCGGGCATCGGCGCTGTTAACGCGATGACGCGACCTCCCTGACGGGCCGCAAAATTTGAAGCTTGCAACTTTTCCTCGATTACATCGGCCTGTCGCGCATTCGCAAAAATGACGTTCCAATTCAACGGCCTATCCGCCGCTACAGACATGTCGGTGAGTAGCTGGTACACGCTTTCGTCGAATCTCTCAACCGTGGGGATGAACTCAAGAGCAACCGCTCCGGTATCTCGAAGCACTGAACAAAGCTCCACCAGTTCGCGTTCTGATGCATGACGAGACGGCACAGCATTACCTTCTGCATCGTTGTGCGTTTTTGCCCAAGAAGAACTGAAACCCAGACCACCAGCTTCGATGCTCTCAGCCAACAACTTTTTCATCTCGTGCAGTTCTTTGTCTGACGCGAATTCACCTATTGATCTTTCCCCCATCACCATGCGACGCAACGCGCTGTGACCTACGAGAAAGCCGGCGTTAGGCATCAACGTGCCCTCGATCGTGTCGAGGTATTCACCGAATGTCCTCCAACTCCACGGCACCCCCTCTTGCAGAGAAGCCAACGGCATCCCCTCCACCCGCGCCAACATGCGCATCAGATAGTCGCCACCGTCGGGTTCCAACGGTGCGATCGTGAAACCGCAATTGCCGCCGATAACAGTGGTGACACCATGCAAAGGTGATGGCGACAGCGTGGTATCCCAAAACACTTGAGCGTCAAAATGAGTGTGAACATCGACGAAGCCAGGAGCGACCACCAGGCCTGTCGCATCAACTTCTGTGAGAGCCTCTTCAAGAATTTCGCCCACAACGACTACGCGCCCATCACGCACCCCGACATCGCCAAGCCGTCTTGGACTCCCGGTTCCGTCGATCACCATTCCATTACGAATCACTAGATCGAGCATCATTCCCCTCCCGCCGCATTATGAAACTACCGTCCTAACAGTGACCTCCGCCCAGATCATCCGAATTGACCTCGCCTACAAGGGAACTCATTTCCGCGGTTTCGCTGAGACCCCCGGCGTACCCACCGTTGGAGGCGAAATACGGTCCGCAATCCAACAAGTACTCGGCGAACCCATCGATCTAGCGGTAGCTGGTCGAACAGACGCCGGGGTTCACGCCTCAGGACAAGTGATCTCCTTTCGCACCACCAGTGACCGGTTTGACCCCGAACGTTTACGCAACTCGATCAACCGAATCTGCGGACCTGACATCCAAGTCCACGACATACGGACCGTAGAAGCCAATTTTGACGCACGTTTCTCAGCTGCCCGTCGTCTGTACCACTACAACGTTTTGAACTCTCCAGTCGCCGACCCGCTCCGCTCTGACATCGAATGGCACATTAAAGAACCGCTCAATATCGACGAAATGAACCAAGCTGCGCAACGCTTCCTAGGTCAACACGATTTCACTTCCTTCTGTCGCCGACCCAAAGGGAAACCAGAGGCGTCGCTTGTGCGTACCATCCACCGCGCCGAATGGCATCTCTTTCCCAAACACCGAATCCAATTCGAAGTCGCGGCAAACGCCTTTTGTCACCAAATGGTGCGGTCACTCGTCGGTTTCTGCGTGGCGGTGGGAACTAACAAACGATTAGCGCAAGACGTCGAAACCGTGCTCATCGCCAAAGATCGGAGCCTGGCCACTCACATAGCGCCTCCTCACGGTCTTACCCTGGTACACGTCAGCTATCCCCAACACGACTAAATCGGACAGAAACAACAAATCACTCACGACCAGCGTTTGCCGTTTCAACACGACACCCGTAGCCTTGTTCCCCGGCCACTCCACTTGTGTGCCACGCCGAGTCTCACAAAGATTCACATTTCCGAAATCCCGAGAGGTTGACGCATCGTGCGTACCTATGCCCCAAAAGCGAGTGAAATCGAACGGAAATGGTTCGTTGTCGACGCAGAGAACCTCGTGCTTGGTCGCATGTCTACCGAAGTAGCCCGTATTCTGCGCGGAAAACATAAGCCCACATTCGCTCCCTACCTTGACTGCGGTGATCATGTCATCATCGTCAACGCCTCAAAAGTCGTTCTCACCAACGAAAAAGCTGAAAAAAAACTCGTTCACCGGCACTCCGGCTACCCAGGCGGCATCAAGTCCCAAACCTATGCCGACCTGCTATCTCGCCAGCCTGAGGACACCGTTCGACGGACCATCAAAGGCATGCTCCCCAAAAATCGATTAGGTGCACAAATGCTCACCAAGCTCAAGGTGTACGCAGGATCAGAACACCCGCATTCTGCACAACAACCAGAACCCCTTGTTCTCGCCGACGCAGTGGCCAAAGCCTGAGACTGGAAAACACATGACTGCTCCACTCACCCAAACAACAGGTCGCCGCAAAGAAGCCATTGCCCGCGTACGGCTGCGTCCGGGCACAGGCGCGATCACCTGCAACAAGCGCGCTTTCGACGATTACTTCACGTCTTCGGTCCATCGGTTACTCGTCACAGAACCTCTGCGGCTACTGGAACAGGTCGAAACCTACGACATCGACGCCACGCTCAACGGCGGCGGACCCGCTGGCCAGGCGGGCGCGCTCAGGTTAGGCATTGCTCGTGCGCTCATCGAGCTCGATCCCGAACAACGCCCCGTCTTGAAGGCCGCCGGTCTATTGACGCGCGATGCCCGCGCAAAAGAGAGCAAGAAGTACGGTCTCAAAAAAGCTCGCAAGGCTCCGCAGTACTCGAAACGCTAAACCACCAAGGAGTCGACGTGACATTGTCATTCGGCACCGACGGCATCCGAGGTCCCACCCCGGAATTGCTGAATAACCACTTGGTTGCCTCTCTTTCCAGAGCAGCAAACGAAGTGCTGTCCACCGACCGATGGATCTTGGGACGCGACACCCGTGAATCAGGACCAGCTCTTTCACAAGCGATAGCTCAAGCCTTAACGGCTGAGGGGAAAAGCGTCATTGATGCAGGAGTGGTCCCCACACCCGTCGTTGCCTACCTCTCGAAGTTGGAGAACTGCGCGGGAGTTGTGATATCGGCCTCCCACAATCCTTGGAGCGATAACGGTGTGAAGATCTTTGCCCCGGGGGGCCGAAAACTTCACGATCAAGAACAGACATCCATCGAAAATCGACTAGCGACTCTTGTCAACGAGCCTCGCACGCTGCTCAATGACCCACACGGCGTTGTCTATGAACACCCCAACCCCCTCCAACTCTGGTCCTCATCGATCGAAGACGCTCTGGAAAAAAGAAGTCTGGAAGGCCTTCACATTGTTGTCGATTGCGCAAACGGCTCAGCCTCGCATGTCGCCGAGCCGCTCTTCACGCAACTTGGTGCGCGCGTCGAAGTTATTCACGCCTCACCCGACGGTCGCAATATCAATCAAAACTGCGGGTCAACCCACCCATCGACGATCACTCAAGCAGTGCTGGCCAACCAAGCCGACCTAGGGTTAGCTCTGGATGGAGACGCTGATCGCCTCATAGCCGTTGCATCAGATGGCACGACCATCGACGGAGACAGACAACTCTGCCTATTCGCGAAAGACCTCGCTCAACGAAACCAGCTCACCAACCGAAGCGTTGTCGCCACCGTGATGTCGAACCTTGGCTTACGGCAAGCCTTAGAACAGGTCGACATCACAATGATTGAAGTACCCGTAGGCGACCGCAACGTACTCACCCAACTGGACACAGGAGTCGCCATTCTCGGAGGTGAGCAATCTGGCCACCTTGTTTTTCGGAATCACGCCACCACAGGCGATGGTTTACTCAGCGGAGCGTTGCTAGCTGACTTGGTGCTCCGCTCAGGCAGGAAGAGTGCCGACATCGCCGGCGAAACAATGCACCAGTTCCCCCAAGTGCTTATCAGTATTCCCGTCAAATCAAACCCAACTGAGCTGCTTGATCGCTTGACTGAAGAAATCGCTGAAGCAACAACGCGACTCGACGACATCGGTCGAGTTCTCGTACGCGCCAGCGGCACCGAACCCGTTATCCGGATCATGGTCGAAGCGATCGAAGAGGCCATGGCCCGGCGCGAAGCTGAGTATCTCGCTGACGTCATTAGACGCGCCGTGCGCTAGACCGCGGATAAGAGCGCCCAGCCCGCCGCTACCCTCATCAGCATGTGCGGCATCATCGCTGTCCTCCGCGGACCAGATAACGGACCGGTGCTTCCCGCCGAGAAGGTTCTTGCGCGACTCAGCACAGCTGTCGACTTGCTTGTTTCAGCAATCGGAGAGCTCAACCCCATGGCCGCGAAAATCAGGCAAGCGGCTGACCATCTCTTGGTGATAGATCAAGAACTACGCACGTTGGCAGGGACCCGGTTGCTGGTCTTCGACCGGCCCACTGCTCTCGCCATCGCAGGTGAGACAAAACGAGCTCGCGTCGCACTCGCAAATATCGACAGCCATCTTGAGGGCCTAACTGTTGACGCGGAAACCCTTAACTCTGTCCTCGTCGAAGTTCGCGACGCGTTATGGGCAATAGAGCGAGATCGGTTACGCAACGCGGAAGCGATCCTGGATCTGTCCCAGGGTGCGCCCCATTTGAGTGCCCTACCCGGATTGATGTCTATCCAGACTGCTCTTTCAGCTATCGACCGACTGGAAGTTCGGGGACGTGACTCCGCCGGTCTACAAATTTTCGTCACCAATCACGAGCTTCCAGACAA
>PBHE01000043.1 GCA_002719335.1 Acidimicrobiaceae bacterium
ACCCGGCTGTTTCGGGCCTCCTAATACTCCGATCAGTACCACAGCTCCGACGATGACCCCGGCAATATTTCCCATACCGCCAACGATGACCACGACAAGGATGATGATTGATACGAGCATGATGAAGCTGGTCGGGAAGATCGATCCGACCTTTGCTGAGAAAATGGCGCCAGAAAAGCTCGCTAGTACCGCTCCAACAACGAAAGCCATCAATTTGGTGCTTGTTGTGTTCACTCCCATCGCTTCAGCGACGTCTTCGTCTTCTCGGATCGCCATCCAGGCGCGACCTAGTCTCGAATGTTCGAGGCGCCATGAGACGTAGATCGCGATCCCACAGAAAACCAAGACCAGCAAGAAGACGGATCTGGGATCGGTGCCTTTTACCGTTCCTATTCCAACATCAACTCCGGGAATGTTGGTAATTCCTTGAGCACCACCAAACCAGCCGGATAACCAGTCGCTCAAGAACAACAAGCGGATGATCTCGCCGAATCCAAGAGTCACGATCGCTAGATAGTCGCCACGCATTCGGATCACGGGCGCGCCAATGAACAGCCCTACTAATCCGGTTAAGACTACGACGACGATTAACGCGACCGGCCATGGCAACTCAGGTGAGAATCCAGGCGAGTTGGGAGAAGTAAGCACCGCCGTGGTGTAACCCCCGACTGCAAAGAAAGCGACATAGCCAAGGTCAAGGATTCCCGCCAACCCAACGACGATATTGAGACCCAGAGCCAGCAAGACAAAGAGGCCAACATTAGCCAGCAATTCGTTAGTGATTTTCCCGAGAAAGAACGGGAGGATCAGTAGCAGTGCCGCGCCAACCCCTAGGAGAACGAGGTTCGTTCGACTGCGCTCATCTGGGGGCATCTTCTGAACGCGAGCACGCAGTCCCTTGATCCGGCCGCCTACCAATAGGGGGATTGCGATCGCGAGCACAGCTACGAGGAGAGCCCCAAGGATTTCTAGACCACCACGCTTGTAATAGATGAAGTCGGTGAAGACCTCCAGTCTGAACCCCTCGAGTAAGTCAGTAAGGAACGTCTGAAGAACGGAAACGATGAGCACAGAAAGTACGACGGTCAAAACCTTGGCCCGGACCGTCGCTGGCACCACATGCATCGCTCCGCCCAAAAGCCCCAGTGTCGTCCCAAGAACGACCCAGAGCAACATGCCCAACGTCGTAGAACGACTGAAGGAGAGCAGCTCGAGAAGTTGTGGACTCCAATTCACTAGAGGATCTCGAAGGTTGAAGTTCTTCACCAGGATCATCAGTCCGACCAGACCTAGCGCACTGCCAAGTCCGACCAGCGCTCCAGCTGCCAGGTCCCTGGTATCTCTTTCTCTTTCGCCCATCCCTTCCAATACGACCTGGCTACCGGCAAGGCTGGCTAATACAAAGGGCACCCAAAGAAGTGATAGGTATCCCAAACTCAAAACGGGGTAAACGATGCTTCGTCGGTCAAGTCCTACCGGCATCCCAGCGAGGGCGATAAACGCGCAACTCAACGCCCCAATTGCCGAGAACCTGATCTGTCGACGCCAGTCAAGCCCTGGAGCTTCGAAAGTCGAAGCGTCGTTTGCTGTCGCCGTCATGCCCGCTCATCTTCCGACAGCCGCTCACCAAAGAGCCCGCTCGGTCGTACCAATAGGACAAAGATGAGAACAGCAAACGCTACGGCGTCGCGAAGCTGCGAAACTCCATCAACTCCGAGCGGTTCCAGCAACACCAGCGGGGCCGTTGCCTCCGCTACACCAAGAGAAAGACCGCCCGCCATAGCCCCGCCGAGGTTGCCAATCCCACCAACCACTGCCGCGCTAAACGCTTTGATGCCAGGCAAGAACCCGGTCGTGTGGATCACACTCCGGAACAGAATCCCCCACAAAATTCCCGCAACTCCAGCCATAGCGCCACCGACCGCAAACGTTTTGACGATGGTCCGATTTACATCGATACCCATAAGGGCAGCGATTTCTTTGTCCTCTGCGACTGCTCGCATTGCCTTGCCGGTTCTCGTGCGTTCCACAAGAAACCACAAACCCGCCATTGAGACGGCAGCGGTCAGCAACACAAGGAGTTTTGTTCCCTCAATTTGAAAACCGACAAGCGATCTTTTTTGTGACAACCAGCTCGGCAACGTCGGATAGGACTTCGCCCCCGGGCCGAGAAGAACTACTGACAGGTTTTGGAGGAAGAATGAAACGCCTATAGAGGTGATCAGCGGAATGAGTCGTGGGGCGCCTCGCAAGGGACGGTAGGCAATACGTTCCATGATCACCGCCGTGGCGGTCGACATCAGAATTGATGTCACCACTATGAAGAGAAGACACAGAAGAAACGCGTCCTCCCATAGGCCCGCATCAGCCAGCTTGTTCGAGGTAATCATCCCCGACATAGCCCCGACCATGAAGACTTCGCCGTGCGCGAAGTTGATGAAGCCCAATACGCCGTAAACCATCGAGTAACCGAGCGCTATCAGCCCATACATTGCACCTTGTGCTAACCCGGTGACTAGGAGGCCTTTGAATTGTGGAGCGGTTAATCCAGTTGCGTCCGGGTTAGCCCACTGTGCAAACGGGTTCTGAGGGTTGATCTGCTGGGCGATGAATGCCAGAAGGCCAACCGATATCACAACGACGAACGTGATCCGTATGAGCGTGAGAAACCGATCGACCCACAGCACTCGAGATATAGGTTTCGCGTCGTGCGTCGTTGTCACATTGGTTCCAGAAAGTAGGGGCGAATTGAGACGCCGTATCAAGTTCGCCAACGTGGGTAACCGACATTCGGCCCCGACCCGGCGAGGTGCCGAATCGGGGCCGATATCGATTCATGGATAAGTGATCCCTCAAGAGAGTGGATCAGCTTTGCCCATTATGGGGCGGGAATCAGGGAGCGTATTCGAACACTACGTTCTCAAGCGAAGCCCCGAAGTCTGATGAATCGTTCTGAACAACCGTGATGCGCTGAGCACCGCAGTCGCCGAAGTCATCACAAGACAGGGTCCCGATGATGCCTTCATAACCCGTCAGGTTGTCCAAGTATTCGCGGACACCAGCTCGATCAATGACCAGGTTATCTCCGTCCGTGTACGACGCAGCCTTGATGGCCTCCAAAAGAATCGTGGTGGCATCGTAAGAGTGCGCCCAGAATGGAGCCTCTGGCGGGTTTCCGTTATTTGACTCATAATCAGCCAGGAACTTCTCCGCTGTCGCGCCGGTGCTTTGGTTGGTGTTGCTGCCATAGCGAAGGTCTGGACCCGAGAGGTACATGCCATCGGCTTGAGACAATTCCATAAAGCTTTGGACCTGCAGACCATCAGCGCCAAGTAACACGGTGCCCTCAAGGCCTGATACTCCCGGAGCCTGATCAGCGACCAAGTCACCTGCGGGCTGGAAGATCGGGAAGAAGAGCGCGCCAGGCGAACCAGCAGCAATCTCGGTCAGGACGGGCACCATGTCGGTGTCTTCCTTGTTCACACCAGTGAAGCCGGTGACAGTGCCACCTAGGGCTTCAAAAGCGTCAGCGAAGGCTTGAGCCAGTCCTTGGGTGTACGGGTCGCCGTCATGGATAGCGGCGGCGGCGGTAATACCTAGTTCGTCATATACAAACTTGGCCATAGCAGCGCCTTGGAAAAGGTCGTTGTGAGCGGTGCGGTAATAACCTGCGTGGTAATTGTCACCAGCGGTTCCAGCTAAGTCAGACGTCAGAGCCGGCGAAGTGTTCGATGGGCTGATCATCACCATGCCAGCTGCGCTGATCAAGGGCGAAGCGGCTGTGGCGGCGCCGGAACACGAGGTTCCGATTACACCAACGACATCATCGTCCGCCACGATGGTTTGAGCCGCAGCCTGACCACCGTCAGCAGAGCAAAGGTCGTCAAGGCCTGTGCCAATAGTGACGCTAAAGCCATGAATGTCGCCGAAGTCGGCAAGAGCCTGCTCAACGCCACGCTGGTTTGGAATACCGAGGAATGCGACGTCACCGGTAATTGCGTTCAGTGAACGAATCTGGATGTCTTCGCCAGCTTCTACGGTGACGGTTCCAAGGGAACCATCACCCAAGCTGTCCTCTTGATCAACGGCTGAACCTGATGAACTGGAGTCATCATCGGACCCGCCGCATGCAGCAGCGACTAACGCAAAGGCAAATAACACACCTAGTAGTCGCAAGAATTTGAACTTCATGAATGCACCCTCCCCGGGCGTAACAATGTGGCGTTCGAAGTCAGTCCATCCAATTGGCTTCATGACACCGGCGCCGTGAACCCTTGGGAGTCTAGGCCTCGCGAAGGACCATGGCGACCTCGTTGCCCTCACAGCGTGTTCAAGCCGCCTTTGCGGTGGCTAGCCTCTCGACGATGAAGCGCACTACTCACAGCGCCGTAAGTGATGATCGCAATGAAAACATTGAGATATGGATTAATGGCGAATTTTTTTTGCGTCACGAGGCGAAAATTTCAGTATTCGATAGCGGATTTCTCGTTGGCGACGGAATTTGGGAAGGAATCCGCCTCCACAGGGGCAAATTCGCTTTCCTAGATCGGCACTTAGATCGACTCTACGCTGGAGCAGCAGCTATTGACCTGGACATCGGCCTTGGTCGCGACGAACTCTCAACTGCCCTGAACGCCACGGTGGAACGCAATTCCATGAGAGATGCCGTCCATGTTCGCCTCATGGTCACCAGAGGTGACAAAACAACTCCTTCACAGCACCCTTCGAATTGCGCTGGAGGACCCAACATCGTGATCATCGCTGAACACAAGACAGCGGATCCCAACGTACGGCGAAATGGCATCACGTTGTTTACGGTGACTGTGCGCCGGCCAGGACCCGAGATTCTCGACCAAAGACTGAATTGTCACTCGAAACTGCATGAGGTCATCGCTCTAATTCAGGCGAACAAAGCGGGAGCAGATGAAGCTCTTATGCTTGATCCCACAGGGGCGGTCGCTACCTGCAACGCAACCAACTTCTTCTGTGTCAACAGCGGCAAGTTGCTAACGTCATCGGGGCATTACAACCTGAACGGCATAACTAGGCAGGTGGTGTTAGAGGTCGCTCGGTTAAACGATATTCCGTGCGCCGAGCAATCATTCTCCCTTACTGATGTCTATTCCTCATCTGAAGCATTTGTCACCGGGACTTTCGGGGGGCTTACTCCGGTCATCGAAGTAGACGGACGACTGATCGGTTCTGGTACCGAGGGTCCAACGACGCGACGGCTGCGGGATTTGTATGAGTCGGCGGTTGACGCGGACATCGGGCCGTGACCGTCCGAATCAACTGCTGGTCTGGGCCAAGAAACATTTCGACGGCATTGATGTATTCGTTTCGTGAACGGCCCGATACCACTGTCGTGGATGAACCCCTCTACGCGCATTATTTACGGGTGACCGCCCGAGATCATCCGGGACGCGACCAGGTTCTTAAAGCTCAGAATTCCGACGGCGAAACGGTCGTGAGTGACGTTTTGTTGGGTGATTACGACTCTTGCGTAGTTTTTTTTAAGCAGATGGCCCACCATCTCGTTGGGCTCAATGAAGATTTTCTGGGTGGTTTCAAAAATATTCTTTTGACACGTGACCCTCGAGACATGCTGCCATCGCTAGCCATTCAGCTACCTGATGCGACACTGGCTGATACGGGCTTGGAGAATCAGGTGCGGTTACTAGACAGCATTCTCAAGGTTGGCGAAAATCCGATCGTGGTCGATTCGAGGGCCCTTTTGAGGGACCCAGAAGGTTCCCTGAACGGTTTGTGTGACCGGTTGGACATCAAACCGAGTCGTTCAATGTTGTCTTGGGTTGCAGGTCCGAAGCCTGAAGACGGGGTATGGGCTCCGTTTTGGTATCAGAATGTTCATAGTTCAACAAGGTTCGATGGTCGCCTTCCATCGCATCGCACCGTGCCTTCTAATCTCATCCCAGTCTTAGACGAAGCAATAGGTCTTTTCGATCGACTAATCAAGTTTGCGTAACTAATTTTCCGATGCTTATCCTTTCCGCCGAAGACGTAGCCATGTGTCTCCCCATGAAGGCCGCCATCGAGGGCATGCATCGCGCATACGCCGCATGCACCTCTGGTGATGCGGAAATGCCACAACGAACTGTCATTCCACTAGGCGCAGCATCCGACCTCGCAATTTTCATGCCAGTACATATAAAGGGGTCTTCGGAGGTCGCTCTGAAATCAGTGACCTTCTTACCAAACAATGAGCGGCTAGGGCTACCTGTGATCCAAGCCATGGTCCAGGTCTTCGATGCATCAACAGGCAGTCCGGTGGCATTGATTCACGGGGGTCAACTTACGGCGATCCGCACCGCAGCCGGCGGTGGGGCTTCGATGGAGCTATTAGCTCGCGAGGAAAGCCGTTCACTGGCGATGTTGGGTAGCGGAACTCAGGCGCGAGCGGGTATCGAAGCCGCCTGTTGTGCTCGAGATATCGAAGTAGTTCAGCTGTTTAGCCCGACAGACGGAAACGCTCAACGTCTTGCCGATCGGCTGAGGGAAGAAGATTGGTGCCCCGAGATTCGGGTAGTCGCCAGTCCTCGCGAAGCGGTGTTGGACGCTGACGTCATATGGACTGCAACCACTTCTCTGTCGCCAACATTTCCGCGCGAATATGTCAAACCGGGAACTCACATTGTGGGGGTGGGATCCTTCCAAGCATCAATGGTGGAAATAGACCCTGTACTCCTGGGGAGTGCTTCAGTGTTCGTTGACCACACTGACGCATGCTGGGCTGAAGCGGGAGAGGTAATCGTTGCGCGCTCGGAGGGGCTGATCCAGTCCAAAGACGTAAGAGAACTAGGAGAAGTCGTCCTGGGTCATCATCGGGGACGTTCCAACCAGCACGAAGTAACGGTTTTTAAGTCGGTCGGGATTGCATGCCAAGACGCTGTCGCGTCTTCGTTAGCTGTTGCAGCAGCCAAGCGGCTTCACATCGGCGCGACGATGGAAATTTAATGGCAAGACCGAAGCAGCCCCCACCGGAAGCTCTTTTCGTACTGGGAGGCATCTCTCAATATCTTGGCGCTGCTACCGCTGTGGGTTTGTTCGCTCAGATAGCGCCAGCCAGCGTCGCTCTGCTACGAGTGTTAGCTGCAGGCCTCGTAATAATTGGCTTCCGTCGATCGTGGCGACGCTCGTGGAGCAAACACGACCTCGTGTGGGCAGGCGCGTTCGGAGTGGTCCTGGCGTTAATGAACTTGTTGATTTATCTGGCTATGGATCGACTCCCGCTCGGAAATGCCGTGGCGATCGAATTTCTTGGTCCCGTAGCGGTGGCCGCTATCGGTACGCGGACCGTTAGATCGACACTTGCCCTGGTACTGGCCGCGTCCGGAGTTCTCGTCTTGGCCGGACTGCAAAGTGAAGGCACGCTGGTCGGCGTTATCTTCGCGCTGCTCGCAGGGGCGATGTGGGCCGGGTACATCGTTCTGGGTCACCGCGTGGCACGAGATGGTCCCGCTGTCGACGGTCTAGGGGTCGGCATGTTGATAGGGGCTTTGGTAATTAGCCCATTAGGAATAGTGGGAGTCGGTGACGCGTTTGCAAGTCCGGGCCTTTTAGCTCTAGCGCTCGCTACAGGCCTGTTATCCAATGTCATTCCATATGGGATCGACCAATTGGTGATGAGCAAAATTACTAGAGCAAGGTTCGCTTTACTTCAGGCTCTGTTGCCGGTGACTGCTGCCGTTATAGGGTTCCTGGCTTTGAGTCAATCACCCGGCGTGGCTGAGTGCTTCGGGATTGGCGCCGTGATGCTCGCTATAGCTATTGGCGGCGCAGAGTAAGAATTTCCCGAGCATGTGGAGCAGAATGGTGCTGTGACTGAACCTGCCTACGAGCCAATGGAGCATGACGAGAAGCTCCAGTGGATGCTCGAAACTCATGGGTGGGGAATGGAGCCGGTCGCCCCCTCTCACGGAGAACATCTCCGCGCGGCATACTCCTACACGTTCGGCCTTGAAGCACTGCTTGGACACCCGGAGTTAGTCATTTTCGGCCTCGCTCCAGTCGCAGCTCGCGGACTACTCGACTTGATCGTTAACCACCTGCGTCTGGGAGGATCACTACCTACGGGCCAACTTTTTGACGGACTGCTTGATAACGGGCTTGTTAGCGCGCTTCTTGACGTCGAAGTTGCTGAATTCGGGGACTATTTTCCGACACTGCCTCTTATTTACGGCGATCAACCATGGCGTGTTCGTCAATTCGTGTGGCCGGACCGTTCAGGCACTTTTCCGTGGGATGACAATTGGCCGGAGAACCTCAGATACGCACAACCCATTATTGGCAACTGGTAGATCTTTTTGCTTCATCCATGGATATGCGGTGGGTGTAAGCCACAGCACCGTGCCCTAACAAGCTTCAGAAAAGGGGATCCATCCAAGTTCCAGCTGCTATTAGTCCTAACGCAAACCCAAATATGCCCAGTAGCGGGAGTGCTATCCAGACACGAATTGGTGAGCGCCTTCGCTGGTCACCCGCAGCCCAGCCAGCCAGCAAACCCCCTACGAGGCCACCCAGGTGACCTCCTACTGAGATGCCCGGAACAACAAAGGAAAGAACGACATTAACCACGATCAGGGTTCCCAACCCTTCGCTCCAGGGGTCCCTGCCGCTTAGTCGCTCTACGACGTAAACCGAAGCCATAATTCCGTACACGATTCCTGACGCACCCACGACCGCTGTGTTGGGTGCCGCGACCAGAGCGCCGGCAGAGCCCCACAACATCGAGTTCAAGCAGATTGCGGCAAAAAGGGGTGACCCTAACTGTTTCTCTAATCTCCTGCCTAACAGGAAAAACATGACCAAGTTCAAGATGAGATGCCGGATATCTGCGTGGAGAAATGCTCCCGTTCCGAGCCGCCACCACTCCCCCACTTCCGCTATTGGAAAGGCGTAGGTCGCCCAATCCACTAGAGCATTTCTACGCAAAGAAGTGTCTCCTATACGCGTCATGTCGTGGGTAAATGCGAACAAGGCGGCGTTCGCAGCGACGAACGCGACCGCTACGGGTGGTAGCGGACTTCTTGCAGCACTGGTAAGCACCCTTGCACCGTAGAGCCCCAAAGGTGCCAGCCCACTAGGGTCGGCCCATGAAGTTCGGAGTGATGTTTGCAAACACCGGTCCCTTCGTGGAGCCGGACGCTGCTGTAGAACTGGCTCGGGCCGCTGAAAAAGCTGGGTGTGAGTCAATTTGGACCGTTGAACACGTAGTGGTGCCAGCGGGTTACGCCTCCCAATACCCCTACGCAAAAGACGGGCGAATGCCAGGTGGCAGAGAAGACTTTGATATTCCCGATCCATTGATTTGGCTGTCTTATATCGCTGCCGCCACCGAGAAGATTCGCCTCGGTACCGGCGTCATAATTGTGCCGCAGAGGAACCCTTTGGTCACCGCGAAGGCCGTCGCTACTCTTGACCGGCTCTCCAAAGGTCGAATGATCCTCGGAGTTGGATCCGGTTGGCTGGAGGAAGAATTCGACGCACTCGGAGTTCCGTTCGAGCGCAGAGGAGACCGCACTGACGAGTATCTCCGAGCAATGAAAGCAGCATGGAGCGGTGAAACAGCTAGTTTCCAAGGTGATTTCGTGGACTTCCGTGACGTTTACAGTCGCCCTCAACCGGTCGACCGACATGTGCCAATAATCGTCGGCGGACATAGCAGGAGGGCTGCACGTCGCGCAGGTGAAATTGGCGATGGGTTCTTCCCCGGACGAGGTCGGCCTGAAGAGCTTTCAGCTTTGTTTGATCACGCACGTCGCACCGCGGAGGGCTGCGGGAGAGATCCGGCGGCGCTTGAATTCACGGCAGGAGGGCCCACCACACCGGAGTACGTTGAACAGTTAGCTGCGATCGGTGTCAGCCGTATGATTGTTCCTCCTATGGAACCATCTCAATTCACCAAATTCGGTGACGAAGTCATTGCACAGTTTTCGAGCTTCTGAGGTGTCAAGTGTCTAGTTCGGTACTTGAACGACTCTTGACTTGGATTGACGCAGCGCCGTCGCCGTACCACGCGGCGCACAATGCATGTACCGACCTTGTCGATGTTGGGTTCACGAAGTTTGGGGTTGATGAATCGTGGGGAGACAGTGATCGAGTCGTCGTAAGTTGGGGCGGAGTCGTGGTGGCTGCGGCCTTTGGTAACCGAATCAACCCTGATCGGCTGCGGTTTCGTTTAGTTGGGGCTCATACCGACAGCCCGAATCTGAGGGTGAAACCCAACCCTGATGTGGGCCGTGTCGGTTATAGACAGCTAGGCGTCGAGGTCTACGGTGGCGTTCTTTTAAACTCCTGGCTCGATCGCGACTTGGGACTTTCCGGACGAGTCGTGGTGCAAAACGGGGTTTCTCAGGAAACCTTGCTGCTGAAAGTCGACCGGCCAGTTCTTCGAGTGGCTCAATTGGCAATTCACCTCGATAGGGAAGTGAACGACGGGCTCAAGCTAGATCGTCAGTCACACCTTTCGCCGATCTGGGGCTTAGGCGATGTTGACGAAGGTGGATTCAGATCGTTTGTAGCGGAAGAGCTCAACGTTGACTCTTCCGAAGTTCGTTCATGGGATGTCATGTGTCACGATCTCACTGCATCGACGGTTTTGGGACGCGACAGGGAGTTGTATGCCGCACCAAGAATAGACAACCTTGCCTCTTGCCACGCGGCAGTTGAGGCTCTGCAACAAATCGAAACTCCGACCGATGACACAATCTCGGTCGTGGCACTGTTTGATCATGAGGAAATCGGGAGTGAATCTTCGAGCGGTGCTCGAGGGCCCATGCTTGCCAATGCTTTAGAGCGCCTGGCTACTACGCGTTCAGTGACGCGCGATCAATTTCTTCGCGCTTTGACTAGGTCATGGTGCGTTTCCGCTGACGGCGCTCATGCAGTGCATCCCAACTATGTCGATCGCTATGACCCAGAGCATCATGTCGTGCTGAATGGCGGCCCGGTTATCAAACTTAATGCCAACGTTCGTTATGCCACTGACGCTGAAAGTGGCGCCCTATTTCAATCTGCCTGTCGTACTGCCGGGGTTCCTTTTCAGCAATACGCCCATAGAACCGATTTGGTGTGCGGCAGCACCATCGGGCCAATAACAGCCGCCCAGTTAGGCATGTCCGTAGTTGATGTAGGGAGTGCTCAATTGTCGATGCATTCCGCGCGCGAGATGGGCGGGTCCGCCGATCCGCACTACCTGACTTCCGCTTTAGTGTCTTTCCTCGCGAGCGAGTAGCCCAGTCAAGCCAACATCGAGTTTGAGTTAGCCGTGGTGAAGTTGTTCAAACAAGTGGCTGCTGTCGTTGAAGCGTCGAATGGTCCACTGACCGTCGGTCCAAATAATTTGGGTGATCGAGCAATTGTCAGCGCCGCCAAATGCAAATGGGCGCGATTCAGCAATTCGGGCCAGGGCAGACCCAATCACTCCGCCGTGTACGGTGCACAACACCAACTCACCTTGATGTCGTGCCGCCATTTTCTCAAGGGCCCCAATGCAACGGTTACCGAACTCCTCATTAGTTTCGGCCCCAGGGATCGCGTCCCAGCGTTCTTCGCGCAGCATCTTTTGGTAGGTGGGATGGTTCTCCGCAGCTTTTTGTCGAAGCAATCCACCTTCCCACTCCCCTAAATAAATTTCTCTCAGGTCTCGTTCAATCGCTACGTCAAGTCCGATCAGCGCTGCGAGGGGTGCAATGGTCTGTTGGGTTCTTTGCATGTTCGTCGCGTATAACGCATCAATGGGTTCCCTCTGCAATCGGTCAGCTGACTTGTGAGCTTGGATTAATCCAACCGCCGAGAGTGCGGGGTCGCCTTGGCCGTCAACGAGAGGGAACGGTTCTCCCGGCACGAAGGGCTGGGACGCTCCATGGCGCAGCAAAATGATCTCGGTGGAGCTAGGTGTTCGCTGCCAGCGTAGTTGAGCAAATTGTTGTGGACCGTCGCCGTCTGTTGTCACAAGCTGCAACGTAGCAAGCCTGCACCGGTTCTGACCGATGCAGGCTCACTCGCTGCAATATCGACACCCGAAGCGGGTGTGTTGAGGTTTACTTTCTGCGTTATCCGTCGATCACGTAGGCAGCTTCACCGTGGTCACTGACATCAAGGCCGGTCATTTCAGTGCTTTCTGAAACCCTGAGGCCGATGACTTTATCCAGGACCTTTGCGATAACAAGGGTCGCGACGAACGAAAAGGAGCCGACAGCCACGATTGCGAGGATCTGGTTCCACAACAGGATGCCGCCACCGAAGAAGACGCCGTCGATGAAATCGCCACCGGGGACTGCTGAGGAATCAGCCATGAAACCCAACAAGATTCCGCCGACAGCTCCCCCAACGAGGTGGATTCCCACCACGTCGAGACTGTCGTCGAAACCGAGGCGGAACTTGGCTTCGATCGCAAAGAAGCAGATCACACCGGCGGCAGCTCCGAACACTAGTGAGTGCATGGAACCTACGAAACCAGCGGCCGGAGTAATGGCGACTAACGCCGCAACTACACCTGACGCCATTCCGATGGTGCTTGCTTTACCGGTTTTCGCCAATTCGACGAGCATCCAAGCAACCATGCCCGCAGCGGCGGCGATGAAAGTATTAACGAACGCTTGGGCCGCTACACCATTTGATGCGAGCGCTGAGCCAGCGTTGAAACCAAACCAACCAAACCAAAGAATGCCCGCACCCAGCATCACAAACGGCACATTGTGGGGCGCGGGTCGATTCTGTGGCCAGCCTGACCTCTTCCCCAAAACAATTGCAAGCGCTAATGCTGCGGCACCAGCATTGACGTGAATGGCTGTGCCCCCCGCGAAGTCATGAGCGGGAAGATTGAAGATCCAGCCGTCGGCACCATAGATCCAGTAAACGACTGGCGCGTAGACGACCAATGACCAGATTGGCACGAAAACCATCCATGCTGAGAATTTCATCCTGTCAGCGACCGCACCCGAGATCAGGGCTGGGGTGATACATGCGAATGTCATAAGGAACGCAAAACTCGCCAAACCTTCGACATCGTGGACTCCCTTCAATCCGACGACACTCAGGTCCCCTAGCCAGCTGCGACCACTGTCCCCTGACGCCAAGCTCCATCCCACTAGTACCCACACAACGGGCACAATTCCCAAACACCACATGTTCATGTTCAACATGTTGAGTGCGTTTTTGGCCCTGACCATTCCTCCATAGAAGAGGGCTAGCCCCGGCACCATAAAGAGCACCAGAGCAGCTGAAGTCAAGATCCAGGCAGTATTGCCTTCCATCCGCTTTTCCTTCCGCGCGGGGAGTGAGATCCCGCTTCCGCCGAAAGACTAGATAACGAGAGTCAGCAGACAGTTTCATTAGTGTTACGGCAGTGTGAATTGTGGTTCCCCGAGTTTGGGGGGCTAACCCACCTGGTCTAAAGCCTGGACGAGGTCATCAACTAAATCGTCAGTTGATTCGATGCCTACCGAGATTCGCACGAGATCATCGGGTACCTCCAGCGCCGAACCTGCCGCAGAGAGATGGGTCATGACCCCGGGGTGTTCGATCAACGATTCAACAGCCCCGAGTGATTCGGCGAGGGTGAAGACTTTGGTGTTCGTTACGACGCGCTCAGCGGCAGCTTGTCCACCGGTGAGGCGAAAGCTCACCATGCCACCGAAGTCACTCATTTGTCTTGCGGCGATCTCGTGACCTGGATGCTCTTCGAGTCCTGGGTAGAGCACTTCACTCACCGCTGCATGCTCGCTGAGAGCTGCGACGATGCTCGTGGCGTTCGCGCAGTGTCGATCCATTCGAACCGCCAACGTCTTCAACCCACGCAAGGCGAGGTAACAGTCGAAAGGACTGGGGATAGCACCGATCGCATTCTGCAAAAACACTAATTCTTCTGCGAGGGTGTCATGGTTGGTGGCAACAAATCCACCGACGACATCGCTGTGTCCGCCTATGTATTTTGTTGCCGAATGCACGACAGCATCCGCTCCCAACGTCAATGGTTGTTGCAGGTAGGGAGTCGCAAAGGTGTTGTCAACGATGACCAGCCCCCCTAATTCGTGTACAACCTCCGAAATTGTCTGTATGTCAAAAATTGAGAGCATGGGGTTTGTTGGGGTCTCGAGCCAGACAATCCGAGAATCAGGAGTCCATACCGCTTCAATTTGATCAGGCTCGGTGAGATCAACGGCTGTATTACTAACGCCTGATTTCTTTCCATAGATCTGGTCGATTAAACGAAAGGTGCCCCCATAGGCATCGTTACCGAGCAAAATCTGAGAGCCTGCCGTGAGCTGGCGGAGTAGAGCGTCTTCCGCGGCGAGCCCGCTCGCGAACGCGAAGCCGTACTTGGCTCTTTCGAGCGACGCAACGCAGGCTTCATACGCGTGGCGAGTGGGATTTCCTGTTCTTGAGTATTCGTATCCATGTTTGGGTGAACCTGGAGCTTCCTGAGCAAAGGTGGTCGACATTGCGATTGGTGTAACCACGCCCCCGGTTCGCTGGTCGTGAGGCTGCCCTGCTCGGATCGCGCGAGTTTCAAATCCGTATTCTTCTGGATCTTCGAAGCCTGAAAGGAGGGGGTCACCGCCCATCATTTAGCCCGCGCCTCCCTGGGGTCCGCAGAAATAGATTGCAGTACTTCTACACGCGTCAATAAGATATGCGGCTTTCCAGCAGCAAGCACAAGAGCTACTGGAGACTGTTCCATTTTGTGGGCAGCGACGTCTAGGGCTTCCCCAACGCCGATGATGGGTAACGGTTGATCCATTAGCTCCTCAATGGCACGCTCAAGAATGTCATGTGCTTCCAGTGACTTCTCCCTTAGGGAATCTTCCGATACCGAACCAATTACCTCGGCAGCGGCTAGGGGCATCTCACCCTTCGCTACAGGAATATGTGAGAGGTTGTGGGCTTGCATGATCTCAATGGCCTCACGCACAGTTGCTTGGGGGTTCACGTACGTCAGCTTCATTTTGTCATCGGGTTTTCCACTGATTACGTCGGCCACGGTTGCGCCTCCTTGATGAGTGAAACCCATTGCGCTCATCCACTTTTTGTCGAAGACCTTGCTCAGATAGCCCCTGCCGCTGTCAGGGATGAGAACTACTACCAAATCGTCGGCTGTAAGTCCTTCAGCTACTCGCAAGGCCGCGGCAACCGCTGTTCCACCCGAACCACCAATGAGAATGCCTTCTTCTTTGGTCACTCGATGAGCCATAGCGAATGAGTCGGCGTCACTAATCGCGATTGTTGAGTCGACCACTTCTGGGTCATACGTGTCAGGCCAGAAATCTTCGCCTACGCCTTCCACCAGATATGGCCTCCCATCGCCCCCTGAAAAGACGGAGTTAGTCGGATCTGCGGCGATTATTTGGACTGTCGGATTTTGTTCTTTCAGGAACCTTCCCACCCCAGTGATGGTGCCGCCTGTTCCCGCTCCTGCAACGAAATGCGTGACCCTACCCCGGGTCTGTTGCCAGATTTCGGGGCCGGTGGATTCATAGTGAGCTTGCGGGTTTGCCTGATTGTGGTACTGGTCTGGTCGATACGCGTCAGGGACTTCATTCACGAGTCGCTCAGCGGTCGAGTAGTAGGAGCGTGGATCATCTGGAGCAACCGAGACGGGACACACAACAACTTGGGCACCGTACGCCTCCAGGAGGCTGACCTTTTCGCTACTGACTTTGTCAGTCATGACGAATACGCATTTGTATCCGCGCTGAGCAGCAACGATGGCGAGGCCGACACCAGTGTTGCCTGAGGTTGGCTCAACAATTGTTCCACCCGGCTTCAGCAGTCCGGCCTTCTCTGCTTCGTCGATCATGGTGACGGCAGGACGATCCTTAGAACTGCCCCCAGGGTTGGTGGTTTCGAGTTTCGCTACGACTGGACATGGCAGCCCTGCGCCAACTCGAGGGAGTTGCACCATCGGCGTGTTCCCGATCAGGTCAAGCACCGATTCCGCAACATCGAGGTCAGGGATTTGCATGAGTCCAGTGTGGTCGTTCCGTGTCGGGTTCACACGCTCAAGGGCGACATCTCGGCTAACGCGACATCGTGGCCACTTCAATGAATGGCGAGCGAGTCGCGCTATTGGAGATAACCGGGTCCAGAAATAGAAACTCGGGTCCGACTGTCTTTCGCGAAGCTAGGAATGTGTTGGTCGGATTCTCTTACCCGATTAGACCTTGCGCAGCCTCTCTGAATTTCTCCACATTGGCTTCTTTGACTCCCTCATATCCACGGATCATGTCAGGCAACTCAGCTACCTCTAGCGCTTTGTCGTAGGTCTCGGTGCGCAGGTCAGCAAGCATCCGCTCGATCATTTCCTGATATTCACCCACTAATGCTCGCTCCATCTTTCGATGGGTGGTGTTGCCAAACAAATCTAAGGGCGTTCCGCGCAGGAATTTCATTCTGCGCAACACGGCGAAGGCGACATCGCCCGATCTCCCCAGTCCTATTTTTTGGTTGAGGCCGAGGCGTCTCATCGATGGTGGGTGAAGCTTGTAGGTGACCTTGCTTCCATCGCCGAACTGTTCGTGAACAGCGTTGTGGAACTCTTTGGATCGATGAAGTCGCGCAACTTCGTATTCATCTTTGTAGGCCATCAGCTTGTAGAGGTAACGGGCGTAGGTTTCTGACAAACGCGTGTCATCGCCTATTGCAGCTTCAGCGGATCTGACTTTGCTGACGTGCTGTACATACTTCTTCGCATACCTGGTGTTCTGATACGCCACCAGATCCGCTGCTCTGATCTTGAGGAGCCGCTCAAGTTCTTCTGAGGGACTCGGCACGGATTGGACAAGGGTCTCAATTGCTGTCGAAACCCGGGCTTGGCGGCCCACTTTCCCAACTCTTTCAATACCCAACTTGTCGACGAAGTCAGGTTCGATAACGATCTGTCGGCCGATTCTGAACGCTTGGGTGTTCATTTCAACCGCCACGCCGTTTAGTTCGATCGCTCGTTCGATTGCGGAAGAGCTAATCGGTACAACGCCGCTCTGATACGCGGAGCCAAGCACGATGATGTTGGCTGGCATATGTGATCTATAGAGATTGTCTGACAAATTTCCTGCGTCGTAGTAAACGTTTTTTTCGGGAACTGTCGCGCTATCGATGGTCGACTGCAGGACCGACCATTCGGGGTAGTCGGCAGAGGTGTCACGCACCATCGCTCCGGTGGGGACCTTGCTCGATGAAACCAGAGCAACTGTGCGTCCGGGCATCGCCTTCTCCAGGTTGATTGGGTTTGTTCCACTTAACAAGTCGAACACGATGTACGCGTCAGCCTCTCCAGTTGCGATCTTGTTGGCTTCTCCAAGTTCCAGTTCACTGTCCGGCCGACGAATTTTCAGGTTCGACACTACTGGGCCACCTTTTTGAGCCAGCCCTGTCTGGTCAAGTCCGTGTGCCTCTTTCCCATCCAAAAGAGCGGCCGTTGCGAGCAACTGATTGACGGTGACGACCCCCGTTCCGCCAATACCCATCATCAGAACATTGCCTTCGTCCAAACGGTCCGGCTCGGGCTGGTCATCCGCAATTTCGGCTAACGCCAAAGCTGATTTTTCGGGGACCGAGCCACCCGGAATTACTTCGATGAACGCTGGACAATCTCCGTCGAGGCAAGTGAAGTCTTTGTTGCACGAAGATTGGTGGATCGCAGTTTTCCGGCCGAATTCAGTTTCGACAGGTTGAACTGAAAGGCAGCTAGATTTCTCGCCGCAATCGCCGCACCCTTCGCATACTGCTTCGTTGATGAAAACTCTCATCGTCGGCTCGGCGATTTTGCCGCGTTTGCGATCGCGACGGAGTTCCGCCGCGCAAGGCTGGTCATATATAAGGACTGTGCATCCGGGAACGTCACGCAAAATTCGCTGGGCTTCATCTAGTCGATCTCGATGCCAAACTTCTGTGTCGTCGGCGAATTTTGGTGCGGCCCCATATTTTTCGGTGTCGTGTGTGAGAACCATGATCTTGGACACACCCTCAGCGTCGAGGGATCGAGTGAGTTCAGGGACCTCCATTCCTCCGTCAACGTCTTGACCGCCAGTCATGGCCACTGCATCGTTATAAAGAATCTTGAAAGTGACATTGGTTCCAGCCGCGATCGCTTGTCGAACCGCCAACGATCCAGAGTGGTGGAAGGTACCGTCGCCGATGTTTTGAAAGCGGTGTTCCATGGTGACAAAAGGAGATGCACCCACCCACTGCACTCCTTCGCCACCCATCTGCGTGGTGCCTTTGACGTTTCGTGTGGGGGTCATGGATGCCATACCATGGCAACCAATTCCGCCGCCCGCTTCGGAACCTTCAGGAACCCACGTGGAGCGGTTGTGCGGACAACCTGAACAGAAGCTCGGCGTCCGATTTGAGTGCTTTTTTGTGTCGGGGTCTCCAAGAGCGACGGGGATAGTCACACGCTCGCGCACCGCTGGTCCGACTGCGTTTTCGCCTAACTGTGCAACCAAAAAGGGTCTGATTTTACGCGCGATCAGATCAGCGTCCATCTCTCCATGACCGGGAAACCAAAACCCGTTGTCACTATCACGCTTACCGAAGATCGCGGGAGAGTGCGCTGAGCCGTAAAGAATTTCTCGCATAAACATCTCGATGAAGGCTCGTTTTTCTTCAACTACGACGATCGTTTCAAGACCTCGAGCGAACTCTCGAACGCCATTAGGTTCCAGCGGCCACACAACCGCTGGTTTATAAAGCCGTATTCCCCGCTGTTTAAGGGCAAGTTCATCAAGACCCATTCGATCCAACGCTTCTCGAAGGTCGTAGTAGGTCTTGCCGGCAGCGACGAGCCCAATGCGGGCATCAGATGTTGCACCACTGGTGACATTCAGACGGTTCAGGTGAATGAAAGCATCAGTTGCCTCAAGACGCCCTTCGTGAATCTCAAGTTCTTGACGAACCGCCAAGGGTCCGAACAACGAGTCTTGTTGGGTGTGTTGCCACGGTCCACCGTTCCATTCAAAATCAGGTCGCTGCATTCGCACTCGACCGGGGCCCACTTTGATGGTTGAGTAGCCATCTGCGACGTTCGTTACGATTTTCAGCGACACCCACAGACCGCTGTATCGCGAGAGCTCGTACCCGATTCGCCCATAGTCAGCGACCTCCTGAACGCTCCCCGGGTACAGGATGGGGGTTTGAAAGTGGAGCAGCGCAAACTCAGACTCGGAAGCCAACGTCGATGATTTTGAAGCAGGGTCATCTCCGGCGACGAGCAACACGCCGCCTTTCGGGTCGACACCGCACACGTTCGCGTGTCGGATGGCATCACCGGACCGGTCGACTCCAGGGGCTTTTCCGTACCACATACCCAAAACCCCATCGAATTTGCCCTCGAAGTTCCTGTTCGCCAGTTGCGAGCCCCACACGGCGGTGGCTCCGAGGTCTTCGTTGAGTCCGGGAACAAATTCGATGTTGTTAGCGGCAAGTTCTTCAGCGTTACCCGACATCAACACATCGATGCCGCCGAGGGGTGAGCCTCGATAACCAGAAACCATGGCCGCGTTGTTCAGTCCATCGCGTCGATCCGCCCGCAGTTGATCCAAAAGAACCCGCAACAATGCCTGGACGCCAGACATGGCAACGTCGCCTTCATCTCGTACGAACCGGTCCTCAAGTCTGAAGTCAGCTAGTGCCATCGGTATCCTCCCTAACAATCCCTATCAATCCCTATCAATCCCTACCAAAAAGAAACAATAGTGCCGAGAACGGCAGCGGCGCCTATACCTGCCTCTTCAAGGTGTCGGGTATGGGTATCTGACTCGTTGAATTGACGCAAACCGCACGCTTCATTCGAGGGCTTTGTTGACGGCGTTTCGCTACGCCATCTTGGGGAGCTACTCGTTGCATGTCGGGGAGTGGGGCTCGGTGGCTACTGCTGTTTGCTAACGCGAGGTAGACGTGTCGCTATCAACAGGGCGCATCCGTTAGCCAGCCCAGATAACAGGAAAGCCCATCGGTAGCCACCTAAAGCGTCGTGAAGAAGTTGCGCCGCGTATGGACCTATGGCCGCCATCGCTCCAGCTGTCGCGAAGATTCGCCCAACGATGGCACCGGCGTGGGCTCTTCCGAAGAGGTCGGCGACGAGGGGCGGGAATACGACTACCCCGCCTCCGTAAGAAAAGCCGAAGGCTACCGCCGAAGGATAAAGCAACCAAAGTCCGTTACTGAAAGCCATGCCAATGAAAGATGCTGTTTCTAGGGATAGAGCCAATATCACCGCAGACTTACGGCCAATGCGATCCGATACCCACCCCATGACCAAGCGCCCAATCAGTCCGCCGATTCCGATAGCTGAAATCACGGTAGAAGCGGTCTGTAGCGAAGCACCTAAACTCTGAGCGAATTGAACCCCGTGCACGAAGGGTACAAAAACCGCCAAGAACGTAAGGGCGTACACCCCGAATATTTGCCAATAGGCAATAGTTCGCCAGGCTGCTGCAGGGCTCACCCCGGCAATCGCATTTTCGGTGGAATCTGAGGGCGATGTTTGTGCCCCATCGGGTAGCTGCCCAACGGTTTCAGGGTCGCGTTCAAGTACTAATGAACTCAACAACATGCAGCCACCACCGAAGATTGACATGCTAATGATCGCCGTTCGCCATCCGTAGGTACCAACGAGCAGTGCGGCGATGGGCGGAACAACAATGTTTGCGAGACTCCCTCCCGATGTCGCGATAGCTGTCGCGAAACCACGACGAACAACGAACCAGCGAACCACGGTGGCGTTGCACGGCACCCAAGAACAGCTCATTCCTAAGGGTGCGACGATCACCATTCCGATAGCGACGACCACCAAACTGTTTGCAGTTGCCCAAAGCAGGTATCCACCGGTAAGGAGAATTGCCCCAGAAGCAACGACGGGTCGCGGGCCCCAGCGATCAGTCAACCAGCCGGTGACGGCGGACATGGCGCTGTATAGCCCTATATAAATGGCAAAGATCAACTGAAGTCTGGTCTCAGACCATCCAGTGTCCTCGACAACATCCCCCACAAATGTTCCGAAACTGAACTGAACGCCGTAGACAACAAACAACACCGTGAACGCTGCTCCGACAATGCGCCAACCGTTAAAGGGGCGTGGAGCTGCGGAGACCGAGTAGATCACGACCTTGGTTAACGGTCCCCCGGAGCCATATAAAACCAAACCGGCTGTTTTTCGCCAGCATCGGCCATGGCTTGCCTAGCGCTCATAACGACGTTACCGGCTTCGGTATGATCAAGAAACCAACGCGCACCGGCCCAGGCGGAGGGGGCGTGGTCCGATAACGCGAGAGCAGCAGTTTCGTAATAACCGCGGATGTCCTGGCTGACTCGAGCTGGGATTCCGGGCACTCCTGCCTCTTTCCATGGGACACCATCCGCAATTCTTATGAAGGCGCCTATGGCAGCAGTTATGCCGTCAACTTCGACCGTGCGGCCAGCTCCCACTCGGTTTCCGTACTTGGCAATGGCTCTTTCATAAGCCGGTCGGAGTCCATTAGCCTCGTCGATCGCTGGATGCGCATCTGGATCGTGCCGAGGAGGTAGGGGGCAGGCCATTACTTCGGTGCCGTCATCCACGATGCTCACGTCGTATTCCGCAAATACTGGCTCCGAGCTCGCTAGCAGTTCGAGCGCCGCGCTCAACACTCGGTGTTGAAACTCCGGGTCTAACGGAACACCGAGCGGTCTACCCAAAGGGAAGTCGCACCATAAACCTCTCGGGGGTGCGGTTGATTCAATCTGGTTTTTGATCGATCCGAGAGCGACTGTCGCGATCCCTTCGGCCTCGAAGACGTGTGCGAGCGTACTCACGGTACGCGTACAGAGGGGTCAGACCGGAGTGAGTATGACTACGTCGACACCTTGTTCTTTTAGGAATTTCGCTCCGGCAGGTCCGCTGTCTAACCTCACCGCCGAAAGGTCAAATTGGTTACCCGCGTAGGCGAGATGTTCATCAGCCACTGAACCTATGGTCCCGTTAGCAACTAGTTCATCTAGTCGATCAATGGGAAAAACTGTGTTGATGTCGAGAGCGAAACCGGTCAAGTCAAAGTTTGGACTCCAGTGACCCATGACGTAGTCGCGCGGTTGCGCCTTCAGAACCCGGTAGCCGGTATCTGCAGGAGCAAAGTCTTCATCATCAGGGTGGTGCAACGACGCCGAAGTGACGATGGCAACCTTTGCCTCGTTGAGTGGAACCGGAGTAGTGAAAGCCGTTTCTTCGAATTCGATTCGGTCTAAACCGGCGGTCATAGCCTTAACATCGCTGTCTGCCATGGGGAAAGGCTACGTCACTTCATGGGTTGATGTAGCGACGATCAGCGTGGGTCTGTCGAAAGGACGGCGACGCCCCCAATGACAAGACCCCCACCGCATAGTTCGACGAGACTGAACCGGTCACCTAGTAAAAACCAACCAAAAACTACTCCAAAGAACGGCGTCAAATATGCGACTGCTGCTCCTTGGATTGCGGGTGCGCGCCGCAAAACCGTGGCGAACAGCACAAAGGTGATTGCTAGCGACGGAATACTTGCGTATAGGAGCGGCACTACGAGTCCCCAAGACAGGTCCGTATCTGACCAAGTTTCGATTATTGGAACCACAGCGTGAAGGCACAAAGCAGATAGTGAGATCTGGCACGTCACAAGCATCAGCGGGCTAATTTCGAGAGCAGCCGGGAGTCGTTTGTTTAGAACTGCGCCGAGGGCCCAGCTGATGCCCGATATAAGCGAGAAAACAATCCCCAGAGTCGTGTTGCCTGATCCCAAGGCTGGAATTGCTATGAAAACGGCGCCAAGAAGGCCTATGAATAGTCCGGTGTAGCCACGGCGCCCTGGACGTTCAGCGAGCAATGCCACAGCTATTATCGCGGTGAATAGTGGCATAGTCGCGGACAACATTGCTGATAGTCCCGGTGACAGGCGCGAAATCGCTAGTACCAAGAATCCACTAGATATCGTCGTTATTGAGAGGGAAATCCACCAGACGGCCAGCCACTGTTGGCGAGTGCTGGGTAATCGCTCCCTACGAGCAATAGCGACCACCCAAAGAAAAGGTGCTCCGACTGTCGCTCGAAGGGCAGCGAGGGCCAACGGCGACGTGTGATCGAGCGCGCTTTTCATAACGGTGTAGTTCAAGCCGATCAACAGCGCTGTGAGAACAACTAGACCGATTGTTACGAAGTCTGATGGGTTCGGTGTTTTTGGATTCAGTTTGCGCGAATTAGTCACGCTCCCTCGAGCAGATCGAATGAACGTCTTCGCAGACGGCGCATGCCTTTCAACCATCGATCGGGATCTGCAGCTTTGCGCTCGGTGTAGGTCTTTACCTCAGGGTGAGAAAGAATCAGGAAACGTTCTTCCTGAACTGCTTCTGTGATCACATCGGCGACGAACCCGGCTTCGACAATTCCGTCGGTTCCACCGTCACCGAGTTGTTGAGGCGCCATGGCGGTGTTGACGCCTTGGGGGCAAAGAACTGAGACTTTGATGCCATCATCTCCATGGTTAATTGCGAGTGTTTCTGCGAGTTTGATGCATGCAGCTTTAGTAACCGAATAAGGGGCAGAGCCGACAGCCGCAAGAAGCCCAGCCGCGCTAGCCGTATGAATGAGATAGCCATCTCCGCGCGCTGTCATGGAAGGTAGTACCGCGCGCGCTGCGTACACGTGCGACATGACGTGTAACTCCCATTGAGCCTGCCACGCCTCGTTGCTTGCCTCCACTCCTCCTTGAGCGCCGGCACCCGCGTTGGAGAAAAAGATGTCGACGGGACCGAGTGTGTTTTCAGTTTCTTCGACCAGTCGCCTTATGCCTGCTTCATCTGTGACATCAAGCCCCACTCCGATGCAACCCAGTTCATTTGCGACAGAGAGGGCGGCTTCCTCGTCATAATCAGCCACGACGACAGCTCGAGCACCCTCCGCGACCCATTTTCGGGCTGTGGCGGACCCGATCCCGCCACCGCCACCGGTAATGATTGCGACACGATCCTTAATCTCCATGGGCTTGACCCTAGGGCGAGGACGCTAGGGAGTGCTCAACTCTCAGCAACTCCGTTCTTTGTGCGCATCGCCGCGTATGCGACTTCGTCGACGTCGCTCGCTCCTAAGAATCTTCCCGGGCTAGCTCCGTCGACGTGACCCATGATTCCTTTATAGAGGCCGAAACCGCACAGGGCTGCCAGACGCTTTGGCATCGCCCTAACATCATCGGGAGAAAGGCTGTAATACTGATTTTGTTGTTGACGCAGGTACCCCTGGCAATATTGAACGCTGATGCCTAGTCGCCATTGGTCTTTGGTTGTGTTTGCACCTCCACAATGCCAGGTGCCACCGTTTACGATCAGTACCGAGCCCGCTTTCATTTCAGCTGCTATGTGCGCGATCTTCTCGCCTTTGCGCGGTTCGTGATCAAATTTGTGTGATCCGGGAACGATTCGAGTAGCTCCGTTTTCGTCGGTGAAGTCTGTGAACGCCCATACGGTCGTAACCATGAAGGGGATCCGAGGGCGTTTGACGCTGACTAGACCATCGTCACTATGGAGGCCTTGGTGAACTTCGCCGGGTCCGATGTGCATACATGTCGTGCCTGACAAAATGCACTCGTCGTCTAAGAGGTATTCGGGAAACGGCAGCACATTTCCATGTATGGGTAGCTTCCAAAATGCTTGGTCTTTACCTAAAAGGTTGTACATGCGTTTGGTGGCAAATCCCTCGGCTCGATTACCGCGTGGTTGTACGTTGAGTTCGGTTTCAAGTCGAGCAACGGTTTCGCGCACTTCTTCGATGAGATCTTGTTCGATTGCGTTCTCAATGATGCAGTACCCGTGCTCTTCGAGCGTTTCGAAATGTTGGGACAAAGTTGCCGTATCCATAACAAGATTCTCGCAGCTTGAAAGCGACCGTGTCGGTTTACTGCGAGACTGACGGCTATGGCGGGCGCTTCAAAGCCAAGAAGGATGATTCTGAACGCCTTTTCAATGAACTGCGTGAACCACATTCAACAGGGGATGTGGACCAGAGAAGACACACGCCAGATCGAATTCGGCTCTCTCGACCCATGGCTTGAGCTCGCAAAAGTTGCTGAGAAAGGGTGCTTCGACACCATCTTTCTCGCCGATGTGATCGGGCTCTACGACAATTACAAAGGGACCGCGAACACGTCGTTTCGAGAAGCTATGCAGGTACCCGTCAACGACCCAATGCTTCTGATTCCAGCAATGGCATCGGTGACGGAACACCTTGGGTTCGCTTTCACCAGTTCCGTTTTACAGACACACCCTTTCACCTTCGCTCGACAACTTTCGACCTTGGATCACTTAACAAAAGGCCGCGTCGCGTGGAACGTTGTGACTTCATATCTACCTAATGCGGGCTACAACCTAGGCTTCGATGGTCTCCCTGCTCATGCGGAGCGCTATACGAGAGCAGAGGAGTACCTAGAGGTCATATACAAGCTTCTAGAGGGAAGCTGGAGCGATGACGCCGTCATCAACGACCGAGACCGGCGGGTATACGTCGACCCTGACCGCGTCCGACCGATCGACCATCATGGGCGATATTACGACGTTGCGGGACCTCACTTGTCAGCCCCTTCTGTTCAAAGAACCCCTGTCCTATTCCAAGCTGGCATGTCAGAGCGAGGCAGGGATTTTGCGTCTCGGCACGCCGAATGCGTATTTGTCGTTGGCTCGTCGCGCAGCGGGCCGGCGATAGCCAAAGATCTACACACGCGGGCACGGTTATGTGGGAGAGCTAGCTCCGATCTCAAACTAATTGGAGGGGTCGCCCCGATCGTTGGAGGCACAGAGGCCGAGGCTATGGCCAAGCGCGACGATTACGAAAGAGATCTATCTATTGAAGCGGGGTTAGCTCATATCAGCGGCAACATAGGAGCAGATCTAGGCGATATTGATCCAGACGAACCCCTCGAAACTTTTCGGACAGAACGCGTGCAGGGCTTCATCAAGAACTTGCTGGACTCGGCGCCACCGGGAACAAGGACAATGGGCGACTTGATCAGGTCGAATCTTGCAGGTGCTTGGCTGGTGGGCTCTGCTGAACAAGTTGCAGACGAACTGCAGCGACGCTTTGAGAACGGGCTCGACGGATTCAACTTGACGTACACGGTGACTCCCGGAACCTTCATCGACTTTGTTGAAGGAGTTGCACCGATTCTCCAGGAACGCGGACTAGCACAAAGCGAATACTCAGGAGGCAGTCTTCGCCAAAAGTTGTTCGGTACCGACAAATTGCCAACGAGTCACCCGGCCGCGACGTTTCGTTTCTGAAATCAGGCTCTTAGTTCTCGATCTCGGCCACTTCTTCGGGCAAGAGTTGCGGCTACCAACGAAAGCAACAGTAAGCCAGCCCATGCTGTTTCGTATCCACCTGTCGCGTCGACCGTCAAACCGGTGAGAAACCCGCCGAGAGTGAGTCCGGTCATAAAGCCCATCACGACCCGCCCGCTAGCCCGCCCCGATTGTTGCTGAGGCACTCCGATGATGACGGAAAGCATCGCAACGGCATTCCATGCGTTTAGGCCGATCGCAGAGAGAACCGCTATTGGCCACATGATCCATTCGCCGATGCTTACAGCAACCAAGAGCATGAACATGACAAGTGCTGTGAGTAATGCCTGGGTCGTTAAAGCAAATGAGGTAGTGACTCGATGTTCCGCCAAATGCGCCCATAGGATTCGCGTACCGATGGCGAGACCACCGGGAAGACCTGCCACTATGCCGGCCTTTACGTTTGACATCGCTAATGCGTTCTCGGCGAATAGCACTAAGTAACGGCCAACTCCCCCAACTACACATCCCATACATAGGGCATAAAACGAGAGCAGAACCACCGAGCGCGGCAGTGATGCCTTTGACACTGTCTCGCCGGCCCCGACGAAGCCGTTCAACTCCCGAAACCTGCTGTCGGGAAGTGCGCATGCAGCAACGGCGGCCGCGACAAGCGATGTGACCGCGTATAAGCCGATTGCTACGCGCCAGCTGGACCAGATGCTCAGAGTCGGGAGTGTGAAGCCGCCTAATAGGATTCCGAGTTGTACCCCGGATTGTTTTATACCCGTCAGTGCCCCACGACGACCTTCGGCCGCTCGTTCTGCGACCAACTTGTTGGTCGCAGGGTTGCAAGCGCCTTGTCCGTACCCCGCGACTAACAACCCGAACATCAGGCCGGTGACCGAGGTCGCGCTGGCAACTATCAAAAGGCCAATCCCCGAAGAAAGCAACACCGAGACACAAGCCCATTTCCCGCCATATCGATCACTAAATCGCCCTGACAGCGGTGCGCACATAGCGCCCACGACAGTGTTGACCGCGACACCGGCGCCGAACATCGTGAGCGACATACCAAGATCCTTTGCCAACGCTGTCGCTACGACCGCCGTCCCGACTAACGGAAAAGCCCCCAAGCCCATCGTCAACACTAAAATCGTAATTAAAAGTGGCGTGCTGAGTCGCGTCGACGAAATCTTTGATGCGTCGGACAGCGGCACACTGTGCACCCTACGCTGGCGGGCTATGTCCAAGCGTCAAGTTCTTATCCCTCACATGACCTACGGCAGAATCCGTTCGCGACTCGACGACCTCCCGCATGACTTAGCCGTTCTTTGTTGGTCACCAACTGGGGTTACCTGGGCAGACGGATCTCCGGTCACAGCGAATCAATACGCTCCCGAGGCGGGTTGGGTAGCAATTGACACAATGTTCTCAGGAGATTTTCCATCTTTTGTCGCAGCCTTGTTGGAGCCAGGCACCGTTCAATGGGTTCAGTCTTGCTTGGCAGGTACCGACGCTCCTCCCCTACTCAAGCTTCTCGAAGCGGGAATACGACTAAGCAATAGCGATGCGCCCAACGCAGGAGTGGCTGAATATGTCATGGCTGCTGTTATGCATGTCCAACATGGCTGGACAGGGCGAAGCGATAACCAACGAAAAGCGAAATGGGTACAGAACGGTTGGAACGAAATAAACGGCACAAGATGGTTGGTGATTGGTTTCGGTTCAATAGGCGCCGAGGTCGCAAAGCGAGCACGCTCCTTTGGTGTTGAGGTCGTGGGGGCACGAAGGACGAAGGTTCGAGACGCTCGCGCAGACGAGATGATAACCATGGATCGAATCAGCGAACTGTTGCCATCAGCCAACGTCGTGATTTTGGCCTGCCCACTTACTGACGAGACTCGTGGTTTGGTCAACAGAGATTTTCTTTCTCAAATGCATGAGGATGCCATTCTCGTCAACGTCTCTCGAGGGCCGGTGGTTGACGCCGAGGCACTTTTGGAATCCTTGAGTTCAGGTAGACCAGGTCACGCAATTCTTGATGTCTTCGAAACAGAACCGCTTGACCCCTCCAGTCCACTTTGGGACCATCCTGGGGTAACTATCACTTCCCATATTGCTGGGGCTGGATCAGGAATTACCAAGCGTGGAGATGAAGTTTTTCTGGAGCAGCTAGACGCCTATCTTTCGGGTCGTTCCTTGCGATTGGAGATCTGAAAATGAAGTCAGAAACAATGCTGCCTTTAGGGAAAGTCGACCCAGGGTTACGAGAACCCGACACCCCACTCGATGTTCGAACCATAATCGAGGGAGCGGCTCTCGCAGAAGCACTCGGTTATGACGGGCTAGCAGTCGAGGAATGCAAAGACGATCCTTATCAGCAGCTAGCTCTCGCGTCAGTCAATACAACACACCTGGGTCTGGCTACTTCTGTTGCTATGGCTTTTCCGAGGTCTCCAACGATCACCGCAATGTCGGCTTGGACACTTCAAAAGGTTTGCGAAGGCCGTTTAATATTGGGTCTGGGTTCTCAGGTACGCGGCCACATCAGACGCCGGTACGGCATGGAATGGACTGCGCCCGCACCTCGGATGCGCGATTACATCTTGGCGATGAGAGCCGTTTGGCAGTGCTGGCAAAACGGCGAACCTCTCAAACACGATGGAGACCATTACAAACTTGATTTGATGGTTCCTCTTTTCGATCCTGGACCGATAGAGCACCCTGATATTCCTGTGCACATCTCCGCTATTAATACGAACATGTGTGCGGTGGTCGGTGAAGTCGCGGATGGAATCCGCCTCCATCCGGTGTGCTCAGCTAAGTACATCGAAGAGACGATGATTCCTGCGGTCGTGCGCGGCGCCGCTCGAACTCAACGTGACGCTGATGTCGTTGACTGGTGTATGAAACCTCTAGTCGCAACCGCTCCCGATCAGGCGCGTTTGGAGGTTATTGCCGAGAGCGTCCGGGCAAGAGTGGGCTTTTATCTAGCTACTCCCGCGTACAAGGCAGCGTTCGACGTGCACGGCTGGGGGGACCAAGTTGATCAAGCCGCTGCGTTGTCTCGAGAACAGAGGTGGGAGGAAATTCCACCGTTAGTGCATGATGAGATGCTTCACACCATTGCCACTGTAGGGACTTACGACGAAATCGCGTCCTTGTTGAACATTCGGTTCGGTCATCTAATCGATCGCATCGAATTCAGCATTCCAGTGGATGACCCTGACGACGCAAGTTTGCTGAGTTCAATGCTCAAAGAGCTCAGCGAAAGCGACGAGTTACGCCACTGATGATTTCTTGCCAGTCACGAAACGTTCGGCTAACAGCGACGGAAGAACTACCCAGCTTCAGAATGTGTAACCGGTTCTTCTCCCATCCATTCGCGAAGCGTGTTTTTTAATTTCGTTTGTTGAATGAAGATGTCGTGTTCGGGACCTGAGGTATTCACGGACTGCGGGGCCTTCAGATAGAAGGACAGCCATTCTTGAATCCCGGATTCGCCTGCGCGTTGGGCCAGATCGAGGAACAGTGCTAGGTCGAGAACGATGGGCGCAGCCAGAATTGAGTCGCGACATAGGAAATCAATCTTGATTTGCATCGGATAGCCAAGCCATCCGAAGATGTCGATGTTGTCCCAGCCTTCTTTATTGTCACCTCGCGGCGGGTAGTAGTTGATTCGAACGACATGGTCAATGTTGCCGTAG